>NZ_CABVGX010000019.1 GCF_902497625.1 Pseudomonas fluorescens | reverse complement strand
TCGGCAGCTGCTACACGCGTCGCGCGCTGCAGGCTCGGCAGCTGCTACACGCGTCGTGCGCTGCTGGCTCGGCAGCTGCTACACGCGTCGCGCGCTGCTGGCTCGGCAGCTGCTACACGCGCTGCGCTAAAGGGTTGAGAATTTCAGCACGGTGGATTGCGTGTAGGTTTTGCCTGGATCAAGGCGTGTGGACGGGAAGTCTGGCTGATTCGGCGAGTCGGGATAGTGCTGAGTTTCCAGGGTAAATGCGCTCCAGTGGGCATAAGTCTTGCCGGCCTTGCCCTTCACTGTACCGTCGAGGAAGTTGCTGGTATAGAACTGCACGCCAGGCTCGGTGGTGTACAGCTGCAAGCGCCGGCCGGATTGCGGGTCGCTGACATCTGCGGCGAGTTTGCCAATGTCACCCTTGGCGTCGAGCACCCAGTTAAAATCGAAACCACCCTGTTTTGGTTCGGCAAATTTCAGCTGCGGGTGATCGGCCTTGATGTGTGTGCCGATTGCCGTGGGTTTAGTGAAGTCCATCGGTGTGCCGGCCACCGGCGCCAGTTCGCCGGTAGGGATCAATTTGCCGGTGACGGGCGTGTAACGGCTGGCGTGCAATGTAGCGACCTGCTGCAGTACATCGCCATTACCCGCGCCTGCCAGGTTGAAGTAACTGTGATTGGTCAGGTTCAGCACCGTCGGCTTGTCGGTGGACGCCTTATAATCGATGCGCAGCTCGTTGTTCTCGGTCAGGCTGTAGGTGACCTCGGTTTGCAGATTGCCGGGAAAGCCCATTTGACCGTCCGCCGACAAGTAGCTGAGGGTCACGCCAACTGAATCTTTGTCCTTGGCCGGCTGCGCTTTCCAGACGTGTTTGTCGAACCCCTGAGCGCCGCCGTGCAATGAATTCGTGCCGTCGTTGAGTGGCACCTGATAACGCTTGCCATCCAGTTCGAAGGCGCCGTTGGCCAGGCGGTTGCCAAAACGTCCGATGGTCGCGCCGAAGAACGCGGTGCCTGTCTGATAGCCGTGCACATCATCGAATCCAAGCACGACATCTTCGAGTTTGCCATTTTTGTCCGGCACTTTCAGCGACTGCAAAATGCCGCCGTAGGTGATGACGATGGCCTCCATGCCGTGGCTGTTACGCAGGATGTATTGCTCGACTGGCGTGCCATCATCGGTCTTGCCGAAAGGTTTATGTTCACTGGTCAGGCCGTTGGCCTGGGCGGAGAGAGTGGCAATCATCAGGGACAATCCTAAGCCGTAAAGCGAGGGACGAAATGGAAGCATGCTGACCATCCTTTTGTTTTTGTGATTTATTAGTCATACCAATGATCTGTGTTTTCGATCACAACTTAGATATATAGCTAATCTGGCTCCATTTTCAATTATAAAGTATTACTAATTCGTCATCGGTCGCCGCCGGATCGCGTTATGGACCGTCGGTAATGCACTTTTTCATCTTTCGCGGCTCTATCCTTGGCCAGCCTGCGGCGATCCCCACCGCCGGCCCATGCCAAGTTCATAATCCATGGTTCGAGTTTCACCTCTCCTTTCTGCGCACATTCGCCGCCTCAGTTGGTTGCTCGCCATTCTGTCGATGTTGCTCACGTCCGGCTGCAGCCATCGCGACGGCCAAGGCATCATCACTCAGTTTCGCGAAGGTAAACCCCAGGAGTTCCTGCAAACCAGCGTTGACCGCATGGCGACGCTGGCGATGCGCGATAACCTGGACAGCCTGTATTTGCTCATGAGCAAGCTGTATCTGCGTAATCCGCAAGAGTTGAAGAAGTCCGGTTTTCTCGATGCACGCACGGCGGAAAAGCAGGTTCGAATGGCCATCGAGCAGCAACAGCCGCTGCCGACCCTGGGCGGCAAAAAGGACCTGGCGGCGCTGAGTTTTGCCATGAGTCCGGAGTTTCTTGGCGATCGGGTCGGGGCGTTCATCTATGCCATCGGCAGCATGTTGGTTACCGCTCATGGCAATCGTGTCGAGTTCTATATGACTGATGCGATCAACCCGACATTCGTCAACAACGCCGCGCGCAACATTGAGAAAGCCACGTGGATTCTCAGCCAGCGGCAGAATAAGCAGGGCGAGCCGTTACTGTTTTCAAATGAGATATCGGAGGAGGGCAGCAACCTGAGTTTTGCGGTGGAATTCGGCAAGATCGTGGCGCGCCTGGATCTGCTCACGCAGATGCTGGATGAGCGTTATCGGCGGATCGGGCTGAATTATGCGCAAAGTCTGCTGTTTTTGAATTTTTTGCCGGTGCAGTGAGGGGCTTTCTTGAGTCTTCGTCAGTATTGCCCGCCCGGTTTCGCTGAATGTATTCAGTCCCCGCAGGAGCGAAGCCTGCTCGCGAAGGCGGACTTATGATTTTGCTGGATTCTTGAGGGTGGACCCGGCCCCATGGAGCTGGCGTTCTACGGAACGCAACAACCCCCGTAGCAGCTGGCGCAGCCTGCGTCAGGCTCGGACCGCGATCGGACCGCGATCGGACCGCGATCAGGGCAAGTTCGGCCCCTACAGCTTCACGCGCCCGACCCAATCAGCGAACACCGCTGTAACAAACAATAACCTCGACCTCAGAACAGCGGAATAACGATAGTCCCCATCGTTCTAAGAAGTTATAAGAAAAATCGCTATGCTGCGGGCCAGTTTTTCCCCGCAGTCTGAGTGGATGTCTTGATGGATTTGGTGAACGTCGGGTTGGTCGTGGCAGGGCTGGTGGTGGGTTTCATCGTCGGCATGACGGGTGTGGGCGGCGGTTCGCTGATGACGCCGATCCTGCTGTGGTTCGGCATTAACCCGGCGACAGCGGTCGGCACTGACTTGCTGTACGCCGCCATCACCAAATCCAGCGGCGTTCTGGTCCATCGAAAAAACAAAAACATCGACTGGGCGATCACCGGTTGGCTGACCCTCGGCAGCGTGCCGGCCGTGGCGATGACCTTATGGTTTCTGAGCACGCTGCACACGTCTCCCGATGCGATGAATGCTGTGATCAAGCAGGCACTGGGCTTCGTCCTGTTTGCGACGGCCCTGGCGATTTTTTTCAAGAAGCGTCTGCTGGACTTCGCCCATAAGCGTGCGGGCGGCCATTACAATCCGAGTGGTTCGCGCCTCAACGTGCTGACGGTCATCACCGGTCTGGTGTTGGGCACCATGGTTGCTCTGACCTCGATCGGCGCCGGCGCACTGGGCACCGTGGCGCTGTTCATCCTCTATCCGCTGCTGCCGACCCGCCGCCTGGTCGGTACGGAAATCGCTCACGCAGTGCCACTGACCCTGGTTGCCGGTCTTGGCCACGCCAGCATGGGCAACATGGATTGGCAAGTGTTGGGGTATCTGCTGATCGGCTCGCTGCCGGGCATTTATCTGGGCAGCCACCTGACCGGCCGCATCTCCGATGAAGTGTTACGTCCGTGCCTGGCAACGATGCTGGTGTTGATCGGCTACAAACTGGCGTTCTGACCGCCAGAGGCGCGCAAATCAAACCACCGGCTGTGCGCTTTAGGTGCTACGGTGAAAAGCCAGCCTTCGTCCGCCTCTCGCGAATGACCTGTCGGCATCCCCCGTGATCGACATGACAGAGGTGGCACGTGCATTCCCAATCGGCTCAAGATTACATTCACAAAACCGGGTATTGCCTCGACATATCGTCGTGACTGCGCCGCCCAAGAGCCTGCCGTTGATACTTGACGAGCTGCGCAGTGCAACCACCCGACAGCACCAGACGCTGGAAAAACGCATTCCCTTCTTCACCGACGATCTGCAGGTCTATACCCGCCTGATCATGGCCTATTACGGATTTTACCGGCCCCTGGAAGACTCGCTGTTCAAGGTCGCGATGAATATTCCAGGTCTGGACTGGCTGATTCGCAGCAAAACCCCCTCACTCGAAGCCGACCTCTACGCACTGGGGCTGGATGCACAGGCCATTGAAGCCCTCCCGCTGTGTTCCTTCCCGTCCACAATTCCCTCAGTAGCCGACGTATTGGGCGTGTTGTACGTGCTCGAAGGCGCGACGCTGGGCGGGCAATCGCTGCGCAATGGCATTTATTCGCGCCTTGGTATCGATGAACAGGGCGGCGGGCGGTTTTTTGCGGTGTATGGTGACTCGACATTGCTGATGTGGCGCGGCTTTCTCGCCTGTCTGTATGAGATGCATGAGCCCCAGGATCGCGCGCAGTCGGTGCTGGCGGCCGAGGCTACGTTCAAGGCGTTCGAAGAGTGGCTCGACCAGTGTGGGGTTTTGGTATGAGGGCTGCAGAACTCGACGCCGCGCTGGCCGACTGCGCCAACGAACCGATCCGCATTCCGGGTTCGATACAGCCCCACGGTGTGCTGTTGGCACTCAGCGCGGTCGGGCTGATCATCGAGCAGGCCAGCCGCAATTGTGCGACATTGCTCGGCCATGACGTCGCAGCTGTCCTCGCGCAACCGTTAGCCGTTTTGACGGGTGCGACTGCGGCAGAGCAGGTGCGTCAGGCGCTCTTGGTGGATGATCTGGAAGACGTCAATCCATTGTTGCTGCATATCGGCGGACAACGGTTCAACGGCGTGCTCACCCACCAGGACGGTGTGATCCTGCTTGAACTGGAGCCACTGACCGACCCTGTCGATGATGCGACCGGGCTGCTGAAAACCCTGCGGCGAATGCAGGCGGCCAGCACGCTCGATGATCTGTACCGCGTCAGTGTGGAAGAAATTCGCCGTCTGGCGGGTTTCGACCGGGTGCTCATTTACCGCTTCCAGCCGCAAGGGCACGGACAAGTTCTTGCACAAGCGCTGGGCGGACGTTTGCCCGGCTACCTCGGCCAGTGTTTCCCCGCATCGGACATTCCACCCCAGGCGCGTGAGTTGTACCGGCTGAACTGGATCCGCGTGATCCCCGATGCGAACTATGTGCCGGTACCGATTCTACCCATGCTGCGGCCAGATAACGGACAGCCTCTGGATCTCGGGTTTTCAATACTGCGCAGCGTTTCGCCGGTGCACTGCGAGTATCTGAAAAACATGGGTGTGAGCGCGTCCATGAGCCTGTCACTGCTCGAAGACGGCCAGCTCTGGGGCCTGATCACCTGCGCCCATCCGCAACCGTTGCGGGTCAGCTATCCCGTGCGGGCGATGTGCGCGGCAATCGCGCAACTGCTCAGCGTACAGATCAGCGCTTTGCAAACGCGTGACGAGCAGGCTCAACGAACGCGAAAGTCCGGATTGATCGCGGACCTGACAGCCGCCATGCAGACGGGTCAACAGGATGTGCTGGAAGGCCTGCTGGAACATTCCGACGCGCTGTTGGCGCTGACCGGGGCCAGTGGCGTGGCCGTGCTGATCGGGGATCGCCTTGAGTTGCTTGGCGAGTGCCCGTCAGTCGATCAAGTGCGTGCACTCTATCTTTGGGTCCGCGAGCAATGTCTCGAAACGGCTGCGCCGTTGGTGACCGATCACTTGCAAAGTCTGCACAGCGCCAGCGCTCATTACAGCAACGTGGCCAGCGGCTTGCTGGCGTTCGTGCTGCCAAAACCAGTGGACAACGGCGTATTGTGGTTTCGCCCGCAAGTGCGCTCGAGCATGCAATGGAGCGGCCATCCGGACGAACATTTCATTGACCAAGGGCAGGGAACCCCACGATTGCGTCCGCGCACTTCCTTTGCACTGTGGGAGCAACTGGTCGACGGCAAGGCCCTGCAGTGGACTGCCGCAGATGTTTACGCCGTGGCTGAGCTGCGCCGTCATGCAATCGAAAACGACCTGTCCCGTCAGGTGCGTCGCGAGCATGAAGCGGTGCGCGAGCGTGATGAACTGGTGGCGGTCGTCTCACACGATCTGCGCAATCCCATGACCATTATCATCATGCAGTGCGGAATGATGCAGCGCCTGGTGGCCCGGGACGAAAGTCTGGTTTCAGTACGTCTGAGCGCGGCGTTGGGGACCGTGGAAGAAGCCTCGTCACGCATGAGCAAGCTGATTGCCGACCTGCTCGACAAGTCGAAACTCGATGCCGGTCATTACGCCCTCGAATGCAAACCGCTGGACGTGGTCGATCTGCTGCAGCAAGCCTGCTCGCTGCTGGTCACGCTCACCTCGCATAAAAACATCGAACTCAACTGCACCAGCACGGCTGCGTTGTGCATCAATGCCGACCCCCAGCGACTCTTCCAGGTGTTGTCCAACCTGTTGGGCAACGCGATCAAGTTCACCCCGGCGGGCGGGCGGATTGACCTGCATGCGCGGCAGTCCGGCGACAAAGTGTTGATTTCGGTACGTGATAACGGTGGTGGAATTCTGGCCGTGCATTTGCCACACATCTTCGACCGTTACTGGTTCGTTCGTGACGGTAACATCCATGGCAGCGGGCTGGGTTTGTACATCTGTCGCAGCATCGTGCAAGCTCATGGCGGCCAACTATGGGTGGAAAGCGAGCCGGGGACGGGCAGCGTTTTTACCTTTTCAATCCCCGCATTGGTCATCGATCAAGCAATAAAAAACGGCGGATGAGTCGCGCCCGCTCAGTTGCGCAATGGGCGCGCTGACCTAAGCTTTCAGCCAGGTGAGACATAATCAAAGAGCGTTAACCGGAACGATCACCGCGATGCGCAATCATTAAAGCGTGGATATCAAAAGGAGATGCGCATGCTCAGGTCATTGACCCTGACTACCTTACTGGCTTTCGCCTGCCCTTTGCTCGCCGCCGATGGCGACTCACCGCTGGACATGGACAAGGGCCGGACGCGGCCGCTGATTGTTATTGCGCCGAGCACGGTCGACCCGGCATGGCTGAGCCTGAAAAAGGCCTTGGATGAGCCTGAAAATCGCAAAGGCTTCACTGACCGAAGCATGGTGTTGTACACCGTACTTAATCTGATGGGCCAGCGCGAAGGCAAGGACCTGGGGCCCCAGGACACGGCGGCATTGATCCGCTCGCTGAGGCTGGGAGCTGGCGCAAAGACCAAGGTCATTCTGGTGGGCAAGGACGGCGAGAAGAAACTTGAGCAGTCGGATGACATCGACCTGCAGAAGATTTTCAGCACTATCGACTCAATGCCGATGGCGGAAAAAGAAGCCGCGATGGCGGCGCCGCCGCCAGCTACCGAAGCAGCTCCGCCCCCGGCCAAGGGCGCCAACACCAAACCGGCAAAACCCGCCAAGCCACCGCAGATGCCCGACGATTAAATCGGCGGCCTACGTTCACACTGCACAGAACCCTGTAGCAGCTGCCGAGCACACGAGACTCTGTAGCATCTGCCGAGCACACGAGACTCTGTAGCAGCTGCCGAGCCTGCGAGGCTGCGTCCGGGTGCGCAGCACTCGCCAATGCATTCGCGGTTTACCCAATCTTTCATCATCGTGCCGACGGCGATCGCTGCGCGCTCGGACGCAGCCTCGCAGGCTCGGCAGCTGCTACAAGGACATTACAGGCTCGGCAGCTGCTACAGGGACATCGCAGAACTTGCAGCTGCTATTCGGATTTGGCTGGTTGCGAGAGCGTCGTCAACAGTTGAGAGGCGATTTTGATTCGCTCCGGGATGGGGAAGTTTTTGTTGGCGAGAATCACGATGCCGAGGTCTTTCGAAGGAACGAAAGCGGCGTAAGCGCCGAAGCCGCCGGTCGAACCGGTCTTGCTGTACAGTGAATGATCGGGCTGAAATTGCGGCGGGTTCAGCCACTCGACTTTGTGCGCTTGCATCGCCATTGACGTCGAATTGCCCGCCAGCAATTGCTCAAGCGTCACCGGGTACGGGTAGATCTCCCAACCCAGGCCCTGAGTCATCTCCCCGACCTTGTAGAATCCCGTCTGCGTCGTCGCAATGGCCTTTTGCATCGGCGCTTCGAGACCAGCCGGCCGCAAGTTTGCCTGAACATAACGGATCATGTCCGCCGCGCTGGTTTTGATCCCGTACGCCTGCGAATCCAGCGCGCCCGGGCCAACCCGGACTGGCTGGTTATCCTTGTTGTAGCCCTGAGCATACAAGTCCATCTGATCCGCCGGCACCTCGAGCCAGGTGTGTTTCAGACCGAGCTTGGGCAGAACGGTTTTTGTCATGGCGTCATCGAACGGCGCGCCCATGCGCTGGGCGGCCAAATAGCCGAACAGACCCAGACTCGGGTTCGAATACTGGCGATGGGTTCCCGCCGGGTAAACCGGCTGCCAGCTTTTGAAGTAACCGAACATTTTGTCTGGCGCATCTGCTTCTGCTGGAAACTGCAGCGGCAATCCCCCGGCGGAATAAGTGCCCAGCTGAAGCACACTGACGCCGTCCAAGGCGCTGTCCTGCAGCGTCGGCAGAATCTGACCGGCCTTGTCCGTCAGCGACAGTTTGCCGGTGGCCTGGGCGTAAGCGGCGAGGGTAGCGGTGAAGGTCTTGCTGAGCGAGCCGATTTCGAACAGCGTGTCTTGAGTCACTGGTTTTCCGGCTTCTGTCGAAGTCACGCCATAGCTGAAGAAGCGCGGCTGACCCTTGACGGTGATTGCGACAACGAGACCCGGAATCTGCTGCTGTCGCATCACCGGCTCGACGGCAGCGTTGACCAGGGTTTCGATGCTATCTGCCGCCATGCAGTGGCCTGCGCCGAGCAACGGCAGGAGCAAAGCGCAGAGCGCAAGTTTATTCAGTTTTTTGCCAGGCATGACCGGTCACTTTAGCGAAGTAGGGCGAAAAATCTAAGCAGTCTCCAAGGGTTTGACAACCCTGCAAGCTGACGAGTCTTTTTCCAGACATTACCGCCCGCCGCAATGCTACGATCCTGTTAGCTCTGCTCCCGGATAATCGCCATGCAAGAAGACCTCGACGCGCCTGCCCGCAAGCGCACCCACAATCTGGCCCACGACCTGGTTGCCAAACTGACCCAGAGCATCCTGCTCGGCCAGATGCAGCCCGGCGACAAGTTGCCGTCGGAAAATACCATCGTTCTGGAGCACGGGGTCAGCCGCACCGTCGTACGTGAGGCGATCTCGAAGTTGCAGGCGTCCGGGCTGGTCGAAACCCGCCATGGCATCGGCACGTTCGTGATTGAGCGGGCACCGGAACAGGGGTTGCGGCTGAGCGTCGATACTGCGCTGGGTGTGCGCGGCATTCTGGAATTGCGTATGGGCCTGGAGACTCAGGCAGCGGCTTTGGCCGCAACCCGTCGCACGGTTCAGCAAGTGCAGCAGATGCGTGAAGCGCTGGACGACTATCAACGCCTGCTCGCCAATAGCGACAGTTGCGTCGAGGCCGACAAGCGCTTCCATCTGTTGATCGCCGAAGCCACCGGCAATGTGAGCTTCAGCGAAATCATGCAGCATCTGGGCAACGCGATGATTCCGCGCACCCGGGTCAACGCGGTCGAGCGCGGCGCGGCGGATCTGACCAAGCTGGGTCAATTGGCCAATCTGGAGCACGAGGCCATTCTCAACGCAATCAAGCGCCAGGACCCGGACGCTGCGCGCGCAGCGATGTGGCTGCACCTGACCAATAGCCGCGACCGTTTTCTGGCCGATCGTGACTGACCGCTGGTCTGCTCGACTGCACCTGTCCGCTGGAGCGTTTTCCAAACGATACGGCCCAGAGTTGCTGGACCTCATGAATGAGGTGCGTCATGTCTGACGATTCCATGTTCCAGGGCGGAACGCCCAACACCAATCCCGATGATCCCCTGACCGAATCGGGTATCGATCACGATGCGCCTCCAGGCATGGATCCTTCGCACGATCCAGCTGTCACGGAACGTCCGGATGACTGGAAGGATCCGGCGGCCGGCGAGGACATGCCACCGGCCGACGAGCCTTCGCCGCTCTCCGACGACAGGCGCTGAACAAAAAACCCGGCCAGTGTGCCGGGTTTTTTGTGGGCGGCAGGTTGATCGCGTCATCGTTGTACGCGGGTGAGTTGTGCTCCCACATGCGCTGTCCGCCGCTCCAGATTCAGGGCCAGCACACTCACCAGCACGACCACCGAGCCAACCACTACCATCAGCGTCGGCTGCTCGCCCAAGGCAAACGAGGCAATGCCCATGGCAGTGGGCGGGATCAGGTACAACGTCATCGTCGCGCGGCTCAGGTCCACATGCGCCAGCACGTACGCCCAGGTCAGGTACGCCAGGGCACTGGGAAAGATGCCCAGGCCGATCACCGCCAGTTGCACATCGGGATCCGCGCTGAGTACTTCGCTCATCAGTCCGGGCAGATACACCAACAACAGCAGCGTGCCGAACCAGACCGTGTAACACACAAGCGTCAATCCGTCGTAGCGCCGCGCATGTTGCTTTTGCAGAGCAAAGTAGAAACTCCAGGACAGCGCCGCCAACAAAATCAGCCAGCCGTGAGCGCCGATACTGCCGAACCCTCGATCGCCGGCGACCACCGTGACTACGCCGAGCAAACCCAGGAGTACGCAGCCCCAGCGCCAGGAGCTGATGCTGTCCTTGAAGACGAAGCGGGCGAGCAACGTGCTGAACAGCGGCGTCGATTGCGCCAGCACGCTGGATGCACCGGCGCTGACACCTTGCTGGCCGACGTTCAGCGCCACGTGATGCAGGCTCACTGCAAAAAAACCGAGAACTATCAGCAGCGGCAGATCGCGCAGGTTTGGCAAATGTATGCCTTTTATCGTCGCCACCAAGGCCATGAATGCTGAGGCCAGCAGGAACCGTAGCAACGCCAGATGCCCTGGCTCGTACGCCTGCAAGCCGATGTGGATGCCCGTTGGAGCATAAGCCCAGCACGCCACGACAAAAGCCATGGCCAGGGTGATCCTTACGGGGGAGGCGGTGGCGGGGCGTTCAGCTTGCATGGTCGTTCACCTAAGGGCAGATGCAGGGAGTATCAGAATTCGGACCATTCGCCACAACTGACTTATACTGGCGTTATCGTTCACTATCGGTGATGTATGGAGCTGGCGCAGATTCGCATGTTCAAGACTGTGGCGGACGAGGGCAGCATCGCTCGCGCAGCGGAGCTGTTGCATTGCGTACCGTCGAATATCACCGCCCGGTTGAAATCGCTGGAGGCGGAACTGGGTGTGCCGTTGTTTCTACGCGAAGGCCGGGGACTGCGCATCAGCCCTGCAGGCCAGACGTTTCTGATCTATGCCTCGAAGATGCTTGCCTTGGCGGCGGAAGCCAAACGCGCGGTGGATCCGTCAGCCGAACCCTCCGGCCTTTTGCGCATCGGCGCCATCGAGTCCTCCGCCACCGGCCGGTTGCCGCGCCTGCTGGCGAAATTTCACCAGCGTTTCCCGGCGGTCGCCCTGGAATTGACCACCGGCGCCTGGAGCCAGCTGCTCGATGACACCCTCAATCATCGGCTCGACGGCGCGATTGTCGCGGTCGACGTCGAGCGCTCCCGACTCAGGCGCACACCGATGTACCGCGAAGACCTGCTGCTGATTGCCTCGACATCCATGGGGCCGTTACGCGATGTCGCCGATTTGCAGGACAAGACCGTGTTCATGTGGCCCGTCGGTTGCCCGTACCGCGCGGCGCTCGAGCATTGGTTATCAGGTCAGAGGCAAGCACTGCCGATTGTCAGCCTGGCCAGTTACGGCGCAATCGTAGGGTGCGTCAGTGCCGGCGCCGGCGTTGCGCTGGTGCCTAAAGGCGTGTTCGATCAATACGCCAAGGGTGCCGGTTGTGCAGGTTACGAATTTGCCGAGCTGACCGCCATCGACAACCTGTTTTACTGGCATGAAAACGCCGGAGTGCACCCGGCGCGAGAGGCGTTTGTGGCGATGTTGCGTGAGGAGTTTGCGTAACTGGTGCGCAAGTTCCCAAAGAATGCTGCCTTTGTACACGTGCCCTGCGCGGGGTTTGTCGTTATGGATCTATGCTTGATAACAAACGGATGGCACTCGCGCGCACCGTGGCGGACTAAGCATCAGGTCGCGCAACGCGACCCTGCGGACTGACATGGATTGGACATGAACGAAAAGACATTACAGAACAAATCGCTGGTGATTCTGCTGTCCCTGGTGACCATCGCCTTCATCTGGATTTTGCTGCCATTTTACGGCGCGGTCTTCTGGGCGGTGATTCTAGGGATTGTGTTTGCGCCGATGCAGCGCCGGATGCAACTGCGATTCGGCTGGCAACGCAACATCACCTCGCTGCTGACCTTGAGCATCTGCCTGGTGATCGCGATTCTGCCAGTCATTATCATCAGCGGTTTGCTGGTTCAAGAAGGCGCGATTTTCTATCAGAACGTCGAGAGCGGCAAACTGGACATCGCTGGTTACGTGGCGCAATTCAAGCAGAGTCTGCCCGTATATTTTCAGCATCAGCTGGATCGCTTCGGCATGGGCGAGCTGAACGGACTGCGCGAGAAAATCATCAAAAGTGCAATGCAGGGCGGGCAGGTATTGGCCACTCAGGCGTTCAGTTTTGGCCAAGGCACATTCGAGTTCATTATCAGTTTTTTCATCATGCTGTACTTGCTGTTTTTCTTCCTGCGTGATGGTCCCGAGCTGGCGCGCAAAGTTCGCGCCGCCGTACCTTTGCAGGAAAACCAGAAACGTCGTCTGCAGCTCAAGTTCAACCGGGTAGTGCGCGCGACCATCAAGGGCAACCTGCTGGTAGCCGTCACGCAGGGCGCGTTGGGCGGTTTCATTTTCTGGTTTCTCGACATCCCGAGCGCGTTGCTCTGGGCGGTGATGATGGCGTTTCTGTCACTGCTGCCAGCAGTGGGGGCGGGTATTGTCTGGGCACCCGTGGCCGTGTATTTCCTGCTCAGCGGGATGATCTGGCAAGGCACTGTGCTGGCCTTGTTTGGTGTATTCGTGATCGGCCTCGTGGACAACGTGCTGCGCCCGATCCTGGTGGGTAAGGACACCAAGATGCCGGACTACATGGTGTTGATCTCGACCCTGGGAGGCATGGCGGTGTTTGGTCTCAACGGCTTTGTTATCGGGCCGCTGATCGCCGCACTGTTCTTGTCGAGTTGGGCGATCTTCAGCGAAACCAAACCACGGGTACAGTTGCCTTCCTAAGCGCAGAACCGGCTCTGTCCAATGCGCTGGGACAGGGCCTGAGCGGCGGGCAGCGACGTAAGCGGGCCACTGATTGGCTCGCCGTCCTGCATCAGGTACCAACAGGCGAGCAAGCCCAGCTCCCTGAGTTGAGCGGGTACTGCGCTGCCGATAACGGACATGATCTGAACCTGGGACATGGGTAACCTCCAATCAATCTATGGGGCTACCTTACGGATCCGGCGCGGGTACGAACAATCAACGCTTTCGATAGTCGTCATTGACGCAAGCGAGGCTTGACGGATTCAGTCAACCACCAGGTCAAGCATATGAACAACTTCCTGCTCGCTGAGCAGACCTTTGCGCACCAGGTTTTCTGCCAGCAGCGAAAGCATTTTGGCGTTGCGATGCCCTTCGAGGTGCTTGAGTTCGGTCAGTACGTTGTAGACCTTGGCTGAGGTGCACAGGCCGATGGTGCGGTGGGGGTTTTGTGTAGGCATTGAGCTCGTCCTTGTTTTTATCGACGTGTTTTGACGGACTGATCCAGATTGCGGATTTGTTGTGACATAAATATGACCTTTTTTGGCGGCGCAGGTTATTTGATCGGATCTTGCCAGATGCATTGGCGAAGGCTGTTCCGGTTGCGACGTTGAGGGTTTTCTTAGAGACGGCGTCGACTTCGGAACGCGGAGCGTCCTTGGCGGCATTCCCTCGCGGGCGTGGGAACGATCAGCAGAGGGGCGAGCCTTAGCGAGCCACCGTACGTCAGAGTCGCTTGCGCTTGGTTACTTTGTGCCGGGCCGCGCAGGCTTTTCCGGTAACCCGCTGTAATAGCGGAACCAATAGCAGCCCTGATCGCAACAACGGATATGTACACCTTCAAAATCCACCTCACCCGCACACCGCCACCGCGAGCAAGTTCAGCACCTACAGGTGTGCCGCACGAAGGGTGAAACCGTTAGCGGCCGGACTACCAGCGGCCATGCCCGTGCGGCGGACCGTAATAGCCACGGGGAGGCCCGTAATACCCCCGAGGTGGCCCGTAGTAAACCGGTGGCGGCCCGTAATAGACCGGTTGCTGCACATAGACCGGCGCCGGCTGGTAATAAACCGGCGGCGGCTGTTGCACATACACCGGCTGCGGCTGAGCATATACCGGCTGTTGCACGTAAACCGGTTGCTGAACATACACCGGCCGGTTGCTGTTGATAATGGCCGAACCGACAATCGCCGAGCCGACAATCGCACCAAATACGGCCGGACCTTGCCAGCCGTGACCGCCACCAGCCTCGGCCTGCCCCGCGACAGCAAGCACGCCAATCAGCAAAGCCACTGTGGGCATTCTACGGATCATGATATTTCCTCGATTCTTCGCCCCGGCGCTTGCGTCTGCACTAGACCCAAGGATCGTCGCGGGGATACTTCTTAAGACAGCGGTTTTGCAAAATTCAGCACAGCCGCCGGGTAAATTTTGTGTAAGGTCTGTACCGGTTTCTTTACCGTCGTGCAGTGCCCGCAGGCGTACGCCGATATGATCGATCTGAGCGCGATGGACTGGCTAATCCCGTCCATCGGAAAGTGCAATTTGAAGGAGCTTCACATGCAGATGAACCCCAACAAAGACACCCAGCTGTGCATGTCCCTGTCGGGACGTCCCGGGAATTTTGGTCTGCGTTTTCATAATCATCTTTATGAACAGTTGGGTCTGAATTTTTACTACAAGGCTTTTCGCAGTCAGGACCTACCGGGTGCCGTCGGCGGTATTCGCGCGCTGGGTATTCGCGGCTGCGGTGTGTCGATGCCGTTCAAGGAAGCCAGCATTGCCCTGGTAGACGAACTGGACGCGTCGGCGGCGGCCATTCAATCGATCAATACCATCGTCAACACCGGTGGTCACCTCAAAGCCTACAACACCGATTACATCGCCATCGCACAGTTACTGAACACGCATAAGGTGCCGAAGGCATCGACATTTGCATTGCGCGGCAGTGGCGGTATGGCCAAGGCCGTGGCCAGCGCCTTGCGTGATGGCGGTTACGGCAATGGAACGATCGTGGCCCGAAACCAGCAGGCCGGTCGTGCACTGGCGCAATCGCTGGGCTATGAGTGGCAAGCGGAACTGGACGCGCTGCGGCCACAGATGCTGATCAACGTCACGCCGATCGGCATGACCGGTGGCCCTGAAGCAGATCAATTAGCCTTCGATGCCGAGACCATTGCCGCTGCGCAAACAGTCTTCGATGTGGTGGCAATCCCCTCGGAAACCCCGCTTATCGTGCAGGGCCGTGCGCAAGGCAAACAGATTATAACGGGGCTGGAAGTCATTGCGATCCAGGCACTCGAGCAGTTCGTCCTGTATACCGGCGTGCGCCCGACGGACGAGCAGTTTCAGAAAGCGGTGGCATTCGCTCGGGCGTGAACATTGAGCGGGTGGTGGCTGGGCTGGCGTCTTCGCGAGCAGGCTCGCTCCCACACTGGAGAAAATTCACCGCAGGTGTCGCGCCCAACATCAATCCCTCGTGGAAGCGAGCAGGCTCGCTCCCACACTGGAGAAAATTCACCGCAGGTGTCGCGCCCAACATCAATCCCTCGTGGAAGCGAGCAGGCTCGCTCCCACACTGGGGAAAATTCACCGCAGGTGTCGCGCCCAACACAATCCCTTGTGGGAGCGAGCCTGCTCGCGATGCGCGGGTGCATCCTGACCTGCGGGCGCTGATTCACCGCTATCGCGAGCAAGCTATGCTGCTACACCGTAGGCGAACACCTGCGTTCCCCAACAACCGTGATCGAGACTTTTCTCATGCATCCACCGATTCTCAATCTGGATCAGGTCGAACTGGAATCACTGCCTGAAGCGTTGGCCCCCACGGGTGAAACCGCCGGACGCTATCAACAGCGATTTGCGCGTGTGGGCCAGCAGCTCGGTGCGCAGAAGCTGGGATATCGCTTGTATGTGCTGGAACCGGGCATGCGTGGCAGTCCCTTCCATAGCCATCGGGTCAACGAGGAAATGTTTTACATCGTCGCCGGGGAAGGGCACATCCGCCTGGGTCGCGAGCGATTTTCGATCCGCGCGGGCGACGTGATCGCTTGCCCGTCAGGCGATCAGGAGGCGGCGCATCAGATCATCAACACCAGCGCCGGCGAGTTGCGTTATCTGGCGGTC
The DNA here is from genome assembly GCF_902497625.1 of Pseudomonas fluorescens. Taxonomy (GTDB): domain Bacteria; phylum Pseudomonadota; class Gammaproteobacteria; order Pseudomonadales; family Pseudomonadaceae; genus Aquipseudomonas; species Aquipseudomonas fluorescens_BQ. The sequence continues at coordinate 87,585 of NZ_CABVGX010000019.1, read as the reverse complement.
AGCACCCAGCAGTCGCCGGAAATCTGCGAGTACCCCGATTCCGGTAAATACGCTGTAATGGACAATTTCAAGATCGACGCCGACGGCAACGCCACAGGCTTCGCCGCCATCGCCCGCCCAGCCGACGGCATCGATTATTGGGACGGCGAGTAAGGCACCGCGGCCACACCGATTCCGGTAGCAGCTACCCAGCGCCAAGCCAAGAACTCCGTAGCAGCTGCCGAGCCCGCGCGCCTGCGTCCAGCCAAGAACTCTGTAGCAGCTGCCGAGCCCGCGAGGCTGCGTCAAGCCAAGAACTCCGTAGCAGCTGCCGAGCCTGCGCGCCTGCGTCCAGCCAAGAACTCTGTAGCAGCTGCCGAGCCCGCGCGCCTGCGTCCGCCTGCGCAGCAGTCGTGAAAAATAGGTGCCTCGATCCATCAGGCGTCCTGCGTCAGCGGACGACGACTGCTGCGCACTCGGACGCAGCCTCGCGGGCTCGGCAGCTGCTACAGGGACTGAGTGAGTGCTTACTCCAGTTGGGACAGGCGTTCTTCCAGCGCTGCAATTCGCGCTTCGAGCTCTTCGATACGCTCGACTGAAACGCCGCTGCCGCCACTGCGCTCCGCTGGATTGTGTCGCGCGGCGAGAATTGTTTCGATATCCGCCGGATCCCCCAGCGCATGCATGTAGCGATCTTCGCGTTGCCCGGACTGACGTGGAATCAACAACGCCAACCCGCGAGCGATAAGACGTTCCAGCTGATGCACTACCTGTTCGGCGTCTTCGAACTCATGCATGCGGCCGCTGCGGGTCAACAGTTCGTTGACCGTTTGCGGACCGCGCAAGAACAGCAACCCGGTCAGAATCACCTGCGCCGGAACCAGTTCCAGCGCCTTGTCGACCTTGTGCTCCCAGCGGTCGGCGCGGCTGCCCATCACCAGTTTGGTGAAGCCGCGTCCTTCAAGAGCGCGCAGGCTCTGCCCAACCTGACCCTGGGTCAGGTTCATCACCGGTTCGCGACTGGTTTTCTGATTGCAGGCGATCACCAAGGCATTAAGGGTCAGTGGATAGGTTTCCGGGCTAGTGGCCTGTTTTTCGATCAACGAACCGAGAATGCGGATTTCGGTGCTGTTGAGCCGGGGCTCTTCGAAGGTGGTTTGTTGCTCAGTGCTCATCGCGCTTTCCCTATGCCGTTGATGCTTGCAGTCGAAGCCGTCTAGCGTAATCCTTGCTGGATAAAAGACAAGCCGCAGGAGCGCCGAGCATGGCTATAATCGGCCCACTTTAACCTCCTGTCACAACACGAGACTGCCATGACCATTTCCCTGTACGACGCCTCCGTTCCGGTTTTCAAGCAAATGCTCAACGCCCTGAGCGATGTGCTGAACAAAGCCGAAGCCCACGCCACGGCGAAAAACATCGACCCGAACGCTTTCCTGCAGGCACGTCTGTACCCGGACATGTTCCCGCTGGTGCGTCAGGTGCAGATCGCCGTTGATTTCGCCAAGGGCGTATCCTCGCGTCTGGCCGAGCTGGAAGTGCCGAAGTACGAAGACACCGAAACCACTTTCGCCGAACTGCAGGCACTGATCAGCAAGGTGTTGGCCTACATCGGCGAAATCAAGCCGGAGCAGATCAACGGCCAGGAAGGCATCGAGATCGTTACCCGCCCAGGCACGCCGAAAGAAAAGCGCTTCACCGGTCAGGCTTACCTGCTGAGCTACGGCCTGCCGCAGTTTTTCTTCCACGTCACCACCACCTATGCGCTGCTGCGTCATAACGGTGTGGAAGTGGGCAAGCGCGATTACATGGGCGCGTTCTAAACCGCCGGCTACAAAAAAGCCCGCCAAGGTTCACGCCTTGGCGGGCTTTCTTTTGATGATCTAAAAGATCGTCGGCCTCCGTCCCCGTAGCAGCTGTCGAGTGAAACGAGGCTGCGATCTCTCTAGCTTCACGCCATCCGCGCAGCTTTCTCTTCTTCTCCAAGGCACGCCGCCGCCGTAAACAGCACGTCGGTGGACGAGTTCAGCGCCGTCTCGGCCGAATCCTGCAACACACCGATGATGAAGCCCACCGCAACCACCTGCATGGCGATCTCGCTGGGGATCCCGAAGAGGCTGCACGCCAGCGGAATCAGCAACAGCGAACCACCTGCCACGCCCGACGCGCCACAGGCGCAGATCGCGGCAACAACGCTCAGCAGGATCGCCGTTGGAATGTCCACCGCAATGCCGAGCGTATGCACGGCAGCCAGGGTCAGTACGGTGATGGTGATCGCCGCGCCGGCCATGTTGATCGTGGCGCCCAGCGGGATCGACACCGAGTAAGTATCCTCATGCAGGCCCAGGCGCTTGCTCAATTCCAGGTTGACCGGAATATTCGCCGCCGAGCTGCGGGTGAAAAAAGCGGTGATGCCACTTTCGCGCAAGCAAGTGAGGACCAGTGGATACGGGTTGCGACGCAGTTTCCAGAACACGATCAACGGGTTCATCACCAGCGCCACGAACAACATGCAGCCGAGCAACACGGCCAGCAGGTGCGCGTAGCCGAGCAGCGCGCCGAAACCGGAAGTGGCGAGGGTCGAGGCAACCAGACCGAAGATCCCCAGCGGCGCGAAACGGATCACCAGGCGCACGATCAGCGTGACGCCGTTGGACAAGTCGCCGAGCACTTCACGGGTGGTTTCGCCGGCATGCCGAATCGCAATGCCCATGCCGATCGCCCACGCCAGGATGCCGATGAAGTTGGCATTCATCAACGCGCTGACCGGGTTATCCACAACGCTCAGCAACAAACTCTGCAGCACTTCACTGATGCCGCCCGGCGCCGTCACCGCGACGTCATGGGTGGCGAGCACCAGATTCGAAGGGAACATCATACTTGCAACCACCGCCACCACTGCCGCGGCAAAAGTGCCCAGCAGATAAAGGAACAAAATCGGCCGGATGTGAGTTTCCTGACCGTGCTTATGGTTGGCGATCGATGCCATGACCAGCACAAACACCAGAATCGGCGCGACCGCTTTCAGGGCCGAAACGAAGACCTTGCCGATAAACGCAGTGGATTTGGCCATCTCGGGCGCAAGCAGTGCAAGGACGATACCGGCGATCAGGCCGATGACGATTTGCGTCACCAGGCTCAAGCGTTTCAAACGGTTTAAAAGTGAAGGGGATGGGGCAGTCATAAAACGGCATCTCTGATTTTATTAGGTGCGCGGGCGGCGTGACGGTATCAGGCCAACGCTGGCGAATAGGGTGGGTATCGCAGGCCGCGGACTTTATCACAGCGTCGTCTTTTTCCTTCAGGCCTGTGACGAACTGTCGCCCGTGTGTTCAACGTGATCGACAGGTTCGTGCAACCGCGCGCGGAAACACTCTGTTAACATTACGCATCCTTCTTTCATGTTCCGCCAGTGGGCCTTCGGGCAATCGCTGGTGTTGTCGTTTTCCTGGAGTTCTGCATGCTGTTGCCCATTCTCCTGTTGTCCGCCGCCGGTTTTACCGTGCTGACCACAGAGTTCATCATTGTCGGCCTGCTGCCGGCCATCGCCCGGGACCTGGCGGTGAGCGTTCCCCAAGCGGGATTGCTGGTGACCCTGTTTGCTTTCACAGTCGCCGCTTTCGGTCCATTCCTGACCGCTTATTTCGCCCGGTTCGAACGGCGCAAGCTTTTCATTTCGGTGCTGATCATGTTCGGCCTCGCCAACACGCTGGCGGCGTTCGCACCGAACATCTGGGTGATGGCCTTCGCGCGCCTGGTTCCAGCGCTGGGGCTGCCGGTGTTCTGGGCGTTGGCCAGTGAAACGGCGGTGGACATCGTCGGGCCCGATTACGCAGGGCGCGCCATTGCCAAGATCGGTTTCGGCATCGTTTGCGCCACAGTGTTCGGGATTCCCGTCGGGACGCTGATATCCGACGCACTGGGCTGGCGCAGCGCCTTCGGCATTCTCGCGTTCATCGCCTTTGCCAAAGCGTTGCTGCTGTTTATTTACTTGCCGAAAACCGATCTGCATCAACATCAGGTCAGCTTCCGCTCGCAGTTCAAGATCTTGCGCAGCCCGTTGATGATCGGGCATGTGCTGCTGTCGGTGCTGGTGTTCAGCGGCATGTTCACTGCCTATACCTACCTGGCGGACATTCTCGAGCGCCTGGCCGGCTTCAACGGCACGGTGGTCGGCTGGTGCCTGATGGGTTTCGGCGCGGTCGGGCTGATCGGTAATTCGCTGGGCGGCCGCGCGGTGGACCGTCATCCGCTGATCGCATCGATGACGTTCTGCGCGTTCATGATTGCCGGCATGGTGACGCTGGTGCCGAACATTCATTCGCCGCTGGGGCTGGCGGCGGCGATGGGTATCTGGGGCGTGACCCAGGCCGCGTTGTTCCTGGTCAGTCACGTACGCTTGATGAAAGCAGCGCCTGAAGCGCCAGCCTTTGCCGCATCGTTGAACATCGCCGGGGCTAACCTCGGCATTGGCCTTGGCGCCATGGTCGGCGGTCGGGTGATCGACAGCGTGGGCCTGCAAGGTCTGGGTTTTGCGGCGGCCGGTTTTATTCTGCTCTCGATTTTGCTGGCGATGGCGCTGATGACGTTCAAACCGCGCGAAGTTTGCGCCTGAGCCGTCAAATATCGGTAAACAGCTCGCGACGAGCACCCTCGGTGATGGCGACAATGCCAGGGTGCTTGACCTTGCGCTCTACGGAAATGGCGTAAAACGATTCGGTCACCGCGTCGGTCTGGCCGATCAGCACCACGCCGTACTGGCGTTTCACCTCGTCCGCAATCACGCTCGGACCAATGAAAATCCCGCTGCCTGATTGGCCGAATGCCTGCATCAAGGCGCTGTCATCGAACTCGCCGACGATGCGTGGTTGAATCTGTTGTTCGGCAAACCAGCGCTGCAAACGACTGCGCACCACGGTTTCCGGACCTGGAATCAACAGCGGCGCGCCGTGCAGACTGTGTGGAAAGTCGTTCCCGTATTGAGCCGCCAGCGCGGCGGTGGCGAAGAAACTGATCCCGCATTCCCCAAGCTTCTGGCTGTAACCCTTGATATCCAGATGGGTCGGCATCGGGCTGTCGGAGATCACCAGGTCGAGGCGCTGAATCGCCAGGTCGGCGAGCAAGCGCTCAAGCTTGTCTTCGCGGCAGGTAATGCGCATCGATTCGCTCAATTCCATGGTCGGCGCGATGAGGCGATACACAATCGATTTGGGCACCACGTCTGCGACGCCGACGCGAAACAGGATCTGCTGCTCGTTCGGCTGTGCCCGCAGCATTAATTCCAGTTCGCCCCCCAGTTGAAACATCTGCTCGGCATAGGGCAGGGTCTGGCGCCCGGCCTCAGTGAGTTCCAGTTGCCGACCGACGCGCTGAAACAATTCCACTCCATAGGTTTGTTCGAGCAAGGAAATTTGCCCGCTGATGGTTTGTGGGGTCAGGTTCAGTTGCTCGCAGGCGCGCACGATGCTGCCGGTCTTGGCCACTACCCAAAAATAATGCAGCTGTCGGTAATTGAGCATGTGTCCTCTCTCATGTCCCGAGTCATGACCCCTGTCATGCCCACTGTCATGCCCACCGTCATGAACACCGTTATGACTCCTGTAGGAGCTGTCGAGTGAAACGAGGCTGCGATCTTTTGACGTTGTTTTTGAAACAAGATCAACGGATCGCAGCCTCGTTTCACTCGACAGCTCCTACACGCTCCTGCAAGTGAAAAATAGCCAGTAGGTCTGGGTTCGTATAAACCGAAGTATACCCGGTAAAAATACGAATTTTCCTGAACTGTTCGCCTCCCTAGAATGCCTCGCTATCAACGGGCCACCGTTTCGGCGCGTTTCGTTCTATCGAGGAAGCTTCATGAAGTTTAAGACCACCGCGCTGTTGTTTACGTCTTTACTGATTCTGGCAGGGTGCGACCAGGCTGAGAAAAGCGCGCAACAACTGATGGGCAAGGCTGCGGAGACCGCCAAACAAGCGATCGACGACACCCACAAAGCTGCCGAACAGGCGATCAGCGATGCCACCGGCGGATTGATCAGCAAAAAAGAGCCATCGGTCGAAGACAAGCAAGATCGTGAATCTTCGTCCCAGGAAATCTAAACCGTCTAACGAGTCAGGACTGACCCATGGAATACCTTTTAGAACTTGCTGCAAGCCCTACTGCCTGGGTCGCCCTGGCCACCCTGGTCGTGATGGAAATCGTGCTGGGCATCGATAACCTGATCTTCATTTCGATTCTGACCAACAAGCTGCCCGAGCAGCATCGGCAGAAGGCGCGCCGGATCGGTATCGGCATGGCGCTGATTCTGCGCCTGGCATTGCTGAGCACTATCGCGTTCATCGTCCAGTTGACGACCCCGGTGATCGAGATTCTCGGCCACGCGTTCTCCTGGAAGGACATGATCCTGATCGCCGGCGGCCTGTTCCTGTTGTGGAAAGCAACCACCGAAATCCATCACAGCATGGACCCGGCCCCGGAAGATCCAAAGTCGGCCACTTCGACCGTCACCTTGGGTTTCGCCGCAGCCATCGGGCAGATCCTGATGCTCGACATGGTTTTCTCCATCGACAGCATCATCACTGCAGTCGGCATGACCGAGCATTTGCCAATCATGATCATTGCAGTCGTGGTCTCGGTGCTGGTGATGTTGCTGGCGGCTGATCCACTGGCCAAGTTCATCAACGACAACCCGACGGTCGTGATGCTGGCACTGGGCTTCCTGATCATGATCGGCATGACGCTGATCGCCGAAGGTTTCGGTGCTCACGTTCCGAAAGGCTACGTCTACGCGGCGATGGCATTCTCGGCGACGATCGAGGGTTTGAACATGATGTCGCGACGGGCCAAGCAAAAGCGTGTCGCTGCTAAAGCATAAGTTGCGCTAAACACAACGGCCGTCCGGGCTCGAGAGAGTCCAGGCGGCCGTTTTGGTCTGGATGTCGAGCGGGGCAGGTCAGTGTGCGGTCACGTGTCCGCCGTCCGGTTTATCAGTTTCAAGCGCAGGTGTCGGCCGAGCGGGGTGGTGATGGTGTCGGCGAGTGATGCGCAACACGCCCCACAACATGGAGGTAGCCACCGCCAGCCAGCCGGCAATCAACATCACTATGGTCATCGTCAGGCTCATCGGTGCCTCCTTCTTCGCCCTGCAGCAGGCGCACACGCTTCTCAAGTGACAGTCTAGTCGCTGGCGTGTTTCAGGCTATTGACCAAAGGTCGCCCGGCACCAACCCCTTCGCTCTATTGAATCCGTCGAACTGCCGGTAAAGGCTATACCGCTGCGGTGAGGCATCCTATGATCGACGCCCGAGCCGGGAGCCTTTATGCCTGGCGCTTGAACAGAGAGTGATGATGGTCTTTTCGCGAATTGCAATCGTGGCATTGGTGGTTGGCTGCCTCGCAGGATGCGCGGGCAGCGTGGCGCCAGAAGTAAAGCGTCTGCCGGAGCGAGTTGAACTCAGCGGGACGTTTTACCGAGGGCAGGATTACCAGAGCGGTCCTCAGGTTCTTGCCAGTCTGTTGTCACAACGAGGCATCGTGATTACTCCGGGTCTGCTGGAAAAACCGCTTCGGCTACCCGGGGCCGAGGCGCATCTACAGGAGAATATGCAGAAGCTGGCGCGAGAGTACGGGATGATCGTATATCCCCTCGACAGTCAACTGTCTGCCCTGTTGACCCAGGTTGCCGCCGGCCATCCAGTGATGGTGCGTTTCACCGAGGGTTCTTTATTTTGGTCAGGCCCGCGTTACGCGATTCTGGCCGGATATGATCGTCAGAAGCAGACAGTGCTGCTGCGCGCCGGAATGAATCGCCGGGCGTTGATGGGCTTTGCTGCATTTGAATCTGCTTTCAAAGACGCGGGTGGTTGGGCCGTGCTGATTCAAAAACCCGAGCAGATTCCAGCTGAGGTTGACCCGCAGCGTTGGCTCAACGCAGCCAGCGAGTTGGCTCGGACAGGGCAGGAGCCAGCGGCCGCACGGGCGAAAACAGCCCTGAAAGCGCGATAAGCCCGCTCGTCATTTATAGGGCACTGTTGCGCCAGGTGACTCTCTAAGGATGCAGACGCGGATGTTCCGGGTCAGATTTCCAGGAGGTGTACATGGCTGATTCCAAAACCCCCAGCGGTCCGCATTCGTCGGAGCATTCGTCTGGAGATGACTTGGGTTTCGACCCGGATTCGCCGGATGCAGCGGATCCTGCGGTTGATCCCGTCGGGCCGGCGATAGCTCCTCTGGATAAAAAGCCCGACGACGATTCAAAGGCCCCAGCCAAGCCTTACGATCCGCTTGGCGATTTGAAACCTTGAGCTGAGTGAGGTGCGTATGTCTATCGATTCGAGTTTTAATGACGAGCGTCCGCAGAGTGTTCCGACCACGCCTGAAGATGATCTGGATCCGGTCATGGATCCGAACAGCCCCTTGCGCGATCCATTGGCAAGGCCCGTCGTGACGCCGGGACAGCACCCACCCGGGACTCGCGATCCAAGTGTCGGTGACGGGATTCCCGACGACGATCAGATGCCGCTTCCAAACGACTGATGCTGGATAAAAGAAAGCCTCGATAATCGAGGCTTTCTTTTGCGGCGGCTGTTTGTCTTGCGCAATTACTTGGACGCGTCGGCCACACCCCTTGGGCGCTGCTTGAGGTTCTTGTCGGATTTGTACTGCAAGGCAACCGAAGGCACATCAGCACTCTTGCCCGTCTCTACCCAACTGCGAATTCGACTCGCATCGGCAAAATGTGTGTATTTGCCGAAGGCATCGAGAATGACCATCGCCACAGGGCGATTACCCATCTTTGTCACCAGTACCAGGCAATGACCCGCCGCATTGGTAAAGCCGGTCTTGGTCAGCGAAATATCCCAATTGGGCTTGTTCACCAAATGATCGGTGTTACGAAAACCCAGGGTGTAGTTGGGTTTGCGGAACGAAACGGTCTTCTCTTTGGTGGTGCTCAGCTCGGTCAGTAATGGGTATTTGTGAGCCGCGACCAACAACTTGCTCAAGTCCCGGGCGGTGGAAACATTGCGTGGTGACAGCCCGGTAGGCTCTACAAAATGCGTACTGGTCATGCCCAACGCCTTGGCCTTGGCGTTCATGGCTGCGATGAACGCGACATAGCCGCCCGGGTAGTGATGGGCGAGGCTGGCAGCGGCACGGTTTTCCGAAGACATCAGTGCAATCAACAGCATTTCCCGGCGCGGTAGCTCGCTTTTGAGCTTGACCCGGGAGAATACGCCTTTCATTTCGGGCGTGTCGCTGATGTCGATGGACAGGTACTCGCTCATGTTCTGACGAGCTTCCACTACGATCAATCCGGTCATTAACTTGCTGACCGAGGCGATCGGCACGACGACGTCAGGGTTGCTGGCATAAATGACTTTGTTCGTTTGCAGGTCCAGAAGCAGTGCGCTGCCGGAAGCGATCTTCAATTGCTTGCTATCTCGCGGCGCCGAGGTGGTTTCGGCGGCATTGACCGTCGGCGTGATGAACGTCCCTGTAAATGCAAAAAAAAGACTCAGGATGGAAAGACGAATTTTCACGCTGGCAGACTCATAAAGTGGTGATAGGCCGTTTGTAACGGGCTATTTCTTAAAAGCGGCACATTCTGGAGTATGGCTGAATAACTGTCGATGACTGATCATTGTTCAGTTGAAACTCATTGAGAACTGCTGATAAGCAGGCCGTTTCGCCAGGTGACATGATCATTTTTGTGCAAAAAAAACCCGCCATTGGCGGGTTGATCGGACACGACGGGTTGAAGCTCGCTCGCCGCCTCAGCCGTGCAAGGTTTCCGCGGCGTACAATGTATTTTCCAGCAGGCAGGCGCGCGTCATCGGGCCAACACCCCCGGGTACCGGCGTGATCCAGCCGGCGCGGGGCAGAGCGGTTTGGTAAATCACGTCGCCGACCAGCTTGCCATCGTCCTGACGATTGATGCCGACGTCGATCACGATCGCGCCTTCTTTGATCCATTCACCTTTGACCAGTCCCGGCTTTCCGGCAGCGACCACGACCAGATCGGCGCGGCCGACGTGGCCGGCCAGGTCTTTGGTGAAGCGATGAGTGACGGTGACAGTGCAGCCTGCCAGCAGCAATTCCATGGCCATCGGCCGGCCGACAATATTGGAAGCACCAACGACGACAGCGTCCATCCCGTAGAGATCGGCACCGGTGCTTTCCAGCAAGGTCATGATGCCTTTCGGCGTGCATGGGCGTAGCAGGGGAATACGCTGGGCCAGGCGGCCGACGTTATAAGGGTGGAATCCGTCGACGTCTTTGTCCGGGCGAATGCGCTCGAGCAATTTCGACGCATCCAGATGCTCAGGCAGGGGCAGCTGCAGCAGGACGCCGTCAATTGCCGGGTCATCATTGAGCCGATCGATCAGATCGGTCAGCGCTTGCTGAGTGGTTTCGGCAGGCAGGTCGTAGGCTTGGGAAAGGAAGCCGACCTCTTCACAGTCTTTACGCTTGTGCGAGACATAAACCTGAGAGGCAGGATCGCTGCCGACCAGGATCACCGCGAGACCGGGAGTGCGCAGGCCTTGCTGGCGACGCTCGGTGACGCGTTTGGCGATCTGCTGGCGCAGGCTGGCGGCGATCGATTTGCCGTCGATTAGTTGTGCAGTCATTGCGCGTGATTAACCATCGAGAGGGGAAAAAAAGAGAACGCATTCTCGCATGCCATGCGGTGAGGGCAAAGGCGCTTGGTCTGCAAATTCCCCTAACCCCTTTAATTAAATGATTTTTTTTTAAAAAAGAGTTGACGACCCTCAGGGCCGCCTATAACATTCGTCGCACTTGTCGGGCACAGCCTAGCACTGGTTAAGAAGGTCGAGCAGAGTTGAGGTTTAATTCGGCAAGACTGAAAGCACTTAGTTTGTAATCGTCCAAGAATACAGATTAACAAGGCGCCCGTAGCTCAGCTGGATAGAGCATCCGCCTTCTAAGCGGATGGTCGCAGGTTCGAGTCCTGCCGGGTGCGCCATTAGGCAGCTTTGGCACAAGTAAGGTAACACGGCAATATGGTGGGCGTAGCTCAGTTGGTAGAGCACGGGATTGTGACTCCCGTTGTCGAGGGTTCGATCCCCTTCGTCCACCCCATATTTAGAAAGGCGCCAGACTTGCAGTCTGGCGCCTTTGCTTTAAAAGCTTGATGCGGATGTGGTGGAATTGGTAGACACACTGGATTTAGGTTCCAGCGCCGCAAGGTGTGAGAGTTCGAGTCTCTCCGTCCGCACCATTACAAACAGCTATTTAATAGCAGAGAACGGCGCAGCACCTGAAAAGGGCTGCGCCGTTTTTGTTTTATAAGTCGCAATTTCCAAAGCGGTCGCAGGATCGGATCGCAATGATGGGTCGGTATTCGCAGATGTGTTTCTCGATGATGCCGATTCGTCCGTCGGTCCCCTTGCGGGGTCGGCTGTCAGGGAGAGATTGCCGAAGTCTTCTATATATAGAAGGATGGATGCAGAGCCCTGGCTTGAAGGCTGTATTTGCTAACAGGGCGAGGCACAACCGTTTGTCCCCGCCTACTAAATTGCCTGCTGCGTTTTTACCCGTTTTCAGTAGGGTGACTTCTTGAGTTTGACCCACTAGAATGCATGCCCTTGATTCTGGGGTCGGAAACGGCCGGCTAACGTCTGTGCAACGAGGAATATCCATGCAAGTTTCTGTTGAAAATACTTCTGCTCTTGAGCGCCGCATGAGCATCACCGTGCCGGCTGAGCGCATCGAGACTCAGGTCAACAAGCGTCTGCAGCAGACTGCCCAAAAGGCCAAGATCGCTGGTTTCCGTCCAGGCAAAGTGCCAATGAGCGAAATCAAGCGTCGTTTCGGAGCAGATGCGCGTCAGGAAGCTGTCGGCGATGTGATCCAGTCTTCGTTCTACGAAGCTGTTGTCGAGCAGAAGCTGAACCCGGCTGGCGCTCCTTCCATCGAGCCAAAATCCCTGGAAGCTGGCAAAGACCTGGAATACGTTGCTGTTTTCGAAGTGTTCCCTGAGTTTACCGTTGCCGGTTTCGAAGGCATCGCCGTTGAGCGCCTGAGCGCTGACGTAGCGGATGCCGATCTGGACAAGATGCTGGACGTGCTGCGCAAGCAGAACACCCGTTTTGAAGAGAACGATCGCGCTGCCCAGAACGAAGACCAGTTGAACATCGATTTCGTCGGCAAGGTTGACGGTGAAGTGTTCGCTGGCGGCTCCGCCAAAGGCACCCAGCTGGTGCTGGGTTCCGGCCGCATGATCCCTGGCTTCGAAGACGGTCTGGTTGGCGCTAAAGCCGGCGAAGAGCGTGTTCTGAACCTGACCTTCCCGGAGGACTACCAGAACCTCGACCTGGCCGGTAAAACTGCCGAGTTCACCGTGACCGTGAACACTGTGTCCGAGCCAAAACTGCCTGAGCTGAACGAAGAGTTCTTCGCCCAGTTCGGCATCAAGGAAACCGGTCTGGAAGGCTTCCGCACCGAGGTTCGCAAGAACATGGAGCGCGAGCTGCGTCAGGCGATCAAATCCAAGGTCAAGAATCAGGTAATGGACGGTCTGCTGGCCACCAACCCGATCGAAGTGCCAAAGGCGCTGCTGTCCAACGAAGTTGACCGTCTGCGCGTGCAGGCTGTTCAGCAGTTCGGTGGCAACATCAAGCCTGATCAGTTGCCAGCCGAGCTGTTCGAAGAACAAGCCAAGCGTCGCGTGGTGCTGGGCCTGATCGTGGCTGAAGTGGTCAAGCAATTCGACCTGAAGCCAGACGACGCCCGCGTTCGCGAAATGATTCAGGAAATGGCTTCGGCTTATCAGGAACCAGAGCAGGTTGTGTCCTGGTACTACAAGAATGACCAGCAGTTGAACGAGGTTCGTTCGGTTGTGCTGGAAGAACAAGTTGTGGATACTGTTCTGCAGAAAGCTAGCGTGACCGACAAATCGGTCTCTTACGAAGAAGCAGTCAAGCCGGTAGAAGCTCCACAAGCCGACTGATCGTTTTTGCGATAAGAAGCACACACATAAGCCAGCCTTCGAGCTGGCTTATGTGTATTCAAGACATAACTATTTGGGAGTGACTGCAGAGCATGTTCCGTAATTCGTATATTCAGCAGAACTCTGATATCCAGGCTGCTGGCGGCCTGGTCCCGATGGTTGTCGAGCAGTCTGCTCGTGGCGAGCGCGCCTATGACATCTACTCCCGTTTACTCAAGGAGCGGGTGATCTTTCTGGTGGGTCCGGTAGAAGACTACATGGCCAACCTCATCTGTGCGCAATTGCTGTTCCTTGAAGCGGAAAACCCGGACAAGGACATCCATCTCTATATCAACTCCCCGGGCGGTTCGGTGACGGCGGGCATGTCGATCTACGACACCATGCAGTTCATCAAACCCAACGTCTCGACCACCTGTATTGGTCAGGCGTGCAGCATGGGCGCGTTTCTTCTGACCGCCGGTGCTACTGGCAAGCGTTACTGCCTGCCAAATTCTCGCGTGATGATTCACCAGCCACTGGGCGGTTTCCAGGGCCAGGCTTCGGACATCGAAATCCATGCCAAGGAAATCCTCTTCATCCGTGAGCGCCTGAACACGCTGATGGCCAAGCATAGCGGGCACACGCTTGAAGAAATCGAACGTGATACCAACCGCGATAACTTCATGAGTGCAGAGGCCGCGCGTGAGTACGGCCTGATCGATGAAGTGATTACCCAGCGCCCAGCTTAAAATACACAGCTCAAAATAGGCTTGGTCGGCTGGTCTGATCACCGGCGGGCTTGAAAAAGCCCGCAAGAGCCTTCATCTTGTGTTGCAAGCCTATCGGATTTGGATCGAACGAATGACTGACACCCGCAACGGCGAGGACAACGGCAAGCTGCTTTATTGCTCCTTCTGTGGCAAAAGCCAGCATGAAGTGCGTAAGTTGATTGCCGGCCCCTCGGTGTTTATCTGCGACGAGTGCGTCGACCTGTGCAATGACATCATCCGTGAGGAGGTGCAGGAAGCCCAGGCCGAAAGCAGCGCGCATAAATTGCCTTCGCCTAAAGAAATCAGCGGCATCCTTGATCAGTATGTGATTGGTCAGGAGCGTGCAAAAAAGGTTCTCGCCGTAGCGGTCTACAACCACTACAAGCGCTTGAACCAGCGTGACAAAAAGAATGACGATGTCGAACTCGGCAAAAGCAACATTTTGCTCATTGGTCCGACCGGCTCGGGTAAAACCCTGCTTGCCGAAACACTGGCCCGTTTGCTGAACGTTCCGTTCACCATCGCCGACGCAACCACCCTCACCGAGGCGGGTTACGTGGGTGAAGACGTCGAGAACATCATTCAGAAGCTGTTGCAGAAGTGCGATTACGACGTGGAAAAAGCCCAGATGGGCATTGTCTATATCGATGAAATCGACAAGATCTCGCGCAAGTCTGACAACCCGTCGATCACCCGGGACGTTTCCGGTGAAGGCGTGCAGCAGGCCCTGCTCAAGTTGATCGAAGGCACGGTCGCTTCCGTTCCGCCGCAAGGTGGTCGCAAGCATCCGCAGCAGGAATTCCTGCAGGTCGACACCCGTAACATCCTGTTCATCTGCGGCGGCGCATTCTCTGGTCTGGAAAAGGTTATCCAAAACCGTTCCACCAAAGGCGGAATCGGTTTCAACGCCGAAGTACGCAGCAAGGAAGAAGGCAAGAAAGTCGGTGAATCACTGCGTGAAGTCGAGCCTGACGATTTGGTCAAGTTCGGTCTGATCCCGGAGTTCGTTGGCCGTCTGCCAGTACTTGCGACGCTGGATGAGCTGGATGAGGCTGCATTGATGCAGATTCTCACCGAGCCGAAAAACGCTCTGACCAAACAGTATGCCAAGCTGTTCGAGATGGAAGGCGTAGACCTGGAATTCCGGGCCGACGCACTCAAATCGGTTGCCAAACGTGCCCTGGAACGTAAAACCGGTGCCCGTGGACTGCGCTCGATTCTCGAAGGTGTATTGCTCGACACCATGTACGAAATTCCCTCGCAGTCCGAGGTGAGTAAAGTCGTGATCGATGAAAGCGTTATAGAAGGCAAATCCAAGCCACTGTATATCTACGAAAACAGTGAGCCAGCTGCCAAGGCTGCGCCAGACGCTTGAGCGTCACGCGGCTGAATAAAGAAGGGGCCTTCGGGCCCCTTTGCTTTTTGCGTTTTTTAACACTGTGTTTGCGCTTGTTTTTTTTGAAGGCAGCCCCCATCTTGGTTTCAAGCTTACATCCATCTGTTTACGGCCTTATGGCCGCCGTAGAGGCGAAATCATGAAGACAACCATCGAATTGCCTCTCCTGCCATTGCGCGATGTCGTGGTTTATCCGCACATGGTTATCCCGCTGTTCGTGGGGCGCGAGAAGTCCATCGAAGCCCTCGAGGCAGCGATGACGGGCGACAAGCAGATATTGCTGATTGCCCAGAGAAACCCGGCTGACGACGATCCCGGTGAAGACGCGCTGTATCGCGTAGGTACGATTGCCACTGTCCTGCAACTGCTCAAGCTGCCAGACGGCACGGTCAAGGTTCTGGTCGAAGGTGAGCAGCGGGGCGCCGTTGAGCGTTTTAGCGAAGTGGATGGCCACTGCCGCGCAGAAGTGTCCCTGATCGATGAAGTCGACGCGCCGGAGCGCGAGTCGGAAGTGTTTGTGCGCAGCCTGCTGTCCCAGTTCGAGCAATATGTGCAGTTGGGCAAGAAGGTCCCGGCTGAGGTTTTGTCGTCGCTCAACAGCATCGACGAGCCTGGGCGTCTGGTCGACACCATGGCCGCGCACATGGCATTGAAGATTGAGCAGAAGCAGGAAATCCTCGAAATAATCGATCTGTCTGCCCGGGTCGAGCACGTCCTGGCATTGCTGGATGGCGAGATCGATTTGCTGCAAGTCGAAAAACGCATTCGCGGACGTGTCAAAAAACAAATGGAGCGCAGCCAGCGCGAGTACTACCTGAATGAGCAGATGAAGGCCATTCAGAAGGAGCTCGGCGACAGCGACGAAGGCCACAACGAAATCGAAGAGCTGAAAAAGCGCATCGATGCTGCCGGTCTGCCTAAAGATGCTCTGGCCAAAGCCCAAGGCGAGCTGAACAAGCTCAAGCAAATGTCGCCAATGTCTGCAGAAGCGACAGTGGTGCGTTCCTACATCGACTGGCTGGTGCAAGTGCCGTGGAAAGCCCAGAGCAAAGTGCGCCTGGACCTTGCCCGTGCCGAAGACATCCTCGATGCCGACCATTACGGTCTGGAAGAAGTCAAAGAGCGGATCCTTGAATACCTCGCCGTGCAAAAGCGCGTTAAGAAGATTCGTGGACCGGTTTTGTGCCTGGTCGGTCCTCCAGGCGTAGGAAAAACCTCGCTGGCGGAATCGATTGCTCACGCCACCAACCGCAAATTCGTGCGCATGGCCTTGGGCGGTGTACGCGATGAAGCGGAAATTCGTGGTCATCGCCGGACTTATATCGGTTCGATGCCAGGAAGATTGATTCAAAAGATGACCAAAGTGGGCGTTCGCAACCCGCTGTTCCTGCTCGATGAAATCGACAAGATGGGCAGCGACATGCGTGGCGACCCGGCGTCGGCGTTGCTGGAAGTGCTCGACCCCGAGCAGAACCACAACTTCAACGATCACTATCTGGAAGTGGACTACGACCTGTCCGATGTGATGTTCCTCTGCACCTCGAACTCGATGAACATTCCGCCGGCTTTGCTGGATCGTATGGAAGTCATTCGTCTGCCGGGTTACACCGAAGACGAGAAGATCAACATCGCGGTCAAGTACCTCTCGCCGAAGCAGATCACTGCAAACGGCCTGAAGAAGGGCGAGCTGGAATTCGACGCTGAAGCCATCCGCGACATCATCCGTTACTACACCCGCGAAGCCGGTGTGCGCGGGCTTGAGCGCCAGATTGCCAAGGTCTGCCGTAAGGCCGTGAAAGAGCATGCGCTGGAAAAACGCTTCTCGGTGAAAGTCACTGCGGACATGCTGGAACACTTCCTCGGCGTGCGTAAATTCCGTTATGGCCTGGCTGAATCGCAGGATCAGATTGGTCAAGTGACAGGCCTGGCATGGACTCAGGTCGGTGGCGAATTGCTCACCATCGAAGCGGCGGTTGTGCCGGGTAAGGGTCAGTTGATCAAGACCGGTTCGTTGGGCGATGTGATGGTTGAATCCATTACTGCAGCACTTACCGTCGTGCGTAGCCGGGCGAAAAGCCTGGGCATCCCTCTCGACTTCCACGAGAAGCGCGACACGCACATCCATATGCCGGAAGGGGCAACCCCGAAGGACGGCCCTAGTGCCGGTGTGGGCATGTGTACGGCGCTGGTTTCGGCACTGACCGGCATTCCGGTACGCGCGGATGTCGCCATGACCGGCGAAATCACGTTGCGTGGTCAGGTTCTGGCCATTGGTGGCCTGAAAGAGAAACTGCTCGCAGCTCACCGTGGCGGCATCAAAACGGTGATCATTCCAGAGGAGAACGTGCGCGATTTGAAGGAAATTCCTGACAACATCAAGCAGGATCTTCAGATCAAACCGGTTAAATGGATTGACGAGGTCCTGCAAATTGCGCTGCAATACGCGCCGGAGCCCCTGCCAGATGTGGCCCCGGAGATCGTCGCAAAGGATGAAAAACGCGAGTCTGACTCTAAGGAAAGAATTAGCACGCATTAATACGCATTTGCCTGAGGGGCTTGTTGACAGCTTTTTAGAGCCCTTGTTATAAAGCGGCTCTTAAGTGTCTGTAGGCCATTCAGCACTCGTTTTTGCTTTCACCAAAAAACTTAGAATCATACTCAAATAGATATAAGGGGACTTAGAGTGAACAAGTCGGAACTGATTGATGCTATCGCTGCATCCGCTGATATCCCGAAAGCTGCTGCTGGCCGTGCGCTGGACGCTGTAATCGAATCCGTCACTGGCGCTCTGAAGGCCGGTGATTCTGTTGTCCTGGTTGGTTTCGGTACTTTCTCCGTGACTGATCGTCCGGCTCGCATCGGTCGTAACCCACAGACCGGTAAGACTCTGGAAATCGCAGCTGCCAAAAAACCAGGCTTCAAAGCCGGTAAGGCGCTGAAGGAAGCTGTCAACTAAGTCAGATTCAGGTTTTTGCCTATCCGGGTCGGGGTCATGCCTGACCTGGCAGCGGAGCGGGAGTCCAGTCGGCGAGTCGCCGGTCCGAGACGCCGGGGGTCGCACGTTCGAACCCTTGGTCCGCTCCGCCAGTTACGAGAAGGCGCATCCTCGGATGCGCCTTTCTTCTATCCGGATTCTACCCACGCTCCACGGTTGCCTAATTTTGAAGTTCAACCGTTTCTGGGGGACGCATGCTGCAGAATATCAGGGACAATTCACAAGGCTGGATTGCCAAAACCATCATCGGGATCATCGTTGTGTTGATGGCTTTTACCGGTGTAGAGGCCATTTTTCAGGCCACGACCAACAGCCAGAACGCGGCTGAGGTCAATGGTGACGAAATCACCCAGAACGAGCTGAGCCAAGCGGTTGACATGCAACGCCGCCAGCTCATGCAACAGCTGGGTAAGGATTTCGATGCTTCTTTGCTCGACGAGAAAATGTTGCGCGACTCGGCCCTCAAAGGCCTGATCGACCGCAAGCTGCTGCTGCAAGGCGCAGAGGAATCGAAATTCGCCTTCTCCGAAGCAGCGCTGGATCAGGTGATCCTGCAGACGCCGGAATTCCAGGTGGACGGCAAGTTCAGCGCGGAGCGGTTTGACCAGGTGATTCGTCAACTGGGGTACAGCCGTATGCAATTCCGTCAGATGCTGACTCAGGAAATGCTCATCGGTCAGTTGCGCGCCGGTCTGGCTGGCAGCGGTTTTGTCACCGACGCCCAAGTGCTCGCGTTTGCCCGTCTGGAAAAGCAGACTCGCGATTTCGCTTCCCTGAACGTCAAGGCTGACCCGGCAGCGGTCAAAGTGACTGAAGAGGAGGTGAAGGCCTACTACGATGAGCATGCGAAGGAATTCATGACGCCTGACCAGGTGGTCATTGACTACATCGAGCTGAAGAAGTCTTCCTTCTTTGATCAGGTAGCGGTCAAGGACGAAGACCTGCAAGCTGCGTATCAGAAAGAAATCGCGAACCTCTCGGAGCAACGTCGAGCCGCGCACATTCTGATCGAAGTGAACGACAAGGTTACCGAGGCGCAAGCCAAGGCGAAGATCGAAGAAGTGCAGGCGCGTCTGGAGAAGGGCGAGAAATTCGAGGCATTGGCCAAGGAGTTCTCCCAGGATCCGGGTTCGGCTACCAATGGCGGTGATCTCGGCTATGCCGGTCCAGGTGTCTACGATCCAGCGTTCGAAACCGCGCTGTACGGTTTGACCAAGGATCAGGTGTCGGCGCCGATTCGCACCGATTTCGGTTTCCACCTGATCAAGCTGTTGGGCGTGGAAGCGCCTGAAGTGCCGACATTGGCCAGCCTGAAAGACAAGCTGACCCGCGAGCTGAAGACCCAGCAAGTCGAGCAGCATTTCGTCGAGGCGACCAAGCAACTGGAAGATTCCTCGTTCGAAGCGTCTGACCTGGCTCAACCGGCCCAGGATCTCAAGTTGACCGTGCACACTTCCAAGCCTTTCGGCCGTGAAGGTGGCGAAGGCGTTACAGCGAACCGAGCCGTGGTCACAGCCGCGTTCAGTCCGGAGGTGCTGGATGAGGGTGCGAACAGCACCGCGCTCGAACTCGATCCCGAAACAGTGATCGTCTTGCGCGCCAAAGAGCACCTCAAACCGGCGCAACTGCCGCTGGAAAACGTCGCCGCTGCGATTCGCAGTCAACTGGCAAAAGAGCACGCCAGTGCTGCTGCCAAGACCAAGGCGGATGAGCTGATCGCCAGCCTGCGCGAGGGCAAGACCCCGCTGGACAAGGCGATTGATGGCCAGGGCTGGAAAGTGACGACTGCCGCGACGCGTGCTCAGGAAGGCGTTGATCCTGCTGTACTGCAGGCACTGTTCCGCATGCCGAAACCGGCGACGCCGGACAAGCCGACGTTCAGTAGCGTTACGCTTGCCGATGGCAGCTTGGTGATCGTGCGCCTCAACAGCGTCAACGATGCCGCAGCACCTTCCGATGAAGAGAAAGCTCAATACCGTCGCTTCCTCGCTTCGCGCATTGGCCAGCAAGACTTTGCAGCTTTCCGCAAGCAGCTGGAAGCCGAGGCGAAGATCGAACGTTTCTGATGTTTGATTGATCTGCCTGTTGCACCAAAACCCCGGTCTGAACGCCGGGGTTTTTTATGCGCGCGGGAAAATTCCGCGGCGTCCATCGGTCTGGAGCATCACTGGCGACCTTTTCCGGGAAATTGCAGTCAGTAACCGGGTAACTGTTTCAAGACGCTAATGGGTGCGACGCTAAGCATCGTTCTGTTGCACAATACGCCCCGAACCGTTTTCCTCAGGATGTTTAATGTTTAAATCAATTCCCATGCGCGTTGTCGGACTGGCTTTGCTGCTGGCCGTTGCGGCCGGTTGCTCGTCGAAGAAAGCCGAGATCTATGAGCATGAGAACTTCGATGACTCTGGAACCTTTTCGCGCAATTACCCGGTGACGGATGCGCAAACCTGCGAAGCCGCCCGTCGGGCGTTGCTCAGCCAGGGCTACATCATCACCAGCAGTGATCCGAAGTTGGTCAGCGGACATAAAAGCTTCCAGCAGACCGGCGAGACGCACATGGAGATCAGCTTCAACGTAGTCTGCGCCGATGATGGCAGTGAGGGGCACCACGCCACCGTGTTTGCCAACGCCTTGCAGGACCGTTATGCCCTGAAGAAGACCAACAACTCGGCCAGCCTTGGAGTGGGGGTATTGGGATCGGTGTCGATGCCTATTGGCTCGTCCGATGATTCGATGGTCAAGGTTGCCAGCGAAACCGTTTCTTCGGCCAAGTTCTACGAGCGCTTTTTTGCCCTGGTCGAGCTGTTCCTGCCACCGGAAGCGAAGAAAGCTGCGCATATTACCGAGAAGCCTAAAACCGACCTCGGTATGCCGGAGGTCCAGGCCGCTCCAGCCGCTCTGACCCCCGCGCCGACACCTGCTCCGGCCGCCACCCCCGTGCCGGCACCTGTGGTCGAACCAGTGACTGCGCCGGTCACACAACCTGAGCCTGCCCCGACGCCATCGGCTTCCGAGCCATTTGCTCCGCCAGCAGAAACAGCGCCGATTACACCTGACGAAACCTACGAGCCTGCGCCGTCGTCCGAAACCATCACGCCACCACCGCAATCCGACCTGCCGCCGCCGTCGGAACCGATCTCGACGATGCCTCAGTAAGCGGTGGCGGGATGCCGGGATCGGCCTTCAACGATCCCGGAACAGCTTGCCCGTTGATCCGCGTCAATCCCGGCAGGAGTTATGCCGCCGCAACGAAAAAATCCTGTGATAAATCTCTGACTGGCTGCTACGTTTTATCAAGTAGCCGCGCGCTGTTGTGCCTGCGTCATTTTTCTTTCACGCGGGCACTTTATGCTCAATCAACAGGTCATTAATTCAGGCATTTTTTTCTGAGCGTGGAGGATTGAATATGGACGAGTATCAAGAAGAGCTGCTTGAGTTCCAGGCATTCGAACTGGACCCGCTGGAGCCTGCTGAAGACGCAACCGAACTGTAGAACTCAGGCGGTTTGACGATGGCTACGGCGAAATTCGCCGGGCGTCTTTCCGCTCCAGCGTTTGAAGGCGCGCTGGAAGGCTTCGGCCGATGCGAAACCCAGCAGGTACGCGATTTCGCCGAATGCCAGTTCGGTGTCGCGAATGTAAGTCATGGCCAGGTCACGACGAGTGTCGTTGAGAATCGCGCGAAACTGGGTGCCTTCTTCAGCCAGCTTGCGGCGCAGAGTCCAGGTAGGCAGTTTCAAGCGTGCCGCCACCTCTTCGAGGTCGGGCTCCCGGCCACCATTGAGCAACGGCCCCAATAGTTGAGTGATACGTTCACGCAAGCTGCGGGTGCGGGTCAATTGCTCAAGTTCTCGTTCACACAGTTGCAGCAAGTGACGCCAGGTGCTGGGGCAATGCAGTGGGTTTCGCAGCGCGAGGCTCCCCAGGCTCAGGCGCAGTTGATTCTGTTCGGCACCGAATTGAATCGGACAGCAACCCAGCGCTGCGTAAGCATCCACGTAATCGGGTTGTTGGAATTCAATTTCGATGCGTTCGGCCTGCAACGCAGTGCCGCTGACGCTGGACAATTGCTGCAGCCATCCAGCGATGATCGAATCCACGACGAAGCGGTTATAGGTGTTGTAAGGGCTGATGGAGTAGAACCGCAGCCACGCACCCTGGGTGTCCTCGTGAAAACTCGATTGCCCGCGGTAGTTGGACCCGTACAACGCTTCGAAGCGAATCAGGCAACGGGCCGCTTCCCTCACGGTTGGCGCCTGCGCGGCGGTAACGCCAGCGAGACCCGCCTGGCTCAAGCGGCTCAACCGACCCATGCGCAAGCCCAGTGCCGGGTCCGCAGTGAGCTGGATTGCGCCGTGACCCAGGCGCATGTAGCGCGGTATGGACAGGCGGGCTCCGGCTTCGCTCAGACGCGCCGGGTCAAGGCCATATTGTTCGAGCAAGGGGTGCGGGTCGATGTCGTGGCTGCGCATGGCGTCGGCAAGGCTGTGGACGAAACCTACCGACAGATCCCCGAGGCGCATCGGCAGCGGTTTCATGGTTACAGCCAGATATTCAACAAGCGCGCGCCGCGGCTGTTGCCGTCCGCGAAGTGCTGGCCGTTGCTGCTGAGGAAGCTCTGGCCGGCGCTGGCCTGGTCCCAGAACTGACCGCGCAGGAATACGCTCATGCCGGCAATGGCCTGACTGCTCGGCGGCTGCGCGGTCAATGTCAGGCGATGCCAGGCCTGGCCCTCGCTGAGCTCGCCGGCCTTGAGGCTTACGGAACCCGGCGTGGACAGGCCTTTATAGCCGCGCCACGGTTTATCCCAGGTGCCGCGCCCGGAAACAAACGCCGGGACCGCCACCAACTGAGCATTCTGGCTATCGAGCTTGCGGTAGTTGGCCGGGTACCAGCTGTCGCTGCCGATCAACACGCCCAGGCGCCCGGCCGGGGTGTCGACGACATTGAGGGTATGTTCACCATTGGCCTTGATGACGTCATGTTCAGCAAAGATCGGGTGCATCTGGCGTTGCGGCTGGCCGATCGGCAGCCCGTCGCGGCCGAACACCACGCTGCTGTTGTACAGCGGACCGCCACCGATTTGCAGTTTGCCGTCGATGACTTCAGGTTCGGGCAGGACGATGGAGCCGGCGACCAGGGTCACACGGAATTCCTTCGCCAAACCGCCGAACAGCGCCTGGTAATCTTTAGCCATGCGGCTGGCTTTCATGCGCAGATGCGCGTCATCCAGGCGATTTTTGCCCTCGGCACTGATCAGCGCGCGCGCAAACTGCAGCGGGTTGCTGACCGCCAGCCAGTTCATGGCTTCCTTGATGGTCGCCGCCTGGTACAACTCGTCTTTCTCACCGCTGACCATCAGCCAGGTACCGATGTGTTCCGGCAGGACGACGATAGTTTTTTCGTTCAGTAAACCCTGTTGTTGCGCTCTTTGCAGGTAAGCCGCGAGTTTACGATGCAAACGCTCGGGGCTTTGATAGTCGGTGGGAAACAGTTCGGGCTGAACGCCCAACAGGTTGCCACGATCGGCGGGCGTGCCCTGATCGACGGCGAGGTCGATGCGCAGGTCGGAGAGATAATGACCCGCCGGGCGATCCGCGGCCCACATTGCGTAGGTCGTCAGGGCGGCAATCAATGCCATGGAAAATGTCAGGTACAGAAGTTTGCGCATGGGGAAACAGTCAACGGCCGTCTACAGGATTCGGTGACTAGGGTAGGGCCCCTACCTGCGCTTGCCAAGGGTTGCTGCGCATTTGGATCAATAAGTTGTCAGTTACGGTCATTGAGCCACCGCAGCCATGCCCCTAGGCTGTGCGCATGACAGAGGGGCGCCGCAGAGTGCCCACACCTTTTCCGTGATCGCTCGTTGTGGAGTTACTGATGACCGCCGCTCATTACCCGCATCTGTTGGCCCCGCTGGACCTGGGTTTTACTACGCTACGCAACCGCACTCTTATGGGCTCGATGCACACCGGTCTCGAAGAAAAACCGGGTGGTTTCGAGCGCATGGCCGCGTATTTCGCCGAACGCGCCCGCGGCGGCGTCGGCCTGATGGTGACGGGCGGGATCGGCCCGAATGACGAGGGCGGCGTGTACTCCGGCGCCGCCAAGCTGACCACCGAGGAAGAAGCGCTCAAGCACCAGATCGTCACGCGCGCCGTGCACGAGGCGGGCGGCAAAATCTGCATGCAGATCCTCCATGCCGGACGTTATGCCTACAGCCCGAAACAGGTCGCGCCAAGCGCCATTCAGGCGCCGATCAACCCGTTCAAGCCTAAGGAGCTGGATGAGGAGGGCATAGAGAAGCAGATCAGCGATTTCGTGACGTGCTCGGCCCTGGCGCAAAAAGCCGAGTACGACGGCGTCGAGATCATGGGCTCCGAAGGCTATTTCATTAACCAGTTTCTCGCGGCTCACACCAACCACCGCACCGACCGCTGGGGCGGCAGTTACGAAAACCGCATGCGCCTGCCGGTGGAAATCGTCCGTCGCGTGCGCGAAGCCGTGGGCCCGAACTTCATCATCATCTTCCGTCTGTCGATGCTCGATCTGGTCGAAGGCGGCAGTACCTGGGATGAAATCGTTACGCTGGCGAAAGCCATCGAGCAGGCCGGTGCGACGATCATCAACACCGGCATCGGCTGGCACGAAGCACGGATCCCGACCATTGCCACCAAAGTGCCGCGCGCCGCATTCAGTAAAGTGACGGCCAAGTTGCGTGGTTCGGTGAGCATTCCGTTGATCACCACCAACCGCATCAATACCCCGGAAGTCGCCGAGCAGATCCTTGCCGAAGGCGATGCCGACATGGTTTCCATGGCCCGACCGTTCCTCGCCGACGCTGATTTTGTCAACAAGGCCGCTGCCGGTCGGGCCGATGAGATCAATACCTGCATCGGTTGCAATCAGGCGTGCCTCGATCACACCTTCGGCGGCAAGCTCACTACATGCCTGGTCAATCCGCGCGCTTGTCATGAGACCGAGCTCAATTACCTGCCGGTGCAACAGATCAAGAAGATCGCCGTGGTCGGCGCCGGTCCTGCCGGTTTGTCCGCCGCGACCGTTGCCGCTGAGCGGGGCCATCAAGTGACGTTGTTCGATTCCGCCAGCGAGATCGGCGGCCAGTTCAACATCGCCAAGCGCGTGCCGGGCAAGGAAGAATTCTTCGAGACCTTGCGTTACTTCAATCGCAAGCTGCAGACCACCCACGTCGAGGTGTGCCTGAACACCCGCGTCGACGTGGCGCAACTGGTTGCCGGCGGTTATGACGAAATCATTCTGGCCACTGGCATCGCGCCGAGGACCCCCGCAATTCCCGGCGTCGAGCACGCCAAGGTGCTGAGCTATCTCGACGTGATCCTCGAGCGCAAACCCGTGGGCAAGCGAGTCGCCGTGATCGGTGCCGGCGGTATCGGTTTCGACGTGTCGGAATTTCTGGTGCATCAGGGGTTGGCCACCAGCCTTGACCGCGCGGCGTTCTGGAAAGAGTGGGGCATTGATACGCACCTTGAAGCTCGCGGCGGTGTCGCCGGCATCAAGGCAGAGCCGCATGCGCCGGCGCGGGAGGTGTTTCTGCTGCAACGCAAGAAATCCAAGGTGGGTGACGGTCTCGGCAAAACCACCGGCTGGATTCATCGCACCGGTCTGAAGAACAAGCGCGTGCAGATGCTCAACAGCGTCGAATACCTGAAAATCGACGATGAAGGTTTGCACATCCGCATCGGTGAAACCGGCGAACCGCAAGTCTTGCCAGTGGATAACATCGTGATTTGCGCTGGGCAGGATCCGCTGCGCGAGTTGCACGATGACCTGGTGGCGGCCGGGCAGAATGTGCACTTGATCGGCGGCGCGGATGTCGCTGCGGAGCTGGATGCGAAGCGGGCAATCAATCAGGGTTCGCGGCTGGCTGCGGAACTCTGACATCAGGCAAACCCTTGTAGCAGCTGGCGCAGCCTGCGTCCGGCTTGTGTAGCAGCTGGCGCAGCCTGCGTGCTCCTTGTGTAGCAGCTGGCGCAGCCTGCGTGCTCCTTATGTAGCAGCTGGCGCAGCCTGCGTCCGGCTTTCGCCCAGTAAGTAATGTGAGACTGCTGCGTCCGGCTCGAACCGGACGCAGGCTGCGCCAGCTGCTACATAAGGAGCTCGCCAGCTGCTACACAAGGAGCACGCAGGCTGCTACACAAGGAGCACGCAGGCTGCGCCAGCTGCTACAAGGATGTGCTGGCTGTTAGAATTCGCTTTTTGCAGAATGCGCGGAGCTGATGCTTTTCTCTTCCGGTTGGCTACCGAAAGCCCCCCTCCAACCTCTTCACCTCGATTGGCTGACTCGATCAGGCATCGAGGTGGCCATACTGCGCCTGGACCAGATTGACCCGCTGATCAGCGGCAACAAATGGTTCAAGCTCATCGAACACCTCAAAGCCGCTGACCTAGCCGGGGCCAACGGCATCATCAGCCTGGGCGGCGCGCATTCCAATCACCTTCATGCACTGGCGGCGGCGGGCAAACGTTTCGGGTTTACCACCGTGGGTCTGCTGCGTGGGCATGCACAGATAACGCCCACCGTGCAGGACTTGCAGGCATTCGGGATGCAACTGCACTGGTTGGGTTACGGCGGTTATCGCGCGCGTCATGAAGCGGGTTTCTGGACGCCGTGGCTGGCGCAATACCCCGACCTGCATCCCATTCCCGAAGGTGGCGGAGGATTGCCCGGGGCGCGCGGTTGCATGCAGTTAAAGGCGATGGTTGGCGAGCAGCTGAAGAGTCTGGGTTGGGACGACTACGACGGCTGGTGGCTGGCCTGCGGTACCGGCACGACACTGGCGGGATTGGTACTGGCAGAGGCGGGGGATCATCCGGTATACGGGGCGCTGGCTGTACCGGGTGATCACGGCGTTGCGCAGTGTGTCGATGCTATTGTGCAAGCAGCGGGTTTGTACGCACCTGCCTATAAGTTGCTGGAGGCCAGCCTTGGTGGTTTCGCCAAAATCGATCCGCTGTTACTCGAATTCATTGATCAGGCTGAACGGACCAGCGGCATCGCGCTTGAACCGTTGTACACCGGTAAAGCGCTGCTGGCGCTCAGGCAGCAGGTTGAAGCCGGGAAGTTCGCAACGGGTACGCGTCTGATCTTTGTTCATACCGGCGGTTTGCAGGGGCGACGGGGTTTTCCATCAGTGTTAGCCGGGTGAGCAAAAAGTTTTCCCCGCAACGGACATGTTTAGATGTTTGTCTCCGGTGATGGTTCTAACGTGCAAGTGTAATCATATGTTGTTTATGTTTTGTATTCGGAGAAATTTTACCTGTTTAAAAAATCTGATTATTGTTTGGTTGTAAGTTTGTCATGGGGACAAGCTGTTAGAGCTCGAACATTTGTACGAGCTGGTATGGCGCTTATAAGTATGAAAATGATAAAGGATTACAAACTGTATGCCGGTGCTGCAAAGCAACTTATGACTATACAGTCACCGACTAAACAACCAATGAAGAAACCCACGAAAAATCCTCCTGTAACCGGCAGTCCATCCCTGAAGCCGACTTCACCGAAGCGGCCGACTCCTTTGAAGAAACCGACTCGATCGAAAGCACCGACCCCACCGAAGCAGCCTGAGCGCGGTAAATCACCGGGCAAGTCTGGCTTGCCGAGAGGGAATCGGCCAAAGCCCGAAAAGCCAGTGGCGCCTGTTCGGCCTCAATTGCAGTGGCCAACGCTCAACATCACCCTCGATCCGGTTGCCCTTTATAATTTGCTGAACACCTTGGGCAGTATTAAAAACGGAGACGGAACAACTTCCTTGGCCGACGGAAGCCTGATCAGTGCCGATGAAAATTCGGTGAAACGCCCGGACGGTATTATTCAGCACACGGATGGAAGGGTTGAGTATCCAGACGGTCGGATTGTATGGCCAGATGAAACGATTGAATATCCAGACGGTCATCTGGTTTGGAAAGATGGTACTGAAAAGTACCCCGACGGCCGTGTAAAATATTCGGACGGCTCAATGTTTGATGCCAGCGGTGATCAGATAAATTGGGAATAAACTGTGTTTGGTTGAAGACACGCTGATATGTCTGTAACGCAATAATCGCTGGTTTAGTGTCGTTATTCCCGTTCCTGTTAAAAAATGCCGTAGCATTCCCTCGCTACGGCTTTTTTATGGACGGAATTTATGCAGTCTGCGGCATTTCGCCTTTTGCCAATCGCTGATTGATGTCGGCGATCACTTCCGGCAGATCGGTAATGGTGTCGATCATGTAGTGCGGACGCGAGCCTTCGAACAGGGCGTGGATGCGCTTGCGCTCGCTGGCCAGTTCTTCGCTGCCAAGCGCGCGATAGCCTTCATAGTCCAGCCCCAGCGCATTGCCCGAGCAGATCAGAGCGACGGTCCACATGCCGGCGCGACGACCTTCGAGGATGCCGGGCACGGTGTCATCGATCTTCACGCACGCGGCCACGTCGTCGATGCCCAGCGCAATCACGTTCGCCAGTGCCTGCGCCGGCCATGGACGTCCGTTCGGCACTTCGTCCGTTGCCACGACGTGGTCGGCCACGTAGCCGTTGGTGGCGGCCAGCTCGACCACTTTGTCCATGACCTGTTTCGGGTAACCCGAGCAGGAACCGATTTTGATCCCTTGCGCGCGCAGATTGGCGATGGTTTCCAGCGCGCCGGGAATCAGCGCCGAGTGCTCGGCAATTTTCTCGATCTGCAGTGGCATGAAACGCTCGTAGATCGCAGTGACGTCTGCGTCGGTCGGTGTGCGACCGAAGGCTTTGCGGTAACGCTCGGCCACTTGTGGCTGATCGCACAGCGTGCGGATGTGATCCCACTTGCCCATGCCCATCGGCCCACGGGCTTCTTCTATGGATACCTGGCCGTCGAATTCAGCGAAGGCTTCGACGAAGATCTGCGTCGGCGCGAACGAGCCGAAATCGACCACGGTGCCGGCCCAGTCGAGGATGGCGGCTTGGAGTTTGGTTGGGTGTGTGTAGTTCATGATTGGAAGATTCCTCTATTGGCTATTTTGGAAGGCGACTCTTGGTGGGAGCGAGCCTGCTCGCGAAGGCGGTGGATCAAACGGCATCAATGTTGAATGTCTGGACGCTTTCGCGAGCAGGCTCGCTCCCACAGGGGAAGCGCTGTAGATCAGGTGTCCATGACTTCCATCTCGCGCAGCACTTCAGCGACTGCCGCCACAGCTGCATGCATGTCGCTCTGGTTGACGTGACCGATGCAGCCGACGCGGAAGGTTTCAACCTGGGTCAATTTGCCGGGGTACAGAATGAAACCTTTGGCCTTGACGCGTTCGTAGAACTCCTTGAACTGGTAACGCGGGTCTTTTGGCGCATGGAAGGTGACGATGATTGGCGCCTGGATCGCGGCCGGCAGGAAGCTGCGAATGCCCAGCTCGGCCATGTCATCAAGCAGTACTTTGCAGTTGGCGGCGTAGCGTTGATGACGCGCCGGCAAGCCACCTTTCTCGTTGTATTGCAGCAACGCTTCGTGCAGTGCGGCGACCACATGAGTGGGCGGCGTGAAGCGCCATTGCCCGGTTTTCATCATGTAGGTGTGCTGGTCGTAAAGGTCCATCGCCAGCGAATGCGAGTTGCCGGCGGCGTTGGCCAGCGATTCTTTGCGAGCGAAGACGAAACCCATCCCCGGGACGCCTTCCAGGCATTTGCCCGAGGCGGCGATCAGCGCATCGAATGGCACTTTCTGCGCATCCACCGGCAGTGCACCAAAGGAGCTCATCGCGTCGATGATCAAGCGTTTGCCGTGTTGCGCGATGACCTGCGCGATATCCGGCAATGGGTTGAGTATGCCGGTGCTGGTTTCGCAGTGAATCAGTGCGACGTGAGTGATGCTCGTGTCGGCATGCAGCAAACGGTCAACGTCGGCGGCGGTGGTCGGTTCGTCTTCAGCGGTTTCAAAGGTGCTCAAAGGGCGGCCGAGCACTTCGCAGATTTTCGCCAGGCGCTTGCCGTAGGCGCCGTTGATCAGCACCAGCACTTTGCCGTCGCGCGGCACCAGAGTGCCAATCGCCGCTTCGACCGCGAAGGTGCCGCTGCCCTGCAACGGTACGCAGTGGTGACTGACGCCGCCGTTGATGATCGCCAGCAATTGTTCGCAGAGGCTGGCGGTCAGTTGATTGAAGCGGTCATCCCATGAACCCCAGTCGACCATCATCGCCTGGCGAGTGCGGTGCGATGTGGTCAACGGGCCGGGTGTGAGCAGGATGGGTTCGGCAGTACTCATTCTCGTGTTCTCGCAATCGATGGGATGAAGCTACGGGACTTAAATTGCAATTTGCCGAGCTATCAATCAAATTGTTTGTTGTTATGCCAGCCATCAGTGAGGGTTATCCATGAACCTGTTTCAGCTGCGCGCCTTCGATGCCGTGGCGCGCGAGGGCAGTTTCACCCGCGCCGCAGCGCGGCTGTTCATCAGTCAGCCGGCGGTCACCGGGCACATCAAGGCCCTGGAAGAGCATTACCAGATCACTCTGCTGAGGCGCACCGCGCGGCGGGTCGAGTTGACGGAGGAGGGCACCAAACTCGCCGCGATCACCCGCGCGATGTTCGGCCTGGCCGAGGAGGCGCAGGTGATGCTTGAGGCCAATCGGCAGTTGCTGACCGGTCGCCTGGAAGTGGCGGCAGACGGGCCGCACATGGTGATGCCGATGCTGGCCAGTTTGCGTGCGCGCTATCCGGGGATCACCGTCAATCTGCGTCTGGGCAATGCGCAGGAAACTCTGGCGGCGTTGTTGTCTGAGCATGCCGACGTCGCGGTGCTGACTGAAGTCGAGCCGCGCAAGGGCCTGCATTTGAAAGCATTGAGCGAATCGCGAATTTGCGCACTGGTGCCGGACGGTCATCCCTGGGCGCAGAAATCGAAGGGCGTGCAACTCAAGGAACTGGATCAGGTGATCATGGTGTTGCGTGAACCGAGTTCGATCACCCGACGCACTTTCGATGACGCGTGTGCGCAAGCCAAGGTCAGCCCGCGGGTGCTGCTGGAACTGGACAGCCGCGAAGCGGTGACGGAAGCGGTCGCCGCAGAACTGGGCGTGGGCGTGGTGTCATCGCTGGAAGTCAGCCACGATCCGCGCGTGGTGGCGGTGCCGATTATCGGCGAAGGCCTGGTCAACCGGCACATGATGGGGTGTATGGAACGGCGGCGGGATTTGCGTTTGATTCAGGCGTTTATTGGTTTGGCACCGTAGGAGGACGAATGCTGCCGGTGTTCGATCAACCGTCGCCCTATGCCGGATTGCTGAAGCACAGCCTCGATGGTGCAGGGACTGGACAATGCCTGGACGCGCTCGCCACTGGTCAACGGGCTATGGGCCTGCTCGCGCCAGAGCCTATTCGCTGCATCGATTCGCTGATGGCGCGCAACGCCATCCGCCGCAAGGAGCGTACCGAAGACCACGGGCGTCAACCGCGCCATCTGGACGTGCGTCTGGCCAGAGTTGCTGTCGCGGCAGGGAAGGCCGATAAGGGCTAGCGGTTGATCAGCCAGTCGAACAACAGACGATCATCACCGCCGGGTCGCCGTGCGGCGGGGGTTGGCGGTGCGCTCGCCATGGCGCATAACACCGGGCGGTCGGGGTCGCTGTCGAGAAAACTGACGAACACCCGAGCACCCCCGACGGGCAGTCTGGCACTATCGCTGTTACCCATCTGCGCGGTGAGGACGATGGGCACCCACATGCCGCAGGATTCATCCCCGTCGCACGCGCCGACGGGCCACAATCTGACGGCGATCCGTCCTTGCTCATCCACACAGGCAGGCTGGCCGATGGGTCCCAGCACTCGCGCCGGCTGATAGCCCGGGATGGCGGGCCTTTGCTGTGTCAGCGGCGGGCGGAACTCCGTGGACCAGGGAATAGCGGTGAACCTGTTTTTGTACGCCCAGGCGGCTCCGGCGGTGTTCTCGGTCAACAGTGCTGACGGCTGCCCGTGGTGCCTGACTTCGGTCAGCAACCACTGATCATTGAAATTCGCCATCGCATGCTCGGATATCTGCACAATCCGGCCGCTGCGCATTGCGCTGTGCTCGCTTTGCCCCTGGATCTGCCGATGCCCACAGCGCAGGCGCTCGAGGGCCCGTCGACTCGACTGCGCTCGATCATGATGATCTGCAGCGCGGTGGGCCATGACCGGCGCAGCGGTGTGGCGCTGGAACAGTTCGCTGATCACTGGAGCGTTTGCCGGGTGTGGAGCGTTGGCGCAAAACCCTATCAGCAGCGGTTCCTGGGGTAAGCTCGTGCTGTCATCGGCAAAGACCAGCACATGCCCGTCACGCTGGTGCTCGAAGTGATAGTGGATGCCTTCTTCTTCGCAAAGCCTTTGCACAAAACTCAGATCACTTTCATCGAACTGGATGCAAAAGGGCCGCTGCGGATAGCGCGCTGCGGGTAGCTCAAAGCGGTAGCTGCCGACGGGCAGGGCATTTTCCTGCAGCAATTGGAGCAGAATCGTCGGCACATCGAGCTGATGAAAGACCCGGCGGCAACGGATCCCGTCGAGGTGCTGCAGGTGCGGCACCAGCACCAGTTTGTAGCTGTCCCCGTGCTGACCGCGGTGCTCACGAGTGGCGCTGTGTACGATCCCATGAATGATCGATCCACCTTCCAGACGCAGATACGCCGGTTGACGCGGTAAGCGCTCAAGTTCCAGGGCCGAGGCCAGGCCGATCACCTCAATCTCGAATCGATAAGGCTGGTTGAGTTTTTCCTGACCGCTGAAGTGCAGTACCTGCAGGCTCAGGTCAGCGTCCAGCAGGGTCAGGGTGTAGGGACTTTCCTTGTCATTGTGCATGGAACGCGCTTCTGCCATGGGGACGGGCGCTGAGGGTACGAAAACGTAGGCCTTTTGGGTCACTCTAAACCCACATTTCAGAATTGCCCTACATGCTTGGGTGAATAAGTTGATCAGGCATGGCGGTGAGCGGCTCGAATTTTTGGTCGATTGCCAACTTTAGGCCGTATAAACTTGCGCAAAGCGTCGGCCAATAGATGTCTCGGCGCCACAGACAAGAGAGTGAGTAATGGGCGCACAGTGGAAGGTTAAACACAAAGAAGCGGCATCCAACGCCAAAGGCAAAATCTTCGGCAAGCTGGTGAAGGAACTCACCATTGCTGCGCGCAACGGTGCCGACACTGCCACCAATGCCCACCTGCGTCTGGTGGTCGAGCAGGCCAAAAAAGCTTCGATGCCGCGTGAAACACTGGAGCGTGCAATCAAGAAAGGCTCGGGCCAGCTCGGCGAAACCGTGCAATACCACCGCGTCACTTACGAGGGTTTTGCACCGCATCAGGTGCCGCTGATCGTGGAATGTGTGACGGACAACATCAACCGCACTGTTGCCGAAATCCGCGTTGCGTTCCGCAAGGGCCAACTCGGTGCTTCCGGTTCGGTGGCCTGGGACTTCGACCACGTCGGCATGATCGAAGCATCGCCGGACAGCCCGGATGCCGACCCGGAAATGGCGGCGATCGAAGCCGGTGCACAGGATTTCGAACCGGCTGAAGACGGTGCGACCCTGTTCATCACCGAGGCGGCTGACCTCGACGCCGTGCAAAAAGCCTTGCCGGAGCAGGGGTTCACGGTGCTGTCGGCGAAGCTCGGTTACAAACCGAAAAACCCGGTCAGCGGCTTGAGTGATGAGCAAATGGCTGAGGTCGAATTGTTTCTTGAAGGCCTGGATAACCATGATGACGTGCAGGATATGTTCGTCGGCCTGGCTGGCTGAGTCTCACTGAGCCTGTGGCGGAAGGTGAAGGGCTTGCCTGTGGTGATGGGGCTTGCCTGTGGTGAAGGGCTTGCGTGTGGTGAAGGGGCTTGCCTGTGGTGGAGGGGCTTGCCTGTGGTGAGGGGCTTGCCTGTGATGGAGGGGCTTGCCTGTGGTGAGGGGCTTGCCTGTGATGGAGGGGCTTGCCTGTGGTGAGGGGCTTGCCTGTGGTGAGGGGGCTTGCCCCCGTTCGGTTGCGCAGCAGCCGTCGCTTTTGGGGTCGCTTTGCAACCCAACGGGGGCAAGCCCCTCACCACAGGGAGCCCCGTCCAGATGCGCAGCAGCCGTCATTTTTTGGGGTCGCTTCGCGACCCAACGGGGGCAAGCCCCCTCACCACAGGCAAGCCCCTCCACCACAGGAAGCCTCTTACGGGAGCCCCTGACCACAAATATGTATCCGCCTACTCACCCGCGAACGCAGCCAATTCCCGCTCAATCTCGCCAAACCCCGGCCGCGCCAGCACATCGGGCTGACAGCAACGCTGATGCAATGTCTCCAGTCGAACGCGCGCCGCATCGCTCAACCCTGAATCGATCCGCTCCAGCAATTCCCCCAGAAGAACCCCGAACGCCCGTACTTCAATGCGCTGCAACGCGCGGCTCTCCCGGCTGTCCGCCGTGGCGTGGAATGACGCTGCGCCGAAGTCTCCAAGCAAACAATCCCCGCGCTCGTTGCACATAATGTTGTGGCCATACAGGTCGCCGTGGGTGATGCCCTGCCGGTGCAGATGCTCGGCCACCGATGCGATGCCGGTGGCGATGCGCAACGCCACCTTTGCGCTGAACCCCGCATCGTTGGCGTAAACGTCCCGAGTGCACGAGGCCAGGCTTGGCAGTCCCGCGAGGTTGGCGAAGCCTGGATCAACCAGCTCCATCACCAGGCCCTTCTGCGCCTCAGGATGCCCGTCGATACGGCCTTGAACCCGGATCAGATTGGGATGCAATCCGGCGGTGATGCAGGCATTCATTTCGTGCAGCGGCGAGCCGTCACTGGTCATCTCGCCTTTGTACAGTTTGACCGCGACCTCGGTGGCGGGTTGGCCCTGTCGTTGCCACACCGCTCGGTAAATAACCCCCGAGGCGCCTTCGCCCAATTGCGCTTGCAGGCCCAGCGTAGACCAGGCGATGACGGGCGTCGCGTCGAGCGCGGCGGCGTCGGCTTCGGTTTCCAGCGGATTGCCGGCGTAGGCCAGCCAGCTCAGGCCAGGCAGGGTCAGCAGCCACGGCGGCAGCCTGGTGAGACGGTTGGCAGCGACGCGAATCAGTTCCAGCCGATGGCATTGATGAAGGGACTCGGGCAACCGCTGCAGACGATTTCCCGACAGCATGAGTTTCTGCAGATGCGGGCGTTCGCCCAGCTCGCTCGGCAGTTCGCGGATGCAGTTATCGGTGAGGATCAACCACTGCAACGACGTCGGCAGGGAAGCGCCTGGCACGCTTTCGATTTTGTTGGCCTTGAAGCCGACCATGGTTAGCGCCGTGCATCGACCCAGGCATACCGGCAGTTCGGTGAACAGGTTGTCCGAACAGAAAATCACCCGAAGATGCGTCAGCCGATACAAATCATCGGGCAGGCTGCTCAAGGCGTTGCCGCTGAGATTGAGCACTTCGAGCGAATCGGCCAGCGCAAAAATTTCCCGGGGAAACTCGCTCAGTCCACAGGACAGGTCCAGGCGAGTGATGCCCGACAATTGGCCGGCACGTAGTTGGGCGAGGGTGTGCATGAACGGATTCGCTTTTGATTGTCGAGGTGGCGCGTGCCCTGGGAATGACCGACATGATAGCGGGAAAGTTGCCGTCGTCAGGACGCTTTGACGTTCACTAGTTGGCCCAACCGGCTGCGGGTACGGGCCAGATCAATCGCATCACCGCTGAGACTTTCGCGCAACGAGTGCTGGCTCAGCAAAATCAGGTGCTTGTCCTGATCATAAAGAACATCCACCAGGTTGATGAACCGTTGCTGCGCAGCGATCGAACAGTCATTCAGCAAGGGCAGTTCATCGATGATCCAGCGATCAAAGCGCCGGCATAACTCCAGGTAATCCACCACCGCAGTGGTCTGATCGCACAGGTCGCTGAAGGTAAACCCGACCGTGCGAGCTTCACAGAAGCGGGCGCGCAAATGCCGGGTCCCGACAGGCAAGGCAACGGTGGGAGCGTCAGGGGCGGGGATGTTCAACGCCTCGCGCTGCGCCACGCTGGCAGGCCAGACGTACCGGCCTTGAGTGAACAACTGATGGGCATTGGGTTTTGCCTGGCTGCGATAATCGTGGTCACCGCCGACTTCCATGACTTGCATGCGTGCATTGATCAGTTCGATCACCGGTTTGAAACGCGCGTGATAAAGCGGGTTGGGCAACAGGCCTTCCGGCGGGTAGTTGGAGGTGACCAGCAGCAGGATGCCACGCTGGAACAGTGCCTTGAACAACCGCGTGATCAGCATCGCGTCGCCGATGTCGTGTACGTGAAACTCGTCAAAACACAGCACCCGACAATCCTGCAGTATCGCGTCGAGCGTTGCTGTCAGCGCATCCGGATGATCGCGATGGGTGAACATGCCTTGATGTAACTGCGCGAAGAATGGGTGAAAGTGCAGGCGTTGTTTTTGCGCGATTGGCAGCGCCTGGAAGAACCCGTCGAGCAGCCAGCTCTTGCCGCGGCCGACAGCGCCGAACAGGTACAAACCGGGCAAGGTTTTCCTCGAATCACTCAGCAGCACGCTGGCGTGCTGCGCCATGCTGTCGATGACCCGCTGCTGGCTGTGGCTGAGGGTGTAACCCTGAACGTGTGCTTTTTGCCGAAAAAAATCGTGAATCACGCGATTCGTTGTCGCGCTGCCAGGTACGGGCGCAGAAAGCTTGCCGAATAGTCGTTGCAGGGGAGACCAGCGGGGTATGAAGCGTGAACGGCTGGGCGGTCGAACGGCCACTGTGAAGTCATCCCGTTAAGGTCATGCAAGCTCGCCGGGAGGCGGCGCCGTATTGTAAACAAATCGGCAAGTTTGCTTCCAGCAATGTCAGTGTTTAAGCGAACGGAAAAGGCCACCCACAGAATTGGCTCGCGATCAAAATTGCTCGGTCTGCTTAAGCATCTGCGCAGCCGCTGTATCCGTCGGGCTGACCATCGCATAGTTGTAGCCGGCGCCGGACCAGTACTCGGCCTGCAACTCTCCGTCACTGCGACTGCCCCGGGGCAGCAGAAAGTTTTTCGGTCCGGGTGGACGCACGTAGAAACTGATTTTTTGCCCGCGCGAGTCTTCGTAAACCACCATTGCCGCTGGCCCTTGCTCGGTGATGAGCAGGCGACCGCTGACCGGTTTGAAACCCGCGTCGGACAAGTCCGGGAGGCGATTGGCCTGAGTGAAGTAGCGGTCGAGCCAGCCCTGCATATCGCCGTTGCCATTAACTTTGTAATCGGCAGGCAGCAGGCCTTTTTGCGCGAACAGCCGGTAAGCCTGCATCGCATCGCCCATCGGCTGCGCAGCGCTGAGCAGTGTCATCTCCCGCGCCTGCCAGCCGCTGAAACCGCCGATGCTGACAGCGATCAGCAACACCGCCGCGCTGGCCAGATGGCGCCGCGACTGACGTTTCAGCCGCTGGCGAATCAACGCAGGATCAAGGTCCGGATTGGCTGGTTGCTGCAGGGCGCCGCTCAGTGCCGCTCGCAACTGCTGAGCGTCCTGTTGCCAGGCGCGCACTTGGGCAGAAACGTCGGCATTGCTTGCCAGAAAAGTGTCCACCAGACGCCGGTCTTCGTCGCTGAGTTGATGGTCGATGTAAGCGTGCAGGTCGCGCTCGCTCGGGGGCATGCTGATCATTTGAGTCTCCGCAGGGAAGGGCGGGTGATTTCGCCGTCGCTGAGTTCGCGCAAGGCCTGGCGGGCACGGGACAGGCGCGACATGACGGTGCCGGTGGGCACGTCGAGGATCTGCGCGACCTCTTTGTAGCTCAGGCCTTCGACCGACACCCACAGCAACAGTGCACGTTGTTCGCTATTCAACTGATCGAACGCTTGCAGGGTCGATTGCGCGATCACCGTGCGCTCGACCGAGGGTTGAGCATCGTCACGACCGGTAAAAAATTCGAGCATTCGTGCGTATCGGCGCGAGCGTCGGTGCGCATCCAGGAACTGCCGGTACAGAATCGAAAACAGCCAGGCGCGTAAATCGCCATCGGGACGCTTGTCGCCCCAACTTGTCAGTGCACGCTCAAGGCTCGCCTGCACGAGATCGTCTGCGCTGGTGGAATTGCGCGTCAACGACACCGCGAAACGGCGCAGTCTGGGAATAATTTCTCGCAGTTGTTCGTCGATCTCGTTCATGAAGTTCTGGCTAGTCACTACGCTGTGGACTAGAGAGACGCCCGGCACTCAAGGTTATTCCACGCTCGAAAAAATAAATACGCAGCGATGGAATAAACATGCGTGGGGTTCGTCTGCCTGTTTCTTCTCACTTGTGGCCGATGGCCCTGGAGTCTTTCATGGTAGATCGCTCATCACCGCCCACCCGGCCGCCGCTGAGTGCAGCAAGCCTGACCTTGCGCCTGGCGGCCATTGCAGTGGTCATTGCCGCCGTGGCCGGGGCTTTTGCCTACGTCAACGGCACCTTCGACCCACAACGTCTGACCCCGACGAAGCTGGTCAATGTGCTGGAAACCAACAACGGTGTGCACCCCGGATTTCGCCGCAACCATTCCAAAGGTGTGTGCGTGATTGGCTATTTCGAGAGCAGTGGCGAGGCCCGCAGCTACTCTACGGCTCAGGTGTTCAATGAGGCGCGCACGCCAGTGGTGGGGCGTTTCGCATTGCCGGCCGGTAATCCCTATGCGCCGGACAGCAGCGTGCCGATCCGCAGTCTGGCGTTGCGCTTCACCCAGGCCAATGGTCAGCAGTGGCGCACCGGGATGAACAGCATGCCGGTGTTTCCGGTGGGCACGCCCGAGGCGTTCTATCAATTGCAACAGGCTCAGTCGCCGGATCCCGCCACCGGAAAACCAAACCCGGCAGCGGTGCCCGCATTCTTTAAATCGCACCCGGAAGCCGGGCCGTTTCTGGCCTGGATCAAAAACGCAAAACCTTCGGCCAGTTACGTGACGGAAACCTACAACAGCGTCAACGCGTTTTACCTGATCGATGCAGCCGGGCAAAAGCAAGCTGTGCGCTGGAGCATGGTACCGGTGGCGCGCGATGCAGCCGGTGCAACGGCGCCGGAAGGCGCTGATTTCCTCGAAAAAGATCTGCAACAGCGAATGGGCGCTGGCCCGTTGCGTTGGCAATTGAACCTCACGCTGGCCAATCCCGGCGATCCGGTCAACGACGCAAGCAAGACTTGGCCGCAGGACCGCAAGGTGCTGAATGCCGGAACACTTGTACTTGAAAGCGCTCAGCCGCAATTGAATGGCGAGTGCCGCGACATCAACTACGACCCGCTGGTGTTGCCATCCGGCATCGAAGGGTCTGACGATCCGTTGCTGGCCGCCCGTTCTGCCGGTTACGCCAGTTCCTACCTGCGTCGCACCAGCGAAGTCAGCCAGTTGCCTGCCGCTAAACAGGAGACTCAACAATGAGCGCTCAACCGAGTCATTTCGCGCCTTTGGCGCGACTGCTGCACTGGCTGATGGCGTTGATGATCATCGCCATGCTGTTTCTCGGCGCGGGCATGGTCGCTTCGGTGTCCGAGCGTCATGAGTGGCTGCTCAATCTGCACAAACCGCTGGGCATCACGATTCTACTGCTGGTCATCGTGCGGCTGGGCGTACGCTTCTCAACCCGGCAACCTCCGCTCCCGGCTGATCTGCCAACCTGGCAAGCGCTGGCCGCCAAGGCTTCGCATCTGTTGCTGTATTCGCTGATGTTCATTCTGCCGCTGCTCGGCTGGGCGATGATTTCGGCAGCAGGCGATCCGGTGATGCTCAGCAGTTCGCTGCAACTGCCGTCGATCCTGCCGGCGGATGCGCAAGTGTTTGCGTTCCTGCGCAAGGCGCACGGGTATATGGCTTATCTGTTGTTTTTGACAGTGTTGCTGCATCTGGCGGCGGCATTGTTCCACGCTTGGGTGCGCCGCGATGATGTGCTGGACAGCATGTTGCGAGGCAGGGATCGCGGCTGAACTCGGCCCTCAGACGTGCACGTACAACGTAGGATTTGCCGAAGGCTGCGATCTTTTGCTGAAAATCTGCCAGGACGCACACATCCAATGTAGGAGCTGCCGAAGGCTGCGATCTTTTTGCTCTGAAAATCGAGAGTTCCTTCAAAGCCAACGATCGCAGTGTTCGACAGCTCCTACGGTCTCAGTGACTGAATCAACGTGAAGCTGCTTCTACGGGCTGGTTTCGGGCAGCCAGCGTTCGCCACCAATAAATCAACGCTGCCGCGTTGATCCCTGCCCCCAACAGACAAACACCGGTCCACCCGGCCCACGCATACATCGCCGTCGAACCGATCGAACCCAGCGCACTGCCGATCGAATAGAACAGCATGTAGCCCGCGGTCAGACGACTTTGTGCTTCGGGGCGCACGCTGTAGATCATGCTCTGGCTGGTGACATGCACCGCTTGAAGACCCAGATCGAGGGTGATCACGCCAAGTAACAAGGCCCACAGCGAGGATTGAGTGAGGGCCACAGGCAGCCACGACACCAGCATCAGCAGCAATGACAAGCCACTGATCCAGTGTCCCCAACCCCGATCGGTCAGATGCCCGGCGCGAGCAGCGCCCAGTGCCCCGGCGGCTCCAGCCAGACCAAACAAGCCGATTTGCGTGTGGGACAGTGACAGCGGTGGGGCGCTGAGCGGCAACACCATGGGCGTCCACAGCACCATGGCGCTGGCAAAGGTCAGCAGTGCCAGAACCGCCCGCTGGCGCAGCACGGGTTCCTCCCTGAACAACACGAACACCGATTCCAGTAACGACGCGTAGGATTGTGCGGGTTGCGGGTCTTCATCTTTGGGCAGCACCCGCAACAGCAACAGGGCCATCAGCAGGGTCAAACCTGCCGACAGCAGATAAACCGAACGCCAACCCGCCAGATCGGCCATGCCACCGGCCACAGTGCGGGCCAACAGGATGCCGACAACGATGCCGCTGGTGACCACGCCCACTACCCGGCCGCGCTCGGCCGGGATCGCCAGCCTTGCAGCGTAGGCCACCAACACTTGGGTGACGACTGCCAAAAAACCTGTCAGCGCCATCCCGCTTAACAGCCAGGTGCTGTCGGTGGCTAAAGCGATCATCAACAGCGCCAGCGCCGACAGCAGCGTTTGGGAGACAATCAACCGCCGCCGGTTCAGCAGATCGCCAAGCGGCACCAGCAGCACCAGCCCCGCGCCGTAACCGACCTGAGTCAGCGTGACGACGATGCCGATGGTGGCCGGCTCCATTGCAAAGGTCTCGGCGATAGCATCGAGCAGAGGCTGTGCGTAATACACATTGCCCACGGCTAACCCGCAGGCCACGGCGAACAGCAGCACGACGCTCGTGCTCAGGGTTGACGGGCTGTTTTTCATGCGCAACTCCAAAGTGGTTTCTAAATAAAACCAGTTGAACGGTAGAGAGTCCGGTTTTATATTGCAACCACATTTGTGTTGGAGAGTGTCTTCGTGGCCAAGCGAACGAGTATGGAAAATGCCGAGTGCCCGGTTGCGCGCTCACTGGATGCCATTGGCGACTGGTGGTCGTTGTTGCTGGTGCGCGATGCGTTCGATGGAGTCTGCCGGTTTGGAGAGTTTCAGCGCAGTTTGGGCATGGCGAAAAATATTCTGTCCGCTCGTTTGCGCACCTTGGTGACCCACGGGATTTTCGATCTGGTGCCAGCGTCGGATGGCAGCGCGTATCAGGAATATGTGCTGACGGAGAAAGGCAAAGGGCTGTTCCCGCTGATCGTCGGTCTGCGGCAGTGGGGCGAGGCTTTTTTCTTCGAGGAAGGAGAGGCGCATTCCCGGGTGGTCGATCGCCTTCAGGGTCAGCCGGTACGACCGCTGGAATTACGCGCCGAAGATGGGCGTTTGCTGGGGCCGGAGGATTGCGTGCGGATCGCAGCCGGATAATTGCCGATCTGCAGGCTTCGCCACGCTTCAGAGCTGGCGCAGCCTGCATCGTCAGACCCTCGCTCAGCGCAAGTGATCGACCATCTCCGCCACGGTCGTCAGCACGTCCTTGCCCAATTGCTTCGAACGTTTGCCGGACCAGCCCGTCAGCGGGTCGGGCTTGTCATTGTTGTCCTTGAAAGGCATCTCCAGGGTCAATGACAGGCAGTCGAATTTTTCGCCGACGCTGTTGCACGCGAGGGTCATGTTGGCTTTGCCGGGCAGGTCGCGGGTGTAACCGTATTTGGTCTGGAAGTCCTTGGTCAGGTTCTTCAGATGGCCACGAAAATGCTCTTCGAGTTTTTCCAGACGCGGTGTGTAGCCCGGGTTGCCTTCACATCCGGCCGTGAAGACGTAGGGGATTTCTTCATCGCCATGGATGTCGAGGAACAGGTCGACGCCGTACTTTTCCATTTGCTGTTGAGCGAACAGCACCTCCGGACTGATTTCCTGGCTGGCGCTCTGCCAGGCCCGGTTCAGGTCCTGGCCCATGGCATTGGTGCGCAAATGGCCGTGGAAGGCGCCGTCCGGGTTCATGTTTGGCACCAGGTACAGGTCGGCGCCGGCGAGCAGTTTCTGCATGACCGGATCATCGTGATTTTCCAGGCGTTCGATCACCCCTTCCATGAACCACTCGGCCATGTGCTCACCCGGGTGTTGCTGCGCAATCATCCAGACTTTGCGCTGGCCTTCAGCACCGCTGCCTTTACGCAGCAGCTGAATGTCACGGCCCTCAACGCTCTTGCCGGTGGCCAGCAGTTCGGCGCCGGCCTTGGTCAGCGCCTGCTCGATGAGCCAGTCATGGCGACCGCGGCTGTAAGGTTCGAAATAAGCAAACCATGCGTGCGTGGCGGTGGCTTCGAGGCTGAAACGCAGGCAATCGCCTTCGAAGATTGTCGGCACCCGGAACCAGTTGACGTGATCGTAAGAGGCGACCGCCTGGTAACCGTCCCAGGCTTTGTTATAGGAAGACTGGCTGGCATTGTTCAGACGAAACCAGTGCTCTTGACCCACATGCAGGCCGCTGGCCTTAAAATGAAACCACTGGAAATGCTTGCTGCGAGTGTCGGGCCGAATGGCGAGCAGCGCTTGGAGCGGATTGCTGATGTCCAGCACTTCGATATTGCCGCTGTCGAAGTTTGCACTGATGCCGAATGAGGATTTAGCCACGGTCATAATCGGTTCCTGAATATGATTTTTATGGCTGCTACTTTACACGCTGAAGAGGAGGGAATCGGTACAAAATGCGCAGTAAATAGG
Organism: Pseudomonas fluorescens; assembly: GCF_902497625.1. Taxonomy (GTDB): domain Bacteria; phylum Pseudomonadota; class Gammaproteobacteria; order Pseudomonadales; family Pseudomonadaceae; genus Aquipseudomonas; species Aquipseudomonas fluorescens_BQ. The sequence goes on along the minus strand of NZ_CABVGX010000019.1, from coordinate 44,364 downwards.
GGGGCGTCTTCCCTGACGCCGGCGCAGCTTAGAGACTGCGCGATTGATTCTCAAGTGCTATTTTTGATTAGTTTTGACCAATGATGACGGGGCTGTATTGCCATTTAATGTTCCTTTGCTATCATCCGCGCCATTGGATTAGCCACCCCCTAAGACTTCATTAGCCTGAAGGTAAAGCCGGAATAACCGGCAAAAAAAGACCCGGCGAAAAGCCGGGTCAAAAACCGTGATTAGCCTGATGAGGAGATCGTTCAGGAGACCGACCTAAGGTCACCTGGACAATCGACTGATCTCGCGACCAGCTGCATGCAATAATAATCATTCTCGTTTGCAAGTCAAATGATTTTATCGCCGCTATAGGATTACTGCGTCTCGGCGACGTTCTGAAAATCCTCCAGCTTTATTTGCCCCCTTGCAAGGAACGGTCGACCATCGCTTTCGCCATGTCGATCATGTGCACTGTGGAAAAAGCCAGGTCTCGGTTGACGCCCTGCAGATGGCTGGCCGACTCGTAGGCAATGGCAGCTGCACAACGTAGCAAATCCGTTGCATGCACCAAGGCCTCTTCGCTGCTGATATTGCGGCTTACATCAAAGAACCGATCCTCGACCACCTCATCTGAAACAGCCGGTTTCAAGTAATAGTCCAGCGCGCGCTGAGCGGCAGCGGAGCCTTTTGCAGAGGTGAGCGAAGTGTCGATGGGTACGTCGGGTATGTCGTGGCTGGGGATTGACGGGGTCATGGTCCACTCCTTGAAAGACTGATATCCGTCATCCAATCTTAGTACAGGCTGTATTTGTTACCAGCATTTAACTACTACAATGTGTGTTTTGCAGGCGGGAGTCGCCCACGTATCGTACCGCCCATGGATAAATGGATAGAGCTGGTCAAAGCCAAGATGAGTGAGCTGAAAATCACTCAGGAAGTTCTCGCCGATCGCCTCGGTATGTCCCAGGGCGGCGTAGGGCATTGGCTGAATAAACGTCGTGAGCCGGGTATCGATGACATGAATCGAGTACTTCGCGCGCTTGGCATGGAGTTTCTCGAAGTGGCACTGGTCATCAGGGAGCCGGACCCTGCTGCGGATGAAAGTCAGGACCTCGTGCAAAAATACAATCCGTTCTTCCGTTACCCGGTCAGCGACTGGCGGGAGACTGGCGAGGTACGCGACGGCGAGCGGACCGTGTACCGCAAGCCGCAGTTCGAATTGACCGATTACCACGCCCGGGGCGCAGCGTTCTGGCTGAGAGTGGTGGGCGATGCGATGACCGCACCCAGCGGCCTCAGTATCAGCGAAGGCATGATGATTCTGGTCGATCCGGACATTGTCCCGGAACCGGGAAAAATGCTGATTGTGCAGTGGCCCGACAGCAGCGAAGCGACTTTCCGCAAGTTGATCGAAGAGGGCGGTCAGCGTTACCTGGTCCCGCTCAATCCCACTTATCCGAAAGCGCTGTTCACCGAAACGTGCCGAATTATCGGCGTGGTGGTCCAGGCGACTGCCCGATTCTAGTCAGACCGGTTCTGCGCAACTGCAGGACCGATCTTCATTTCACGCTTCCTCCAGTTCTACCAGCGCAGCGCCCTCGCTGACCATTTCGCCTTCCTGGCAATACAGCGCCCTGATTACTCCGGCGTGCGGCGCGCGAATGCTGTGCTCCATCTTCATTGCTTCCAGCACCACCAATTGAGCGCCGGCTTCAACCGTTTGCCCGGGTTCAACCAAAATTCTTACGATGCTCCCGTTCATCGGTGCGGTCAGTCCGCCCTGATGGCTGTGACTGGCTTCGACAGCACTGATCGGGTCGTAAGATTCGATGCGCCGCAGCTCACCTTCCCATTGCAGATAAACAACGTCGTCGCTGCGAATAGCGCGATGCTGGCGGCGCATCCCGTTGTGCTCGGTGGACAGATGATCGCCGTTGAGGTGCGCTGAAGCTACATCGCCCAACGTCAGCGCCCGGTCCTGACCTTCGCACATCAAATGCAGGGTCGTCTCGCTCGGCAGCCCAACCCGAAAACCGTTGCTGGTCGCCCACGGTGAAGCAGGATCATCGACACGGGGAATGCTCGGCCGGCTTTGCGCAAACGCCTGCGCGGCGGCTTGCCAGAATTCATCACTCAGGGCCGCAGCCGGCGGCAGCAATTGCTCGTGATAGCGAGGAATAAACCCCGTATCGAGTTCCGCTGCGGCGAAGGCTGGATGAGCGATGATCCGCCGCAGAAAATTGATGTTGGTCTTGAGCCCGCCAATCGCAAATTCATCGAGCATACTCAGCAATCGCAAGCGTGCCTGCTCACGGTCCTCGCCCCAGGCAATCAATTTGCCAAGCATAGGATCATAGAATGGCGAAATCTCGTCGCCTTCTTCAACACCGCTGTCGACCCGACGTCCCGGACCTGGCGCGGATTCGCGATACAACTCCAGTTGGCCCGTCGCGGGGAGGAAATCATTGCCAGGGTCTTCGGCATACAAACGCACTTCAATGGCGTGGCCCAGCAGCGGAACCTGATCCTGTCTCATCGGCAGCGCTTCACCCCGCGCTACGCGGATTTGCCAGGCGACCAGGTCGAGCCCGGTAATGGCTTCGGTGACGGGATGCTCGACCTGCAGACGTGTGTTCATCTCCATGAAGAAAAACTCACCGCGCGCATCCAGCAAAAACTCTACAGTACCGGCGCCGACATACCCGATGGCTTGTGCGGAACGCACGGCGGCTTCACCCATGGCCCGACGCAGTTCTGCGCTCAACCCGGGTGCCGGGGCCTCTTCGACGACTTTCTGGTGACGTCGCTGGATCGAGCAATCACGCTCGTTGAGGTACAGACAGTTACCGAGCTGGTCAGCGAAAATCTGGATTTCGACGTGGCGCGGTTTCAGCAGGTATTTCTCCACCAGCATGCGCGAGTCGCCAAACGAGGACTGCGCTTCGCGTTGAGCCGAGGCGAGGGCTTCGGCCAGTTGGCTGACTTCCTCGACGACTTTCATGCCTTTGCCGCCGCCCCCGGCCGTGGCCTTGAGCAGCACCGGGTAGCCGATGCGTTCGCAGGCATCGCGGAAGGTGTCGAGGTCCTGGGCTTCGCCGTGATAACCCGGCACCAATGGCACTCCGGCGGTTTCCATCAACGCCTTGGCTGCGGATTTGCTGCCCATCGCGTCGATGGCCGAGGCGGGCGGGCCAAGGAAGATAAGCCCGGCGGACTCGATGGCGCGGGCGAACCCGGCGTTCTCAGACAAGAAACCGTAACCCGGATGAATCGCCTGGGCTCCACTGGCCTTTGCAGCGGCGATCAGTTTATCAATTTGCAGATAACTGTCGGCGGCCTTGCTGCCACCGAGGTCTACGCGAATATCCGCTTCGCGGCTGTGCCGGGCATCACGGTCGGTCGCGCTGTGCACGGCCACGGTGGTCAGGCCCAACGCTTTGGCGGTGCGCATCACTCGGCAAGCGATTTCGCCACGGTTGGCCACCAGCAAAGTGGTAATGACAGGTGCGCTCATCAACGCGGCTCCTTGGTTGCGGCATGCCAGTTGGGTGGACGTTTTTGCAGAAAGGCCCGCAAACCCTCCTGGCCTTCAGGGCTGACGCGGATACGGGCGATCGCATTTTCGGTGTAGCGGCGCAGCGCCGGCGTCAGTGCGCCGTTACCCACTTCGCGCAGCAGGTCCTTGCTGACGCGCATGGCGGCCGGGCTGTTGAGCAACAGGTTGTCGATCCATTGCTCGACACTCCGCTCCATTTCGGGGGCGGGATAACTCTCCGACAACAAGCCGATCTCCCGCGCCCGTTGTCCGCCAAATCGCTCGGCAGTCAGGGCATAACGGCGCGCCGCCCGTTCGCCAATGGCCTGCACCACGAACGGGCTGATCACCGCAGGGGCCAGGCCGATGCGCACTTCCGACAGGCAAAACTGCGCGTCATCGGCACCAATCGCCATGTCACAGCAACTGATCAAACCCAGCGCGCCGCCGAATGCTGCGCCCTGCACCACGGCAAGGGTCGGGATTTTCAGTTTGGCGAGGTTGTACATCAACTCCGCCAGTTCCCGCGCGTCATCAAGGTTGGTGTGGTAATCGAGTTCGGCCGATTGCTGCATCCAGGCCAGATCGGCACCGGCGCTGAAATGTTTGCCGCGCCCGCGCACCAGCAGAAACCGCAGGCTGGCGTCGCTCGACACCTTGTCCAGCGCGAGGATCAGCTCGCGGATCATCTCGGCGTTGAAGGCGTTGTTCTTTTCTTCACGGCTGAGCCACAGGGTGGCAAAACCCCGCGGGTCGTTCAGCAGTTCGATGGTATTGAAGTCACTCATATTGGTCCGTCTCCACAACTCATGTGGGGGGATTGCCGGGGATGGCGATTGCTTCGCAATCGAACGGGGGCAACCCCCCTCGCCACACAAGCCCGCTCCCACAGAAAATCACATCCGGAACACGCCGAAGCGGCTCGGTTCGATTGGCGCATTCAGCGACGCAGACAGAGCCAGCGCCAATACGTCGCGGGTCTGCGCCGGGTCGATGACACCGTCATCCCAAAGTCGCGCGCTGGAGTAGTAGGGGTGACCCTGCTTTTCATACTGATCGAGAATCGGTTGCTTGATCTCGGCTTCCTGCTCGGCGCTGAAAACCTGGCCACTGCGCTCGGCCTGCTCGCGCTTGACCTGCGCCAGCACGCCGGCGGCTTGTTCTGCGCCCATGACGCCGATGCGCGCGTTCGGCCACATCCACAGGAAACGCGGATCGTAGGCCCGTCCGCACATCCCGTAGTTACCGGCGCCGAAGCTGCCGCCGATGATCACGGTGAACTTGGGCACCTTGGCGCAGGCGACGGCAGTCACCAGTTTTGCACCGTGCTTGGCGATACCGCCGGCCTCGTATTTCTGGCCGACCATGAAGCCGGTGATGTTCTGCAGGAACAGCAGAGGAATGCCGCGCTGACAGGCCAGTTCGATGAAGTGCGCGCCTTTTTGCGCGGCTTCGGCGAAGAGGATGCCGTTGTTGGCGAGGATCGCGATCGGGTAACCGTGCAGATGCGCGAAGCCGCACACCAGCGTGGTCCCGAACAGCGCCTTGAATTCATCGAACACCGAACCGTCGACCAACCGCGAGATCACTTCACGCACGTCGAACGGTTGCTTGGCGTCGGCCGAGACCACGCCGTACAACTCGTCGCTGGCGTACAGCGGGGCGATCGGGGTGCGTTGCTGGACTTCGCCAAGTTTGCGCCAGTTGAGGTTGGCGATGCTGCGCCGGGCAATGGCGAGAGCGTGTTCGTCGCTCTCGGCATAATGGTCGGCAACCCCGGAGATCTTGCAGTGCACATCGGCACCGCCGAGGTCTTCAGCGCTGACTACTTCACCGGTCGCCGCTTTCACCAACGGCGGGCCGGCGAGGAATATGGTTGCCTGCTGGCGCACCATGATGGCCTCGTCCGCCATCGCTGGCACATAGGCGCCGCCCGCAGTGCAAGAGCCCATCACCACGGCGATTTGCGCAATGCCCATGGCGCTCATGTTGGCCTGGTTGAAGAAAATCCGACCGAAGTGTTCACGGTCCGGAAATACTTCGTCCTGACGCGGCAGGTTGGCACCGCCCGAGTCCACCAGATAAATGCACGGCAGTCGGTTCTGCTGGGCGATGGTCTGTGCGCGCAGGTGTTTTTTCACGGTCAGTGGATAATACGAGCCACCTTTGACCGTGGCATCGTTGGCGACAATCATGCACTCCACGCCTTCGACGCGGCCGATCCCGGCAATGACGCCAGCGGCCGGAACGTCTTCGCCGTACACCTCGTAGGCGGCGAGTTGGCTGATCTCGAGGAATGGGGATCCCGGATCGAGCAAACGATTGATGCGCTCGCGGGGCAGCAGTTTGCCTCGTGAGGTATGACGTTCCTGCGCTTTGGCGCCGCCACCTTGCTGCACTCTGGCGAGCAGGGTCTGCAGCGCGTCGACTTGTTCAAGCATCGCCGCACGGTTGCTGGCGAACTCCGCTGAGCGCGGGTTGAGCTGGGTATGCAAAATCATCGGGCTACTCCGTGGCAGCTTCAAGCTTCAAGCGACAAGTCAGAAGCAAGAGCGCTTGTTCCTTGCTGCTTGAACGTGTCGCTTGCCGCTAACGACATTTATTTCGTTTCGTTGAACAGTTCGCGGCCGATCAGCATGCGACGGATCTCACTGGTGCCGGCGCCGATTTCGTACAGCTTGGCGTCACGCAACAGACGTCCAGCGGGGAATTCGTTGATGTAACCGTTACCGCCCAGAATCTGGATCGCGTCGAGGGCCATTTGCGTGGCGCGCTCAGCGCTGTAGAGGATCACGCCGGCGGCGTCCTTGCGGGTGGTTTCCCCGCGTTCACAGGCTTGCGCGACCGCGTAGAGGTAGGCGCGGCTGGCGTTGAGCTGGGTGTACATGTCGGCGACTTTGCCTTGTATCAACTGGAACTCGCCGATGCTCTGGCCGAACTGCTTGCGGTCGTGGATGTACGGCACGATCAGGTCCATGCACGCTTGCATGATCCCGGTCGGGCCACCGGAAAGCACGACGCGCTCGTAATCGAGCCCGCTCATCAGCACTTTCACGCCACCGTTGAGCACGCCGAGAATATTTTCTTGCGGCACTTCAACGTCGTCGAAAAACAGCTCGCAGGTGTTCGAACCGCGCATGCCGAGTTTGTCGAATTTGTTGCTGCGGCTGAAGCCTTTCCAGTCGCGCTCGACGATAAAGGCGGTGATCCCGTGCGGGCCTTTTTCCAGGTCGGTCTTGGCGTAGATCACGTAAGTGCTGGCATCGGGGCCGTTGGTGATCCAGGTTTTGCTGCCATTGAGCACGTAGTGGTCGCCGCGTTTGTCGGCCCGCAGTTTCATTGAAACCACGTCGGAGCCGGCATTCGGCTCGCTCATCGCCAGCGCACCGACGTGCTCGCCGCTGATCAGCTTGGGCAGGTATTTTATTTTCTGTTCGTGATTGCCGTTGCGGTTGATCTGGTTTACGCAGAGGTTGGAATGTGCGCCATATGACAGCGCGACCGATGCCGAGCCCCGGCTGATTTCTTCCATCGCCACTACGTGCGCCAGGTAACCCAGGCCTGCGCCGCCGTACTCTTCCGGCACGGTCACACCGAGCAGGCCCATGTCGCCAAATTTGCGCCACAGATCGGCGGGAAACAGGTTGTCGATGTCGATTTGAGCAGCGCGTGGAGCGATCTCTTTGGCGACGAAGGACTGAACCTGATCGCGCAGCATGTCGATGGTTTCACCGAGGGCGAAGTTCAGGGATGGGTAGCTCATGGGGCACCTTTTGGCTTTTTTGTAGGGCGGGGAGGGCATGATGCGAGCTCTCACCTTTACGTTAACGTAAACCTGTGATGAATGGCTGTCAATCGCCCTTTACGTTAACGTTAACTTGAGTGATTCTGTAGCAGCAAAGCTTGCTCGCGAAGGATTCAGCTCCAGAGGCGCCGGCGTGACAAAACCGATGCTCTTATCTCGGCGAGCGGACACGTTCTTACAAAAACAATAGGGGACGCCACTTCATGGATCAGCCCGGCGCAACACCGCAGCGCAGCTACACCTGTGGTTCTCACGACATACCGCTATTGGCGATGACCATCGGCGAGGCGTTCGATAAAACGGTCAAGCAGCATCCCCACGGTGAGGCGCTGGTCGTCCGGCATCAGCAGTTGCGTTACACCTGGCAGCAACTGTCCGACGCTGTTGACCTTTACGCCCGGGCTCTGCTGGCACTGGGCCTGCAAACCGGCGACCGCTTGGGCATCTGGGCGCCGAATTGCGCGCAGTGGTGCATCAGCCAATTCGCCAGTGCCAAGCTGGGCGTGATTCTTGTCAACATCAATCCGGCTTACCGCAGTTCCGAGCTTGAGTACGTGCTGAAGCAGTCAGGCTGCCAGTGGCTGGTCTGCGCCGGTGCTTTCAAAACCTCGGATTACCACGCGATGTTGCAGGGGTTGGTGCCGGAACTGGCCGAGCAATCGATCGGGCAGTTACACAGCAAGCGCCTCCCGGATCTGCGTGGCCTGATCAGTCTGGATTCGCAGCCACCCGCAGGATTTCTGCCGTGGGCGCAATTGGCCGATCTTGCGCTCGGCGTTTCGCCGCAGCAGTTGCGCGAGCGTCAGGACAGCCTGCACTTTGACCAGGCGGTGAACATCCAGTACACCTCGGGCACCACGGGGTTTCCCAAAGGTGCGACCCTCAGTCATTACAACATTCTCAACAATGGCTATATGGTCGGCGAAAGCCTCGGGCTGACCGCGAACGATCGTCTGGTCATTCCTGTACCGCTGTACCACTGCTTCGGCATGGTCATGGGCAATCTGGGGTGCATCACCCATGGCAGTACCATGATTTATCCCAATGATGCATTCGATCCACAACTGACGCTGGCCACCGTCGCCGAAGAAAAAGCCACCGCGCTTTACGGCGTACCGACTATGTTCATTGCCTTGCTCGATCAGCCGCAGCGTGCCGAATTCGATCTGTCGAGCCTGCGCACCGGGATCATGGCTGGCGCAACTTGCCCGATCGAGGTGATGCGTCGCGTCATCAGTGAATTGCACATGAGCGAAGTGCAGATTGCTTACGGCATGACGGAAACCAGTCCGGTGTCGTTGCAGACCGGCCCGTCGGACGAGCTGGAATTGCGCGTCACCACCGTCGGGCGCACTCAGCCGCAACTGGAAAGCAAGATCATCGATGAAGCGGGTAACCCGGTGCCCCGCGGCACCATCGGCGAACTGTGCACCCGCGGTTACAGCGTCATGCTCGGCTACTGGAACAATCCACAAGGCACCGCCGAAGCCATTGATGCGGCCGGTTGGATGCACACTGGCGACCTGGCGAGCATGAACGATGACGGCTACGTGTGCATTGCCGGGCGCAACAAGGACATGATCATCCGCGGCGGTGAGAATATTTACCCGCGGGAGCTGGAGGAGTTCTTCTTCACCCACCCGGCGGTTGCGGATGTGCAGGTGATCGGCATTCCGTGCTCGCGTTACGGCGAAGAAATCGTTGCCTGGATCAAGTTTCATCCGGGCCACAGCGCTAACGAACTGGAATTGCAAACCTGGTGCAAGGAGCGCATTGCCCACTTCAAGACGCCTCGGCATTTCAAATTCGTCGAGGAGTTTCCGATGACGGTCACTGGCAAGATTCAGAAATTCCGCATGCGCGAGATCAGTATTGAGGAGCTGCGCGAAGAGCCGTTATGACAATTTCTCCCCTTGTGGGAGCCAGCCTGCTGGCGATAGCGGTGGTTCAGATACGCGAATGTTGATGGACACTCCGCAATCGCCTGCAGGCTGGCTCCCACAGAGGTGGTGAGCAAACCCGAATCGCAGAAAGCACAAAGGGGAGCCGAAGCTCCCCTTTAATTTGTCGTTGCGTGCTCTTTTTTATTATTGAGGGGCGGCCTTTGTTGTTTTTGGAAACCGTGACCCTTTACCGCTGTTTTTGTCGATCCCCATCCGGGATCAAGAGCAAACGTATTTTTTTGAGCGCTGATCTACTTTTTCGCTGAGCGATCCAACCAGTACGGGAGCTACCTGAAGGTAGTTTTATTATTCTCTGTCCGGTTGCGGGTTACTCCGAAAAGCACCCTGAAAAGCACATCCTCTCCAAAAAAATCTGTTAGCTGCGTCTCTGCCGTGTTGTTCTTGTTATGTCAGAGTCGTTTCATCTTATTTTTATTGGTTTGCTGCTTTTTATTCTTGTTATGCCATAGAGATAGCAGATGCCGTGCCAACTTTATAAAACCCTTTAAATTCAAGGGGTTGAAAATTTGTAGGAATTTTCTTTCAGGTGAAATCCGACAATTTGTTTCCGTGTTACTCGTTTGTGCCCCACATTCCAGACCGCACGGTAACACCTTGTTCACATCTGTCCGCTCACAGTGCGCTCCGCACCTTGGCCACCCGCGAACCGGTCGGGCGACCCAGCACCGTGCAGATCTGCTGACCCGCCAGAATCAGGGCTTCAAGATCAATCCCAGTGTCGATGCCCAAACCATTCAACAAATAAACAACGTCTTCGGTCGCGACGTTACCGCTGGCGCCTTTTGCGTAGGGACAGCCGCCGAGACCGGCGATGGAGCTGTCGAACACCGAGATGCCTTCGAGCAGGCTGGCATAGATATTGGCCATCGCCTGGCCATAGGTGTCGTGGAAATGCCCGGCCAGTTTTTCCCGAGGCACATCCGCCGAAACCACTTCAAACATCGTGCGGGTAGCGCCCGCAGTGCCAGTACCGATGGTGTCGCCCAGAGACACTTCGTAGCACCCCATCGCATACAGCTCCCGGGCGACCCGGGCAACTTGCCCGGGTTTGACGTCGCCCTCATATGGGCACCCCAGGACGCAGGAGACGTAACCGCGCACCTTCACACCGTGCTGCCGGGCGGCGTCCATGATCGGCTCGAAGCGCTGCAGGCTTTCGCTGATCGAGCAATTGATGTTGCGCTGGGAGAACGCTTCCGAAGCGGCGGCAAACACCGCGACTTCCTTGACCCCGGCGGCAATTGCATCTTCGAAACCGCGCAGGTTCGGCGCGAGGGCGGCATAGGTCACCCCCGGTTTGCGCTGGATCTGCGCGAAGACGTCAGCGGAGCCGGCCATTTGCGGCACCCATTTGGGCGATACGAAACTGCCGACTTCTATATAGCTCAGGCCAGCGGCGGTCAGCGCGTCGACCAGTTGTACTTTGTCGGTCACGCTGATTGGCTGAGCTTCGTTTTGCAGACCGTCGCGAGGGCCGACTTCGACCAGGCGTACGTGGGAGGGTAGGGGCATGGGAATCGACCTGTGCTGATTGACTGAGTGCACTGAAGACCTGTGGGAGCGGGCTTGGTCTGGGCGGCATTCCGACGAAGCGGTGTATCCGCCAACATTTTTGTTGAATGTGAGCCCGCATTCGTCGGAATGCCGCCCAGACCAAGCCCGCTCCCACAGGAGACAGCGTGAACCTACTGAATTGATTGACTCTTGATTGTCTGTTCCAGCGCCTGAGTGCAGCGCTCCTGCGCGGTATCAAGCTCCAGCTTCATCTGCTCGATGTCGAGCATCTGTTGCTCCAGCTGTTCACGACGCTCGGCGATCTTCAACAGCATGGTTTGCAATTGCTTCTGATTGCCACCTGTAGGGTCGTAGAGCTCGATGAGCTCCCGGCATTCGGCCAGCGAAAAGCCGATGCGCTTGCCGCGCAAAATCAATTTGAGGCTGACTTTGTCGCGGGGCGAATAAATACGTTCCTGGCCGCGCCGCTCCGGGCTGAGCAGGCCTTGCTCTTCGTAAAAACGAATCGCCCGGGTGGTGATATCGAGCTCGCGGGCGAGGTCGGAGATGCTGTAGGTCTGGCTGCTCATGGAAGCGCTCTCAAAGGTCATGGCGCTAAGCTAATGGCAGGTTGACGTTTACGTCAAGGGGCGCGGTTCCATGGTATTGCCGCTGGCCTCATCGCGAGCAGGCTCGCTCCCACATATAAGCGCATTCTTTCGAGAGGACTTGAACGAATATGGGAGCGAGCCGGCTCGCGATGAGGGCGGCCGGGTTACGGCTCCTAAACCTTATCGAGCTTCTTCTCATGCGCCGTGACTTGCTGACACAGTTCGATCATCTGCTCGCGCATCCAGCGGTTAGCCGGGTCCTGATCGGTGCTTTCGTGCCAATAAAGGTGAGTTTCCACCGGTGGCACGTCATTCACGGGGAGGCTGAAGGCATGCAGATCGTTGCGCCGGGCAAAGCGCTCCGGCACGGTCATGACCATGTCGGTCTGTTGCAACACTTGTGAAGCCATCAGGTAATGCTGAGAGCGCAGGGCAATCTTGCGTTGAATGCCCATTTTGCCCAACGCCAGGTCAACGTGACCGAGGCCACTGCGGCGACTGGAAATATGAATGTGGGTCAGCGCCAGGTAATCATCGAGGGTCAATTTATCTTTGCCGGCCAGTGCATGCCCCTTGCGCATGGCGCACACGTAGCGGTCTTCCATCAACTTGACGTGGCGCACTTGTGGGTCGGTGTTGAGCGGCGCATCCACGGCGAAGTCGAGACGACCGGCTGCCAGTTCCTTGGTGGTTTCGCGGCGCTTGGACAGGAAACTTTCGATGATAACCGTCGGCGCCAGGCGGCGCAGGCGCTGGAACAGCGGCGGCAGGATCACCGCTTCGGTCAGGTCGGTCATGCTGATGCGATAGGTCTTGGCCGCCTGCAGCGGGTTGAAAATGCGGCTCTCCTGCACGGAAACCCGCAGCAGCGACAATGCGTTACGCACCGGGCCAATGATGTTCTGCGCCATGGGTGTCGGCACCATGCCCTGGGCCGTACGCACGAACAATGGATCGTTGAACGTCTCGCGCAGGCGGGCCAGAGCGTTCGAGACCGCCGGTTGAGTGATGCCGACAATCTGCCCCGCGCGGGTCAGGTTGGCTTCGGTGTAGATCGCGTCGAAGACGATGAAAAGGTTGAGGTCGACCTTGCTCAGATTCATTGCGCGGCACTCTTATTGTTGGGGTCTCAATCAGCCGATCATATATCGGTGATGAATGTTAATACACGCCGAGAATAGGCTAGGTAAATTTTCGTAGCTGTTCTAGCATCGATTTCATGATCTGAACAACTCCTCTGAAACCTCATTCTCAAAGGTAGAGCTGCCCATGGATTTCGCTTATTCGCCCAAGGTGCAAGAACTGCGTGAGCGCGTGACCGCGTTCATGGACACTTACGTTTACCCCGCCGAAGCCGTATTCGAGCGTCAGGTTGCCGAGGGCGATCGCTGGCAGCCGACGGCAATCATGGAGGAGCTCAAACTCAAGGCCAAGGCTGAAGGGCTGTGGAATTTGTTTCTGCCTGAGTCGGAACTTGGCGCCGGCCTGACCAACCTCGAATACGCGCCACTGGCGGAGATCATGGGCCGCTCGCTGCTAGGGCCAGAGCCGTTCAACTGCTCGGCACCGGACACCGGCAACATGGAAGTGCTGGTGCGCTATGCCAACGAAGAGCAGAAACAACGCTGGCTCGAGCCGCTGCTGCGCGGCGAAATTCGCTCGGCATTTGCCATGACCGAACCGGACGTGGCTTCATCGGACGCCACCAACATGGCCGCCCGCGCCGTGCGTGATGGCAATGAGTGGGTGATCAATGGCAAAAAATGGTGGACCTCCGGCGCTTGCGATCCGCGCTGCAAGATCATGATTTTCATGGGCTTGAGCAACCCCGACGCGCCGCGTCACGCTCAGCACTCGATGATCCTGGTGCCGGTGGATACCCCCGGCGTGAAGATTGTCCGTCCGCTACCGGTGTTCGGTTACGACGATGCGCCTCACGGTCATGCTGAAGTGCTGTTCGAAAATGTCCGCGTGCCGTACGAAAACGTTCTGCTGGGTGAAGGACGCGGCTTTGAAATCGCTCAAGGTCGGCTCGGGCCAGGCCGGATTCACCACTGCATGCGTTCGGTCGGCATGGCGGAGCGTGCGCTGGAATTGATGTGCAGACGCTCGGTCAACCGCAGCGCTTTCGGTAAACCGTTGGCGCGCCTGGGTGGCAATATCGACAAGATCGCCGACTCGCGGATGGAGATCGACATGGCACGCCTGCTGACGTTGAAAGCGGCCTACATGATGGACACCATCGGTAACAAGGTCGCCAAGAGTGAGATCGCGCAGATCAAGGTGGTTGCACCGAACGTGGCGCTGCGGGTGATTGACCGAGCGATCCAGATTCATGGCGGGGCAGGGGTGTCCAACGATTTCCCGCTGGCCTATATGTATGCGATGCAACGCACGCTGCGCCTGGCCGATGGTCCGGACGAAGTACACCGCGCGGCGATCGGCAAATTCGAAATCGGCAAATACGTGCCGAAGGAAATGCTGCGCAGTAACCACTGACTCTGGTTAAAACGCTATCTCGTAGCAGCTGGCGCAGCCTGCGTCCCATCTCGGCCGGAGCCCTCGCCAAAGGCTGCTAAATTTGTGTTGCGTCCAAGGACGGCATACCAAAAAAAGCCCGCGCACACGCGGTCGTGTGCGCGGCTAGATCTTCCTCGCTTTCCCCGCGATGCACTGCCACTTCCCGCAACACTTCGGTCAAATACGCCGGCTCGTTGCGGCCGTTTTTTGGCTTCGGCCGCAAGCTGCGTGGCAACAGGTAAGGCGCATCACTCTCCAGCATCAACCGTCCGCATTTGATCTCCTTCACCAGCGGATGCAGATGAGTGCCACGGCGTTCATCACAGATCCAGCCGGTGATACCGATGTGCAAGTCCAGGTCGAGGTAGCTGAACAGCGCCTTTTTTTCGCCGGTGAAGCAATGCACCACGGCGGCAGGTAGTTGATCGCGATAATCGCGAAGGATTTCCAGCATGCGCTGATTGGCGTCGCGCTCATGCAGAAACACCGGCAATTGCAGTTCGACTGCCATCGCCAGCTGTTCTTCGAGGACCTTTTCCTGCTGTGGACGAGGCGAGAAATCACGATTGAAATCCAGCCCGCATTCACCCACCGCGACCACTCGTGGCTCTTTGAGCAAGCTGCGCAGACGCTGAGCGCTGTCAGCGTTCCAGTCGCTGGCCGAATGCGGATGAAGGCCGGCGGTGGCGAACAACCGCAGCGCCGTTTCATCCAGCTGCTGGCACAGCTCCAATGCCTGCTCGCTGCCCTCGACACTGGTGCCGGTCAACACCAGTTGGCAGACGCCTGCTGCATAGGCGCGATCAAGCACAGCCTGATGTTTGTCGGCGAAACCGGGGTTGGTCAGGTTGACGCCAATATCGATGAGTTGCATGGTGCTACCTCGGACCAAAGGCCGGAAAGCATATCAGAGCTGAACATTTATAAGAAAAGCCAAGAACTACAAAGGGTTGTGGCGGTCTGCTGATGCCTGAAGACTGGCCGGATTGGCAAGGTGCTATCACTGTGCCAGTCTTGCGCACTCGCTTGGGCTCAATGCGCTCTGTTTCTGTCGTTCGATTTGCCGGCATTTTTCGCAATCGCCTCAGTATTCTTCCCGGAGAGTGGATGACACGTCCCTCGATTCTGCTACTGCTGTGTTGTTCATTGCTGCTGCCGATGCCGGCGGTCGCACGACTCGCCGGCCCGCTGCAAGCCGTGCCGGCGGCGAAGGTCCGCGATCTCGCTGAGATCCGCAGCAGTCGTGTACTGCGCGTACTGGTCAATCAGAGCCGCAACAGCTCCGGCGAAGTGCAGGGCCAGGCGATCGGTGTCGAATATCATCGTCTGCGCGCCTTCGAGCAATACCTGAATGGCCACGCCCGTGATGGTCAGGAAATCACTCTCAAGATCATTCCCAAAGCCAAGGATCAATTGCTCGGCGCGTTGCAGCGCGGCGAGGGCGACCTGGTCGCGCCCGGTGAACTGCTCGATCTGCAGCCCGGTTATGCGGTGAGCTCAAGCGAACCGGTCGCCCGGAATGTGCCGTTACTGCTAGTGGGGATCAAAGGTGAACGGCGCTATACCCGACTGGAACAGCTCTCCGGCAAAACCCTTGCGTTGCCAACCGGCAGTGCCGCGGGGGATGCCGTCAGCCAAATCAACCAGAAGCTGGCGCTGCACAAGCTGCCGCCAGTGAACATCGAATGGGTCGACCCCAGTCTGGCAGTCGAGGATGTGCTGGAAATGGTTCAGGGCGGGATCTTCCGCCTGACTATCGTTGAGCAACCCATTGCCGAACGCTGGGGCAAGATTTTGCCGAAGTTGCGTTTCGATCGGCAGGTACTGATCAGCGATCCGGGCGAGGAGTTCTGGTTCGTGCGCCGCGATGCATCGATGCTGCGTGCCAGCATCGATCGTTTTCTGACTGGCTATAAAAAGCCCTCGGATCAGGACGTGGCGTTTCTGCGCATCTATCGACGTTTGTATCAGGTGCACTATCCGTTGGCGAAAGCGGATCGCAAACGGCTCGAAAGCCTGCGGCCTGTGCTGCAGAAACACGCCGATGCGCAAGGCATGGACTGGTTGAACCTCGCGGCGCTGGCGTTCAAGGAGTCGCGCTTGCAACCCAATGCGCGCAGTGGCAGCGGCCCCACCGGCTTGATGCAAATCACGCCATCGGCAGCGCAGCGGGTCGGGGTCAACAATATTCAGAATCTTGATGCCAATGTGCAGGCCGGTGCCAAGTACCTGGCAATGATAAGACGCAAGTTCTTCGCCAGCCCCAGACTCAACGAACGCGAGCGCATGGCGTTTGTGTTGGCCGCCTACAACATTGGGCCGGAGCGTGTTCAAGCGATGCGTGCCGAGGCGCGGCGACGAGGCCTCAATCCTAACCAGTGGTTTTTCCAGGTCGAGCGTATTGCCATGGAGCAGGTGGGAATGGGACCTGTCAGCTATGTTAATAGCGTGAACAAGTATTACTTGGCGTTCGATCGCGAGCGGGAGTCGCTGGAGCCCCGAGGGCAAAAAGTCCTCTCTCGCAAATGATCAGATAAATTGATGATTATGACGAGATATATGCGCTTTTAACATTTGCCAATTCGATTAAGATGGCGGCCAATCACACACAACTCTCAAAATGGATGACACATCATGAGCTCGATGATCAACAAGGTTTTGTTTTCCCGCGCCGGCTACGGTCTGACAGTTTTGCGTATTTTCGTCGGTATCATCTTTGCTGCACACGGTGCCCAGAAGCTTTTCGGAGCGTTTGGCGGACACGGGCTGGCGGGGACTGCGCAGTTCATGGAAAGTCTTGGGCTGGCTCCAGGCTACTTGATGGCGACGCTCGCCGGCGGTACCGAGTTTTTTGGCGGTCTGGCTTTGATCATCGGCCTGCTGGCTCGTCCTGCGGCATTGGGTCTGACGTTCGTTTCACTGGTGGCGATTTTCACGGTGCACATCAGTAATGGTTTGTTTATGGCCAACAATGGCTATGAGTTTGCGCTGGCGCTGCTCGGCGGGAGCATTGCGGTGTTGATCGAGGGGGCTGGTAAAATGTCGGTTGATCGGGCCATTGCCGGGTAATACCGCGAGTGCCGAGGCTGCCTACGAGGTAGCCTGACCTGGACGGGTGTGCAGTGGAGACAATGGACGCAGAGCATCCATGACCTCTCACTGCACACCCGTTTTTTCTTGCGCGTCATTCTTGACACTGCTCGGTCAGCTTCTCTAGGATGCTGCTCATGCGCCGATTTAAACAGCTACTTGCGGGGCGCCAGGTGACTCACAGAGTTGCCGACAGAAGCTTGCGACACAGCTTCGAAATACCGCTAAAGCGCTGGTTCGGTGTTGCCTCTCACCTGCCATGCAGACTTTTGAGGCAGAGACACGACACGATGAATGCACTAAGCCCCGTTGCACGCCCCGCGCCGATCACGGCACACCTCACCCAGCGCAATCCAAAAATCCTGCTTGGCGGCAAGCATCAGCCGACGCTTCTGCGTTACCTCGATGGCTGGCCACGTCGTAACGGCGGGCCTGCGGCTTTTCTCATCCAGTTTGTCGAAGACGGCGAATCACTGGCACGTTTCGCCAGCGACAGTTTCGATCTGGCGGTGATTCAATCACCCAATCTGGAGAGCGCAGCTGAAGTGATCAAGCAACTGACACGCGTCGCTCGACAGGGGCTGATTACCCGGCGCTAAGGCTTACGGGTAGTCGATCGCCACGACATACACGCACTGTTCGCCGGTCGGCGTCTGGACGCGGACTTCGGCGTCCAGCGCCTTGCCGATCAGGGCGCGGGCGAGCGGTGAGTCAATGCTGATGAGGCCTTGCTTCAAGTCCAGTTCGTCAGGGCCGACAATGCGATAGCGCGATTGTATGCCGTCCTCGTTTTCAATCGTGACCCAGGCGCCGAAGTAGACCTTGTTGGGATCGCTTGGTTTTTCGCTGACCACTTTCAGCGCCTCCAGGCGTTTGGTCAGGAAGCGTACGCGACTGTCGATCTCGCGCAGCATCTTCTTGCCGTAAGTGTATTCCGCGTTCTCCGAACGATCGCCCTGGGCTGCCGCCTCGCTGACCGACTGCGTGACCTGCGGCCGGCGTACGTGCCAGAGCTCATGGAACTCCGCCCGCATTCGCGCTTCACCTTCAGGGGTGATCAGCGCGGTGCCGGCGGTGCGGGGAGGGCGATAACGGCTCATGGCGACTTCTTGTGGTTGAGAAGGCTAAAGTCTATCAACCCTCGCGCAGCACTGTCAGGGGGCTGGCGTTCAAGGCGCGTCGCGTGCCGAACACACCAGCGCCGCCGATCAGGATCGCGCCAATCACTGGCAGTACCAGCAACCAGGGGTGCGGATGCCACGGCAGGTCGAAAGCGTAGCGGTACAACACCAGACTCACCAGCTCCGAGCCCAGCGCTGCCAGCAAACCGCTGACCGCGCCAAGCAAGCCGAACTCGATTCGCCGGGCCTTGACCAGCAACTGCCGCTCAGCCCCCAGCGCTCGCAGCAGCGCGCCTTGGCGGATGCGTTCGTCCAGCGTCGCTTGCAGCCCGGAGAACAGCACGGCCATCCCGGCAGCCAAGACAAACAGCAACACGTATTCTACCGCCAGGGTGACCTGGGCGAGGATGCTGCGCAGTTGTTCCAGCAATGCCTCGACGCCCAGAATGGTCACTGCCGGGAAACTGCGCGACAGATCGACGATCTGTTGGTCGTGACCGGCCGCCAGATAGAAGCTTGTGAGGTAAGTCGCCGGCAGGTCCTTCAAAGTGCCGGGCTGGAAAATCATGAAGAAGTTCGGCTGGAAATTGTCCCAGTTGATGTCCCGCAAGCTGGTGACTTTTGCTTCGCGATTGACCCCGCCGACGGTGAACACCATGTGATCGCCGAGCTTGAGTTTGAGGCTTTCGGCAACCTTGCCTTCGACCGAAACGCCCGGGATTTCATCCGGCGGCTGCTCGGACCACCAGTTGCCGGCCGTGAGTTTGTTACCCGCAGGCATGTCTGCGGCCCATGTCAGGCTCAGGTCGCGCTGGATCGCGCGATCACCGGCGGAATCCTTGCTCACGATGTCCTGCACCGGCTCGCCGTTGATGCTGATCAGTCGTCCGGGCACCACCGGGTAGAGCGGCGCCGAGTGCGCCGACAGTTCGATCAGGCGGTCAGTGAATGCCTGTTTGTCCGCTGGCAGAATGTTCAGCGCGAAATAATTCGGAGCATTCTTCGGCAGTTGATTTTGCCAAGTGTCCAGCAGTTCACCGCGCAGTAAAGCGATCAGCGCCATCGACAGCAGGATCAAGCCGAAGGCCAGCGATTGGCCCGCCGCCGCCAATGGGTGTCGCAGCAGTTGGCCCAGGCCGAGGCGCCATGGCAACGAAGCGCGCGCGAGCATCCGGCGCAGGCTCTTCAGCAACAGCAACAGCAAACCCCCCAGGACCAGCGCGGCAATCACGCCGCCGCCGAGCAGGGCGAAGGTCAGAACCAGGTCGAGGCTCAGGCGCCACATGATCAGGCCGAGCGCGCCCAGCGCTGCGCCGTAGACCATCCAGGTGCTGGACGGAATTGGCAGCATGTCGCGGCGCAGTACGCGCAACGGTGGCACGCGACCGAGTGCGGCGAGTGGCGGCAGGGCAAAGCCGGCAAGCGCCACCAGCCCGGTGCCGATCCCGGCGATGGCCGGGAACAGGCCACCCGGTGGCACGTCGGTCGGCAACAAATCATCCAGCAACGCGAACAGGCCGAGTTGCGCCAGCCAGCCGATCACGGCGCCGCTGATGCTCGCGAGCAGTCCCAGCACGGTCAGTTGTAAACTGAACAAGAGCAAGGTTTCCCGGCGCGACAAGCCCAGGCAGCGCATCAACGCACTGGCGTCGAATCGTCGTGTGGCAAAGCGCGTCGCCGACAACGCCACCGCCACGCCGGACAGCAACACGGCCACCAGACTGGCCATGTTCAAGTAACGTTCGGCTTTACCCAGCGCGCCGCCGATTTGGCGGTTACCGTCGCGGGCATCCTGAATTCGTTGATTCGGTGCCAGGCCGGGTGTGATGGATTGGCGATAGGTTTCCAGCGTCTCGGCTTTGCCGCGCCAGAGTTCGCGGTAACTGACGCGACTGCCGGGTTGCACCACGCCGGTCGCTTGCAGGTCGCTGAGATTGATCAGCACGCGTGGTGTCAGGCTGTAGAAATTGCCCGCGCGGTCCGGTTCATAGGTCAACACGCGCGCCAGTTTCAAGGTGCGCATGCCGACGTCGATGCTGTCGCCAATTTTCAGATCCAGCGCAGTCAGCAATCGTGCTTCGACCCACGCTTCACCGGGTTTCGGCCCGCCGCCGACTTCTTCCGGGGCGAAGGGCGCCGGTGCGCTTTTCAATTCGCCGCGCAGGGGGTACACATCGTCGGCGGCCTTGATGCTCGACAATTGAATGCCGTTGTCGGTGGCAATCACGCTGGAAAATTCCACGACTTGCGCGTGCTCGAGTCCCAGTGCGGTGCCGCTGCTGATCTGTTCCGGGCGCGCCGGCGAGCTGCCTTCAAGGAGCAGATCGGCGCCGAGGAATTCGGTGGCGCGCAGCATCATGGCGCCGTTAAGGCGAGCGCCGAAGTAACCGATCGCGGTACTCGCGGCCACGGCGACCAGCAGGGCGAAAAACAAAACGCGCAGCTCACCGGCGCGGGCATCGCGCAGCAATTGGCGGAGGGCGATACTGAACAGGCGCAACAGCGGCAGGCGTGCCATCAAGGCTCCAGAGGGGCGACCAGCAGGCCGGCTTCAAGGCGGATCAGGCGCCGGCAGCGATGTGCCAGGCGTTCGTCGTGGGTGACCAGCACCAGGGTCGTGCCGCGTTCTTTGTTCAATTCGAACAGAAGATCGCTGATGCGCTCGCCGGTGTGGCTGTCAAGGTTGCCGGTGGGCTCATCGGCAAACAACACGTCCGGTTCGGCGGCAAACGCCCGGGCGATGGCTACGCGTTGTTGCTCGCCGCCGGAGAGCTGGCGCGGCGAGTGAGTCAGGCGCTGACCGAGGCCGACCCGTTGCAGCAACTGGGTGGCGCGTTCGCGGGCATCCTTGCGACCGTCCAGTTCCAGCGGCAGCATGACGTTTTCCAGGGCATTGAGGCTGTCGAGCAATTGAAATGACTGGAACACGAAACCCACGTGTTCGGCGCGGATGCGTGCGCGCTGGTCTTCGTCGAGATTGCTCAGTGCCTGGCCGGCGAGGGTGACTTCACCGCTGCTCGGCAAGTCGAGACCGGCGAGCAGACCGAGGAGGGTAGATTTGCCGGAACCGGACGCGCCGACGATAGCCAAGCTATCGCCCTTGTTCAGTTCCAGGCTGAGTTCGTGCAGGATAGTCAGTTCACCTTCCGCGCTGGGAACCACTTTGCTGAGGTTCTTCGCGGTGAGAATGCTTGCGCCCATGGAGAATCCGATGCGAGTGTGGTTTTTGAGTGCTGGCCTGGCCTTGATGTGCATGGCCCAGAACGCAGCGGCGGGTACAGTCCTGATCGTTGGCGATAGTATCAGCGCCGGTTTCGGCCTGGATACCCGCTTGGGGTGGGTGTCATTGCTTGAGCAGCGGCTCAAGCGCGAAGGTTTCGACGATAAGGTGGTCAATGCGTCCATTAGCGGCGACACCAGTGCCGGAGGTCAGGCGCGCCTGCCCGCGCTGCTTGCAGAGCATAAGCCCGAACTGGTTATCCTCGAGTTGGGGGGCAACGACGGCCTGCGCGGAATGCTCCCCACTCAATTGCAACAAAACCTTGCAGCGATGATCGACAGCTCGCGCGCCAGTGGCGCCAAAGTGTTATTGCTCGGCATGCAGCTTCCGCCTAATTATGGTGCGCGTTACACCAAGGCTTTTGCCGAGGTCTACCCCTCCTTGGCGGAGCAGAAAAAAGTCCCGTTGGTGCCGTTTTTTCTCGAGGGCGTAGGCGGTCATCCGGACTTGATGCAGGCTGATGGTTTGCATCCGGCTGCGGGGGCTCAGGGGAAGTTGCTGGAAAATGTCTGGCCGGCACTGAAACCGCTGCTTTGACGCTTTTCTAGTGGCGGTGTTTCGGCTAAGGTGGCGCCCCCGATTTGGAGCCCCCGATGCCGCGTCCCGCCTGGTCCCTTTTTGCCTACCAACTGATCGAGCCCGACGAGCAGCTGGACCTGTTTGCTTGTCAGGAAGTGCGGGTGCATCTGGTGGCGCGTCAACTCGAACTCGGCGGCTCAGCTGATCGCACCTTGTGCGGCAGCCTGTTGCCGGCACAACCGCGCTGGTCCACGGTTGATCGCCGGGTATTTCAGGATCAGCGGCTGTGCTCGCTGTGCCGAGCCATTCTGGAGTCGCAAAAGCGCGGCACTTCGCCGATCTGGCCCGAGCTGCGCTTCGAGCTCTAAATCGCCATCGCGAGCAGGCTCGCTCCCACATTGAGTGGTGGCGAGCACAAACGCCACGTCCGGCACTCACCTATGTGGGAGCAAGCCTGCTCGCGAAGAGGCCGGTACGGCCAGCCATTTTTCCGGCTCAAACCGCCTTGCATCGCCTGCCACGCCCCGGCTTCCCCGAAATAACGGTCGTCAGTGTACAATCCGTTTTTATACCCTTGTCGATCATGCGAAGGATTTTCCGGATGTTGCCGCGTTTTCCTGCCGTCACCCGCTGCCTGACTCTTGCCGCCCTGTGTGTGGCAGGTCCCGCTGCAGCATTGGAGCTGCCCCTGCCGCCACCCGGTGAAGACATCATCGGCCAGGTGCAGGTGATCCAGGCCAAGTACGAAGACACTTTTGCCGACCTTGGCACGACCTACGATCTGGGCTATTCGGAAATGGTCGCCGCTAACCCGGGTGTTGATCCGTGGTTGCCGGGCGCTGGCACCGAGATCGTGCTGCCGACACGCTTCATCCTGCCGCCTGGGCCGCGTGAAGGCATCGTCATCAATCTGGCTGAATACCGCCTCTATTATTTCCCCAAGGGCCGGGACGTCGTTTACACCTTCCCGCTTGGCATCGGTCGTGAAGGCTGGGGGTCGCCGATTGCGCACACCAGCATCATTCGCAAGACACCGAATCCAACCTGGACGCCACCGGCCTCGATCAAGGCCGAACACGCCGCCGATGGTGATCCGCTGCCAAACGTGGTGCCGGCCGGTCCGGACAATCCTTTGGGGCCTTTCAAGTTCACCTTGGGCACCCCGGGTTACCTGATCCACGGTTCGAACAAGAAATTCGGCATCGGCATGCGCACCAGCCACGGCTGCTTCCGTATGTTCAACAACAACGTGCTGGAAATGGCCGATATGGTTCCGGTGGGTACATCGGTGCGCATCATCAGCGATCCGTACAAATTCGGTGTGAGCGGCGGCAAGGTTTACCTTGAAGCGCACACGCCGCTGGACGACAAGGGCAACCCTTCAGTGGTCGACAAGCACACTGCCGTGATCAACGCGATGCTCAAGCGTGAGGACATCACCAACAACCTGCGCATGAACTGGGATGTCGTGCGTGACGTGGTCGCTGCTGAAGATGGTTTGCCGGTCGAGATCGGCGTGCCGAGCACTTCCGCGCCGATGGTCTCGAGTGCAGAGCTGGACCCACTGCAGTAACCCTTGAAAAACCCGCCGAGGCTGACTGCTTCGGCGGGTTTTTTATTGCCTGAAGCAAACGTCAGGCATTAAAAAGCCGACCCAAAAAATGGGTCGGCTTGATAACAATCCCGAGGGACTATTACTTGCGGCTAGCTTTTTCCAGCATGCGCAGAGCACGCTCGTTAGCTTCGTCAGCAGTCTGTTGTGCTTTTTGAGCAGCAGCCAGAGCTTCATCAGCTTTACGGTAAGCTTCGTCTGCACGAGCCTGGGAGCGAGCTGCTGCGTCTTCGGTAGCAGTCAGACGTGCTTCGGTTTCTTTCGATGCGCTGCTGCAACCGGTAGCCAGAACTGCGGCCAGAGCCAGAGCAGAGAATTTCAGAACGTTGTTCATCGTGTTCCCCTTCAAGGACTTTCTATTAAGTAGCTGTCTCCTCAGAGTGAGGAAATAGCCGGCGTACATACTACCCATTAGTTGTAGTAAGTAAACGGACGTGAAGCGTGAAGCCAAAAAAATTGTAGGCGTTGATTCTTTTTCGGGCAACTTTTAACTGCACGGTCAAACGAATATCCAGCTACAACCCCCGTACAGAGCGAGTTTGCCAGAAAAAGTTCCGCGCTCACGCGACTGTTTTGCAGTCTTCCCTAAACTCTGCGTATATGAGTTCGTCTACACTTTTGTTCGAATTTTGCGCAACGCCTCGCATAATCTTTATCCATGTTGAGGTGACTTTAAAAAAGCATGCTCGTCTTAAGTCTCAACATCCGGCAATGTTCAGGCTGTCGATCTGCGAAGAGCATTGGTCGAGCCGCCTCTGCGAAACCCGGAGCAGCACCTGCAAACCTGCGCGATGACGAGCGCACCTTGAGTAAATGTGCCAAGGGTGCCTACTATTTCATACGTGCCCGGTTGTACGAAATGTGTGGCTTTTTCAGTGTCCATTGAGGCACAGGGTGGCGTAGATGTTCCTTCGCCGGAAAAACATCGGTAAGGTAGGGGTCAGAATTCAAGACCCGCGAGGAGTAGTGATGAGCGAGGCGTTGTCCATCCACCATGACCAGGCTGGTCATCAGTTCGAGACCACCGTGGACGGTCATCGTGCCTACCTGACCTACATGGATCTGGGAAAACAGACCCTGGATATCTATCGTACTTTCGTGCCCAATGCGCTGCGCGGTCGCGGCATTGCTGCAGCCCTCACTGAGAAAGCCCTGCAGTTTGCTGACGAAATGGGTTACACAGTGATTCCATCGTGCTCCTACGTTGAGCGCTACATGGAGCGTCACCAGCGGCATGCCGCCAAGCTGAGCCAGTAAACAACTGCTGATAGCGAACACAAAAACGCCGGGATTCAGCCCGGCGTTTTTGTGTGCGTGGCAAACCTTGATCAGCTGCGGGTGCGTTTCGGCAACACGTCCTTGAGCTTGGCGTGCATGCTGCGCAAGGTGGTTTCCGTCGCGGACCAGTCGATGCAGGCGTCGGTGATCGACACGCCATATTGCAGGTCGGCGAGGTCTTTCGGAATCGCCTGGCAGCCCCAGTTCAGATGACTTTCGACCATCAGACCGATGATCGACTGGTTGCCTTCGAGGATCTGGTTGGCGACGTTCTCCATCACCAGTGGTTGCAGGGCCGGGTCCTTGTTGGAGTTGGCGTGGCTGCAATCGACCATGATGTTCGGCTTGATCTTCGCCTTGTTCAGCGCTTGCTCGCAGAGCGCGACGCTGACCGAATCATAGTTCGGCTTGCCATTGCCACCGCGCAGCACCACGTGACCGTAGGCGTTGCCCTTGGTGGTGACGATCGACACGCCACCTTCCTGGTTGATGCCGAGGAAACGGTGCGGGCTGGAAACCGACTGCAACGCGTTGATCGCCACGGTCAGGCCGCCGTCGGTGCCATTCTTGAAACCGACGGCCGAGGACAGACCCGAGGCCATTTCACGGTGGGTCTGGGATTCGGTGGTACGCGCGCCGATTGCCGACCAGCTGATCAGGTCCTGCAAATATTGCGGAGAGATCGGGTCGAGGGCTTCGGTAGCGGTGGGCAGGCCCATTTCGGCCAGGTCCAGCAGCAACTGCCGACCGATGTGCAGACCGTCCTGAATCTTGAAGGAATCGTCCAGGTACGGATCGTTGATCAAGCCCTTCCAGCCAACGGTGGTGCGTGGCTTCTCGAAATACACGCGCATGACCAGATACAACGTATCGGACACTTCCGCAGCCAGCACCTTGAGGCGCTCGGCGTATTCGTGAGCCGCCTTGATGTCGTGGATCGAGCAAGGCCCGATGACGACGAACAGGCGGTGGTCAGTGCCATCAAGAATGTTGCGAATGACTTCACGGCCCTTGGTGACGGTGCGCAGGGCAGCATCGCTCAGGGGGATGTCACGCTTGAGCTGATCGGGAGTGATCAGCGTCTCGTTGGAAGCGACGTTTAGGTCGTTGATCGGTAAATCAGCCATCGTTTACTCGTCAGGTCACGGGTGCCGGCCGCCAGCGAACCCGCGCGGCGGTGCACAGCAAATTTAAGCGCGTCGGGGTGCCGAACCTTAGCGCGTTACACCGTGGCTCGACAATGGGCAGACACGGGTTTAATCCAGCACAGACAGTGCAAAAGCCTTGCGAACCGTGTCATGGGAGAATTCGTCGGCGTGCTCGCGGACCCATTCGAGAGCGAGGGCCTGAATATCCTGCAGATCGTTGTGCGTGTCGTGCATGCGGCAATAATGTTCGATCTGACAGACCTGCTCGCCCATTCGCGCGCTGAACAGGGTCTGTTCATCGACAAAGGCAATGCCCACCAGATAGCCGCGCTTGCGGCGCAGGCACCAGGCAACATAGCCGGGATAGCGCGCGTCGGGATTCAACGTGGGCATGCGCACTTCCAATGCAGTCCCGTGCCGCCATGCGCGGTGGTAATTGCAAGCCATGCCCCCGAGGCTGATAGTGTGCAGCTGTTGCCGAGAAATACACTCGGGTGTAAGCAACGTGAGTTCAACAGGCACATCGTCAGGATGAGGAATGAAACGTCCCATGAACACGGACTCCCTGCGTCGGCCATCTGACATTATTTCCCCCAGTATAGTGGTCGAATTGGAATTGACTGATTTCGACGCCGACCAACGGCTGCTGGCGATGAGTGGTGTTTCGCTGGTGATTTTCACCAGCGTCGGCTGCGCCAGTTGTCGTTACGCGCGTGCGCAACTGCCGGGACTCGATCTGAATGTCGACCGTGTGTGCTGGATCGATGCCGGGGACAACGGTGGGGTGGTCGAGCGTTATCGGGTTTTTCATTTGCCCGCGCTCTATGTGGTGCGCGATGGTGAATTTTTTGGAGCAGTGCAATCGCTTTTGACTGCCACCGAGCTTAATGAAGCCGTGAGTCAGGCATTGCTCGCAACAGCGGAGGAGTTGCCATGATCGATGCAATTGCCAAGCCCCGCGTAGGCATCATCGGCACCGGTGCCATTGGCGGTTTTTACGGGGTGATGCTGGCGCGTGCCGGCTTCGATGTGCGTTTTTTGTTGCGCAGCGAATTTTCCGAGGTGGCCGAGCACGGGCTGCACGTTGACAGTGCCGTGCACGGTGCGCTGACATTGAAACCGGTGCAGGCTTACTCTTCGGCGCAAGACATGCCGCCCTGCGACTGGCTGCTGGTCGGCGCAAAAACCACCAGCAATGCCTGCCTCGCGCCGGCGATTATTGCTGCGGCGGCGCCGAACGCCAAGGTATTGCTGCTGCAAAATGGCCTGGACGTAGAAGACGATTTGCGTGCAGGGCTGCCCCATTCACTGCACATTCTCGGCGGTTTATGCCTGGTGTGCGTGCACCGCAGCGGACCGGGAACGATCACCCACCAGGCGCTGGGCACGGTCAATGTCGGCTACCACAGTGGCCCGGCCGCAGACGAGCCAGCGCGCGTGGCGATTGTCGAAGAGGGCGCGGGGCTGTTTCGCAGCGCTGGCATCGAATCCCAGGCGATGGCGAATCTGCACCAGGCGCGCTGGCAAAAACTGGTCTGGAATATTCCTTACAACGGTCTGTCCGTGCTGCTCGGCGCGGGTACCAGGCAATTGATGGCGGATGCCGACAGTCGCGAACTGATCAAGGCGCTGATGGCGGAAGTGGTGCAGGGCGCCGAAGCCTGCGGTCACCCTATGCCGGCCGGGTGCGCCGATTATCTGTTCACGATGACTGAAAAACTGCCGGATTACTGGCCAAGCATGTACCACGATTTCCTGCACAAACGGCCGCTGGAACTGGCGGCGATTTATGCGAGGCCGTTGGCAGCCGCCCTGGCGGCAGGCTGCGAATTGCCACGAATCGACGCGCTGTACCGCAGTTTGAGTTTTATTGATCGACGTAACACCTGAGTCGGTCAACCAAGGGGGAAGGGCATGGCAAAGACGATTGACGACAAACTGGTGCTGGCGATTTCCTCGAGCGCGCTGTTCGATCTTGGCGAAAGCCACAAGGTTTACCTGTCGCGCGGCGTTGAGGCGTATCGGCAATATCAGATCGAGCACGAAGACGAAATCCTGGTGCCCGGCGATGCTTTTCCATTGGTGGAGAAACTCCTTAACCTCAATAACAGTCTGGGTCGTGCCCGGGTCGAAGTGATTCTGGTTTCGCGCAACAGTGCCGACACCGGTCTGCGGGTATTCAATTCGATCCACCATTACGGCTTGGCCATTTCCCGCGCCGCGTTCGTCGGCGGCCGCAGCCCTTACCCATATCTCAAGGCGTTCGGCTGCGATCTGTTTCTTTCAACCCATGCCGACGATGTGCGCAGCGCGCTGGACGCAGGTTTCGCTGCGGCGACTATTCTGTCGGGTGGCGCCAGTCGCGCCGCGAGTGACGAACTGCGCATCGCCTTCGACGGTGACGCGGTGCTGTTCTCCGACGAGTCGGAGCGGGTCTACCAGTCGAGCGGTCTGGAAGCGTTTCAGGCCAGCGAGCGTGAATCCGCGCGCGAGCCATTGCGCGGCGGACCGTTCAAAGGCTTTCTGGCGGCGCTTAACCTGTTGCAGCGCGAGTTCCCGGACGGTGCCTGTCCGATTCGCACGGCGTTGGTCACGGCGCGTTCGGCACCGTCCCATGAGCGGGTGATTCGCACGCTGCGTGAATGGGACATTCGCCTGGATGAATCATTATTTCTGGGTGGTCTGACCAAGTCAGCCTTTCTTGAAGCCTTCGCCGCCGACGTTTTTTTTGACGATCAGGCCGGTCATTGCGAGCTGGCGCGCGAGGTGGTGGCGACTGGTCATGTGCCCCATGGCATCAGTAACGAGCAGAAGGTTTAAGCCTGTGCTTCAACGTGTTGCGCAGGCCGTCGCACTCGCCAAGGCACTGCTAAGCTGAATCAATCTCCGCCATGTTGGCACGCGAGGAGGTCATATGATTCGGTCGATGCTGTATGCCACTGACCTCGGCCTGTATGCGCCATTGGTAATGCAGCACGCTTTGACGCTGGCCCGCACATTCAATGCCGACCTCTATGTGGTGCACGCGGTAGAGCCCATGGGGCTGTTTGCGGAATCTGTTTTACAGAGCTACCTGGATGAGCAGGCGCTGAACGATTTTCACAGCCAGGGTCTGAACACAGTCATTGCCAATATCGAACAGCGAGTGCTGGACAGCTTTCGTGAGGAGTTCGGCGAGGAAGACGAGCTGGAGCGAATTCAGGCGGTGCGTGTGCTGCAAGGCGATCCGTCGCAGGTGATTCTCGATCAGGCGCAGAAACTCTCGGTGGATTTGTTGATCGTAGGGAGCCATAGCCACGGTACGGGGGCGGAGACCCCATTGGGCAGAACTGCCGCGAGGGTTCTGCAGTTGGCCCGGGTGCCGGTCTACCTGGTGCCACTGGTAGAGCGCCGACGGCTAGGGGATCGTTGACAATGCAATAGTGGCGGCGTGATAAAAAAGTTCTAGATTTATTCTTCAAACCATTAATATAGTTATATACCGTCGCTGATGCCCGTGGCGTCTACCTTGCTTTGAGGGATTCATATGAAGCTTCAACAATTGCGCTACATCTGGGAAGTGGCGCACCACGACCTCAACGTCTCCGCTACCGCCCAGAGCCTTTACACCTCGCAGCCGGGCATCAGCAAGCAGATCCGTCTGCTGGAAGACGAATTGGGCGTCGAGGTTTTTGCGCGTAGCGGCAAGCACCTGACCCGCGTCACCCCGGCCGGCGAACGCATCATCACCACCGCCGGTGAGATTCTGCGCAAGGTAGAAAGCATCAAGCAGATCGCTCAGGAATTCTCCAACGAGAAAAAGGGCACGCTATCAATCGCGACAACGCACACCCAGGCGCGTTATGCGTTGCCGCCGGTGATCAGCAATTTCATCAAGCAATATCCGGACGTTGCCCTGCACATGCATCAGGGTTCGCCGATGCAGATCGCCGAAATGGCCGCTGACGGCACCGTCGATTTCGCCATTGCCACCGAAGCGCTCGAACTGTTCGGGGACCTGGTGATGATGCCGTGCTATCGCTGGAACCGTTGCGTGGTGGTGCCGCAAGGACATCCGCTAACCAAGGTGTCAAAGCTGACGCTGGAAGCCTTGGCTGAATACCCGATCGTGACGTACGTGTTCGGGTTCACCGGTCGTTCCAAACTCGACGAAGCGTTCAGCCATCGCGGCTTGACGCCCAAAGTGGTGTTTACCGCTGCCGACGCTGACGTGATCAAGACTTACGTACGGCTGGGTCTGGGCGTGGGTATCGTGGCGAAAATGGCGGTCGATACCAAACTGGACAACGACCTGGTGGTCCTCGACGCCAGCGAACTGTTCGAATCCAGCGTGACTAAGATCGGCTTCCGTCGCGGCACCTTCCTGCGCGGTTTCATGTGCGATTTTATCGAGAAATTCGCGCCGCACCTCACCCGCGAAGTCATGGCCAAAGCCATACAGTGCCACAACAAGCAGGAACTGGAAGAATTGTTCGACGGTGTCGAGCTGCCGGTTCACTGATACCTGTTCAGACCACCTCGGTAACAGCAAACTGTTGCCGAGCGCCCGCCACCAGAATCTCCACCTGATCCCCCTCGAACTTGCCCAGCAGGCTTTTGCCCAGCGGTGAGCGTGGGGTTATGACGGTAATAAACTGTCCCACCAGGTCGACCTTCAAGCCTGCCGCGTCGGGGGCAAGAAACAGCCATTGTTCGCGTCCGTTTTCATCTTCGAGACCGAGCAGAGCGCCGACTTCTATTCCACGCTTGTCGTCATACGCGCGCAAGGGCAAATTCTGACACAGGGTCAATGACTGGCGGATTTCCTCAACGCGCCTGGCTTGCCCGGCGGCGAGGTACGACGCTTCGAGCCCCAAGGTGTCGTACTTGTTTTCGGCAATATTCTCTTCGTGCGTGGCGGTTTCGTATGCGGTTTGCGCAGCGCGTTCGGCGATGTCGAGATCGATGCGCAGCTTGTTTATGATCAGTTGGTGAACAGTGTTCTTATTCATGTTCACTCGCAGAACTGCAAGACGTTGGCGCGGCTTTTTTCGCTCGGCGCGTTCTGGTCCTGTTGCAGCCAGAACTGACACTTGGCGTTCGACAGATTGCGCTTGCTGCTGCGGGCCTGCTCGACCATTTGTTGTTGCTCGTTATGGCGCAGGTTCTCTTGATATTGGTCGAACATCGAATTTTGCGGCGAGGGTTCTGGCGCAGGTTGTGTTTGCGGCGGGTTGGCCAGTTGCTGCACGGCTTGGGCCACTGGTGCCAGTTGCTCGCTGAACAACAGACGGGAGGCGAGCCAGCAGGTCAGCGCAATCGCCAGGAACCCCAGCCACAGGCCGAGGGCAATACTGCAGGTCAGTTGCAGCGTGTTGAGCTGCACCGGCAGGCGGCGGCGCGAGTGGGAACGGTAGGGCATGGTTGCCTCCTGGCGGATGATCGCGGGCGAGTGGCGATTGTCGCATGTAGATTAATCGCCGTCGGCTCTTCTGTACGAGGCCATTTATGCGGACAATCGGTATTCGGACAATCGGCGCCTTTGCCAATGGGAGCCTGGAATGCCTGAACTGAACCCCCGCTGGGACATTTTTTGCACTGTTGTGGATAACTTCGGCGACATCGGCGTGACCTGGCGCCTGGCCCGGCAGCTGGTGGCCGAACATTCGGTGGCGGTGCGTTTATGGGTGGATGACTTGCGTGCTTTCGAGCGACTTTGCCCGCAGATAGATATCCGGCTGAGCCAGCAGTGGCAGGAAGGTGTCGAAGTGCGTCACTGGTCTACGGATTGGCCAGCCGCCGACGCTGCCGATGTAGTGATTGCCGCGTTCGCCTGCCAGCTGCCCGGCGCCTACATGGATGCCATGGCGGAGCGGGAACAACCGCCGCTGTGGATGAACCTTGATTATTTGAGTGCTGAAGACTGGGTCATTGGCTGCCACGGCTTGCCTTCAGTGAAATACAAAAGTGTGCAGAAGTTTTTCTTCTTTCCGGGTTTTCAGCCGGGAACAGGCGGCCTGCTGCGGGAGAAAAATCTGCTGGAACGGCGTCGGCAATTTCAACAAGACGCCGAGGCTCAGCGTAATTTCCTGCAAAGTCTCGGTATCAATCGTGCGCAGGGCGCGCACCTGATATCGCTGTTTGCCTACGAAAATAAAGGCCTGTCCAGCTGGTTCGACGCCATGGCCTCCGATGCGACGGCTACACATCTCCTGATCCCGGAAGGTCGGATAATTGCGGATGTCGAACACTGGCTCGGCATAGACGATCTCAAGGCCGGCGCGATTCATGTGCGTGATGCCCTGACCGTGCAAATCCTGCCGTTTGTCCGGCAGGATCAATACGATAGGTTGCTATGGAGCTGCGATTTCAACGCGGTGCGCGGCGAAGACTCATTCGTCCGCGCGCAGTGGGCGGGGCGACCGCTGCTCTGGCACATCTATCGCCAGGACGAAGACATTCACCTCGACAAGCTGGAAGCCTTCATCGAGCTTTATACAAAAGGCCTGTCCGAGCCCGCGCGCGAGGCGATGAGCGGTCTGTGGCGCGCATGGAATGCCGATGAGGCAATGGCCGACCACTGGCAATCAACGCGCAAACACTGGCCAGAACTGCAGCAACACGCTGAAGCGTGGTGTCTGGAACAGGGCTTGCAGGCGGATCTTGCCGCGGCGCTGGTACAGTTTTATGTAAATTGGATATGATACGCGGCCTAGATTTTTGTAAATCCCATCCAAATTCGGATAATCGCAATGAAAACTGGTAAAGAACTGAAACCCGGTACCGTGATCCGTCTCGAAAACGATCCTTGGCTGGTTCAGAAAGCTGAATTCACCAAGTCGGGTCGTAACAGCGCGATCATGAAGACCAAGCTGAAAAACCTGCTGACCGGTTACAAGACCGAGATCGTTTACAGCGCTGACGACAAACTGGACGACGTGATCCTCGACCGCAAAGAAGCGACCCTGTCGTTCATCAGCGGCGACACATACACGTTCATGGACACCACCGACTACACCATGTACGAGCTGAACGCTGAAGACATCGAGGCCGTTCTGCCTTTCGTTGAAGAAGGCATGACCGATGTCTGCGAAGCGATCTTCTTCGAAGAGCGTCTGGTTTCCGTAGAGCTGCCGACCACAATCGTGCGTCAGGTTGACTACACCGAAGGTTCCGCTCGCGGCGACACTTCCGGCAAGGTGATGAAGCCTGCCAAACTGAAGAACGGTACCGAACTGTCGGTTGCTGACTTCATCGAAATCGGCGACATGATCGAAATCGATACTCGCGAAGGCGGTTCCTACAAAGGCCGTGCCAAATAAGCACCGCTTCAGGAATGTAAAAGCCCGACCAGTGAGTCGGGCTTTTTTGTGGCCGAAGATCAGGATCAAGTGATCGCAGCCTCGTTTCACTCGACAGCTCCTACAAGGGGCTCGGATTTCCTGTAGGAGCTGTCGAGTGAAACGAGGCTGCGATCTGTTGCTCCATCGCTTAGACAGTCACATGCAAACGCACATCGACGTTGCCACGGGTGGCGTTGGAGTACGGGCAGACCTGGTGAGCAGCGTCGACCAGCGACTGCGCGTCGGCTTGTTCCAGGCCTGGCAGGCTGATGTGCAGATCGATGTCCAGACCGAAACCGCCAGGGATCTGACCGATGCCGACATGGGCAGTGATCGCGGCGTCGTTTGGAATGCTGCGTTTGGTCTGGCTGGCAACGAATTTCAGCGCGCCAATGAAGCAGGCCGAGTAACCGGCAGCGAACAATTGTTCCGGGTTGGTCGCTGCGCCACCAGCACCACCGAGTTCTTTCGGGGTGGCGAGTTTGACGTCGAGGATGTTGTCGCTGGAAACCGCACGACCGTCACGGCCGCCAGTGGAGGTTGCGATTGCGGTGTAGAGAGTTTGCATGGTGTCGGCCTCGTTCTGTTTGATTGTGTTTGCGCTAAATATTTGCGCGCTAAGTAAGTGCGATGTGAATGTATCGCGCAAGTATTTTGCGCGCAAGATAAATTTTCGAACAATTTCGATGAACGTCCGATGGGTGTTCGAAAACTGCTGATTTAGAGAGGTTCAGGCGGGAAGTGTGGAAGGAAGATTTTTCGCGCCCACAGGGAATCGGTCAGGCTACAAAGATTACAGACTGTCTTGCAGGTGGCTGCGAAGAATCTGCAGCTCCGCCTGGAGGTTCTGCAGTCGTTCTACCGACATTCCGGTAGCACCCAGGATGCACTGCGGAATGCCGCGGGCCTTGTCGCGCAGCGCGCGGCCCTGTTGGGTCAGTTCAACGATCACCACACGCTCATCCTCACGGCTGCGCGTACGGCTCAGCAATCCTTCCACTTCCAGGCGTTTCAGCAAAGGCGTCAGCGAGCCTGGGTCAGTCAACAGGCGCGTGCTGATTTCTCCCACGGTCAAACCGTCCTGTTCCCACAACACCATCATCGCCAGGTACTGCGGATACGTAAGCCCCAGCGCCTGCAACAACGGCTTGTAGACCTTGGTCATCAGCAGCGAGGTGGAATGCAGGGCAAAGCAGGCCTGATTGTCCAGAAGCAGGTCGTCGCAATTATCCGGGGTGTTGCGCTTGGTGGTCATTTCAAAGCCTTGATCAATAATCTTCATGAATCTAGCGGGCGAACCTTTAATGCGCCAGATAATTCTGACTTAGTGTCTACCCAGCGTGGTTTGCAGCGCGAGGTCCCATGGCGGTGCCGGGCTGAAACGGGTTTTCAAGTACTCCAACAACAAGCGGCTGCGCGAGTTGGGTTGTTGTGCCAGTCGCAGGGCGTAAATCCCGGTGGTCTCTGCGGGCGGCAAGCCGTTTTCGCAAAACAGCGGTAGCAGTTCGCCGCGCAGCAGGCATTCGCTGGTCAGCCAGGTGGGCAAGTGGGCGATTCCCAGCCCGGCCAACGCGCCGCATAGCAGCGCTTCGGCATTGTTGGCCCTCATGCGGATACGGCCGGGGCGGTGCAAGTGCATGTGTCCGCTGCGTTCGAACCGCCAGGCGAACGGTGGAGCGAGGCCATCCCAGTCGAGGCCATCGTGCTCCGTCAATTGTGCCGGATCGCTCGGTACCCCGCGCCGCTGCAGGTAATCGGGGCTGGCGCAGGCAACGCGCACCATGCTCGCCAATGGGGTCGCGACCAGTCGGGTGTCGGCCATTTGCCCGGCGCGCAGCACCAGATCGACCTTGCCCAGATTCAGCCCCTGCATGTCGACGAAGCTTTCGATCAGGTGGAGCTGTACGTCGAGACCGGGATAAAGCATCAGAAAATCGGCAATCACTGGCGCCAGGTGCCGTCGCCCGAAACCCGCCGGTGCATCCAGCCGGATCAGGCCTTCCGGTGCACTGCTCAGCGACACCGCTTCGGCACGGGCGAGCTGCAGCTCCGCGACGATTCGCCGTGCCCGTTCGGCAAACGCCAGCCCCGCTGGCGTGGCGCGCACGGCGTGAGTGCTGCGGATGAACAATTGGCTACCGACGGCGTTCTCCAGACTATCGATACGTCGCGCGACGGCGGAAGGCGTCATAGGATGTCGGCGGGAGGCGGCGGAAAAACTGCCGCTCTCCAGTACGTCGAGAAAAAGGCCTAACTGGTCTGTCAGCTGATTGGGATTCATGGCGTCGTATGCTTGTGCGAGATTGGCATAGCCATTGTGCGTTGCTGTGCGTTTCCGCACCAGACGCGACTGAGTAGCATGGGAAGACTGCAATGAAGGGAAACAAATCGTGATCGAGATTTTGATGTATCTGGTGTTCGGCGCCGCTCTGGGAACCCTCGGCGGATTATTTGGCATCGGCGGCGGTTTGATTGCCATTCCGATGCTGGGCGTTTTATTCGGGCTCGATCAGCAGATTGCCCAAGGCACGGCGTTGGTAATGGTTGTGCCAAACGTGATGCTGGCGCTGTGGCGTTATCACCAGCGCAACAAGATCGAACTGCGCCATGCCATGCCGCTGGCGTCAATGGGGTTCGTTTTCGCCTGGCTCGGTTCGATCTGGGCAGTGGGCATTGATGCGCAAACCATGCGCGCGGGATTCGTCGCATTCCTGGTCGTACTGTCGGCTTACAATCTGTTGCGTATGTTCACCGGCAACGCACCGGCTTCTGCGCAAATGCGTTATTCATGGCCGTGGCTGGGTGTGCTCGGCGCGGCATCCGGTACCATGGGCGGGTTATTCGGCGTGGGTGGGGCAGTGGTTGCAACGCCGGTACTCACCAGCGTGTTCGGCACGACGCAGGTAGTCGCCCAAGGTTTGTCGCTGGCGCTGGCCTTGCCGAGCACCGGCGTCACGCTTGCCACCTATGCCGTGCATCACCAGGTGGACTGGATAATTGGCGTGCCTCTGGCAGTTGGCGGTCTGTTGAGTATCAGCTGGGGCGTGAAAATTGCCCACGCCCTGCCGGAGCGCCTGTTGCGTGGGTTGTTCTGCGGTTTTCTGGTGCTCTGCGCAGTGATGCTCGCCTTTAAAGTTTGAAGCCTTCAACGATGTGCTCGGCCAGGCATTCGGTGATCGGCGAGGGGTTGTGCAGGTTACGCAGCAACATGATGCTGGCCTCCGGCAATATCGGCAGGTCCTCAGCCTCACCGAGAATGCGCAAATCGGGGGTGATCAGGCTTTCCAGTTGCGCGGTAACCGCCAGTCCGGCACTGACTACTGCCATGATCGCTGACAAGCTGGAACTGTTGTAGGCCACGCGGTAGTCGCGGCCCATCGCGTCCAGCGCGTTGCACGCCCACAGCCGACAGAAGCAGTCGCTGTTGAACATTGCCAGCGGCAGCGGCGTCTGTTCATGGGCACTGAAGCACTGCGCCTCGGCCCAGACGAAGCGCTCCTTGCGCAACAACTGGCCGATCTCGTTGCCCGGCTCGCGGGTGACGATCGACAGGTCGAGGTCCTGACGTAGCAGCAATTGTTTTGATGATTCGCAATGCACTTCGATCTGGATCAGCGGATACGACTGGGCAAACCGTCGCAATATCCCCGGCAGAAAACGCATCACGTAATCGTCCGGCGTACCGATGCGTACGGTGCCAACCATGTGCGGCTCGCGCAGTGTGTTGAACACCTCGCTGTGCAATTTGAGAATGCGCCGCGCGTAGCCCAGCAGCACCTGACCTTCCGCCGTCAGGCGCACCTGACGCCCGTCGCGCTGGAACAACTGGCGCTGCAGCACATCTTCTTCCAGCCGTTTCATCTGCATGCTTACGGCAGATTGCGTGCGGTTGATCAATTCGCCGGCGCGGGTGAAGCCGCCTTGATCGGCGATGGCGACAAAGGTGCGCAGCACGTCGGTGTCGATACTCGGGTAGGCAGACATCCATCAATCTCCGAGATGTGTGGCATCAGAAACATTCGTTGGATTGATCTTAAGCCCGGCGCGACACTTGAGCCATCCCAAACGGAGGGCAACAAGATGAAAGGTCAAAAAGGTTATGTCGAGGTAGAGAAGCATTCCGTCCACGTCGTCTCGGATCTGCTGCACAAGATCAGCCGCTGGTACGAATTGCACCGTGAACGCGAGCTGCTGGCGAGCATGAGCGATGAAGCATTGAAGGACATCGGAGTCAGTCGGGCAGACGTCGAACATGAAGCCATCCGCCCATTCTGGGATGACCCGATGCACAAATGAGTCATCCACAACTACACAAACCGTCTTCCGGTGAGGTAGGTTGCGAGCAGACAAGGAGATGTTCATGCCCGCACCACTGTCCTTATCCCTCAAACAGGCTCGGCGTCTGGCGCTGGCTGCCCAAGGGTTCCACGGGCGCCAGCTGCCAGCGACGATCACCGCGGTTCAGCTCAATCGGCTGATCGAACGGCTGGGCATTCTGCAGATCGATTCGGTCAACGCGTTGGTGCGCTCGCACTACCTTCCCTTGTTTTCTCGCTTAGGCAATTATTCGCCCGACCTGCTCGACCAGGCCGCCTGGAGTTCAGGCCGGCGGCGCACGCTGTTCGAATATTGGGGCCATGAAGCTTCGTTGCTGCCGCTGTCGATGTACCCGTTGATGCGCTGGCGCATGCAACGTGCGGCGCGTGGTGAGGGGATTTATCAGCAATTGGCGCGTTTCGGTCGGGAGCAGCAGGACACGATCCACCGGGTGCTGGCCTCGGTCGAGAAGCTCGGCGCGCTGGGTGCCGGCAGCCTGTCGACGCGGCAGGAGCGGGCCGGGCCCTGGTGGGACTGGAGCGCGGAGAAGCACGCGCTGGAGTGGTTGTTCGCTGCCGGTGAAGTGACCGTGGCCGGACGGCGCGGGTTCGAGCGTCTTTATGATTTGCCGGAACGGGTGATTCCTGCGGCGACCCTTCAGCAGCCGTTACTCAGCGAGGCCGAGGCGCAGCGCGGATTGCTGCTGCACGCTGCAAGCGCCTTGGGGGTCGCGACGGAAAAAGACCTGCGTGATTACTTCCGTCTCAACCCTGGCGATTCGCATCTGCGCCTGGCCGAGTTGGTGGAGGCGGGCGCCTTGCAAATGTGCGAAGTGCAGGGCTGGCGGCAACCCGCCTATTGCCTGCCCGAGCCTACGTTACCGCGCAAGGTTGAAGCGAGTGCGTTGTTGTCGCCGTTTGATTCGCTGATCTGGGAGCGCAGCCGCACCGAGCGCCTGTTCGATTTTCGTTACCGTCTGGAAATTTACACGCCTCGGGAGAAGCGTATTTACGGCTATTACGTACTACCGTTTTTGCACAATGAGCGGATCGCCGCGCGCGTCGATTTGCGCGCTGAGCGGGCGCTGGGTCGGTTGGCGGTGCATGCGGTGCATGAAGAGGAGCCGGGTCTGGATGACGCGGGGATGCTGGCGTTAGCGGTGAATTTACGGCGGATGGCGGATTGGCTTGGTCTTGAGCGGGTGCAGTTGAATTGTCAGCGGGCGAGTGCGGAGCGGTTGCGGGTGGCATTGGCCAGTATCGGATGTGACTGAACTGACGCCTTCGCGAGCAAGCCCGCTCCCACAGAGGAAACACATTCCAATGTGGGAGCGGGCTTGCTCGCGAAGGCGATGTATTGGCCGGCTGAGAGCCTGCTGGTTTACCGGCGAACTTGCTTCAACGTTTCGGCAATCAAAAACGCCAACTCCAACGACTGATCCGCGTTCATCCGCGGGTCGCAATGGGTGTGGTAGCGATCCGACAACCCGTCCTCGGTGATCGGCCGCGCCCCTCCAATGCACTCGGTTACATTCTGCCCGGTCATCTCGATATGGATGCCGCCCGCGTACGTGCCTTCCGCCTCATGCACCTGGAAGAACTGCTTCACCTCACCAAGGATCTGCGCAAAATCGCGGGTCTTGTAGCCGCTGCTGGCTTTGATGGTATTGCCGTGCATCGGGTCGGAACTCCACAGCACCTGCTTGCCTTCACGCTGGACCGCGCGAATCAGTTGCGGCAGATGCTCGCCGACCTTGTTCGCACCCATCCGCGCGATCAGGTTCAAGCGACCGGGATCGTTGTCCGGGTTGAGCACATCGATCAGGCGAATCAGGTCTTCGGGGTTCATGCTCGGGCCGACTTTCACCCCGATCGGGTTGTTCACCCCGCGCAGAAATTCGACGTGCGCGCCATCAAGCTGACGGGTGCGGTCGCCGATCCACAACATGTGTGCCGAGCAGTCGTAATAATCGTTGGTCAGGCTGTCGCGACGCACGAAGGCTTCTTCGTAGTTCAGCAGCAACGCTTCGTGGGCGGTGAAGAAACTGGTCTCACGCAGCTGTGGCGAGCTGTCCATGCCGCAGGCGCGCATGAAGGCCAGGGTTTCATCGATGCGATCTGCCAGGTGGCTGTATTTTTCCGCCAGCGCCGAGTTGGCGATGAAGTCCAGGTTCCACTTGTGCACCTGATGCAGGTCGGCAAAACCGCCCTGGGCGAAAGCGCGCAGCAGGTTCAGGGTCGCGGTCGACTGGTGATAGGACTGCAGCAGACGTTCCGGATCCGGCACGCGGCTTTTTTCGTCGAAACCGATACCGTTGACGATGTCGCCGCGGTAGGCGGGCAGGGTCACGCCGTCGATGGTTTCGTCATTGGCCGAGCGCGGTTTGGCAAACTGCCCGGCCATGCGTCCAACCTTGACCACCGGGCAACCGGCGGCGAAGGTCATGACGATCGCCATTTGCAGCAATACTTTAAACGTGTCGCGAATTTTCGCGGCGGAGAATTCCGCGAAGCTTTCGGCGCAATCGCCCCCCTGCAACAGAAACGCACGGCCCTGGGTGACCTCGGCAAACTGGCGGCGCAACTCGCGCGCTTCACCGGCAAACACCAGCGGCGGATAACTGGCCAGGGTTTGCTCGACGTGCGACAGGTGCGCGGCGTCGGGGTATTGAGGTTGTTGCTGGATCGGCAGGGCGCGCCAGCTGTCAGGGCTCCACGGTTGGCTCATCACGGTCTCGGTTGGTTTACGCTCGGGCGCTCATGTTATCAGCAATTAGTGCGTGACCCGCCGCCGTTGCTTCGCCGACAATCGCGCCTTTGCCGCTATATGTTGCGGTGTGTCGTGTTGCCCCGAGCGGTGACGATCAGGAGACCTAATGACTGAGGAGCGCGTCGAGCATCTGCTCGCCGAGGTACAAGACGAGTTTGGCGTGATTCGCGTGCTGGAAGTGGCCGATTATCGTTTTCTCGAGTTCGGTGATGCCATCGAACAGAGCTGCGTGTTCACCGCCGACCCGAGCTGGCTTGAATACGATTACACCCGTGCCATGCTGATCGGTGCGTTGTGCCACGAGCAGCCGGAAAGCGCACTGTTTCTGGGGCTCGGCGCGGGCACGTTGACGCAGGCTTGCCTGAAGTTTTTACCGCTGGAGGATGTCGAAGCCATCGAGCTGCGCCCCGACGTTCCGCGTCTGGCGATCGAGTTTCTCGGGCTGGATGACGACCCGCGGCTGTTCATTCGTGTGGGCGACGCGCTGGAACTACTGGGTACCGCCGAGCCGGCGGACCTGATTTTCGTCGACCTCTATACCGACGTCGGCCCCGGTGTCGGCCATCTGGCCTGGAGTTTTCTCGAGAACTGTCAGAAACGCCTGAATCCGGGCGGCTGGCTGGTGATCAATCAGTGGGCTACCGATGATGGCAAACCGTTAGGCGCGGCGCTGTTCCGTGGTTTGTATCACCGACACTATTGGGAATTACCTGTGAAGGAGGGCAATGTGATTCTGATCGTGCCGTCGGAGCTTGATCAGGAATTGGACCTGCAGGGTCTGACCGCCCGGGCCGAGGGGCTTGCGCCGCGGTTGGGGTATTCGTTGCAATCGTTGATCAAGGCGATTCGGCCGGCGACGTAACTCGGGTGTCGGTGCGGCCTCATCGCGAGCAGGCTCACTCCCACAAGGCTATGCATTCCAGTGTGGGAGCGAGCCTGCTCGCGATGGGGCCTTCACCGCCAATATATCCGTCAAAGACCTCTGAAATTGCCCGGCCGCTTCTCGACCAGCGACCGCACGCCTTCCTGTGCATCCTCGCTCCCCAGCAAGCGCTTAGCCAGCGCGGGCAACGCCTGCGCCGCTGCGATTTCACCTTCATGACGCGCCTGCCGCGCCGACATCAGCGTCGCCTGCACCCCCAGCGGCGCCTGGCACGCAATCCGCTGTGCCAACTCCATGGCTCTGGGTAGCAAGTCCTCACTGGCCATGACTTCCTGCACCAGGCCCAGGCGCAACGCTTCATGGGCATCAAACTCATCGCCTGTGAGCAACCAGCGCATGGCATTGCCCCAACCGGCCAGCTGGTGCAGGCGCAAGGTCGCGCCACCAAACGGGAAGATCCCGCGTTGCACTTCCTTCTGCGCGAAACGGGTATTGCTGGCGCACAGGTTGATGTCCGCCGCGAGCATCAGCTCGATGCCGATGGTCAGGCAGTAGCCCTGCGCTGCGACGATCACCGGTTTGCTCACCCTCGGGCCGACAAACACACCCCATGGATCACAGCCGCCGGGCGGCGCCTGCCAGCCTTCGGCCAGCGCCGCACTGGCATTGACCAGATCGAGCCCGGCGGTGAAATGCTCACCATGCCCGAACAGCACCGCCACCCGCGCTTCGCGATCAGCCTCGAATTCGCCATAGGCCAGACTCAGCGCGTTCAGCAGTTCGAGGTCGAAGGCGTTGCGCTTGGCGACGCGATCCAGACCGATCATCAGGACGTGGCCGTGCCGCTCGCAGGTGACACGGCTCGAAGGGCTCTGATTCATCAAGCAATTCCTCGTGCGGGAAGGAGCGCGCGCCGGTGTGCGTGATTCAGGTGAACCGATTTAGCGCGATTACCAGCGGGGCCGGGCCATTGAAAAGTAGACGGTGTATCGAATCTGCGCAAAGCGCGTGACGTAAAGGCATACGCGTCAGTTTTCCGACAAATAATGCTCCCTTTTTGGCCGAATTCCGGTATAGTGCGCGCCGGCCTTTAACCGGGCCGCGTTTAGGTAGCGCAATTCCCCGAAGTCAGCTTCGGCTGCACGTCCGCACAGCGGACTCTCCCTTGACGAATCTTTTTCATTCATTCGTTTTCGCAAATCCCCGCCGACAAAGCAGCCAGGGCGACTCTTGAGTCTTACACGGCATGCGCAGCTTTGGAGCATGGGTCTTTGCGGATGCACTTAGAGGCAGACCCATGACCCAGGAAACCGGCGGATTCGCCGCTTTTAATCTTAATCCGAACATTCTTGCAGCCGTCATCGCGACTGGCTACGAAGAGCCTTCGGCTATTCAGCAGCAATCGATCCCGATCATCATGGCCGGCCAGGACATGATCGGTCAGGCGCAAACCGGTACGGGTAAAACCGCCGCGTTCGCTCTGCCAATTCTTCATTGCATCGATCCTGCAAAGCGCGAACCGCAAGCCCTGATCCTGGCGCCAACCCGTGAGTTGGCGCTGCAAGTAGCAACCGCTTTCGAAACCTACGCCAAGCAAATGCCGGGCGTGACCGTTGTGGCCGTTTACGGCGGCGCCCCAATGGGCCCACAACTGAAAGCAATCCGTAATGGCGCACAGATCGTTGTCGCCACTCCGGGCCGTCTGTGCGACCACCTGCGTCGTGACGAAAAAGTCCTGTCGACCGTGAACCATCTGGTTCTCGACGAAGCCGATGAGATGCTCAAACTGGGTTTCATGGACGACCTCGAAGTCATCTTCAAGGCCTTGCCAGCTACCCGTCAGACCGTATTGTTCTCGGCGACCCTGCCGCAGTCGATTCGCGCCATTGCCGAACGCCATCTGCGCGATCCGCAACACGTGAAGATCCAGACCAAGACCCAGACCGTTACCGCGATCGAACAGGCTCACCTGTTGGTTCACGCTGACCAGAAGACCTCGGCTGTATTGAGCCTGCTGGAAGTCGAAGACTTCGACGCCCTGATCATGTTCGTGCGCACCAAGCAAGCGACCCTGGACCTGGCCAGTGCCCTGGAAGCCAAAGGCTACAAAGCCGCTGCGCTGAACGGTGACATTGCTCAGAACCAGCGTGAGCGCGTGATCGAATCCCTCAAGGATGGCCGTCTGGACATCGTTGTGGCGACCGACGTTGCCGCTCGTGGTCTGGACGTTCCGCGCATCACTCACGTGTTCAACGTTGACATGCCGTACGATCCGGAATCCTACGTTCACCGTATCGGCCGTACTGGCCGTGCCGGTCGCGAAGGTCGCGCATTGCTGCTGGTGACGCCGCGTGAGCGCCGCATGCTGCAAGTGATCGAGCGTGTAACCGGTCAGAAAGTTGCCGAAGTCCGCCTGCCGGATGCTCAGGCCGTTCTCGATGCCCGCATCAAGAAACTGACCAACAGCCTGTCGCCGCTGGTTGGCGATGCCGAGTCGACCCATGGTGATCTGCTTGATCGCCTGACCGCCGACATCGGTTGCAGCCCGCGTGCCCTGGCCGCAGCCCTGCTGCGCAAGGCAACCAACGGTCAAGCGTTGACTCTGGCAGCAATCGAGAAAGAGCGTCCACTGGTGCCGAACAATGCACCGCGTGGCGATCGTCCAGAGCGTACCGGTGATCGTCCGGACCGTGGTGATCGTGAGCGTCGCGCTC
Organism: Pseudomonas fluorescens; assembly: GCF_902497625.1. Lineage (GTDB taxonomy): Bacteria > Pseudomonadota > Gammaproteobacteria > Pseudomonadales > Pseudomonadaceae > Aquipseudomonas > Aquipseudomonas fluorescens_BQ. The sequence goes on along the minus strand of NZ_CABVGX010000019.1, from coordinate 394 downwards.
CGGTTGCATTGGCCGAAGGTCGTGCTCGTTGCCGTACCGCGCTGGGTGCGCGTGATGGTATCGCTGCCAAGAACCTGCTGGGCGCCATCCTCAACGAAGGTGGTCTGGCTCGCGAAGCAATCGGTCGCATCCAGGTGCGTGACAGCTTCAGCCTCGTCGAGCTGCCGGAAGACGGTCTGGAAAAGCTTCTGACCAAGCTGAAGGACACTCGCGTTGCCGGTAAGCAGTTGAAGCTGCGTCGCTATCGCGAAGATTGATCGGCTCCTGGGTTGATTGATCGAACATAAAAAATCCCCGACTGGTTCGGGGATTTTTTATGCCTGCATTTTTTGTCTCAGCTCAGATCCCCGTAGCCGCTGCCGAGCCTACGAGGCTGTGCAGCCGTCGCCAAACC
>NZ_CABVGX010000018.1 GCF_902497625.1 Pseudomonas fluorescens | reverse complement strand
CTCGAGGCCCGGCGCCCAGCATCAGGCCGGGCCAGCTGCGGGTAGTACGGGCCAGGCGCACGGCGTAATCAAGCACCTGATCGTCCAGCGGCAAATCGCTGGCGATACGTTGCAGGGCCAGCACATCCTTGGCCTGCAGTACCGTGCGCAGCGGTTGCACATCGAGCATGTCGGCGCGGGTCGAGCGGCTGACCTGACGGACCATGTCCAGTTCCTGATCGGCGTCGGGGTAGTCCATGCGCACCTTGAGCATGAAGCGATCGAGCTCGGCTTCCGGTAATGGATAGGTGCCTTCCTGCTCGATCGGATTCTGCGTGGCGAGCACCATGAACGGTTGCGCAATCGGCAGCGCGCGGCCTTCGAGGGTGACTTGCCGTTCCTGCATGGCTTCGAGTAGCGCCGCCTGGGTTTTCGCCGGGGCGCGGTTGATTTCGTCGGCCAGCAGCAGGTTGGTGAACAGCGGTCCCTTGCGCAATTTGAACTGCTCGGTCTGCAAGTCGTACACCGCATGCCCGGTGACGTCGCTGGGCATCAGGTCAGGGGTGAACTGAATACGTGCGAACTCACCGCCGAAACAGCGGGCGAGGGCGCGCACCAATAAGGTCTTGCCCAGCCCCGGAACCCCTTCGAGCAGTACATGACCGCCGGCGATCAGGGCGGTCAATACGTCGTCGACCACGCTGTTCTGACCGATGACGGCTTTCTGCAATTCAGCCCTGACAGCCTGCGCCAGCTGACTTGCGCGCTGACGTTGTTGCGCGGCGTGGCTGGGTGCGCCGGGCTCGATCTGTTCACTCATAACGCATTCCTCAAGGTTTGCAGGTGGGCGACCTGACGGCTGAATTCAACGCTGGAAAGCCGCTGCTTCGGTCGTGGGCTCATGGCCTGGCTGATAGCGCGTGTGGGTTGACCGCTCAGACGTGCGAGCACCAACCATTGTTCGGCGACGCCGAGCTGGTCATAACCGGGATGTCGGTGCCGGACGCGACGCAGGATGTCTTGCTGCAAGGTCTGCAGAAGGCTCTCCTGACCGCTGTGGCGCAGCATGAATTCAGCGCTCGCGCGCAGGTGTTCCTGAAGTTGTCGGCGCGCTTTCGGTGCCGGTTCAATCAATGGCCCGTGACGCACGCCGAAATGCCAGCCGATCAGGCCGATAAGAGCGATCAGCGCAACCAGAGCTTGCGGGAAGTAACGCAGCAGCAAGGTCGGCAGGCCGTCGTGCTCCGTGTTGAACAGCAGCGTCACGTGGGTATCAGCGGTGAGGTACCAGAGCAGCCAGGCGTTGTCATAGTGATCGATGGCTGGGGTTTTCCACAGTTCGGCGTCAGTGACAACGATGATCGAGCCCAGGCCATGAGCGAGTTGCATCATGTGCGTACCCTTGCCACTGTTGGCCCAGGCTTGGGCGAGGTTCTTCGGGTCGTCAAGATGGAACGCGGTGTCGAAACCGGCGTAGGCCGGGGCGTCTTCATCTTCGAGATAGAGCTTGGTCAGTTTTGGCAGCGGCTCGCCGCGGGTGTCAGGCGGTGGATCCTTGAGGTCTTTACTCATTGACTGATGCAACTGCACCCGGTCCAGTAGCAGGTCGTCGCTCTGACCGAGCTTTTCGTCCCACAATGCTTCGGCGACAAACAGCAGACGGCCGCCGGCGCGGGTCCAGTTCAACACCTGATCGACCTGGCGCGGCGACATGCTGGATCGTTCGCCGAGCAACAGCAGACTGTTATGATGGGGTTCCAGCGTCGGCAACACATCCAGGCTGTTGGCATGGCTGACGGCAAGGCCCTGTTTGCGCAGGAAATGCTCGGCGGCCAGATAGGGGTTGGCCTGTGCCTCGGGCGCCGGGCCATGGTCGATTTCTGCCTGATAGGGTGTCGCCTTCAGGTACAGCCAAACGCTCAATGCGCAGCACAAAACGCCTGCAACCAGGGCGACCGACAGCCATAATCGCCGGTTCAACCTGCGCCTCCCGGGCCAAACAGGGCGCGCCAGCCATCACACAGTTCATATTGCATGTGCTCGGGCGGCAGTTGATGCCCGTACGCCATGTTCTGCCAGTGTGTCGTCAGCGCTTGGCTGAACGCCAGCAAAGCGGGTTGCTGCAGTCGTTCGACGCGCCGCAGCACCTCGCTCTCGGTATCAGCAGCGCTCAAAGGCATGTTGTGATCGTGCAGCAAGTGGCTGAGCAGAGCGCGGTAAAGCAAACCGAGTGCCTCGCGCGGGTGGCTTTGCCAGAGTTGCTCGGCGCTGCTGGCAATGTCGCCAGGCAGGGTGTCGCGGTTGAGATCCAAGCCGAACGCTTGTCGCGGCCCTGGCTGCGCGACGAGTCGGGGTTTCTCCACCGGACGGCGGCTGACGAACGCCTGCAGCCACTCCCGATAGCGCCAGACCAACAGGCCGATTCCCGCAATCAACGCCGTCCACAACGCCACTTCAATCAGCGTTGCAGCTGCACTGAAGTGTTGGCCGTCAAGCAGGCCGAACAAGGTTTTCAGCCATAGCGGCACCTTGCCTCTGTCCGCTGCATCGGCAGCGGGCTGATCCTCGCTAAAGCGATAATGGGTGACCGTTTCCCTGTTTTTGAACGGAGGCTGGTCGAGGATTGCCCTGATGCTGTCCTGTGCCCCCTGACTGGTCAAAGGCTGCGAGAGAAGCCGCGCAGACTCTGGCGTCACGACTGGCTCAGCGGCCCACGCGTTTTGACCGAGCGGCAACAGCGCACCAGTGCCCAGCAGCACAATCAAGGCCGCGCCACTCAGGCGCTGACGCAGGCGGCGAAACACCAATTCGATATCCCAAGCTTCGAGCACCGTGCGCCGATTCAGATACAGACTAAACCCGCAGGCGACGTAGACGGGTTCCCACACCACCAGAACCAGCAGGTAGAACACATTCGTCAGGTGTTCCAGCCAGAGCCAGTCCTGCGACGCGACCGAGAGCAAACGTTGCCAGCTCCAGTCGAGCTCGATCTGCTGCGGCAGCAACAGGTAAAACAGCAGCATCAGGCCGATCCACAGCGCGGTTTCCAGATGCACGCCGATGATCGTCAGCCACCTCGCGGTACCTGCGTCGCGCTGCACCAATGCCTGCAGCCGCTGTTGTCGTTCGTCGCCGCTCAGCCCTTCGAGCTGCATCACGGGCAGCAGGAAACTGCGCGTCAGGCTCAAGCGCCGCCAGGTCAGGCTTGCCAGCAATTGCGGCTTGAGCAGTCGCGGCCACTGGCGCAGTGCCTGACCCAACGTCGGCGTTTCTCCGAACATCGCCGAAGAAAGGATGTACAGCGGTAACCGTTCGAATGCCGGCTTGAGCCACCAGAAGATGAACACCGCCAGCGACGGTGAATCCCACAAAACCAGGCTGAGCAAGGCGAATACCGGCACGGTGATGATCGCCCAACTGGTCATCAGCAGCCGTCGGTGGCGCTGGCTCAACAATACCCCCAGGTCCATGGCTTCCCAGGTCGGGCGGGGGCGGATGACCATTGTCGCGTCACTCAGGCGCATGGCGTGACCGTCCGGCAAACAGCAGATACGTGGCGACCAATATCCAGAGCAGTGCGCCGACCAGATATTTGGCAAGCGGCGCAGGCTCGCTCATGGACGACCAGTAAGCCTCTACAAACGCTGCAATCAGCAGAAACAGCATGACCCCGCAAATCAGCACAATACTTTGCCGCGCCGCCAATCGCAGCGCTTCGGCCCGCGGCAAACGGCCCGGCGCGATCAGGGCCCAGCCCAGTTGCAATCCGGCGGCGCCTGCCAGGGCAATCGCGCTGAGTTCGAACGCGCCGTGCCCGATCACGAACGACCAGAACGTCTGGCCATAGCCAATCTGCGTCAGATGCCCGGCCACTGCGCCGATCATCAAACCGTTGTAAAGCAGGAAGAAGACACTGCCCAGGCCAAACAGCAGACCGCTGGCGAAGGTTTGAAACGCGATGCCGATGTTGTGCATGATGTAGAACCCGAACATCACCCAGTCTTCACTGGCTGCCCGGTCGGCCGAGCGGCCCAGGTGCCCGCCTTCGGGGTCGTACATGGCTTGCATCTGGCTGACCTGTTCGGCCGGGATCAGGTTGTAGACCAGGTCCGGGAACAGGAAGACCAACAGGGCAAAGCCGACCAGACTGCCAAAAAACAGCAGGCTGGCGGCCAGCACAAAGCGCCACTGCTGACGAACCAGTCGCGGAAAATCGGCGAGTATGAATGCCACGACATTGGCACCCAGGCGGCTGCGATGTCGATAAAGCTGTTGATGCCCGCGCAGCACCTGCTGCTGTAAAGAGTCGATCAGGAAACTGCTGTAACCGCGTTCTTGAGCCAGGGCGAGGTGCTGACAAAGTCGTCGGTAATCCTTGGCAAAACTGGCGAGGCGGGAGGTGTCCTTGCTTCGTTCCAGCCTCTCGAGCATCAGGGCAAACCGCTCCCATTCAGCTTTATGGCGACTCTCAAACAGGCTTTGCTTCATGCGCTGCCCAACAGCCCGCGGGCGATGCCGTTGAGTTCCGCCACTGCGCGGGGAGCCGCGACCTGCATGGGTTTGGCGAGGATCGTCGCCAGTTCGCTGACCCGCGCTGCGGTGAGTTCGCCTTGACGTTCGGCAAAATTGAGAATGGCGCGTTGTTCGTTCAGCGTCAGCGTGACCGCAGCAGATCTTGGTTCGGCTTCGGGCAGCTGCGGGCGGGTCACCGGGTGTTCGCGGTAGATCACCAGCGTACCGGCGGCGAGATCGCCCAGGCGTTTGAAGCTGGCATGGTGCAGGCAGCTGATAGCACCCAGAAAATAGCCGAACGGCAAAATGTCGACAAATCGCAACAGGTTGCGCACCAGCGATGCGGACCAGCCGATTGGCGTGCCGTCATCCTGCACCACTTGCAGACCCATCCAGAGCTTGCCCGGTGAGCGTCCTTGATTGAGCACTTCAAACAGCACCATGTACCACCAGCTGACAACGAACAACAGAATCGAACCGAGCCCGGCGCCAAGCTTGCCGAGGAATGCCAGGACAACGAAGAGCACGCCCAGAATCAGCCCGCGCACACCAAGGTCGATGAAAAAAGCCAGTGCGCGCACCATCAACCCCGCCGGGCGCAATGGCAGGTCAATGCCTTCCGGCGTTTCAACCTGATACCGCGTATCCAGTGGCGGGGGCGACGTCGCTTTTCCTGGCCGTGCTGTGCAATCGAGCATGGGCAACCTGATGTCGGGGCCTGAACGGAAACTCTCTGTGCGCCCGATGCTAGCAGTCTCTCGGGGGAAAACGACATAACTATGTATTGGATGGTGCGTTGCTGGAAGTCATGGCATCACGAGACGCTGGTCGTGGCAGGACGTGAACGCCTAGACTTTGTCCATCTTCAGTTCAGGAATGGCCCGTGACCTCGATCTTCTGGTACGACTATGAAACGACGGGTATTAATCCCCGCTGCGACCGCCCGCTGCAGGTAGCGGGGATTCGCACCGATTTCGATCTCAATGAAATAGACGAACCGGTCAATCTCTACTGCCGGCTTGGTGACGACATCCTGCCGCATCCGGCGGCCTGTGCGATCACCGGCATTACCCCCGCACGTCTAGCGGAGCAGGGTTTGAGTGAAGCGGATTTCATGACGCGGGTGCATGCGCAACTGGCGGCTCCGGGGACCTGCGGCGCGGGTTACAACACCTTGCGTTTCGACGATGAAATGACTCGCTACAGCTTGTATCGCAATTTTTTCGATCCCTATGCTCGCGAGTGGCAGGGCGGTAACAGCCGCTGGGATCTGATTGATGTGGTGCGTGCGGCCTATGCCCTGCGTCCCGACGGCATTGTCTGGCCGAGGGATGAAGAGGGCCGCGTCACGCTGAAACTCGAGCGTCTGACCGCCGCCAACGGTATTGATCATGGCAATGCCCACGAAGCAATGTCCGATGTTCGCGCGACCATTGCCCTCGCTCGATTGATCCGGGAAAAACAACCGAAGCTGTATGACTGGTTATTCCAGCTGCGCAGTAAGTCGAGGGTGATGGATCAGATTCGATTGCTGCAGCCGATGGTGCACATTTGCGGACGGTTTTCGGCGGCGCGCAGTTATCTCGGTGTGGTGCTCCCGCTGGCGTGGCACCCGCGCAACAAAAACGCCTTGATTGTCTGTGACCTGCATCTGGATCCCCAGGCTTTGCTTGATCTGGATGCAGAAACGTTGCGCCAACGTTTATATACACGCCGTGATGATCTGGCAGAGGGCGAGTTGCCGGTGCCGCTCAAACTCATTCACATCAACAAGTGCCCGGTGGTGGCACCGCTGTCCGTGCTGCGTGTCGCAGATCGACAACGACTCGGACTGGATATGGCGCTTGAGCGTGAGCGAACACTGCGGCTAAGTGACGCACAGGAAATCTGGCGAGATAAAGTGCAGGCGATTTATGCCGGCGAGGATTTTTCTCAGAGCGCTGATCCTGAACAACAGTTATACGACGGTTTTATCGGCGATCGAGATAGACGTTTATGCGAGCAAGTCAGGTCCGCTGAACCTGCACAATTAGCACAAGAGCATTGGCCGTTCGATGATGAACGTTTGCCTGAACTATTGTTTCGATATCGCGCCCGCAACTTCCCCGATACGTTGAATTTCGAAGAACAGGAACGTTGGCGTTTGTTCTGTCAGCAGCGTCTGTCAGATCCGCAATGGGGCGCACCCAATACGCTGAAATCTTTCATAGAGGCAGCTGCGCAACTGGATATTACTGCTACGCCTTTTCAGAAGGAGGTTCTGAGTGAATGGCGTAATTATGTCGAAGCATTGCGCACACGTTTGAGTCTCTGAACCTCGAACCTGTCACGGCAGGGCTGAAACTCAGGCATAAAAAAACGCCAGCATTTGCTGGCGTTTTTTTTGGTGCGCCATCAGTGGCTTAGCCCAGCAGAGTCGCCCAGCCTTCGACCACATCACCGCCCCACTTGGCTTTCCACTCTTTCAGAGTCTTGTGGTTGCCACCTTTGGTTTCGATGACTTCACCGTTATGCGGGTTTTTGTATTGTTTAACTTTGCGCGCGCGCTTGGTGCCGGTAGTTTTTACCGCGCCACCGCGTGGAGCCTTGCTTTTGGATTCCGGATCCAGCAGCGCGATGATGTCACGCAGGGACTTGGAGTATTCGCCCATCAAGGTGCGCAATTTGCCTTCAAATTCCAGCTCGGTTTGCAGTTTGTCGTCTTGGGAAAGATTCTTCAAACGGGCTTGCAGCTCTTTGATAGCTTCTTCGGTGGCGCGATATTCGTTGATCAAGGACATTGGGACTACCTTATGTTGGACGCTGGGTGGCAGGTTACAGTGCGGCAATAATAGTCAGGCTGTTTCATCAAGTAAACATTTAACACGTGTTTATTTAATTTGTTGGCTATGTACAGACGACCAATTGCAGGCGCAGTTAAATAGTGCAACACAGATCTTCACAATTGGGTTTGTGGAGATCCACATCAAAAACACTTCTTCCGGGAAAATGTGTATCTGCCGGGTCTGCTGCGTCGATCCGTTTGCAGCAAATGCTTGATCAATACTGCAGTTTTGCCGCGCAATCGCTAGAATGGCGGCCTTTGCGAAGTTCTGGAGTCTCCCCCTCATGCGCACCTTTCGGCTAGTGATTGCTTGCCCGGACCGCGTCGGCATCGTTGCTCAAGTCAGTAACTTTCTGGCGTCCCATAACGGCTGGATCACTGAAGCGAGCCACCACTCGGATAATCAGAGCGGCTGGTTCTTCATGCGTCACGAAATTCGTGCCGACTCGCTGCCATTCGGCATCGAAGCACTCCGCGAAGCGTTTGCGCCGATCGCCGAAGCGTTTTCCATGGACTGGCGCATCACCGACACTGCGCAGAAAAAACGTGTGGTGCTGATGGCCAGCCGTGAATCTCACTGCCTGGCTGATCTATTGCACCGCTGGCACAGCGATGAACTGGACTGCGAAATCTCTTGTGTGATTTCCAACCATGACGACTTGCGCAGCATGGTCGAGTGGCACGGCATTCCTTATTACCATGTGCCGGTCAATCCGCAGGACAAGGAGCCGGCGTTTGCCGAAGTCTCGCGCCTGGTCAAACAGCACGATGCCGAAGTCGTGGTACTTGCCCGTTACATGCAGATCCTGCCGCCGGCATTGTGCCGCGAATATGCTCACCAGGTGATCAATATCCACCACAGTTTTCTGCCTTCGTTTGTTGGCGCCAAGCCGTATCACCAGGCGTCGCTGCGTGGTGTAAAGCTGATCGGTGCTACCTGTCACTACGTGACCGAGGAGCTGGACGCCGGCCCGATCATCGAGCAGGACGTGGTACGTGTCAGCCACAGCGACAGCATCGAAGACATGGTGCGTTTCGGTCGCGATGTCGAGAAGATGGTGTTGGCGCGCGGCCTGCGTTATCACCTCGAAGACCGGGTGCTGGTGCATGGCAACAAGACCGTCGTGTTCTGATAGGCGCGCGACAGGGTTGAAATTCGAAGGGCCTGGGCGTTCAATCGCCTCAGGCCCTTCGCCGTTTCTGTATGAGGATTTGATCATGGCCGACCCACTGGACAAAGCGACCGCCCGGGCCCCTGCGACGCTGGGCGAGGGGTGTTTGAGCCGTTACGATCCGGATGACCTGAGCGCGGAGGACGGTACGGAGTTTCCAGGGGCTGAGGCCTTGTGGGAGGCTTTGCATCCTGAGGCGGGGGGTGAGTCCGGGGATGATCAGCCCACGTAGGAGCGAAGCTTGCTTGCGAAGGCGTTCTTCCATGTTGCTGGATTCTACAAGGTGTACTCGGTCCCCTGTAGGAGCTGGCTTGCCAGCGATGGCTGCGTCTTGGGCGCGTAAGTTTTTTTGGTGTACATACCATTGCGGCGATAAGGGCGGCTATTGGTTTCGCCCTTACGGCGAGTCACTTGGAAAAGCCTACGCGGCCCGGCCCCAAGTAACCAAGGGCTCTTGCCCCTGACGTCCGGTGGCTCGCTAAGGCTCGCCATGCCTTCGCTCCGGTCCTGCTCCGTGGGCCCGGCGCGATCGGCCATCCTTGGCCTTGCGCGCCTAACCGGGTACCCATGCCGGGTTACCCACTGCGCAGAACCTCCACTCAGCCTCCCGACGGGCCGCTCACCGCCACAGCCGCCGAGGCGGCCTGATAGCCGACCTGGCTCCCAGGCGTTGCGCCAAATCTGCGCAGCACCACAAAACCCCGTAGCAGCTGGCGCAGCCTGCGTCCGGCTGCAGAGCAGTCGTAAAATCAGACGGTGCGGTCAGGAGGTCGCCTGACACACTGCTATCGCGAGCAAGCTCAGTTCCTCCTACAGAGTTTGCGTACACAACGCAGGAATAACAAACCCAACTAAACCTGCTTGAACCTCATCAGTTTCTTCAACAGCGGCCGCCCCAGCATCAGCAAAAACACCGGCCCGCCTACCAGCAGATAAAAGTAATACGTCACCGCCCGCCAGATCAGGATTGCCGCCGCGGCCGTGGATTTTCCCACCATTGGCGCCAACAGCGCCGCCGAGGTCAGCTCCGCTGCGCCGGCGCCACCCGGCAGCAGGCTGAACTGCCCGGCACTCAGCGAAAGCATTTGAATCAAAAAGCTCCAGGCCCATTGCACATCCGCCCCCAGCCCGCGCAAGGCCAGATACAACACGCTGTAACGCAGCCCCCAATGTAAACAGGTCAGCGCAAATACCGTGATCAATGTCTGCATTGGCAAGCGTAAGGTGTCGGTAAACGCTGACAGAAAATGCAGGAGTTTTCGCGCCCAGCGCATACGTGTCGCTGCTTTGACGTTAAGCCGCGCCAGCAGACGCCCGCTCAGGCGGATCAACAAACGGTGGTAACGGGCGACGAAAAGGCAACCCAACAACCCGCCGAACATCGAAACCGCGCTGACCGTCAGCAGCCACTCCATGCGCTGGCTGAGGTGTTGGAACAAGGCGTAAATCAGGATCCCGATCAGCGCACAGAGGAAAAACAGCAGGTCGCTCAGTTGGTCCATCGCAAACACCGCGCTGCCCCGAGCAGGTCGTACACCCTGGCGTGCCAGGAGCGCCATGATGGTCAGCGGGCCACCGCTGCCACCGGGCGTCGCGCAGTAGGCGAACTCGGCAGCCATTACCACCGCCAGACTTTTGCGCCGGCTGACTTTGCTGCGCTCCTCGCCCAGCAACAGACGCAGGCGCATCGAGTTCAGCACCCAGCACAGCAAAATCATGGCGAACATGATCAACAACCAGTGCAGCGGAAAACTTTGCAGGCGATACCAGGTTTCATTACCGCCCAGCAAGGCCGGAATCATCACCGCAACCAGCAAGGCAATGCACAACAGAACCCCGCGACTCACGCTACGCGCCCCACTATTGCATCTTGCGATGCCAGCCAGCCGGCCTTGGTCATTGGCATACGCCCTTCATCGAGCAGACGTTTAAGAGTGCGCAGCCAATAATTACGTGAAAATTCATGACGCATGTCCACCGGATGCAGGCCCAGGCGAATCACCGACGCCTGTCGCCAGCGCTGTTCGCGCTGGTCGCTGAGCAGCTTTGACACGCCGCGACGCCAGGCACTGCGCGCACTCCACACCAGTCCCGGCGCATCAATCACGGAAAAATCCGGCAGCCGATACAAGTGCTGCGGATCGCTGGTGTAGCTCAACGGTAACACGCGCAAGGCTTCGCGGGTGCCATCGCTCATCAGCCAGGCGGGCGCGACAAAGCCTTCAAGTGGCCAGTGGTGACGTTTGAACATATCGATACCGGCGTGCAGGCGGGCGAGCGCGTCCTCACAGGACAGACTGTAAAACTCACCTTCGTGGGTATAGACACGGCGCATGAACCAGTCACGCGGCGTGCCGGGCATCGGGCCCTCGTCGCAATGGAAGTAACCGTGCAATGCCAGTTCATCGCCGCGCTCGACGCGTTCACTGAGCACACGACAAAAGGCCGGATGGGCGTCCAGTGCATTGTGCTTGTGGAAGTCCGGCACCACCAGCCACGTCATTGGTACCGCGCCAAGAGCATCGACAGCTTCCACGAACGGCTGATAGTCGTCCCACGTTTGCGGGGCCACGTCGTGTAAAACCAACAAAACGGCGGGCGCGTTCATAAACTCAGCCATTGGCGATCATCGGCAACTGATCGCCGAGCACGGCATGGTAATGGCCCAGCAAGCTGTTAACCACTGCGTCCCATGCGTAAAGACGTTCGACATGGCTGCGCGCCTGTTTGCCCAAGGTGGCGACATCGACGCTGAACAAGTCCCGCACGGCGTTAGCCATGGCCAACGGGTTGTTCGGCGCGCAAAGCACGCCACAGTGTTCAGTAACGATTTCCTGAAACGCCCCGGCAGCGACGGCAATCACTGGAATGCCGCAGGCCATGGCTTCGAGGACTACCAGCCCGAAGGTTTCCTGATCGCCGGCGTGCAGCAGCGCATCGGCACTGGCCATCAACCGCGCCACCTGTGCAGCCGGGCAGAATTCATCGACCACTGTGACGTTATCCGGAACTGCGGCCGGCATCGACGAACCCACCAGGACCAGGTGATAGCGCCCCCCGAGGTGTTTGATACAGTCGAGCAATACTGGCAGGTTCTTTTCCTTGGAGCCGCGGCCGGCAAAAATCAGCAGGTGCGCATCTTCTGCAATACCCAGTTCGGCGCGTAACTGAGGATCGCGCGCTGCTGGATTGAACGTCTGCAGGTCGACCCCGAGAGGTTGCACGAACACATTTCTCACGCCGAGACTGATCAATTTGTCCGCCATGATCTGGCTCGGCGCGAGCACCCGGTCGAAATTGCCATAGAGTTTGCGGACATAGGCCTCGACATTCGGCGTTACCCAGTTGCCCATGCGATTGCTGGCCAATAGCGGCAAGTCCGAATGATAAAAGCCGATCACCGGAACATCCAGCTGGCGCCGGGCATCAAGTGCCGCCCAAGCGGTGAGATATGGATCGCCGACTTCAATCAGATCGGGCTGCAGGTTCTGCAGGACATTGCGCCAAGGCGCCAGGCGAACGGGGAAGCGATAACCTTTGCCGAAGGGCAGGGCGGGAGCGGGGACCGTGTAGACACCATCCTGTTCAGTGAGGTTGGCGCCGGGTATCAGCAAGCTGTGGCGAATGCCGGGTTTGATCCCGAGACGACGGTGTTTGGCATCCAGATAAGTGCGCACGCCACCGCTGGCAGGGGCGTAGAACATGGTTATGTCAGCGATATGCACGGCGAACATCCCTCCGGTCCATTGGTCTCCCTAGGTTGACCCTTATGAAGGATAGATGTTCGTTCGGGGTTTGCTGACACAGGGTTTGAGAGGCGCGCGGGATGCACAGGCGTCATCGCGGGCGATTCGACTCGCCCGCGATGACGTCTGCTCTGACGCTAGATGCGGAAGCTGCCCACCAACTGCTTCAGCCGCGCTGCCTGCTGCTCCAGATCGGAGCAGGCACGCAACGTCGAGTGCAGGTTTTCCACGCCTTCCTGGTTAAGCGTATTGATCTCGGTAATGTCGACGTTGATCGACTCCACCACCGCCGTCTGCTCCTCGGTCGCCGTCGCCACCGACTGGTTCATCCCGTCAATCTCACCGATGCGCAGTGTCACGCTGTTCAAGCGTTCACCGGCCAGATTGGCGATGTCGACGCTGTCCTGGCTGTGGCGTTGACTGTCGCCCATGGTGCTTACCGATTCGCGGGCGCCGACCTGCAGCTCCTCGATCATGGTCTGCACCTGTTGCGCCGATTCCTGCGTGCGGTGCGCGAGGTTGCGCACTTCATCCGCGACCACCGCAAAACCGCGCCCGGCTTCACCGGCGCGTGCCGCTTCAATGGCGGCGTTTAGCGCCAGCAGGTTGGTTTGCTGGGAGATACTGGTGATCACTTCGAGAATCTGCCCGATGTTCACGGTTTTGCTGTTCAGCGATTCGATGTTGCTGCTGGAAGCGCTGAGCATGCTCGACAGTTTGTTCATCGCGGCAATGCTGCGCTCCACCACTTGCTGACCATCTTCGGCGAGGCTGCGCGCATCGCTGGCCTGACTCGAGGCCTGCGCGGCGTTACGCGCGATTTCCTGCGCCGCAGCGCCGAGTTGATTGATCGCCGCTGCCACGCTGCTGGTGCGCGAGGCTTGCTGGTCGGAGTTGAACATCGAGGAATTGGAAGCAGCCACGACGCGCAACGCCACTTCATTGACCTGGCCGGTGGCTGACGACACTTCGCGGATCGAACCGTGGATGCGCTCCACGAAGCGGTTGAACGCGGTGCCGAGCACGCCGAACTCGTCGTTGTTCTGGATGGTCAGGCGTTTGGTCAGGTCGCCTTCACCGTCGGCGATATCCTGCATCGCGCGAGTCATGACGTGCAGCGGCTGGATCAGCAGGCGGATCAGCATGCCCAGCAAGGCGATGATGATAACGACAGCAATGATGGTCGCGATCACCGCCGAGGTGCGAAATTCGCTGAGCATCGAAAAGGCTTTGTCTTTATCCACGGACAGACCGATGTACCAGTTGACCGATGGCAGGCCTTTGATCTGGGTAAAATTGACGATGCGGGTTTTGCCCTCGACCTCGATTTCACTGAAGTCGGTGCTGATGCGCGGTGTATTACCCGGGTACGCTTCGGCGAGGGTCTTCATCACCAGGGTTTTGTCCGGGTGCACCAGGATCTTGCCATCGGCACTGACCAGGAAGGCGTAACCCATGCCGTCAAAGTCGCGGGCGCTGAGGGTGTCGATCAGGGTCTGCAGGCTGAGGTCGCCGCCGACCACGCCGACACTCTGGCCAGCCTTTTTCGACGGGGTGGCGATAGAGATGATCAACTGGCCGGTCGCCGCATCAATGTACGGTTCGGTCAGGGTGGCGGTGCCGCTGCTTTCGGCACCTTTGTACCAGGGGCGAACGCGTGGATCGAAACCGTCGGGCATCTTCGCGTCAGGCCGGATGGTGAAGCTGCCGGTGGCATCGCCCAGGTAGGAGGCCATGAAGGTCGACGTCAGCGCTTTCTGCTCGAGCAGGCTGCTGACGGTGGCCGGTTCCGGGTTGATGGCAATGTTCTGCGCGAGGTTATCAATCAGCAGAACACGGCCGGTCAGCCAGGTCTGAATGTTGCTGGCGGTGACGTCGCCCATCTCGTTGAGGTAATTATCCAGATCTTCGCGAATGGCATTGCGCTGCAAATAATCGTTGTACAGCGTGAATAAGGCGAAAGCAGCCATGACGATGAGGGCGGCGGCAAGCAGGATCTTATGGCTGAAGCGCAGATTTTTATTCATGGCATGGGGTCCGCTAAGGTCTTAATGCCCAAGGCGTGCTTTTATAAAGGAACGCGAGGGGGCGGTATTGAAAACAAGCTGATACTTCCATCCTCTCCTTAGGGAATAACCGACGCCTTTCACTCTTTTATATCGGCCGTGAAGGATCAAAGATTAACTATGGGTGACCAAATGCATGACTCATCGCAATTCCTTATCGGTGCTGATCCTGCGGGGCAGCCCATCGCCCAGGCCATGCGGCTCGCCAACCGTCATGGCCTGGTCGCGGGTGCCACCGGTACCGGCAAGACAGTCACCTTGCAACGCTTGGCTGAAGCCTTCAGCGATGCCGGTGTGGCGGTGTTTGCGGCGGACATCAAAGGTGACCTGTGCGGGCTTGGTGCAGCCGGCAACCCTCAGGGCAAGGTCGCCGAACGCATCGCCGGCATGCCCTGGCTGAACCATATACCTCAGGCTTATCCGGTCACCCTGTGGGACATCCACGGTCAGTCCGGTCATCCGTTGCGCACTACATTGAGTGAAATGGGGCCGCTGCTGATAGGCAGTCTTCTGGAGCTGACCGACAGTCAGCAGTCGGCGCTGTATGCCGCGTTCAAGGTCGCGGACCGCGAAGGTTTGTTGCTGCTCGACCTCAAGGACCTGAAGGCGTTACTCAACCATTTGCGTGACAACCCGGAACTGCTCGGCGATGACGCGGCGCTGATGACCACCGGTTCCAGCCAGGCGCTCTTGCGGCGTCTGGCGACCCTGGAGCAGCAGGGCGCCGACGCGCTGTTTGGCGAACCGGCGCTGCAACTTGAAGACATGTTGCAGCCGGCCGCTGACGGTCGCGGGCGCATCCATTTGCTCGACGCCAGTCGCCTGGTGCACGAAGCGCCAAAGGTCTACGCGACGTTCCTGTTGTGGCTGCTGGCGGAACTGTTCGAGCAACTGCCAGAGCGTGGCGATGCCGACAAACCGCTGCTGGCGCTGTTCTTTGATGAGGCGCACTTACTGTTCGCCGACACCCCGAAAGCTTTGCAGGAACGCCTTGAGCAAGTGGTGCGACTGATTCGCTCGAAAGGCGTGGGTGTGTACTTCGTCACGCAGTCGCCGGGGGATTTACCGGATGACGTGCTGGCTCAGTTAGGGCTGCGAATTCAACATGGTTTGCGCGCCTTCACGGCCAAGGAGCAGAAGTCGCTAAGTGCCGTCGCGGATGGCTTTCGACCGAATCCGGCCTTCGATAGCTTGTCGGTCTTGACCGAACTGGGAATCGGCGAAGCGCTGGTGGGGACGCTGACGGAAAAGGGCACGCCGGAAATGGTCCAGCGCGTGCTGATAGCTCCGCCGCAGTCGCGGATCGGGCCGCTGAGCGAAACCGAACGCACCCTGCTAATCGCCGGTTCACCCTTCAAGGGGCGCTACGACAAACCGATCGATCGCGAGTCGGCTTATGAAATTTTGATGGGACGCAAAGGACTTGCGCCTGATCCGCAGGCAGTTCCGCAAAAACAGGAGCCAAGCCTGACCGACAAGGCCGGCGAATTCCTCGGCACAGCGGCAGGGCAGGCGCTGAAATCGGCGATGCGGCAGGCGGCGAATCAATTGGGCCGACAGTTGGTGCGCGGGTTGATGGGTTCGTTGTTGGGTGGCAGTAAAAAGCGCTGAGGCTGCTCAGGTCTCCCGCTATCTGCGGGATGAGATCAGTGGAAACAGGACCGGAGCGAAGGCATGGCGAGCGCTAGCGAGCCACCGGACGTCAGGGGCAAGAGCGCTTGGTTACTTGGCGCTCTTCCAAGTGACCCGCTGTAAGAGCGGAACCAATAGCCGCCATCACCGAAGAAACGGATGTGCACACCAACAAACCCTAAGCGCCTAAGACATGGCCATCGCCGGCAGGCCAGCTCACACAGTGGACCGAGTACACCCTCGATCCCCTGGCAGCTCAGAATCCCCAACATTAAACATTCTTCATGTCTTGGGTTTGGCATGAGCCGCCAACCGCTCCAGCGCAGCGCGCAGATTTGGATCGCTGATCCCGTCGGCCGTGGCCTGAATGGTCGCGGCCGCATCGGTCGACAAATCCATCGTATGTCCCACCGCACCCTGCGGCACAGTTGGCGGCTGAACCTTGAACAATATCCGCGTCAAACTCGCAAACTCATCAAACATCTGCAATTGCCGTTGCAGCCGCTTCTGCTGATAACGCAAACGAGTGGCCCAATGGCCGTCAGTGACAATCAACAGCAAACTGCCTTCGCGCCAGGATGCCACATGGCAATGCTCGCGCGCGGCGGGCTGCAGCTGGCTTTCCAATAAACGTTGTAAATGACCCAGGCGTTGAGCGTGGCCGAAGATGGCTTTCAGCGGTTTGGCTTCGCGAAGCAGAACGGCGGGTGCTCTGGCCGTGAGAGGGCGAAATGCCATGATCAGACACCTGAAGTAACAGAGCGGCCATCTTAGCAGAAAGCGCCTGATCCACCCGACCCATTGCATTGCGCCGGGTTTACCCATTAAATCAATGAGTAACTTCTGTCGTGAACGGCTTGAAGTTCAGCAAAAAGCCCCTATTTTAAATGAGCCCCGTCACAGCGCTGTGCCAGCATCGTGGAATAACGCCACTTTCCTCACCACCGTTTCCGGGTAGAATGCTCGTTCGCATGCGGCCATGAGGGCTGCTCGGGCGACTCATGGGGCCGCCCTCCATCCCTTTAGTGTGGAAGATCCTGCCGATATGTTTGCGCCTTTGTTAAAGAAACTTTTTGGAAGCAAGAACGAGCGTGAAGTCAAACGCATGCTCAAGACGGTGCAACTCGTCAATGCCTTCGAAGAGCAAATGGTAGCCCTTTCGGACGATCAATTGCGTGCCAAGACGGACGAGTTCAAGGCCCGCATCGCCAAAGGGGAAACCCTCGACAAACTGCTGCCAGAAGCGTTCGCGGTCGCCCGCGAAGCCGGTAAGCGCGTCATGGGTATGCGTCACTTCGATGTCCAGCTGATCGGCGGCATGACCTTGCATGAAGGCATGATCGCGGAAATGCGCACCGGTGAAGGCAAGACCCTGGTAGCGACGCTGGGTGTTTACCTCAACGCACTGTCCGGCAAGGGCGTGCACGTTGTGACGGTGAACGACTACCTGGCTCGCCGGGACGCCAACTGGATGCGCCCGCTCTATGAATTCCTCGGCCTGTCGGTCGGCGTGGTCACGCCATTCCAGCCGCCTGAAGAGAAACGTCTGGCTTACGCTGCCGACATTACCTACGGCACCAACAACGAATTCGGTTTCGACTACCTGCGCGACAACATGGCGTTCAGCATGGAAGAAAAATTCCAGCGCGAACTCAATTTTGCCGTGATCGACGAAGTCGACTCCATCCTCATCGACGAAGCGCGTACCCCGCTGATCATTTCCGGTCAGGCCGAAGACAGCTCGAAGATGTATGTCGAGATCAACAAACTGATCCCGCAGCTGGAGTTGCACGTCGAGGAAGTTGAAGGCGAAGTCACCAAGGCGGGTCACTACACCGTTGACGAGAAGACTCGTCAGGTGGAGCTAAACGAAGCCGGTCACCAGTTCATCGAAGACATGCTCACTCGCGTTGGTCTGCTGGCTGAAGGCGAGAGCCTGTACTCGGCGCACAATCTGGGCCTGTTGACTCACGTTTATGCCGGCCTGCGTGCGCACAAGCTGTTCCATCGCAACATTGAATACATCGTGCAGGACGGTCAGGTCGTACTGGTCGACGAACACACCGGTCGTACCATGCCGGGCCGTCGTTTGTCCGAGGGCCTGCACCAGGCGATCGAGGCCAAGGAAGAGCTGAACATCCAGGCCGAAAGCCAGACCCTGGCATCGACCACGTTCCAGAACTATTTCCGCCTGTACAACAAGCTGTCCGGCATGACCGGTACGGCGGACACCGAAGCATTCGAATTCCACCAGATCTACGGTTTGTCGGTGATGGTTATCCCGCCAAACAGGCCGCTGGCGCGCAAGGACTACAACGATCTGGTGTTCCTGACGGCCGACGAGAAGTACGCGGCAATCATCAACGACATCAAGGAATGCATGACCCAGGGCCGTCCGGTGCTGGTGGGTACTGCAACCATCGAAACGTCCGAGCACATGTCCAATCTGCTCGAGAAGGAAGGCATCGAACACAAGGTTTTGAACGCCAAGTTCCACGAGAAGGAGGCCGAGATCATTGCCCAAGCGGGTCGTCCAGGTGCACTGACCATCGCCACCAACATGGCCGGTCGTGGTACCGACATCCTGTTGGGCGGTAACTGGGAAGTGGAAGTGGCTTCGCTGGACAACCCGACGCCGGAGCAGATCGCGCAGATCAAGGCCGACTGGCAGAAACGCCATCAGCAAGTGCTCGAGTCCGGTGGTTTGCAGGTAATCGCTTCCGAGCGTCACGAATCGCGCCGGATCGACAACCAGCTGCGTGGTCGTGCCGGTCGTCAGGGTGACGCCGGTTCCAGCCGTTTCTACCTGTCGCTGGAAGACAGCCTGATGCGTATTTTTGCCTCTGACCGGGTGAAGAACTTCATGAAAGCGCTGGGCATGCAGTCCGGTGAAGCGATCGAGCACCGCATGGTGACCAACGCTATCGAGAAGGCCCAGCGCAAGGTTGAAGGGCGCAACTTCGACATCCGCAAACAGTTGCTCGAGTTCGATGACGTCAACAACGAACAGCGTAAAGTGATCTATCACATGCGTAATACGTTGCTGGCCGCCGACAATATAGGCGAGACCATCGCCGACTTCCGTCAGGACGTGCTCAACGCGACCATCAGCGCGCACATTCCACCGCAATCGTTGCCGGAGCAGTGGGACGTAGCGGGTCTGGAAGCTGCGTTGCAGAGCGACTTCGGTGTGACGTTGCCGATTCAGCAGTGGCTGGACGAAGACGACCACCTGTACGAAGAAACCCTGCGCGAGAAGCTGATGAACGAGCTGATCGCCGCTTACAACGAGAAAGAAGACCAGGCGGGTGCGGAAGCGCTGCGCACCTTCGAGAAGCAGATCGTTCTGCGCGTGCTGGATGATTTGTGGAAAGACCACTTGTCAACCATGGATCACCTGCGTCACGGCATCCACTTGCGTGGCTACGCCCAGAAGAATCCGAAGCAGGAATACAAGCGCGAGTCGTTCACGCTGTTCTCCGAGCTGCTCGATTCGATCAAACGCGACTCTATTCGTGTGCTCTCGCACGTTCAGGTTCGCCGCGAAGATCCGATCGAAGAAGAAGCGCGCCTGCGTCAGGAAGCTGAAGCCCTGGCCGCCCGCATGCAGTTCCAGCATGATGAAGCCCCGGGTCTCGAGCAACCGGAAATTCTCGGTGAAGAGGTCGATGTAGCCCTCGCCACCGTGCCGGTCCGCAATGAGCAGAAGCTGGGCCGTAACGAGCTGTGCTACTGCGGTTCGGGCAAGAAATTCAAGCATTGCCACGGGCAGATCCAGTAAAACCCGTTCCGGAAGCTGAAATACCCGCGCCGCGACCGGCCATAGCCGTCGCGGCGTTTTGCCATTCAAACCACCGTTATTCCTGAAAACGGTGCTGACATCATTGATAAGGAGCGCATTCATGGCTGTTGGTCTTGGTCCTTTGCCAACGTTGCACCCGGTTGCCGGTTTTGAACTCGGTATTGCCTCGGCCGGCATCAAGCGCCCGGGGCGCAAGGATGTCGTGGTCATGCGCTGTGCCGAAGGCTCCACCGTGGCCGGCGTGTTTACCCTGAATGCTTTCTGTGCGGCGCCGGTGATCCTAGCCAAACAGCGTGTGCAAGGACCGGTGCGTTACCTGCTGACCAATACCGGCAATGCCAACGCCGGCACCGGCGAACCTGGCCTGGCCGCCGCCGAACGCACCTGCGCCAGACTGGCTGAGTTGACCGGCGTCGACGCCAGTCTGGTGCTGCCGTACTCGACCGGCGTCATCGGCGAGCCGCTGCCGATCGAGAAGATCGAAGGCGCGCTGCAAGCCGCGCTCGATGACCTGTCGGTGAATAACTGGGAAGCGGCGGCCACCGGCATCATGACCACCGACACGCTGCCCAAGGGCGCTAGCCGCCAGTTCCAGCATGACGGCGTGACCATCACCGTCACCGGCATCAGCAAAGGCGCGGGCATGATTCGTCCGAATATGGCGACCATGCTCGGCTACATCGCCACTGACGCCAAAGTTGCGCGCGACGTGCTGCAAGACCTGCTGCTCGACGGCGCCAACAAGTCGTTCAACCGCATCACCATCGACGGCGACACCTCGACCAACGACTGCTGCATGCTGATCGCGACCGGCCAGGCGGCATTGCCGGAAATCACCTCGGCAAGCGGTGAGCTGTTCGCCAAGCTCAAGCAGGCTGTATTCGAAGTGTGCATGGACGTCGCCCAGGCCATCGTTCGCGACGGCGAAGGCGCGACCAAGTTTGTCACCGTGCAGGTCAACGGCGGCGGCAACCATCAGGAATGCCTGGACGTCGGGTACACCGTGGCGCACTCGCCATTGATCAAGACGGCGCTGTTCGCTTCCGACCCGAACTGGGGCCGGATTCTGGCAGCCGTTGGCCGCGCCGGCGTACCGAACCTGGACGTTAGCAAGATCGACGTGTTCCTCGGCGAGGTCTGCATCGCCAGCCGAGGCGCGCGCGCCGCGACTTACACAGAAGCCCAGGGCGCAGCGGTGATGCAACAGGAAGAAATCACCATCCGCATCGAACTGGGACGCGGCGATTGCAGCGAAACCATCTGGACCACGGATTTGTCCCATGAGTACGTGAAGATCAACGCTGAGTATCGTACTTAACGCTTTCTATACCGAGTCGTCTCATTCGCGAGCAGGCTCGCTCCCACAGGGATCTCAGTGAACACCAAAGGTGCCTGCTGCAGAATCCCCACAGGGATTTCAGTGAACACCAAAGGTGCCTGCTGCAGAATCCCCACAGGGATTTCAGTGAACACCAAAGGTGCCTGCTGCAGAATCCCCACAGGGATTTCAGTGAACACCAAAGGTGCCTGCTGCAGAATCCCCACAGGGATCTCAGTGAACACAAAAGGTGTTTGTTGCAGGATCTAATGTGGGAGCGAGCCTGCTCGCGAAGGCGGACTGCCAGTCACCACTCAGACTGGCCTGTTTTCTTCATCAAAAGGTCCCGAACATGAGCCTGCACCTGATCATCGGCGACAAACTGTATTCTTCCTGGTCCCTGCGCGGCGCTTTGGCCCTTGAACTGGCCGGCGCTACTTACACCGAAGAGTTGATCAAACTCAACCAGCCCGACACCCGTGAACAGCTGCTCAAGCATTCGCCCACCGCGAAAGTCCCGCTGCTGAAAACCGCACACGGCATCATCGCCGATTCCCTGGCGATCGCCGAATATCTCGCTGAACAATTCCCCGACGCCCAGCTCTGGCCGGCCGACGTTGCGGCCCGTGCCCAGGCGCGCTCGGCCTGTGCGCAAATGCACAGTGGTTTTGTCGCGATGCGCAGCAACATGCCATTCGACCTCAGTCACGATGCAATGCTGTCGCCTATGTCGGCTGAAGTGCAGACGGACATCGACCGCATGCTGGCGTTGTGGGCCGAGTGCCGCGCCGCGGCGAGCGAAAGCGGCCCGTTCCTGTTCGGTCGCGCAACCCTTGCCGATGCGTTCTTCGCGCCAATTGCCGTGCGCCTGCGTACCTATCAGGTAAACGTCGGCGACGAAGACGAGGCTTACATCAACACGATCTATCAGTGGCCTGCCTTCAAGGCGTGGCAACAGGCAGGTCTGCAGGAGGTCGGGCAGTGAAACGAGTTCACGTAGCTGCCGCCGTCATCCGCGACGACCATGGCAAAATCCTCATCGCCCGCCGTGCCGATTCCCAACATCAGGGCGGACTGTGGGAGTTCCCCGGCGGCAAGGTCGAGGCGGATGAATCGGTCGAGATCGCGCTGGCCCGAGAGCTTGAAGAGGAATTGGGGATTGCGGTCAGTGCCGCACGCCCGTTGATAAAGATTCACCATGACTACCCGGACAAGCAAGTGTTGCTGGATGTCTGGGAAGTCTCGGCTTTTACCGGCGAGCCCCATGGCGCCGAAGGCCAGCCGCTGGAATGGGTCGCCCCGCGTGATCTGCCGAGTTACGACTTTCCGGCCGCCAATCAGCCGATTGTCGCGGCGGCTCGCTTGCCTGCGCAATACTTGATTACTCCGCAAGACCTGGGAACGCCGGCGCTGTTGCGCGGCATTCAGAAGGCGATCGCCGGCGGCATCAAACTGATCCAGCTGCGGGCGCCGAACGGCTACGATCCGAAATACCGTGATCTGGCGGTGGATGCGGCAGGGCTGTGTGCCGGCAAGGCGCAGTTGATGATCAAAGGGCCCCTCGAATGGCTGGGCGATTTTCCATCGGCCGGTTGGCATATCACTTCGGCGCAACTGCGCAAGTACGCTGGCGCCGGGCGGCCGTTGCCAGCCTCACGCTGGTTGGCGGCGTCCTGCCATAACGCTGAAGAGTTGGCGTTGGCGGAGCAGATGGGCGTGGACTTTGTGACTCTGTCGCCGGTGCAAAAGACCCAGACGCATCCGGATGCACTGCCGTTGGGTTGGGAGCAGGCTTCGACACTGATTGAAGGGTTCAGCAGGCCGGTATTTTTGCTGGGAGGCGTTGGCCCGGCCGAGCAGGACAAAGCCTGGGCGGCCGGGGCACAAGGTGTCGCAGGGATCCGCGCGTTTTGGCCTGATTCATTGGTGTAGCAGCTGGCCTCTTCGCGAGCAGGCTCGCTCCCACAGGGTTAGTGGCGTAAACAGATCCAATGTGGGAGCGAGCCTGCTCGCGTAAGTGGCTTTACAGGCGCGGTTTATTCCTGAGGCTTCACCGCCGCTTGCCATAAAATCTCCGCAACACCTTGGCGCCGCGCAATCACCCGCGCCACCACAAACAGCAAATCCGACAACCGATTGATATACGCCAAACCCACCCCGGCCAAAGGTTCGACCGCGTTCAAATGCTGACAGCGTCGCTCGGCACTGCGTGCCAGGCTTCGACATACATGCGCCTGGGCGATGAGCGTCGAACCACCAGGCAGAATGAAGTTCTTCAGCGGCCCCAGTTCCTCGTTCCACACATCGATCGCCGCCTCCAGGCGCTCAATCTCCGAAGCGTTCAGGGCCTGATATTCCGGCATGGCCAATTCGCCGCCAAGATCGAATAACCGGTGCTGACACGGCGCTAATATTTCGATCACTTCCCCAAGCCCCGGATAGACAGCCGATTCTACCGCCAGTCCGGCCAACAATACGCCGACCTGACTGTTCAACGTATCAACTTCGCCGATCGCTTCGATGCGCGGATGGTCCTTGGGCACGCGGCGGCCGTCGCCCAGTCCGGTCTCGCCTTTGTCGCCGGTGCGGGTATATATCTTCGACAAGCGAAAGCCCATGGTTTACCTCGTTGTTTGATTGATTTCTTCGGAGACGAGCGGGGTGCTCGCCAAAGGCAGACGCAGGGTGAAACAGGTACCTTGGCCTGGCGATGATTGCACTTCCATCTGGCCTTTGTGGTTATTGGTGATGATGAAGTAGGAAACCGACAGGCCAAGCCCGGTGCCCTGGCCGATCTCCTTGGTGGTGAAGAATGGCTCGAAGGTGCGTTTGCGCACGTTTTCACTCATGCCGATGCCGTTATCCTCGACCTGGATTTCCGCCCACGGCGGGTTCAGCCGCGTCCGCAGAATAATCCGCCCCGGTTCGCGATCATCTTCGCGTTGGTGAATGGCTTGTGCGGCGTTTTTCAACAGGTTGAGCAGCACCTGCTCCAGTTCGTTGGCGGTTCCGGGTACCGGCCCCAATGCGGGATCGAATTGGCGGATGATGGCCTGACCCTTGAAGTCAAAACCGATCGCCAGGTCAAAGTCATTGCCGGCAATTTCCACGGCTTGGTCGATCAGCGCCGGCAAGTCGCACGGCGCCATCTGCCGGGTGCTGCGGCGGCTGAAGCTGAGCATGTGCGTGACGATCTTTGCCGCGCGGGCGCCCGCCTGCTGAATGCCGTCGAGTAACTGCGGCACTTCTCGCGCTTGCAGGTACTTGTTCACGGTGTCCAGCTCTATGCCGATCAGCTCGGCTTGCTCAAGATTTTTGGGCAGGTCGGGAGACAAGCGACGGCGAATATTCTGCACGTTGTGCAGGATGGCCCCCAACGGGTTATTGATTTCATGGGCCATGCCCGCAGCCAGGCCACCGACCGAGAGCATCTTTTCCGACTGCACCATCATTTCTTCCAGTGAAAGACGCTGGGTGATGTCGTCGATGCGGATCACCACTCCGCGCCCGGCCCCGCCCATTAGCGGGTAAAACGTCAGTGCGTAGTGCCTGGCTTCGTCATCCTTGAACCAGGTTACGCGTTCGATTTTCGCCACCGTATGTTGTTCCACGGTCTGCTTAAGTTGCGGTAAAAACGGTTTCAGCGGTTCGAAGGCGAGGAAGATCGGCTGATTCAGCGCTTCATCAAGGCGCGTGCCGGACAGGGCGCTGGCTTCCTGATTCCACTGTGTCACGTAGAGTTGCTCATCCAGGGCAATAAGCGCCGAGGGCATGGAGTCGATGATGCTGTTCAGGTAATTCTGGAAACCGGTGAGTTTCTTCTCGATCTTGCTGCGCACTTGGACTTCGAGTTCCAGCTTGCGGTTGGTGTGACGGGTTTCCTCGGCCAGGCCCTGAGCCTGGTCATAAGCGGCCTGGGAGTCGTCGCGTGCGCGTTTAAGCTGGTGCTCGCGGGCTTCGATGCGAGTGAGCATGGTGTTGAACGCCTCGGCAAGGCTGCCGATTTCATCATGATTGCCGCGCGAAGCCCGCAGTGCGTAGTTCTCCTCCCGAGTGACCTGGCGGGAGAGCTCTTCCAGCTGATGGATCGGCCGGGTGATCAGTCGTTTGATCTGCCGGGCGATCACCAGCCATAGCAATACGCTGAAGATCAGAATGCCGAGACTGGCGGTCAGGGTGCCGGTGTAAAACGCCATCGGCAGTTCGCTGCTGGCCACCAGTAAAAGATGGCCAGGTGCCGTGCCGGGGCGGGGCAGGGTGATGATCTGGTTACTGCGAAACTCGGTGGCCTGCCAGGATTCGATCTGCCGGTAGTGCCCGGGCAATCTCAGTTTTTCGCCATTTTGCAATTGCGCCAGACGCTCACCCTGGCCGTCATAGAGAGCGGCGGCGCGCAACGGTGAATAGCTGTTGAGTTCGTTGAGCAGACGCTCTGCGCTTTGCGGCGATTTCAGTGCGTCAGATATCAGGCTCGGGTTGGAAACCAGCCGGCCAATGGTCTGCAGCGCCTGCGGCGCCATGCTTTCCTGGGAGATGTAATACGCGGCACTGATAAAGGTCAGGTTGGCGACCAGCAGGACCGTGGTCAACAACACCAAAAGTGCGGCGAGGAGTTTCTGGCCGACCGGAAGGTTTTCGAGACGCTGGCGCAGTGGCATCAGGTTTTTCGCTGCTGAGGAACAAGTGGGCAGCGTAGCCGCTGCTCAGTCGCTGGGCAATCCAAGGCTTTGCAGATGATTGATCAGTCGCTGTTGCAATTGATTAAGGTGCGGCAAATTCAATTGATGTCGAGCAGCGACTTTGCAGGCATGTCCCAACAAATAGCTGATTTCGGTGCGCCGTTGGTTGCTGACATCCTGATACATCGAGGAATAATTGGCGGCGGTGGCGTGAATCACTCGCTCGACTTCCTGCTGCAGGTTTTCTGCAGCGGCCGGCTGACCACAACGCTCGAGCAATTCAGCGAGTTCGGCGCAGAGCGTGGCCACTTCGCATCGATGATCCTGCAAGCCGCCGTTGCAGCAGTTGTGCAGCACGGTCAGTGGGTTAATCGCACAATTGAGCGCCAGTTTGCGCCATAACCGGGTGAGAATGTCAGGGCTCCATTCGTGAGGAATACCGGCGGTGGTGAGGTCTTCGAGCCAGATCGGCGCGTCCGGATGGCTGGCGTCCCCCAGCCAGGTATAGCCGTGGCCGGCAAACACCACGCGCCATTCGCCGTCGCGAAACGCGCCTTCGGTGCTTGAAGCACTGATGCAGCGTGCCTGCGGCACTCGCGCCGCCACCGCGTCCTGACTGCCTAAACCGTTCTGCAGCAGGATGACCTCGGCGTCCGGGGTCAGACGCAGGGCCAGTTGGGCAACGGCCTTTTCGGCATCGTAGGCTTTGCACGCGACCAGCAGACGCCGGATCGGCTCGCTGCTGTCGGCAGTCTCGGCGGGCACGGCGTAAGTCGTCGCTTTGCCTTGCTCCACCAGCGTCAGGCCGCCCGCCGCCTGATACGCCTTGAGACGCGCCGCGTCCCGCACGATCAGTTGCACCGGCTGCCCGGCCCGGGCCAGACGTGTCGCCCACAACGTGCCGAGACTGCCGGCCCCCAGAACATGCCAAAGGGTGGACATCAGCTTTTTGCTCTGTTTGAGGCGCGCATTCGAGGCTCTCAGTGAATGATTGAAAAGACCGTTATAATCAGCGCGGATTTTAACCGCAAGCCAGGCGTGTTCGATCAACAGCGAACCGCCCTTTACTGGAGAGATTACATGCCGTCGTTCGACGTGGTATCCGAACTGGACAAACACGAAGTCACCAACGCGGTCGAAAACGCCGTCAAGGAACTCGATCGTCGTTATGACCTGAAAGGCAAAGGCACCTTCGAATTCAAGGAAAAAGAGCTCACCGTCAACTTGACTGCTGAAGCCGATTTTCAGCTCGAAGCAATGATTGAGATCCTCAAGCTGGCGCTGGTCAAGCGCAAAATCGACGTGCAGTGCCTTGAAGTCAAGGATGCGTACGCTTCGGGCAAGTTGATGAAGCAGGAAGCTGTCCTGAAGGAAGGTATCGACAAAGAGCTGGCGAAGAAAATCGTCGCGCACGTCAAGGACGCCAAGCTCAAGGTGCAAGCCGCCATTCAGGGTGAGCAAGTGCGCATTACCGGCAAGAAACGTGACGACCTGCAGGAAGCGATCGCCGCCTTGCGCGCCAAGACGTTCGACATGCCGCTGCAATTCAACAACTTCCGCGACTGACCTTCAGGTGGAACCTCTCGGCGTTTTCGGCGTCCGAGGCCCAAGTACCGGCAGGGACGGTTGAGCCTTCGGGTTCGACCTTCTGTCGTTCATTTTCTGCCGGGTTAGACGCAAATCAGGAGAACGTAGATGGATTTGAATGCTGAAATGGATCACCTGGTCAAGGCGTCCCAAGCCTGGATCCCGATGATCATGGAATACGGCAGCCGTGTCCTGCTGGCCGTCATCACGCTGGCCATCGGCTGGTGGCTGATCAACAAAGTGACGCAGAAACTGGGAGGTCTGCTCGCATTGCGCAATGCCGACCTGGCGCTGCAAGGGTTTATCAGCAGCCTGGCGAACATCATCCTCAAGGTGTTGCTGATTGTTAGCGTGGCGTCGATGATAGGTGTGGAAACCACCTCATTCGTGGCCGCAATTGGTGCCGCGGGTCTGGCCATCGGTCTGGCGTTGCAGGGCAGTCTGGCGAATTTTGCCGGTGGCGTGTTGATACTGCTGTTCCGTCCGTTCCGCATTGGTGACTGGATCGAAGCGCAGGGCGTGGCCGGTACCGTTGACAGCATCCAGATCTTCCACACCGTACTGCGCACTGGCGATAATAAAACCATCATCCTGCCCAATGGCAATCTGTCGAACGGCATCATCACCAACACCAACCGTCAACCGACGCGCAAGGTGGTGTTTGATGTCGGCGTCGATTATGAAGCCGATCTGCAAAAAGCCCGGGAAGTATTGCTGGAGCTGGCCAAGGATCCTCGGGTGTTGGCTGACCCGGCGCCCGAGGCGGTAATTTCTACGTTGGGCGACAGCTCCATTACCGTTTCCCTGCGCGTGTGGGTTAAAACCGGCGATTACTGGAGTGTGATGTTCATGTTCAATGAACAGGCTCGTGATCGTTTGAAGGCGGCAGACATCGATATCCCGTTTCCGCAACGAGTGATACGCGTTGTTCAGGAAGCTGCGCCGCAGTAATCAACTCCTGTTTTCCACGGCAGTAAAACGCAAAAAGCCCGAAAGATTATTCTTTCGGGCTTTTTTGTCGGTAACCAGTCACGCAAAAAAACCGCCCCCTCCAAAGAAGGGGGCGGTTTTCGGATTAGAGCAAAGCTCTGAGTTATCGCCGACTCACATCTTTATTACAAGATGCTCAGCGGGTACTCGATGATTACACGAACATCGTTGTTGTCGTTGTTGTAATCACTGTTGGCGCGGTACACGGCGCTACGCAGACGGAAAGACAGATCCTTTGCAGGACCTTCTTGCATCACGTATTTGGCCTCGTAGTTCAGTTCGGTTTCCTGGCTGTCGGAATCACCGCCGGTGTCAATGTTGTCACCTTTGACGTAACGGGTCATGAAGCTCAGGCCCGGAACACCGAACTCCGCCATGTTGATGTCGTAACGAGCCTGCCAGGAGCGCTCGTCCTTACCGTTAAAGTCGGAGATCTGGATGGAGTTGGCCAGGAACACAGCGCTACCGCCGTCTACACCGTAGTAGTAGCCAGCGTCGCCGCTGGAACGTTGGTGAGCGATAGTGAACTTGTGTGCGCCGAGGCTATAGGCAGCAGCCAGGGACCAGATTTTGTTGTCGACGTTGCCGGCACGTTCCTGGCCTTGGCCCTTGGTGCGATAACCGTTGAAGTCGAAGTTCAGCGACTGGGCGTCGGCGATCGGCAAGGTGTAGTTCAGGTTGACGTACTGTTTCTTGAAGTACTCGTCAATATCCGACGCTGCAACAGTACCCACGAGGCTGTCGTTGAACTGGTAGGTCGCGCCCACGATGTTGGCGCTGGTCAGGCCCTGAGTGTGGCGGCCGTTAATGGAGTCCCTGCCCATACCGGTTTGTGCGCTCAGTGCTGTGAAGCGACCGGCGCTCAGCTCAAGACCTTCGATCTCTTTGCTGGTGATCAGGGTGCCGGTTGCGACTTCTGGCAGCAGACGGCTGTCATCGGTAGCGAAGACCGGGCTGGCTACGAATTGGTTACCGTATTTCAGCGTGGTGTCGGAGAGGCGGAGTTTGACCGCAGCGCCGGTTTTACCCTGGCTGTGTTCTGGCTCGCCGTCGTCATTGTTGGCGAACAGTCCGTTACCGGTACGGCCTTCGCCGCCGTCCAGACGTGCAGAGCCCATGGCCATGGCGTCAAGACCAAAACCAACGGTGCCCTGAGTGAAGCCCGATTCGTAGGTCAGCAGTTGGCTGATACCGGTATCTTCGCGGTAACCGCTTTTGAACGTACCGTCGCCATTGGAAATGTTGCCGGCGCCATTACGGAAGTCACGGTTCATGTATTGCAGACGGGTTTTCAGCTTAAGGCTTTGATCGCCAAAAAAGCCCTTGGATTCCTCTTGAGAGGAAGCTACTGCGAACTGCGAGGTGCCTGCTGCAACAGCCAGTGCGATTATGCTCCACTTCATCACGCGCATCGTGATTTGCTCCTTTGGTTTTTAGAAGAGTACTGCCGTCCCACCTGTTTTTTTATCTGGGCGGCTCTTTCTTTTTGTGTCGACGCAAACTTATATCACGCCGACCTTGTTGGCGATACTTGCTAATCTGACCTTTCAACTTCTTTACGACCCTGTCGCAAACAGTTGGGTAGACGTCGCAAATTTAAAGCCCCGATACAATGCTTTTTGACAACTTCAGCACCGGTATTTCCAGGCTTGGTCATCGTTAAAAAGGAGTCCCTTGGCAACACGTGTGGATCTCCGCCGGGCAGCCCTGCCACGTTTATTTATTAGCCTCTGAGCGCTCCACTTCCAGCGGCCGCTTAAGAGGCGATGTGTGGGGTGATGCAACAAGCGTGCTCAAAACTCCACCCTCTGGATTTTTTTTTCGAGAAGTCGTTCGGCGTTGGTAAAAACCCCATAAAACCGGGGGTTACACGCCGCTTTTAATCATGCTTGACGGCATCCTTGCCAGTGTGGTGGTTCGACCACCCGGCTGAGGCGACAACAAAAAACGTTACCCGTTCACCCTTCAGTGAGTAAATGGCGGATGCCTGCCGCACTGAGCGTAGACGCAATGTTCGGTTTTGGTGCAAAAAAAATCTGTGTGTCACCGGATTCTCTCCTCGCGGTCCATGGCGGCAAGCGGACGGCAGACGGTTCCCCTGCGATTCTGTGCGCGCATTCGGTAACACAGGGGCCGAAATGGTGCATAGGCGCAAATAACGGCTCGTGTCGGGGCGCGAAGTGCGCATCAATGACTCGCGATTTCGTGAAGCTGAACCCGTTCGCAGGTATGCTTGAGTCCTGTCGCTTGATGCGTCGTCTCGCGGGGCGCCTCCAAGCTGGAATTGATGACAACACGGAGTGCACATAGTGTTCGCCTTAGATCCACGGCTTCAACAAGACACACTTGCGATCGGAGACTTTCCGCTCTGCCGATTGCTGTTGTCCAATGACTCGAACTATCCCTGGTTCATCCTGGTGCCGCGACGCGAAGCTATCAGTGAGATATTTCAGTTGAATGTCGCTGATCAACTGCAGTTGTGGCAAGAAACCACGGCGTTGGCAGAAATTCTCAAAGACACGTTCGACGCCGATAAGTTGAATGTTGCGGCGCTGGGGAACGTGGTCAGCCAGTTACATATGCATGTGATTGTGCGTAAACGTGATGATGTGGCATGGCCCGCTCCAGTCTGGGGCAAGCATGTGGCCGAACCCTATGACGCAGAGCAGGTCGCAGCGATTCGCGAGCGCTTGCGTCTGGTGTTGACCAATGATTTCACGTTTTTGGAGGATGGTTCATGAATCTGGAGCATCGCGTTACCGATCTGGAAAGCCAGCTGGCTTTTCAGGATGACACCATCCAGGCGTTGAGCGATGTGCTGGCAGTCCAGCAGCGCGAGGTCGAGCGACTGCAGCTACAAATGGCGGCACTGCTCAAGCGGCAAGAAGAAATGGTCGGGCAGTTCGAGTCTTCCGAAGAGGAAGCGCCACCGCCGCATTATTAAGGAACAAGGTGCCTGTCATTAATGAAGGGCAAAAAAAACCGCGACGAGTCGCGGTTTTTTTTGGGGGGCGAATCAGCGTCGCGGCAACGCAGCAATCACATCTTCGGCTTGCAGACCTTTATCACGGTTCATCACGGAGAACTCCACGCGCTGGCCTTCGACCAGAACGCGGTGGCCTTCGCCACGAATGGCCCGGAAGTGCACGAAAATATCATCGCCCGAATCACGGGAGATGAAGCCGAAGCCCTTGGACGTGTTGAACCACTTGACGGTGCCGGTATCGCGGTTAGTCATGTCGTAGTTTGGCGAGGCCGCAGCCGGTGACGATCTGTAGAAGCTGATGGCCAGGTGCAGAAGAACGGCGATCAGTGCAACAACGAGGCTGAACAGCACGGCCGGTTGATCGGCGATGAACGGCATCGGCGCGAGCAGCGCCAGGGTTTGCAACGCCACCGCCAGTACCAGCAATACGCTGACGAGGTTTTGCAATTGATGGCGCGGGCCTTTGTTCCAGTACGGGATGACAGGCGCGAGGGTGAGGTTGAGCAGGCCGAAAAAGGCCAGATAAAGCGCATCGGGTTGTTGCAGGTAAGGTACGGCGTCGGATCCCAGACTCGGGATGAAGGACAGCAACAAGGCAGCTGCGCCCATTAGCAAGTGAACGATTTTCAACATTTTGATTAACTCACGTTAAGACGGATCACAAGGAAGAGCTGATGGAGGTGCGGTTCGCTCCAGGATAAAAAGAGGCGTTGGACACGTACCCGGTATCAGCCTATGCGCAGGGCCCGGAAAAATAGGCGTCGGCGACACCCCGCCTATTTAACAGCAAAGCTGGTGGCTACTCAAATCAGGCAGTCCAGCGGTGTGCGCATGGCAATTTGTCGCACTGCCAAGGGGTGCCCAGGGCTGCAGTGTGGCGACAGGCTTGCTAGAGTGGTCGTGCATCTGTCCGATGAATATGACCACCTTTCAGGGGAAAAAACATGGCAATTGATATCGGTATCAGCGAAGAAGATCGCAAGTCCATTGTTGACGGGCTTTCTCGTCTGCTCTCAGACACGTACGTACTTTATTTGAAAACCCATAATTTTCATTGGAACGTCACGGGCCCCATGTTTCGGACGCTGCATCTCATGTTCGAGGAGCAGTACAACGAGTTGGCGCTGGCCGTCGATTCAATCGCCGAGCGTATTCGTGCGCTCGGCTTTCCAGCTCCTGGTGCTTACTCGGTATACGCACGCCTGTCTTCGATCAAGGAAGAAGAGGGTGTGCCAAGCGCCGAAGACATGATCAAGCAACTGGTGGAGGGTCAGGAGGCGGTCACGCGCACCGCTCGCGGTATCTTCCCGCTGCTCGACAAGGTCAGTGATGAGCCGACGGCAGACCTGCTGACCCAGCGTATGCAGGTTCACGAGAAAACCGCGTGGATGTTGCGCTCGCTCCTGGATCAGTAACCGCGTTGCGCGAATGATGCCCGTTGGCGTTGTTCGCGCAATCGTTTTATCCACCGCCGGTTGAATGAAACTTCCCATGTTTGTGTAGGAAATCCTCTGGACTAGGACGCTCTCCACTATCCGCCTGAAGTTGTTGGTTTATCCTACGTTGACGGTCATAAAGTCATCTGGAGATAACTTCGCGCCTGCGTTTTTATAGGACTGGCAACAGAGTTCTAGAAAACCGGAAATGGCAAAGGAGTGTCAGCGATATGGTTTATGAAGACGGACGAAAAGCGAACCGGGTCGGATCACTTAAGGACGCAAGGGTCGATCCGTTTATCCGGGAATTCGATATGGGGCTGGCGCAGCCGTTGTCACGATCAGTGCGCTTGAATGGTTTTGCCACGTGTCTGCGGTTGGAGCAGGTTTATTGGGATATTCTCGCCGAGATGGCCAAGGTCAATTGCTGTTCGATCAGTTCGCTACTCTCGCACGTGGACCGTGAAGTGCACTTGCGGCACGGTGGCGTAAAAAATTTCAGTGGGCTGGTGCGGGTTGTCTGCGTCGTCCATAGCCTGAATGAAGGAAATCGCGTGATCACGGCCTGACCAGGTGACAGCAGCCAGTGGCAGTCTGTGCGGACTTACGGCTGCACGGGCTGCATTTAATGGATATAATCCCGCTCTTTGCCGCAAAACCCAGCGTGCGCGGTAGCAATCTGATCGCCGAGACAACCCCCATGCCGATGTACGACTATCAATGTGCTTCCTGTGGTCATCAGTTGGAAGCCATTCAAAAGATCAGCGCAGCACCGCTGGTCGACTGCCCTGCCTGTCAGGCGCCAGAGCTGAAAAAGATGCTGTCCATGCCGGGCTTCCGCCTTAGCGGTACCGGCTGGTACGAGACCGATTTCAAGACCGGTTCCAAGAAGAACCTGGCCGGCGGCGACAAAGCTGACTAGGGCCTGGAGCCGGGTTGATCCATACGTGCGGGTTCTTGCATCGTCCAGCAGTTTGATGGGTGCAAGGGCTCAAACCGAATTTCGAATTACGAGAAGTGACCACGACCATGATGCGCAGCCATTATTGCGGCCAACTGAACGAAAGCCTGGAAGGCCAGGAAATTACCCTTTGCGGATGGGTTCACCGTCGCCGTGACCACGGTGGGGTGATTTTCCTCGATATCCGTGATCGTGACGGTCTGGCCCAAGTGGTGTTCGATCCCGATCGCGCCGAAAGTTTCGCCGCCGCCGATCGCGTGCGCAGCGAATATGTGGTGAAGATCACCGGCAAGGTTCGCCTGCGTCCGGCCGGTGCCACCAACGCCAACATGGCGTCGGGCATGATCGAAGTGCTGGGCTACGAACTGGAAGTGCTGAACGAGTCGGAAACTCCGCCGTTCCCGCTCAACGAGTTCTCCGACGTCGGCGAAGAAACTCGCCTGCGGTATCGCTTCCTCGATCTGCGTCGCCCGGAGATGGCGGAGAAGCTGCGTCTGCGCTCGCGCATGACCACCAGCATCCGTCGCTTCCTCGACGAGAATGGTTTCCTCGACGTCGAAACGCCGATCCTGACCCGTGCAACGCCGGAAGGCGCACGTGACTATTTGGTGCCGAGCCGTACTCACGCCGGCAGCTTCTTTGCCTTGCCGCAATCGCCCCAGCTGTTCAAGCAATTGCTGATGGTGGCCGGCTTCGACCGCTACTATCAGATTGCCAAGTGCTTCCGCGACGAAGACCTGCGCGCCGATCGTCAGCCGGAATTCACCCAGATCGACATCGAGACCAGTTTCCTCGATGAAAAAGAGATCATGGGCCTGACCGAGCAGATGATCCGCAACCTGTTCAAGGAAGTCCTCAACCTGGAGTTCGGCGAATTCCCGCACATGACCTTCGAAGAAGCCATGCGCCGCTACGGTTCCGACAAGCCAGACCTGCGTAACCCGCTGGAACTGGTAGACGTGGCCGATCAGCTCAAGGAAGTCGACTTCAAGGTGTTCAGTGGTCCGGCCAATGACCCGAAATGCCGTATCGCTGCGTTGCGCGTTCCAGGCGGGGCGAGCATGCCGCGCAAGCAGATCGACGACTACACCAAGTTCGTCGGCATCTACGGTGCCAAGGGCCTGGCGTACATCAAGGTCAACGAGCGCGCCAACGGTGTTGAAGGGCTGCAGTCGCCAATCGTCAAAAACATTCCGCTGGAAAACCTGAACGCGATCCTGGATCGCGTGGGTGCGGTCGATGGCGATATCGTGTTCTTCGGTGCCGACAAGGCCAGGATCGTCAGCGAAGCCTTGGGCGCACTGCGGATCAAGCTGGGTCACGACCTCGACCTGCTGACGTGCAAGTGGGCGCCGATGTGGGTCGTCGACTTCCCGATGTTCGAAGAGAACGACGACGGCAGCTTCAGCGCCTTGCACCACCCGTTCACCGCGCCGAAATGCACGCCGCAAGAGCTCGAAGCCAACCCGGCTGGCGCTCTGTCCCGGGCCTACGACATGGTCTTGAACGGCACCGAGCTGGGTGGCGGTTCGATCCGTATCCATCGCAAGGAAATGCAGCAATCGGTATTCCGTCTGCTGGGCATCAACGAAGCGGAACAGGAAGAGAAATTCGGCTTCCTGCTCGACGCCCTGAAATATGGCGCGCCGCCACACGGTGGTCTGGCCTTCGGCCTTGACCGTCTGGTGATGCTGATGACCGGCGCCCAGTCGATCCGTGAAGTGATCGCGTTCCCGAAAACCCAGAGTGCTGCCGACGTGATGACGCAGGCACCGGGTGTTGTAGATGCGAAGGCTCTGCGCGAGTTGCATATCCGTTTGCGCGAGACGCCGAAGGCTGAGTAAGGCTGCTGCGTGAAAGCGCGATAGGGTTTTACACAGTCAAAGGCGCATCTTCGGATGCGCCTTTGCGTTACAAGAGCTGCAGTAAAGAGAAAAGACCGCCTGGGGCGGGGTTGATAAGGTTTCTAGAGAATTTCGGAGTTGTGTTATGGCTGGCCATTCCAAGTGGGCGAACATCAAGCACCGCAAAGAGCGTCAGGATGCCAAGAAAGGCAAGATATTCACCAAGTGGATTCGTGAGCTGACTGTCGCCGCGCGTCAAGGCGGCAGTGACCCGGGTTCCAACCCGCGCCTGCGTCTGGCACTGGACAAGGCCCTTGGTGCGAACATGAGTCGCGACATCATCGATCGCGCCGTTGCTCGCGGTGCCGGTGCTGCCGATACCGATGACATGGTCGAACTGACCTACGAAGGCTACGGGCCAGGCGGTGTGGCGGTGATGGTCGAGTGCATGACCGACAACCGCAATCGCACCGCAGCTGCTGTGCGCCACGCATTCAGCAAGTGCGGCGGCAACCTCGGCACCGACGGCTCAGTGGCTTATCTTTTCGAGCGCAAGGGGCAAATTTCCTTTACGCCGGGCGTCGATGAAGACGCGCTGATTGAAGCGGCCATGGAAGCTGATGCGGATGACGTAGTGACTCAGGAAGACGGGTCCATTGACGTGTTCACCTCGTTCGCCGGTTTCTATTCCGTGCGTAATGCGCTGGAAGCGGCCGGGTTCAAGGGCGATGATGCGGAAATCGTCATGCTGCCGACAACCAGCGCCGAACTGGATCTGGAAGGTGCCGAGAAGGTGCTCAAGCTGATCGACATGCTCGAAGACCTGGATGATGTGCAGAACGTCTATTCCAATGCTGATATTCCGGAAGACGTGGCCGCTCAGCTAGGCTAAGGGGCGACCAAGATCCAATGCGGGAGCGACTTGTGGTGAGGGGGCTTGCTCCCGTTGGGTATCAGTAGTTCCATCAAGTGAGGGGGGCGCAACTCAACGGGGGCAAGCCCCTCGCCACACAGGCTTACTCCCACATTTGTTGTTCGTGTAGCTGTATTTCGTGCTTTACCCAACCTGCAGGCGTTATGACTTTAATACTTGGCATCGACCCCGGTTCGCGCATCACCGGTTATGGCGTGGTAAGCGACACCGGGCGCGGCTGTGTTTACGTGGCGTCCGGGTGCATCCGCACCGGTTCAGGCGAGCTGCACGAGCGGCTGCAAATCGTCTATCGCAGCGTCCGTGAAGTCATTCAGACCTACGGCCCGGTCACCATGGGCATCGAAAAAGTGTTCATGGCGCGTAACGCCGATTCTGCGTTGAAACTCGGCCAGGCGCGCGGCGCGGCCATCGTTGCCGGTGCCGAAGAAAACCTGGAAATTGCCGAATACACTGCGACCCAGGTCAAGCAGGCCGTGACCGGCACCGGCGCGGCGAATAAGGAACAGGTGCAAATGATGGTCATGCATATGCTGAAATTGACCAGCAAACCGCAGATCGACGCCTCGGACGCCCTGGCGATCGCCATTTGTCATGCCCACACTCGCTCCAGTCTGTTACCACACGGCTTGGGAGCCGCACGCAGTCGTGGCGGGCGCCTGCGTCTCTGATAGCATCAGCAGTCATTTTAAAGGGATGAGGGTTTTGCGCCTGGGTCGTCGGCGCGAAACCCTTGTTCTGTCAGTCGCCAGCCCTTGGTTGGCCAACGCTCAAGGATCTGAAACGTGATTGGACGCTTGCGCGGCACCTTGGCTGAGAAACAGCCGCCGCACCTGATTCTGGATGTAAACGGTCTGGGGTATGAGCTGGAAGTGCCCATGACTACGCTGTATCGCCTGCCGTCGGTCGGCGAACCGCTGACGCTGCACACCCATTTGGTCGTACGCGAAGACGCGCAGTTACTCTATGGTTTCGCGAGCAAGCGTGAGCGAGACTTCTTTCGCGAGTTGATCCGTCTAAATGGGGTAGGCCCGAAACTGGCGCTGGCCTTGATGTCGAGTCTGGAAGTCGATGAGCTGGTGCGGTGCGTGCAATCCCAGGACACCTCGGCGCTGACCAAGGTGCCGGGGGTGGGCAAGAAAACCGCCGAGCGTCTGTTGGTTGAGCTCAAGGATCGCTTCAAGGCGTGGGAAACCGTGCCGGCGATGTTTGCCCTTGTGCCGAACCAGCCGGACGGGCCGGATGCGCCGGCAGCCGTCGCAACTGCCGAAAATGACGCGGTCAGCGCGCTGATTTCTCTGGGCTACAAGCCACAGGAAGCCAGCAAGGCGATTTCCGCGATCAAGGAGAAAGGCTTGAGCAGTGAAGACCTGATTCGCCGTGCCCTGAAGGGAATGATTTAAGTGATTGAAGCTGACCGTCTGATTGCCGCCACGCCTGCCCCCCGTGACCGTGAAGAGGTGCAAGACCGGGCGATCCGTCCTGTCAGCCTGGCCGAATACATTGGTCAGCCGACCGTTCGTGAGCAAATGGAACTGTTCATTCAGGCGGCGCGCGGTCGTAACGAATCCCTGGACCACACGCTGATTTTCGGCCCGCCAGGCCTGGGTAAAACCACGCTGGCCAACATCATTGCGCAGGAAATGGGCGTCTCGATCAAAAGCACATCGGGACCTGTGCTTGAGCGTCCCGGTGACCTGGCGGCATTGCTGACTAATCTCGAGCCGCACGATGTGCTGTTCATCGATGAAATCCATCGTCTGTCGCCGATCGTAGAAGAAGTGCTGTACCCGGCGATGGAGGATTTTCAGCTCGACATCATGATCGGTGAGGGGCCAGCGGCACGCTCCATCAAGCTGGATTTGCCACCCTTCACGCTGGTAGGGGCGACCACCCGTGCCGGCATGCTGACCAACCCGTTGCGCGATCGTTTCGGCATCGTTCAGCGGCTGGAGTTTTACAGCACCGCCGACCTCGCAACCATCGTCAGTCGCTCGGCAACCATCCTCGGTTTGCCACTGGATCCCGAAGGCGCCTTTGAAATTGCCCGACGTGCCCGTGGAACTCCGCGGATCGCCAACCGTCTGTTGCGACGGGTGCGCGATTTTGCCGAGGTCCGGGCCAAGGGGCACATCACCAAACCGATTGCCGACCTGGCCCTGAATCTGCTGGATGTCGACGAGCGAGGTTTCGATCATCAGGATCGACGCTTGCTGTTGACTATGATCGAGAAGTTCGATGGCGGGCCCGTCGGGGTCGATAGCCTTGCCGCGGCGATCAGTGAAGAACGTCACACCATTGAAGACGTGCTGGAGCCCTATTTGATCCAGCAGGGTTACATCATGCGCACTCCGCGGGGGCGGGTGGTAACGCGGCATGCCTATCTGCATTTCGGCTTAAACATTCCGTCACGATTGGGCGAGATGCCCGTGGTAGACGAATTCCTCGATGCAGTGGACGATTAATTAACGTTTGCGTAATGAATTTTCGGGCATTGTGCTGTCCTAGGACCGTACTTTCGCCAGAAAGCCGCAGAACAATGAAAAACAGTTGCCTGGCCGGATTGGCAACCTGAGGAGTAAGCACTAGAGTATGCGCGCGCAAAACGGGCTTGAGTCGTTCGCACATCGTTGTCGCGTTTATTACGAAGACACCGACGCGGGCGGCATCGTGTATTACGTCAATTACCTCAAGTTTATGGAACGGGCTCGAACCGAGCGGCTCCGGGAGCTGGGCTTTGCCCAGTCCCAGCTGGCAGGGGAGGACCTGTTGTTTGTCGTGCATTCCAGCGAAGCGCGCTACCTCGCGCCGGCGCGACTGGACGACGAGCTTCTGGTAAGTGCTGAAGTAATCGAATTGAACCGTGTCAGCCTGCGTTTCAAACAGCAGGTCAGGCGGGCTACAGATGATGCGCTGCTCTGCGAAGGGCAGTTTTGGGTGGCCTGCGTGCGCACCG
The DNA here is from genome assembly GCF_902497625.1 of Pseudomonas fluorescens. GTDB lineage: Bacteria > Pseudomonadota > Gammaproteobacteria > Pseudomonadales > Pseudomonadaceae > Aquipseudomonas > Aquipseudomonas fluorescens_BQ. The sequence goes on along the minus strand of NZ_CABVGX010000018.1, from coordinate 66,158 downwards.
AAAGTTTAAAACCCCGGGCCATTCCCGAAGCTCTACGTGCGGCCTTTGCCGACGTGAGCGGCGCGGGTACACACTCAAAGCAGGAGATAAAGCGTGGAAGCTAACGTCGTCGACCATTCCTCCATGTGGAGCCTGGTCAGCAATGCCAGTATCGTGGTGCAACTGGTAATGTTGATCCTGGTAGCCGCATCGGTGACCTCATGGATCATGATCTTTCAGCGCAGCAACTTGCTGCGTGCCGGTCGACGCGCCCTGGAGAGCTTTGAAGAGCGCTTCTGGTCGGGTATCGACCTGTCCAAACTGTACCGTCAGGCGGGCAGCAATCCAGATCCGGACTCGGGCGTCGAGCAGATCTTTCGCGCCGGCTTCAAGGAATTCTCCCGTCTGCGTCAGCAGCCAGGCGTTGATCCGGAAGCAATCATGGAAGGCGTGGCCCGTGCCATGCGCGTCGCCATATCCCGCGAAGAAGAAAAGCTCGAGCAGAGCCTGCCGTTCCTCGCCACCGTAGGTTCGGTCAGCCCGTACATCGGTCTGTTCGGCACCGTCTGGGGCATCATGAACTCCTTCCGTGGCCTGGCCACCGCTCAGCAAGCGACCCTGGCCACCGTGGCTCCGGGTATCGCCGAGGCACTGATTGCTACGGCAATCGGCCTGTTTGCCGCCATCCCGGCCGTTATCGCTTACAACCGTTTTGCTGCGCGCAGTGAAACCTTGCTGGGCCGTTACTACACCTTCGCCGATGAATTCCAGGCGATCCTGCACCGCAAAGTGCACACCAGCGAAGAATAAGCAGGTAATTTCCAATGGCTTTAATCGCTCGAGCTCGCAAAAAGCGCAAGCCGGTTGCCGAGATGAACGTGGTGCCTTACATCGACGTGATGCTGGTACTGCTGGTCATCTTCATGGTGACCGCGCCGATGCTCAATCAGGGCGTGAAAGTTGATCTGCCCAAGGTTTCCAGCGAAGCCTTGCCGCAGGACAACAACACCCAGGTCCTGACCATTTCGATCAAGGCTGACAAGACCTATTACTGGAACCTTGGCAGCGAAGTCGACACCGAAAAGCAGCAGGACAAGGCCATGACCTTGCCGCAGATGACGGACGCGGTGACCAAGATCATTCGCGCCGGTACTGAGGGCGGCAAGCGCACCCAGGTCTTCATTCGTGGCGACAAGACCGTCGATTACGGTGCCGTCATGGGTGCCATGGGCGGATTGCAGAAAGCCGGGGTCGGTAATGTTGGCTTGATTACCGAGGCGCCCTGATGCAGCAAATGCGAGAGCCGTCCGCCTCGGAAAGCTACTTCTGGCCTAGTGTCTGGGCGATCTTCCTGCACGTGCTGGTGTTCGGCATGCTGTTCGTCAGTTTTGCCTTCACACCGGAACTGCCGCCCGCAAAACCGATTGTTCAGGCGACCCTTTACCAACTGAAATCGAAAAGTCAGGCGACCACCCAGACCAATCAGAAGATCGCGGGTGAGGCGAAGAAATCCGCCGCGCGCCAGACCGAAGTCGAACAGATGGAACAGAAGAAGATCGAGCAGGAAGCGATCAAGGCCGCGGAACAAAAGAAGGAAGACGCCGCTCAAAAAGCCGAAGAATCCAAGAAGGCCGATGAGACCAAGAAGGCGGAAGAGGCGAAAAAGGCTGACGAAGCCAAGAAAGCCGACGAAGCCAAAAAGACCGCCGAAGCCAAAAAGGCCGAAGAGAAACAATTGGCTGATATAGCCAAGAAGAAGTCCGAAGAAGAAGCCAAGAAAGCAGCGGAAGAAGAGGCCAAGAAAGCGGCGGCGGAAGAGGCGAAGAAAAAGATCGTCGAAGACGCCAAGAAGAAAGCTGCAGAAGACGCCAAGAAAAAATCCGAAGCTGAAGAGGCGAAGAAGAAAGTCGCCGAAGACGCGAAGAAGAAAGCTGCTGCCGATGCTGCGAAGAAAAAATCGCAGGAAGCGGCACGCAAATCCGCCGAAGAGAAAAAGGCTCAGGCCTTGGCAGATCTGCTTTCCGACACGCCGCAGCGTCAGCAGGCCCTGGCAGATGAGCAGGGTGACGAAGTCGCTGGCAGTTTCGATGACCTGATTCGTGCCCGTGCTGCGGAAGGGTGGGCTCGCCCTCCTTCGGCGCGCAAAGGCATGACGGTCGTGTTGCAAATCGGCATGTTGCCGGACGGTACGGTGACCTCGGTCAGCGTAGGCAAGTCCAGTGGCGACGGTCCGTTTGACGCTTCAGCAGTTGCAGCGGTCAAGAATATTGGACGTTTGACAGAAATGCAGGGAATGAAGCCGAGCGATTTCGCTCCGTATCGTTCATTCAAGATGACATTCACACCTGAGGATCTAGCCTTGTGAGAAACCTTCTTCGAGGAATGCTTGTCGTTATCTGCTGCCTGGCAGGTATCGCGACAGCTGATGAAAAAAACATTCTGGTGACCAGCGGCAGTGACCGCGCGGCACCTATCGCCATCGTTCCGTTCGGCAACCAGGGCGGCAGCGTGCTGCCGGACGACATGGCCGAGATCATCGGCAATGACCTGCGTAATTCGGGTTATTACGCGCCGATTCCAAAGCAGAACATGATCAGCCAGCCGAGTCAGGCCAGCGAAATCATCTTCCGTGACTTCAAGGCGTTGGGTGCCCAGTACGTCATGGTCGGCAGCATTGCTCCTGCGGGCGGTCGCCTGCAGGTTCAATACGCCCTGTTCAACGTCGCGACCGAGCAGCAAGTGCTGACCGGCAGCGTGTCGGGCAGTGTTGACCAGTTGCGTGACATGTCCCACTACATTGCCGACCAGTCGTTCGAAAAGCTCACCGGCATCAAAGGTGCGTTCTCGACTCGTCTGCTGTACGTGACGGCCGAACGCTTCTCCGAGAAAAACACGCGCTACACGCTGCAACGTTCAGACTACGACGGTGCGCGCGCCGTGACCCTGCTGCAATCGCGCGAGCCGATCCTGTCGCCGCGTTTTGCACCGGATGGCAAGCGCATCGCCTATGTTTCGTTTGAGCAGAAGCGTCCACGCATCTTCATGCAGAACATCGACACCGGTCGCCGTGAGCAGATCACCAACTTCGAAGGCCTGAATGGCGCCCCGGCCTGGTCGCCGGATGGCAATCGCCTGGCTTTCGTACTGTCGAAAGACGGCAACCCGGACATCTATGTGATGAACCTGGGTTCGCGTCAGATCACTCGCGTCACCAATGGTCCTGGCATCAATACCGAACCGTTCTGGGGCAAGGATGGTTCGACTATCTACTTCACTTCCGACCGTGGCGGTAAACCGCAAATCTATAAAACCAGCGCAAGTGGTGGTGGTGCGGAACGCGTGACCTTTATCGGTAACTACAACGCAAATCCGAAGCTTTCGGCTGATGAGAAGACCCTGGTGATGATCCATCGTCAGGACGGCTTCACTAATTTCAAGGTCGCGGCCCAGGATTTGCAGCGCGGAAGTGTAAAAATTCTAACTGATAGCACTCTGGACGAGTCGCCTACTGTTGCGCCCAACGGCACCATGGTAATCTACGCCACCCGCCAGCAGGGCCGGGGAGTCTTGATGCTCGTGTCCATTAATGGACGCGTAAGGCTCCCGCTTCCTACCGCACAAGGCGAAGTCAGAGAACCTTCCTGGTCCCCTTACCTGAACTGACGCGGCGCTTTACCGTTTTACTTGACACACACTGGGGTTCATTAGGAGTTTCACGATGGAAATGCTGAAGTTTGGTAAGTTTGCTGCTCTGGCTCTGGCTTTGTCCGTAGCCGTTGGTTGCTCGTCTAAAGGCGGCGACAATGCCGGTGAAGGCGCAGCTGTTGATCCAAACGCTGGTTACGGCGCAAATACCGGTGCCGTTGACGGTTCCCTGAGCGAAGAAGCTGCTCTGCGCGCAATCACCACCTTCTACTTCGAATACGACAGTTCGGACCTGAAGCCAGAAGCCATGCGCGCTCTGGACGTTCACGCCAAAGACCTGAAAGCAAACGGCGCTCGCGTTGTTCTGGAAGGCAACACCGACGAACGTGGTACTCGTGAGTACAACATGGCACTGGGCGAGCGTCGTGCGAAAGCCGTTCAGCGTTACCTGGTACTGCAAGGTGTTTCCCCAGCTCAGCTGGAACTGGTTTCCTACGGCGAAGAGCGTCCAGTTGCTACCGGCAACGACGAGCAGTCCTGGGCTCAAAACCGTCGCGTCGAACTGCGTAAGTAATTCGCCATGCGAACGTGCCGTCGTGCTGTAACTGTTTTGGCCCTCAGTCTCGCACCGCTTGCGGTGTGGGCTGCGGTTCCTGTGGTCGACAACAATACCGGCTATAACAATAGCGGGAGTAGTTATCCGCCTGCGGGTTACGGTACGAACGGCGCCTATGCCGGGGGAGGGGTTTCGGCCCCTGTCTCGGCACAGGGCGAGCTGTTCAACCAACTGCAATCGATGCAGGAGCAGATCTCGCGCCAACAAGGCATCATCGAAGTTCTGCAAAACGATGTAGCGCGCATGAAGCAGGAAAGCCTGGAGCGATACCAGGATCTTGATCGGCGCATAGGATCCGGCGTAGCACCAGCCGCAACTCCTGAGAATTCTTCAACCGGTGGTGATCCTGGTGCCGCAGCTGGCGCTGGGGCGGCCACCGCTGCCACTGCACCGGCCGCAGGTAGCGAGCCGGCTGATCCAGCGAAGGAAAAACTGTATTACGATGCAGCCTTCGACTTGATCAAAGCCAAGGATTTCGACAAGGCCAGTCAGGCCTTCGCCGCTTTCCTGCGCAAATACCCTAACAGTCAGTATTCGGGCAATGCCCAGTATTGGTTGGGCGAAGTCAATCTGGCCAAAGGCGATCTGCAAGGTGCAGGTCAGGCGTTTGCCAAGGTTTCGCAGCTGTATCCCAAGCACAACAAAGTGCCTGACTCGCTGTACAAGCTGGCTGATGTAGAGCGCCGCCTTGGTCATGCCGACAAGGTCAAAGGCATTCTGCAGCAGGTGGTGTCGCAGTACCCGGGTACTTCCGCTGCTCAGCTCGCCCAACGCGATCTGCAGCGCATGTAAGGTTGCTTGACTGGTTTCGAAGAAACCCGCGCTTGTCGCGGGTTTTTTCGTTAGAATTTACGCCCTTTTTCTGAAACACGCTTCCTGGGGCCTGCGCGTTGGCGGGGTTTCTGGAAGTGCCTGACGGAGGCGGACAGCCTGTTTAGCTGTTACGCCCGTGGCGAATATGCAAGACACATTGAGAATCACCGAAGTTTTTTACTCGTTACAGGGTGAAACACGGACGGCCGGGCTGCCTACTGTTTTTGTACGCCTCACCGGTTGTCCCTTGCGTTGCCAATACTGTGACAGCGCCTACGCCTTCAGTGGCGGTACTGTACGCTCGCTCGACGACATCTTTGAGCAAGTGGCCGGTTTTCGTCCGCGTTACGTTTGCGTCACGGGCGGCGAGCCATTAGCTCAGCCCAACGCCATTCCATTGCTCAAGCAGTTGTGCGACGCCGGTTACGAGGTGTCACTGGAAACCAGTGGTGCTCTCGATATCTCGGCGGTAGATTCCCGGGTCAGTCGCGTGGTCGATCTGAAAACGCCGGGCTCGAAAGAAGCTCATCGCAATCGCTACGAGAACATCGAACTGCTGACGCCGAACGATCAGGTGAAGTTTGTCATCTGCTCGCGGGAGGACTATGACTGGGCGGTTTCCAAGCTGATTCAGTTCGGTCTCGACCGACGCGCCGGTGAAGTCCTGTTCTCGCCAAGTCACCATGATTTGAATGCGCGCGAACTGGCGGATTGGATCGTAGCTGACAATTTGCCAGTGCGTTTGCAATTGCAGCTACATAAATATCTTTGGAATGATGAACCGGGGCGCTGACATGACTGAACCACTGAATACTGCTGAAAAACGTGCGGTTATCCTGCTGTCCGGTGGCCTCGACTCAGCTACTGTGGTGGCCATGGCCCGCGACGAAGGCTACCGCTGCTACACCATGAGCTTCGATTACGGGCAGCGCTCGCATGCCGAATTGCACGCCGCCGCGCGTGTTGCCAAAGACCTCGGTGTGGTCGAGCACAAGGTGATCGGTCTCAACCTGGATGGCATGGGTGGCTCGGCACTGACAGATAACAGCATCGACATTCCGGAGGAGCTGGGCGAGGGGATTCCAGTCACTTACGTGCCAGCGCGTAACACGGTATTCCTGTCGCTGGCACTGGGTTGGGCTGAAGTGCTCGGCGCGCGTGACATCTTTATTGGTGTGAACGCCGTGGACTATTCCGGGTACCCGGATTGCCGCCCTGAATTCATCGAGTCTTTCGAGCGCATGGCCAATCTGGCAACCAAGGCCGGCGTGGAAGGCAACGGTTTCCGCATTCAGGCGCCGCTGCAAAACCTGAGCAAGGCACAGATTGTCCAGGCGGGCGTAAAGCTGGGGGTTGATTACGGTCTCACTGTTTCCTGCTATCAGGCTGATGATAACGGCCGTGCGTGCGGTAAATGCGATAGCTGCAGATTGCGTGCAGAAGGCTTCGCAGCGGCTGGAATCACCGATCCAACGCCTTATTTCTGATTTATTTCAAATTAGGTGTTGAATAGTCCTTAGAAATCAGTATTATACGCGCCACCACACAGCGGGTCGTTAGCTCAGTTGGTAGAGCAGTTGGCTTTTAACCAATTGGTCGTAGGTTCGAATCCCACACGACCCACCATTTTTGTAGCAGTTTTAAAAGTCTGGAAGGCCCACGCAAGTGAGGATTTCCGGATTTTTTTTTGCCCGCGATTTGAGTTCGAACCGATACTGAGCTGCACCGCGTAACACAGGTCAGAATCATCTTTTGCATCCTCGGGATATTCTGTAGCCTTGCGCAGCCACAACGATGTCCGTGCCTGATGATACTCACTTTCCCGGCGGTACCCTGATGGGTCCGGAGCCGGGTGTATACTCGACTTTCGCGCGAATGCGCCTGCAGGTCTTGCGAACATGACGCAGATTTCCGAACGCCTTCTGGTGCAAGCCCACCTCGATGCCAAGCAGCCCAAGCCGCTGACCGCTGATGAGGAGGCTTATTACCGTTCCGCCATCGCCGCCGAGCTCAAAGCTCAGGACGCAGTGCTGGTTGCTCATTTCTATTGTGATCCGGTTATTCAGGCTCTGGCCGAAGAGACCGGTGGTTGTGTCTCCGATTCACTGGAGATGGCCCGCTTTGGCAATGCTCACCCGGCCAAGACCGTAGTGGTTGCCGGCGTCAAGTTCATGGGTGAAACCGCGAAAATTCTCAACCCGGAAAAACGTGTGCTGATGCCGACCCTGGAAGCGACCTGTTCGCTGGACCTGGGTTGCCCGGTGGAAGAGTTTTCGGCGTTTTGCGATCAGCACCCGGAGCGTACCGTGGTGGTTTACGCCAACACGTCGGCAGCGGTCAAAGCCCGGGCGGACTGGGTGGTGACATCAAGTTGCGCCCTCGAAATCGTTGAAAGCCTGATGGACAACGGCGAAACGATTATCTGGGGGCCGGACAAGCATCTGGGCACCTACATCCAGCGAAAGACCGGCGCGGATATGCTGCTGTGGGACGGTGCCTGCATCGTTCACGAAGAGTTCAAGTCCAAGCAGCTCGAAGACATGAAGGCGCTGTACCCGGACGCTGCGATCCTTGTGCACCCGGAATCGCCCACTTCGGTCATCGAACTCGCGGACGCCGTGGGTTCCACCAGTCAGTTGATTGCTGCAGCGCAGAGTCTGCCGAACAAGACGCTGATCGTTGCCACCGACCGCGGTATTTTCTACAAAATGCAGCAACTGTGTCCGGACAAGGTCTTCATAGAAGCGCCAACCGCCGGTAACGGCGCGGCGTGCCGCAGTTGCGCGCATTGTCCGTGGATGGCGATGAATACGCTTGAGCGCATGCTGAAGTGCCTGAAAGAGGGTACGGACGAAATCTTTGTCGATCCAGCCTTGATCCCGCAAGCCATTAGACCTCTGAAGCGGATGCTGGACTTTAACCAGGCCGCGCGCATGAAGTTGGCGGGGAACGCCTGAGGTCTGTCAGTCACGTCGCATAAACTGTGGGAGCGAGCCTGCTCGCGAAGAGGGAGTGTCAGTCGACATTAATGTTTGCTGATATGCCGTCTTCGCGAGGAGGCTCGCTCCCGCAGTGATTTTTTGCTCTGCGCAATCACTTGGTCTTCTTCGGGATGCGGACGAGTTGCGTGTTGGAATACATGTCATGCCAGCTGCGCTTCTGTTTGTCGAAGGCCGACCAGAAGAACCCGAGCCCGACACACAGTAGCGAAGCGATCGACACGACAAATCGCAGTAGCGCCTGCCACAGGCTGATTGAGGAGCCATCGGCATTCTGCACGCGAATCGACCACACTTGCATGCCCAGGGTCTGACCCGACCAGGTCCAGAACTTGGCAAAAAATCCGAACAGTACAAACAGCAATACCGTAGACAGCAAGGGGTCGCCGTCCAGTGCTCCCGCCTCGGTCAGTGCGCGCATTCTCTCTTCGCCGATGATCGCCATCTGAATCATCTTGTATACGCCGCTGGTGACGATCAGCAGAGCAGTGCACAACAGAAAATCGTAGAACATCGCTGCCAGACGACGACCCAGGGTCGCGGCGGGAAATTCTCCCTGAGGTTGCAGCAGATGTTTCGACATGGAAGGGCTCTCGTTCAAAGGAACGCCATTTTACGGATTTAAGCGCATAAAAAAGCCCCTGATGTCAGCATCAGGGGCTTTTTCGTTACAGAAGATTAAGCTTCTGCCTGAACCTCGTCAGCCTGCATGCCTTTCTGGCCTTGCACTGCAACGAAGGTCACCTTCTGGCCTTCTTTCAGGCTCTTGAAGCCGTTGCCCTGAATAGCGCGGAAATGCACGAACAGATCCGGCCCGCTTTCTGGAGTGATAAAACCAAAACCTTTCTCGTCGTTAAACCACTTGACGGTACCGCTCTGACGTTGGGACATTTCTTATTTCCTTTGACGCTAAATTAATGACAGCCTCTTTCTTGTGAAAGAGTACTGGGCTGGTTGCAGGAGAGTAAGAAGACGTCGAACGGGATGTAGCTAACTTGTAGGCTACTGCCCAGGTCACGATTCCAAGCGACCCATGCAAACACAGTGGACAAACTCTACGCCAACTTCAGGAGAAAAAACAAGCCCTGTGAGAGGCCCGGTTTTACTCACGTTGATGGCACTAGTCGGTTCCTTAGTTGCCGCTGTAGAGGTGTCTGTTCAATTGTTTTCGATCGTTATAACCACAGTTCATATTCGAAGCATGGATCGAACCAGTGCACCGTTTTATGGCAGTTGCGTTACACAGTAGTGCACTGTTAACGCAACCGCGTTACTTATAGAAACAGTCAATCAACCACGGAAGTAGCGCTGCGGCACAAATGGCATTTTGCTTACAAGCAGGGGTACTTTTTTTCCACGAACGATTGCCCACACCGGCGTATCCAGTGTGGTAAACGCGCTGTCCACATAGCCCATCGCCAAGGGGGCCCCCAAGGTTGGGCCAAAGCCGCCGCTGCAAACGCTGCCGATGATTTCACCGGCTTCGTTGACGATCTCTGCGCCTTCACGCACCGGCGTGCGCTCCTGAGGCAACAGGCCCACGCGCTTGCGGCGGACGCCGGCCTGCTGCTGCGCGAAAATGTTTTGCGCACCTGGGAATCCGCCGGCCCGCGCGCCATCCGCGCGACGAGGCTTGGAGATGGCCCACAGCAAGCTGGCTTCTATCGGCGAGGTCTCGGCATTCATGTCGTGCCCGTAGAGGCACAGGCCGGCTTCCAGGCGTAGAGAGTCGCGAGCGCCAAGGCCGATGGCTGCCACTTCAGTTTCGGCCAGCAGGGCGCGAGCCAGGGCTTCGGCCTTGGCCGCCGGTACAGAGATTTCGAAACCGTCTTCACCGGTGTAGCCCGAACGGCTGACAAAGCATTCGACACCCAGCAGTTCCACGCGGGTGAACTGCATGAAGGTCATCTTTGCCACTTCAGGCGCCAGACGTGCAAGGACGGCCACCGCCGCCGGCCCCTGCAGTGCCAGCAGCGCGCGCTCTTCGAACAGCGGTTCGATGGTGCATTGGTCGCCGATGTGTTGACGCAGGTGCGCGAGGTCCTGAGCCTTGCATGCCGCGTTGACCACCAGGAACAGTTCGTCATTACCGAGATTGGCGACCATCAGATCGTCGAGGATGCCGCCCGTTTCGTTGGTGAACATTGCGTAGCGCTGCATGCCGACCGGCAAATCGACGATGTCTACCGGCACCAGGGTTTCCAGGGCCTTGGCGGCGTCGGCACCGGTCAGACGAATTTGCCCCATGTGCGAAACGTCGAACAAGCCGGCCTGTTCACGGGTGTGCTGGTGCTCTTTCATCACGCCGAGCGGATATTGCACGGGCATGTCATAACCGGCAAACGGCACCATGCGGGCACCGAGTTCGATGTGCAGAGCGTGCAACGGGGTTTTCAACATTTGTTCGGTGGACATATCCAGCTCCTGAAAAAAAGTGTGCTCATGCAGCAAGCGCGCATCAGCACTCGATGATGTTGACCGCCAAACCGCCACGGGCGGTTTCCTTGTATTTGCTTTTCATGTCGGCGCCGGTCTGGCGCATGGTGCGGATGACCTTGTCGAGCGAGACGAAGTGCTGACCGTCGCCGCGCAGAGCCATGCGTACGGCATTGATTGCCTTGACCGAGCCCATGGCATTGCGCTCGATGCAAGGCACTTGCACCAGTCCGCCAATCGGATCGCAGGTCAGGCCGAGGTTGTGTTCCATGCCGATTTCCGCAGCGTTTTCCACTTGCTGTACGCTACCGCCGAGCACTTCGCACAGGGCGCCGGCCGCCATCGAGCAGGCGACGCCGACCTCGCCCTGACAACCGACTTCGGCGCCGGAGATCGAGGCGTTCTCCTTGTACAGAATGCCGATCGAGGCGGCGGTCAGAAGGAAACGCACGACACCGTCATCGTTCGCGCCGGGAATGAAGCGCATGTAGTAATGCAGCACCGCCGGGATGATCCCGGCCGCGCCATTGGTCGGCGCGGTGACGACGCGCCCACCGTTGGCATTTTCCTCGTTGACCGCCAAGGCGTAGAGGTTGACCCAGTCCAGCACCGACAGTGGATCGCGCAATGACGATTCCGGGTTCTTGCACAATTGCGCATGCAGCGCGGCCGCCCGGCGCTTGACCTTCAAGCCCCCAGGCAGGATCCCCTCGTTGCGGCAGCCTGCCGTGACGCAGTCCTGCATCACTTGCCAGATCTTCAGCAGGCCGGCGCGGGTTTCGGCTTCAGGGCGCCAGGCACTTTCGTTGGTCAACATCACTTGGCTGATCGACAAGCCGTAAGTGGTGCAGTGACCCAGCAGGTCCTTGGCGCTTTTGAACGGGAAGGTCAGTGGCGTCGCGTCTTCGACGATACGGTCGGCACCGGCCGCATCTTCATCGACCACAAAACCGCCGCCCACCGAATAGTACTCGCGACTGCGGATTTGCAATCCCGCCGCGTCGAACGCACGAAAAATCATGCCGTTGGGGTGGTAGGCCAACGGTTTGCGAATCATCGCCAAGTGTTCTTTTTCGTTGAACGCAATGCTGTGCTCGCCAAGCAGGTTCAGACGGCCGTTGCCGCGAATGTCCAGGAGACGCGCGGCGACGGTTTCGGTGTCCACCGTGTCCGGATGTTCGCCTTCCAGGCCGAGCAACACGGCCTTGTCGCTGCCGTGGCCTTTGCCGGTGGCGCCAAGAGAACCATAGAGTTCAACCTTGACCACAGCGGTCGCGGCCAGCAGGTTTTCCCGCCGCAGACCTTCGGCAAAGCGTGCCGCTGCGCGCATGGGGCCGACGGTGTGCGAGCTGGACGGACCGATGCCAATCTTGAACAGGTCGAACACGCTTAAAGCCATGGTTGTTCTCCGGTTTCTTGTTATGGACGCAGATTACACGGGGCATTTTGCAGGAGCTGCCGGAGGCTGCGATCTTTTGATCCTGCTTTTGAAATCAAGATCAAAAGATCGCAGCCTCGTTGCACTCGACAGCGCCTACGGAGGAGCGGTGTGCCGCTCCCTCAGAGGCTTAAGCGTAGCTTTCGATCGACGGGCAGGCGCACACCAGGTTGCGATCGCCAAACACGTTGTCGACACGACCGACCGGTGGCCAGTATTTGCCATCGATCAGTGAAGCAACCGGGTATACCGCTTGTTCGCGGGTATAGGGATGCGTCCACTCGCCAACGATTTCCGCTGCAGTGTGCGGGGCGTTTTTCAGCGGGTTGTCTTGCTTGTCCAGCGTGCCGTTTTCCACCGCGCGGATTTCTTCGCGGATGCGGACCATCGCGTCGCAGAAGCGGTCCAGTTCTTCCTTGGATTCGCTTTCGGTCGGCTCGATCATCAGGGTGCCAGCGACCGGGAACGACATGGTCGGCGCGTGGAAGCCGAAGTCGATCAGGCGTTTGGCGACGTCATCGACGCTGATGCCGCTGCTGTCTTTGAGCGGACGCAGATCAAGGATGCATTCGTGCGCAACCAGACCGTTGCTGCCGGTGTAGAGCACCGGGTAATGCTCTTCGAGGCGACGGGAAATGTAGTTGGCGTTGAGAATCGCCAATTGCGAAGCGCGTCTCAGACCCGCGCCGCCCATCATCCGAATGTACATCCAGGTGATCGGCAGAATGCTCGCGCTGCCGAACGGTGCCGCACACACTGCGCCTTCCTTGCGTTCCATGTGGGCGTGGCCCGGCAGGAACGGCGTCAGGTGCGATTTCACGCCGATCGGGCCGACGCCCGGGCCGCCACCACCGTGGGGGATGCAGAAGGTCTTGTGCAGATTCAGGTGCGAGACATCGCCGCCAAATTTGCCCGGCGCGCAGAGGCCGACCATCGCGTTCATGTTGGCGCCGTCGATGTATACCTGGCCGCCGTGGTCATGAATGATGCCGCAGATTTCGCGGATGCCTTCTTCGAACACGCCGTGGGTCGACGGGTAGGTGATCATCAGCGCGGCGAGGTGTTCGCGGTGCTCGATGGCCTTGGCGCGCAGGTCTTCGATGTCGACGTTGCCGCGCGCATCGCACGCGGTCACGACCACGCGCATACCGGCCATGTTGGCGGTTGCCGGGTTGGTGCCGTGGGCAGACGACGGGATCAGGCAGATGTCGCGACGGTCGTCGCCACGGCTCTGGTGGTAGGCACGGATTGCCAGCAGACCGGCGTACTCGCCTTGCGAACCGGCATTGGGTTGCAGCGAAATCGCGTCGTAACCGGTGGCGGCGCAGAGCATCGCTTCCAGTTCGTCGGTCAGTTGCTGGTAGCCAGCGCTTTGCTCAGCCGGGGCGAACGGGTGCAGGGCACCGAATTCAGCCCAGGTGACCGGGATCATTTCACTGGCGGCGTTGAGTTTCATGGTGCAGGAGCCGAGCGGGATCATGGTCCGATCCAGCGCCAGGTCCTTGTCGGCGAGCTTGCGCAGGTAGCGCATCAGCTCGGTTTCGGAATGATAACGGTTGAACACCGGGTGGCTGAGGATGGGCGATTGGCGAACCAGAGCGGCAGGGATGGTGCTGGCAACAGAAGCGGCAAGGGCGGCGAAGTCCGGCAGGGTTTTGCCCTCGGCCAGCAGGGCCCACAGGGTTTCCACGTCAGGTTGCGAGGTGGTTTCGTCCAGGGACAGGCCCAGACGTTCGGCATCCACGACGCGCAGGTTGATCTGCTGGGCGTGAGCCTTGTCGTGCAGCTTGGCGGTGTTGGCGCCAGTGTTCAGGGTCAGGGTGTCGAAGAAGCTTTCTTGCTCAACCTTCAAGCCCAGTGCGTTCAAGCCTTTGGCCAGAATCGCGGTCAGGTGATGCACGCGGTTGGCAATCTGCGTCAGGCCTTTCGGGCCGTGGTACACGGCGTACATGCTGGCGATGTTGGCCAACAGGACCTGGGCGGTGCAGATGTTCGACGTGGCTTTCTCACGGCGGATGTGTTGCTCGCGGGTCTGCATTGCCAGGCGCAGGGCCGGCTTGCCGAAACGGTCGACGGAAACACCGACCAGACGGCCGGGCATGTCGCGCTTGAACGCATCTTTGGTGGAGAAGTATGCTGCGTGCGGACCACCGAAGCCCAGCGGCACGCCGAAGCGTTGCGCGCTGCCAATGGCCACGTCGGCGCCGAATTCTCCCGGCGGGGTCAGCACGGTCAGTGCCAGCAGATCAGCGGCCACCGCGACCAGCGCGTTGGCGGCGTGGAAGCGTTCGGTCAGCTCGCGGTAATCGAATACATCGCCGTTGCTCGCCGGGTATTGCAGCAGGGCGCCGAAGAACGGCGTCACGTCAGTCAGTTCGCGTTCGTCGCCGACGACCACGTCGATACCCAGCGGCTCGGCGCGGGTGCGCAGCACGTCAAGGGTTTGCGGGTGGCAATGCACCGAAGCGAAAAACGCGTGGCTGCCTTTGTTCTTGCTCAGGCGTTTGCAGAAGGTCATGGCTTCGGCAGCGGCGGTAGCTTCGTCGAGCAGCGAGGCGTTGGCGATCGGCAGGCCGGTCAGATCGCTGATCAGGGTCTGGAAATTCAACAGCGCTTCGAGACGACCCTGGGAAATTTCTGGCTGATACGGCGTGTACGCGGTGTACCAGGCCGGATTTTCCAGCAGGTTGCGCAGGATTGGCGACGGCGTGTGAGTGCCGTAGTAGCCTTGTCCGATATAGGTTTTGAACAGCTGGTTCTTGGCGGCGATCCCTTTGATCATCGCCAGTGCATCGGCTTCGCTCAGGCCGTCGTCCATGCCCAGCACGCTCGTGCCTTTGATGCTCTCCGGAATGACGCTGGCGCTCAGGGCTTCCAGCGAGTCGAAACCGAGGCTGTTGAGCATCGCTTGCTCATCGCCTGCGCGCGGGCCGATGTGGCGCGCGATGAATTCGTTGGCGGTGCTAACGTTTACAGCAGGATTTACTTGAGTCATGTCAGCGCTCCTCAGGCTTCGGCGTTGGCTTTGATCAGACGGTCGTACGCGTCTTGATCGAGCAGTTTGGCTACCGCAGACGCATCGGATGGCTGGAAGCGGAAGAACCAACCTTCGCCCAGTGGGTCTTCGTTGACGAGTTCAGGGCTGCTGTCCAGTGCCGGGTTCACTTCCAGCACGTCGCCATCAAGCGGCATGTACACTCCGCTGGCGGCTTTTACCGATTCAACGGTGGCAGCCTCTGCGCCTTTGTCGTAGGACTGCAGCTCAGGCAGTTGTACGAAAACCACGTCGCCCAAGGCGTTCTGCGCGAAAGCGGTGATGCCGACGGTGACGGTGCCATCAGCTTCAGTGCGCAGCCATTCGTGATCTTCAGTAAAACGCAACTCGCTCATGGAAACTCCTAAGGGGCCAGACTCGTCTGGTGGACGCGATGAATGCTTGGGCTAGGCCCGGATTTATGGCGGATGAACTAGCAAGATCGCTGCCAAAGTCAGTTTTATCATGTGATTCAATGTGTTAGAGATTTTTAGCGAATCTTGATTTGCCCAGCTGTAGCGAAATCGCTACGCACTATGGGAGTGAAAAAAGCTTTGAGGGATCAAAGCCTTGCGCAAGCGAGGCCGAGGTGGGGTGTAGCGATATCGTTCCGCTGTAGCGCTTTCAGTACAGGTGGAGGTCGTTTTTGATGAGTTTCTCAGGCTGTGCACAGATCCTGTGCGAGCGAGGCTGCTCGCGATATCGATGTGTCAGCCATGCATGTGTTGACTGACATACCCCTATCGCGAGCAGGCTCGCTACCACAGGGTAAGTGCTGGCGTTGAGAGTGTATTTTCAGCCTTACGGCTTGTTGGAAATCCCGTACTTGCGCAGGCGATGGGCAATCGCGGTGTGCGAAGTCTGCAGGCGACTGGCCAATTGGCGGGTCGATGGATAACTGACGTAGAGTTTTTCCAGCAGGGTTTTTTCGAACGCTTCCACCGCCTGTTCCAGGCTGTCGATCTCGACGTCGTTCTGCCGCGCGACCGAGGTGCCGGCAATGTCGAGGTCGCCGATGTCCACCAGGCTGCTTTCGCAAATCGCCGCCGCCCGGAAAATCACGTTTTGCAGTTGCCGCACATTGCCCGGCCAGCGGTTGTCGAGCAGGGCAGGGTAGGTGCCCGGCGCCAGGCGACAGACCGGCCGCTGGATCTGCGCGCAGGCCTGCTGCATGAAATAGCGCGCGAGCAAGAGAATGTCCTGACCGCGTTCGCGCAACGGCGGAACTTCCACGTTAAGGACGTTGAGGCGGTAGAACAGGTCTTCGCGGAAGGTGCCCTCGCTGACCATTTTTTCCAGGTTGCGGTGGGTCGCGCTAAGTATTCGCACGTTGACCTTTACCTCACGATCACCGCCTACCCGGCGGAAGCTGCCGTCGTTGAGAAAGCGCAGCAATTTGGCCTGCAGGTACGGTGACATCTCACCGATCTCATCGAGAAACACCGTGCCTTGGTTGGCCAGTTCCATGAGCCCTGGCTTGCCCCCGCGTTGCGCACCGGTGAAGGCGCCGGGGGCGTAGCCGAACAGCTCGCTTTCGGCGAGGTTCTCCGGCAATGCCGCGCAGTTCAAAGCAAGGAACGGCGAACTGTGCCGCGCGCTGATCGCGTGGCAGGCGCGGGCAACCAGTTCTTTGCCAGTGCCGGTTTCGCCCTGGATCAACAGCGGCGCGTCGAGTGCGGCCACGCGTTGGGCGCGGGCCTTGAGCGTTCGAATCGCGGGGGACTCGCCGAGCAGCGCATCAAAGCCTTCGGCATGGTCATGGTGTAACGCCGAGAGGCGCTCGCCGATGCGGTTCGGTTGATACAGCGTGAGCAGCGCACCGGCATCGGTGATCGGCGTGGCATCGAGCAGCAGGGTCTGGCCGTTGACGGTGATCTCGCGCAGCGGCAGGCGGAAGCCGTTTTCCAGCAAGGCATCGAGCAGCGCCGGGTCGGCGAACAGCTCGGCGACGCTTTCACCGGCAGGTTCACGTCCGTACAGGGAAATCAGCGCCGGGTTCGCCAGCAAGACTTTGCCGGCACTGTCCACGGCCAGGACCGGGTCGGTCATAGCGGCCAGCAATGCATCGAGCTGCAAGTGCCGGCGCTGCCCGGGGAGGATGTCGACCACGGTCATCGCCTGCACGCCGCGCACGCTGAGCAACGCCTCACGCAACTCTTCGAGCACATCCGTGCTCAGGGTCGGTGCGTCGATATAGACGTTGGGCGGGACCATTTCCACTGCATCGAGATTGAGATTGCGCCCACCGAGCAAGGCCAGGACTTCCTGGGTAATGCCGACGCGGTCGATGAAGCTGACGTGGATACGCATGGGGCGGTTCGGGTTCTGGCGTGCGGAGGGTGGCAAGTATGCCTTGGGGCGGGTGAATGGTGAAATTTACGAGGATTTTCGTCACAACACAGGTCCCTGTGGGAGCGAGCCTGCTCGCGAAAGCGGTGTCTCAGACATGGAGATATCGACTGATAAAAGGCTTTCGCGAGCAGGCTCGCTCCCACAGGGGGAACGTGGTGAGTTCGGGTTATTCGAAATGCTCCAGATTCACCGGATCTCCGGATTGCATATTCAATTTCTGCCGGATGTCTTCGAACATCAAATCGTAATGCTTGTGCACTGATCCGATCTGGCTGTGTGCCTTCGGAATCCCGTACTGCTCGGCAATCCGGGTCACATCGCGAGCAAAGTTGTAAGCCTCTACCTTGGGCAGAAAGAAGGTCTCCGTCATGTCCTTTCCCTGCATGCTGCCATGCAGGGTGAACTGTATTCCTTTGCCGCCCTTGGGATCCGGCGCGACCTCATAGTCGAGGTGCACGTTGTAGCTGACATCATCAGGAGTCAGCGCATGACGCTCGATGTGCAAGTGACCGGGCTCGAACGTTGCCATTGACGTCTCTCCTTATAGATAGGTAATGCCAGGTTTCGCCGTGCTGATGCGCGTGCCGGCCGTGCCCTGGACGATTGCTTCGATGTCCGAGAGTGAACCGATCACGGCGGTTTTTCCAGTATGGCGGGCGAATTCGCAGGCGGCCTGAACCTTGGGTCCCATGGAGCCGGCAGCGAAGCCGAGTT
Source organism: Pseudomonas fluorescens (assembly GCF_902497625.1). Classification (GTDB taxonomy): domain Bacteria; phylum Pseudomonadota; class Gammaproteobacteria; order Pseudomonadales; family Pseudomonadaceae; genus Aquipseudomonas; species Aquipseudomonas fluorescens_BQ. The sequence continues at coordinate 48,132 of NZ_CABVGX010000018.1, read as the reverse complement.
TTTCCATTTCGTCCGGGTGCGCCTGGCCGATGGCTTTTTGCGTCGGTTTGCCGAAGTCGATGAAGGCCGCGTTGACGTCGGTGGCGATCACTAGCAAATCGCTGTCGAGCTGTTCGGCTAGCAGTGCCGAGCACAAATCCTTGTCGATGACCGCTTCGACACCTTGCAGCTTGCCGTGCGGACCGTACATCGTCGGGATGCCGCCGCCGCCGGCACAAATCACGATGCTGCCTTTTTCCAGCAGCCATTTGATCGGACGGATTTCGAAGATGCGTTTCGGTCTCGGGCTGGCCACCACGCGACGGAATTTATCGCCATCAGGGGCAATCGCCCAGCCTTTCTCGGCGGCGAGTTTCTCCGCTTCGGCTTTGCCGTACACCGGGCCGATCGGTTTGGTCGGGTTGTGGAAGGCCGGGTCGTTGGCATCGACTTCAACCTGAGTGAGCAAGGTGGCAAACGGCACTTCAAAATCCAGCAGATTGCCCAGTTCCTGTTCGATGATGTAGCCGATCATGCCTTCGGTTTCGGCGCCGAGCACGTCCAGCGGGTAAGGCGAAACGGAGGTGTAGGCGGCCGCCTGCAGCGACAGCAGCCCCACCTGTGGGCCATTGCCATGGGCGATGACCAGTTCGTTGCCGGCGTGGATCCGGGCGATCTGTTCGGTGGCGACGCGGATATTGGCGCGTTGATTGTCCGCAGTCATGGGTTCACCACGGCGGAGCAGGGCGTTACCGCCCAGGGCGACGACGATACGCATAATGCTGTCCTTCAGAAATGGGTACGGGCAACACAGTTCCTGTGGGAGCGTGGCTTGCCCGCGATGCAGACACCTCGGTGTATCAGGTACTCGGAAGGTGATCCTATCGCGGGCAAGCCACGCTCCCACAAAGAGCCAACCGCATTGATCCTCAGATATCCGCCAGCGCCGAGACCAGAATCGCCTTGATCGTGTGCATGCGGTTTTCCGCTTGCTCGAAGGCGATGTTGGCCGGCGATTCGAAGACTTCTTCCGTCACTTCAACGCCATTGGCCAGGTGCGGATAGCGCGCGGCGATGTCCTTGCCAACCTTGGTTTCACTGTTGTGAAACGCCGGCAGGCAGTGCATGAATTTCACCCGCGGGTTACCCGAGGCTTTCATCATGTCGGCGTTGACCTGATACGGCAGCAATTGCTCGATGCGCTCATCCCACGCTTCCACCGGCTCGCCCATCGACACCCAGATATCGGTGTGAATGAAGTCGACATCCTTGACCGCCGCTTTGGGATCTTCGGTGATGGTGATGCGAGCGCCGCTTTCTTCGGCGAAACCTTTGCACTGATCGATGAAATCCTGATGCGGCCATAGCGCCTTCGGTGCGGCGATGCGCACGTCCATGCCCAGTTTGGCGCCGATCATCAGCAAAGAATTGCCCATGTTGTAGCGCGCATCGCCCAGGTAGGCGTAGCTGATCTGATGCAGCGGCTTGTCGCTGTGCTCGCGCATGGTCAGGGTGTCGGCGATCATTTGCGTCGGATGGAATTCAGCGGTCAGACCGTTGAACACGGGCACGCCGGCAAACTTGGCCAGCTCCTCGACAATTTCCTGTGCGAAGCCACGGTATTCGATGGCGTCGAACATCCGCCCCAGTACGCGGGCAGTGTCCTTCATGCTTTCCTTGTGGCCGATCTGCGACGATACCGGGTCGATGTAGGTGACGTGGGCGCCCTGATCGTGGGCTGCGACCTCAAAAGCGCAACGGGTGCGGGTCGAGGTTTTTTCAAAGATCAGCGCGATGTTCTTGCCTTTCAGGTGTGGACGCTCGGTGCCGGTGTATTTGGCGCGTTTGAGGTCACGGGAAAGGTCCAGCAGGTAATTCAGCTCGCGGGTAGTGTGGTGCATCAGCGAGAGCAGGCTGCGGTTACGCATGTTAAAAGCCATTTTGGATCTCCTTGGGTTCGGTAATCCGCCTGCTTCACGCTTTATAAGCGCGCAGCAGGGCACCTGAATCAATAGTCGATAGGGTCGCGAATGATCGGGCAGGTCATGCAATGGCCGCCGCCACGACCGCGGCCGAGTTCACCGGCGCTGATGGTGATGACCTCCACGCCGGCCTTGCGCAGCAGGGTGTTGGTGTAGGTGTTGCGGTCATAACCGATCACTACGCCGGGCTCCACGGCCACCACGTTGTTGCCGTCGTCCCATTGCTCGCGTTCGGCGGCGAAGCTGTTGCCGCCGGTTTCCACGACGCGCAGCGCTTTGAGGTTGAGCGCGGCGGCCACCGTGTCAAGGAAGCTGGTTTCTTCGCGGCGAATGTCGATGCCGCCCTGTTTGCTTTCATCAGGGCGCAGGGTGAACGCGACGATCTGGTTGACCACTTCGGGGAAGATCGTCACCAGGTCGCGGTCGCAGAAACTGAACACGGTGTCCAGGTGCATCGCCGCCCGGGACTTCGGCAGGCCGGCAACGATCACCCGTTCTACGGCTTTGTTCTTGAACAGGTTAAGTGCCAGTTGGCCAATGGCCTGACGCGACGAACGTTCGCCCATACCGATCAACACCACGCCGTTGCCGATCGGCATCACGTCGCCGCCTTCAAGGGTGGAACTGCCGTGATCCTTGTCCGGGTCGCCGTACCAGATCTCGAACTCGGCGTTGGTGAACTGCGGGTGAAATTTGTAGATAGCGGTCGCCAGCAAGGTTTCCTGACGGCGTGCCGGCCAGTACATCGGGTTCAGCGTCACGCCACCGTAGATCCAGCAGGTAGTGTCGCGGGTGAACTGGGTGTTGGGCAGCGGCGGCAGGATGAAGCTGGAGTGGCCGAGGAAATCGCGGAACATCTGGATGGTCTTGCCGCCGAAACTGTCCGGCAAGTCATCGGCGGATACACCACCGATCAAGAATTCGGCGATGTGCCGCGGCTCGAGGCTGCGCAGCCAGGATTTTACTTCGCTGATCAGGCCCAGGCCCACCGAATCGGCGGTGACCTTGCGGTCCAGAATCCAGTCGAGCGCTTCAGGCATCGCGACGATGTCGGTCAGCAGGTTGTGCATTTCCAGTACGTCGATTCCGCGTTCACGCATTTTGGTGACGAAGTCGAAATGGTCACGCTTGGCCTGGGCCACCCACAGCACATCGTCGAACAGCAATTCGTCACAGTTGTTCGGGGTCAGCCGCTGGTGAGCCAGGCCGGGGGAGCAAACCATGACTTTGCGCAGTTTGCCGGCTTCGGAATGGACGCCGTACTTAGCTTTTTCCGTGGTCATTACAGTGATCCTCCAGGTGACAAATATTTCGGGTGTTACAGGGTCAGGAAGCCGTCATACAGTCCGTAGGCGGCCACCAGGGCGCCCGCGACGACGGCTGCGAAAATCAGCTTCTCGACGTTGGTGAAAACCGGTTTGTTGACTTCAAGCTTTGCCTTGGCGAACAGGATTGCGCCGGGGGCATAGAGCAGGGCGGAGAGCAGCAGGTATTTGACGCCGCCGGCATAGATCAGCCAGACCGCGTAGATCAACGCGACTGCGCCAATGAACAGGTCTTTGCGGCGTTCGGCCGCGGCGTTTTCATAGCTCTCGCCGCGCACCGCCAGCAGCAGCGCGTAAGCCGCCGACCACAGGTACGGCACCAGAATCATCGACGTGGCGAGGTAGATCAGCGACAGGTAAGTGCTGGCGGAAAACAGAGTGATGATCAGGAACAGCTGCACCATCGCATTGGTCAGCCACAAGGCGTTGACCGGCACATGATTGGCGTTTTCCTTGCGCAGGAACGCCGGCATGGTGTGGTCCTTGGCGGCAGCGAACATGATCTCCGCACACAGCAACACCCACGACAGCAGCGCACCCAGCAAGGAAATGATCAGACCGACGCTGATCAGCGCCGCGCCCCACGGACCGACGATATGCTCTAGTACGGCGGCCATCGACGGGTTCTGCAGTTTGGCCAGTTCCGGTTGGGTCATGATGCCCAGGGACAGCACGTTCACCAGCACCAGAAACAGCAGCACGGTGATGAAACCGATCACGGTGGCCTTGCCGACGTCGCTGCGTTTTTCCGCGCGGGCCGAGAAGATGCTCGCGCCTTCGATGCCGATGAACACCCAAACGGTGACCAGCATCATGTTGCGCACCTGGTTCATCACGCTACCCAGGTCCGGATTCTTCACACCCCAGATATCAGCGGTGAAGATTTCCAGTTTGAACGCGAAAATCGCGATCAGAACGAACAGCACCAGCGGCACGATCTTGGCGACCGTGGTCACCAGGTTGATGAACGCCGCTTCCTTGATCCCGCGCAGCACAAGGAAGTGCACGGCCCACAGCAGCACCGAAGCGCCAATCACGGCAGCGACCGTATTGCCTTCGCCAAAAACCGGAAAGAAGTAACCTAACGTACTGAACAACAGCACGAAGTAGCCGACGTTGCCCAGCCAGGCACTGATCCAGTAACCCCACGCTGACGAGAACCCCATGTAATCGCCAAACCCTGCCTTGGCGTAGGCATAGACCCCGCCATCCAGATCGGGCTTGCGATTGGCCAGGGTCTGGAACACAAACGCCAGGGTCAGCATGCCAACCGCAGTGATGGCCCAGCCGATCAGCACGGCGCCGACGTCGGCACTGGCGGCCATGTTTTGCGGCAAAGAGAAAATACCGCCGCCAATCATAGAACCGACCACCAGCGCGACCAATGCACCGAGTTTCAGTTTTCCAGGGGATTCAGACATTGCATGACTCCGTGCAGGAGAAGAGAGACAACAGAATAATTCTGTTAGCTAATCAATCAGCTGACATAGATCAGTGCATGGGCACATTCCATTGTTAATGAAAGACTTATAAATTTTGATCGAGCATGACGCTATTGCCGAAACGTCTTTTCCAGAGGCCTCGCCTGATCAGACAGGAATACGTCGTATTGCTCGGATTATTTACGCTAGTTGGTTTTGCGCTTTACGCAAATTTTTACCGATGCCCGATGGGTGAGATAAGTTATTTACGGGCGAGTTAAGCTGTTATTACTGCGGATCGTCATAGAATCATCGGCTATAAATAAAATTCGGATTGCGTATTACCAGAAAAGGTTATTTGTTTCTGATGCTTTAGTTAGATTCATTTATATGACAGTTATTGCGGCGCGGGTCGCACAAAAAAAAGGAAACGCCGACATGCCTACGCAGAAACTGAAGTTGAGCGCGCTGATCGCCCTGGTGGTGGGGTCGATGATCGGCGGCGGGATCTTTTCCCTGCCGCAGAACATGGCCGCCCGCGCCGACGTCGGAGCGATATTGATCGGCTGGGCGATCACGGCGGTGGGCATGCTGAGTCTGGCGTTTGTATTCCAGACTTTGGCCAACCGCAAACCCGAGCTGGACTCTGGTGTTTATGCTTACGCCAAGGCCGGGTTCGGCGACTACATGGGTTTTTCGTCGGCGTGGGGCTACTGGATCAGCGCCTGGCTGGGCAATGTCGGCTATTTCGTGCTGCTATTTAGCACGCTCGGGTATTTCTTCCCGGTCTTTGGCCAAGGCAACACACCGGTCGCCATCGGCTGTGCTTCCGTGTTGCTGTGGGCTGTGCATTTTCTGGTGATGCGCGGGATCAAGGAAGCGGCGTTCATCAATCAGGTCACCACCGTGGCCAAGATAGTGCCGCTGATCATGTTCATCGTGATCGCTGCCGTAGCCTTCAAGGCCGACATTTTTACCCGCGACATCTGGGGTCGCAGCAATCCGGATTTTGGCAGCGTGATGGAGCAGGTGCGCCATATGATGCTGGTCACGGTATTCGTGTTTATCGGTATCGAAGGTGCGAGCATCTATTCGGCCCGGGCGGAAAAACGCAGCGATGTCGGCCGGGCGACGGTGATCGGTTTTCTCGGGGTGCTGGCGCTGCTGGTGTTGGTCAATGTGTTGTCGTTAGGGATCATGAGTCAACCAGATCTGGCGAACTTGCAGAACCCGTCACTGGCCGGCGTGCTGGAGCATATCGTCGGGCCCTGGGGCGCTTTGCTGATCAGCATCGGCCTGGCCATTTCGTTGCTCGGTGCATTGTTGTCATGGGCCTTGCTGTGTGCGGAAATTCTTTTTGCCACGGCGAAGGACAAGACCATGCCGGCGTTCCTGACCAGGGAAAACGCCAATCATGTGCCGGTCAATGCGTTGTGGCTGACCAATGTGATGATCCAGATCTTCCTGTTGATCACACTGTTTTCCGCAGGCACCTACACCAGTTTGATCTACCTGGCTTCGTCGATGATTTTGGTGCCGTATTTGTGGTCGGCGGCGTATGCGGTGCTCTTGAGCGGTCGCGGCGAAACCTATGAGCGTGCTTCAGCGGAACGCAGCAAGGACCTGATGATTGGCGGCATTGCCCTCGTTTATGCGGTGTGGCTACTGTATGCCGGCGGGGTGAAATATCTGTTGCTGTCGGCGTTGTTGTACGCGCCTGGGGTGATTCTATTCGCCAAGGCCAAACGGGAGCAGGGCATGCCGCTGTTCACCCGGGTCGAAAAGGGAATTTTCACTTGCGTGCTTGCGGGCGCGGGGTTGGCGGCTTATGGGTTGTACAGCGGGTTGTTGACGTTGTGAGCGACTGATCCAGAACTTGTGTCTGCAATGCGGGCCTCTTCGCGGGCAAGCCACGCTCCCACAGGTTTGCGCAACACCTGGGATATGAGTTGGCACTGCTGACGTCTTCGCGGGCAAGCCACGCTCCCACAGGTTTGCGCAACACCTGGGATATGAGTTGGCACTGCTGACGTCTTCGCGGGCAAGCCACGCTCCCACAGGTTTGCGCAACATCTGGGATATGAGTTGGCAATGCTGACGTCTTCGCGGGCAAGTCGGGTCGCCGCACAGCGACCAAGTGGCTGCGGTTGAATTCGGTCAACTGTGGGAGCCGGGCTTGCCCGCGAAGGCGGCATATGAGTCACCACCATTGCGGGCGATGGGAACCCAATTCACAGGATGCAAGTGTCCACTGCCAGGGTGTTCCACTGATTTTCAGCGGCACATTCAAGCGATGCGCCGGCCCCCAGGGCGTCTGCTCGACGAGAACGCCTTGATCGTGTTCATCTTCGGGCCGCAGTGGCTCTGCAGTCCCGGTGCCGCCATCGATCAGTAGCTTCGCCATGCGCGCCAGAGACAGGCGCGCCGAGCCGCCGCTGCCCAATAACCGGACCGCCGCAGCTGCCATCAAATAGCCGGTGGCGTGGTCAAGCGCCTGCAAGGGCAACGGCGTTGGCTTGTCAGCCTTTTGCCTCTGCATGCCCGCGTCTGCGATGCCGCTGCTCATCTGCACCAGGCTGTCGAAGCCGCGCCGGTGCCGCCACGGGCCGCTCCAGCCGTAGGCGTTAAGGCACACGTCGATCAAGCCTGGCGCCAGTTTTCGCCGTTCCGCGAGGCCATAGCCCAGACGCTCAAGGGCATCGGCGCGGTAACCGTGAAGCAGAATGTCAGCGCCGCTGAGCAGGCTTTCAAACACTGCCCGATCTGCACAATGATGTAAATCAAGGCGCGCACAGCGTTTGCCCAAGGTGACTTCGGGCACCACGCCGGGTTCATTCCAGCTGGGGGGATCGATGCGCAAAACGTCCGCGCCCAGCCCCGCAAGAAAACGACTGGCGATCGGGCCGGCAAGCACCCGGGTCAAATCCAGAACCCGAATCCCGGTGAGCGGTTGCGCCACCGAGCCTCGCCACGGCTTACTTTCCTTACCGTCATTGCCGGCGAACTGAACCAACGACTCGGCATTCACCGCCAATCCTTGGGGATGTGCCTGCCACTGGGCCCAGGTGCGCATTTCTGCCGCGCAACCGCCCGCCGCGATCACGGCATCCTCCAGCTCGGTTTTGCCCCATTGCGCCACTCTGGCTGCCATGGCCGAGCGATCCGTACACGCACCCAATACGTGTTCGGCTGCCGCGCGGTGATGAGGCGCATTGGTGTGCAGGCGAATCCAGCCGTCCTTGGTCGCGTAGTCGCCGGCGATCGGATCCCACAGGGGCGGCACCGTCCAACCTACAGGGCGGATCGACGAGGCGAACCAGAACGAGGCGAGTCGGCGGTCGACTTCCAGGCAGGGCAAGCGTCCGGTGTGCTGGTGCAGCCATTCACTGACTGCCTGGCCGGCGACGGCGATGCTGGCGCAGGCGAGGTCGGTCACGGCAAACGCAGAGGGCAGCGCGCCGCTCGAGGTGAAAGCAATCGTTGTGTGCGGCAAGCCGAGCGCGGCTTGAATGGACGTGAGTAAACCAGTCATCGAAGGCCCTCCAGAACGAGTGCCCGAGCTTAGAACAAAAAAACTGCCGCCGGAGGAAATCCCCTAGGCGCGAGGTTTGTGGCGAGGGGGCTTGCCCCCGTCGGAGTGCGAAGCGCTCCCGGAATTTACGACAGCTTCGCGGCCGGAACGGGGGCAAGCCCCCTCGCCACAAGAGCTCGTTCCCACGGGGATTGGTGCTGGATCGTTAAACGCGAAATTGGTCCATCAATTTCATCTGCTGATTCGCCAGTGCATTGAGGTGGCTGCTGATCTGCGCCGATTCGGTCGCCTGCCCGGTCAGGGTTTCAGTAACCGTGCGGATTGCCGAAACGTTGCGGTTGACCTCTTCGGCCACCGCACTTTGCTGTTCGGCGGCGCTGGCGATCTGCAGGTTCATGTCGCTGATCACCGTGACCGCGTCGCTGATTTTGCTCAACGCCTGCACCGCTTGCTGAATTTGTCCGGCGTTGCTGTGTGCCTGGGTCTGGCTCGAATGCATGGTCGCGACCACGCCGCGCGTGCCGGTCTGGATGCGTTCGATGACGATGCGGATCTCTTCCACCGAATCCTGTGTGCGCTTGGCGAGATTGCGCACCTCATCGGCGACCACCGCAAAACCGCGACCGCTTTCACCGGCCCGAGCTGCTTCGATTGCTGCGTTGAGCGCGAGCAGGTTGGTTTGCTCGGCGATGCTGCGGATCACTTCCAGCACCGAGCCAATCTGCTCGCTGTTGACCGCCAACGCTTCGACTTCGCCCACGGCTTTACTGACTTCGTCAGCCAGCTGATTGATGTCGCGGGTGCTGCGCTCGATGATCGACATGCCGTCGCGGGCTGACTGATCGGCGCCCTTGGCGGCGTTGGCGGCATTCGACGCGCTGTTGGCGACGTCGTGCGCGGTGGCGCTCATCTCATTGGACGCCGTAGCGACCTGGTCGATTTCGCGGAACTGCACTTGCATGCCTTCACTGGTCTGGCGGGCGATTTCCGAAGACTGATCGGCAGTGCCGCGCGCATCGGTGATGCTTTGCTTGATCTGCGCGATGGTCGGTTGCAGCTTGTCGAGGAAGCGGTTGAACCAGCTGACCAGTTCGCCGAGCTCGTCTTTTTTGCTGTACTGCAGGCGCTGGGTCAGGTCGCCGTCGCCGCTGGCGATCGCCTTGAGCATCTCGGCCACGCTGTTGATCGGCCGGGTCACGCCGGTCGCGGTCAGCCAGATCAGCAACAAGCCGATCAATCCTGCCGCAACGGCAACCGCCACCGCCATGATCGTACCGCGCGCCTGCGCTTCGTCGAGCACCTCCTGCAGCTTGACCGAGTCTGCCAGCAGCACTTGCCTGGGCAAGTCGATCACCACGGCCCAGGCTTTGGAATCGGCAATCGGACTGACCGGATAAACCGCCCGAATCAGGTCACCTTGTTCTATGATTTTTGGCGTGCCCGCACTGAGCAGTTGCAAGACATCCTTGCCGTCCGCACCCAGTGCGTCAGCGATGTTTTTCCCGACCTTGCTTGCATCATTGCTGTACCCGGCAAGCACGCCGCTGCCAGAGACGATCAGCATGTGTCCGGCTCCGCTGAACAGATCGCGTTGGGAATCGACGGCGGCGGCCTGCAGTGCATCAAGGGCGATGTCTACACCGACCACACCGATGGATTTGCCGTCCACCAGCAACGGTATGGAAATGGTCGTCATGAGCATTTCCTTGCCGCCAACGGTGTCGGCATACGGGTCGAGCAGGCACGTGCGTTTGCTGTCTCGAGGGCAGGTGTACCAGCTGTTGTAAGGTGTGCCGCTGAGGCTCAACGTGGTTTTGGTCATGTCGTCTTCGACCATGATCGTATTCATTCCGGCACCGCCGGCACGGCTCCAGTAGCTGGCGAAACGTCCAGCTTCGTTGGACTGGCGCGCTTCGTCGTTGACGAATTCGCTGTCCTTGCCATCGAGACCGTCGGGTTCGAACGCGAGCCAGATTCCCAGCACTTTGTTGTTGCGCTCGAATGCGGTTTTCAGGCTTTGGTTCAATTCTTCGCGCACCGCGCCGGCTTCAAGCGAGCGCTTGGCGGCCATGCTGCGCAGGTCCCTGATCTGGTCCGCCAGCGCGGTCACCACCAGCAGGCTTTCGCCAAAGGTCTTCTGCACCCGCACCGCTTGTTCGGCGGCCTTGGCTTCCAGCAGATCCTGCACGCTGGCGGTGAGCATTTTGCTGCTGGAGGCGCTGACCAGTTGATCGTTCTGGTTGGTCTGGTAGATGTTCATGCCGACGATCAGAACGACTACACCCAGCAGGCATAGCCCGGAGAGCAGAACGATTTTCAGGCGAATGGAAAGAGAGTCGAACATAGGGCGAACTCGAGAATGAATGATGGGTTGGCTGTGAGTCGAGGTCGACCCGGGTTGCCAAATCCATTCAGCGCCATTCCTGAACCATCGGCGTGGCGAGGGTTTGCATGAGGGAAAGTCGATGAGCGGTCAGCGCAAGCGTTTGCGCGGTTTGTCAGGAAGGTTTCAGGCTGGATTCGGGCCGTGACCAGATCCACAGATTGCCCGCGCCCATCCCGACAATGGCCAGGTAAACCGCCCAGCCATGATCGAGCGTCACCAACATCAACCCTGCGCACAGCAACATGCTCACGGTGGCGCTGACCTTTGCCCGACGCGCAATGACCTTGCCGTTGCGCCAGTTGCTCAGGATCGGTCCGAACAGCCGATGGTTTTCCAGCCACGCACTCAGGCGCGGCGAACTGCGGGTTGCGGCCCACGCGGCAAGCAGAATGAACTCGGTAGTAGGCAGACCGGGCACGACGATGGCAATCAGGCCTATGCCGAGGCTGGTGTAGGCAAGCAGGCCGAAGAGGATGCGCGTAAGTCTGGTAGTCGAGGGATGAGACATGGACTGGGAAAGGGCATTTTGGAATAGGGTCAGAGATGTGCAACGTGTAAAGGCTGTGTAGGAGCAAGCTTGCTCGCGATGAAGACTCACATTCAACACCAATTTCGATGCCAGTCCACTATCGCGAGCAAGCTTGCTCCTGCGGGATCGCGTTCTGTCAGGCGAGTTGGGGCGTGTACGCCTGTTCCAGCAGCACGGTAAAACGGTTGAACGCGTCTATTGCGCCTTTATCAAGTTCGGCTTCCTCCTGTGGGCTCAGTTCGAGCGCGTCGAGCGTGCGCACGAAATTTTTCCACCCCTCAGCGCGGCCGCCGGCCGGTTCGCCGAGATGGCGGGCACCAAATGTCTCACTCAAGCCCAGCCCCACTGCGCGCTTGATCAGAAACGCCGCGCCAAGCTTGGAACCCTCCGAGACAAACAGCCAACCCAGCGCTTCGGCTTGGCTCGGCTTGTTAACAGCACCTGGCACCGGGGCCGGAACATCGGTGTCCAGATCAGCCAGATCGGCCTTGGCCGCTTCGGCACGGCAGCGCGCGGGCAGGTCAGGAATGATTGCGGTCAGCTCGGCATCGTTGTACAGCGACGCCAGCTCCGACTGGAACAGGTATTGCGCAACTACAAATCGGGCGAAATTGGCTTGGGTGTCGAAGGGCGCGTGGGTTTTGACCAAGGCATCGAGTCTGCTGTGCGGCTCCTTGGTGATCTGGTTAACGCGCTGCGAACGCAGAGTGGGTCGTTGGGCAGTGGCCTGGGACGTCATGTACAAATCCTTTGAAAAAGAGGCGTCTGCCAACGAGACGAATCAGCAGACGCCGAACAGTAAAAAAGTTTCTGCGCGGTCAGCGAAAACCACGCAGCGCAGCGGGCGGGTCAGATGTCCCAGATCAGGTTGAGCGCAAAATTACGCCCAGGCTGAGTCAGGCGATCGAGGTTGGCCGGGTTGATCACCGCTGCCTCGCCGACGCCGTCGTAACCGCGCACGTCGTCCCACAACCAGTATTTCTTGTCGGTGAGGTTGTAGACGCCGGCGCTGACGGTCACATCGTCGGTCACCTTGTAGAATCCGGTCAGGTCGAGCATGCCGAAGCCCGGCGATTTGAACTGGCTGCTGACCCCGTCCGGTGATTTGAAGTTGCTGTCGTCGACCCGGTTCTTCTTTTTCACCACCGTCCAGCTGAGCAAGCCGCCGTAGTTGTCCTGGTCGTAACCGAGACCCAATACGCCGGTCATCGGGTTGATGCTGTTGATCGGTTCGCCAGTATCGTTGTTACGGCCGTAGAGATAGGCCACCGAGCCTTGTGTATACAGCCCTTGCGGCGCGCCGAAGGCATCCAGGTTCAGGCGACCCTTGACCTCGGCACCCTTGATGGTCGCTCGTTTGATGTTGTTACTTTGGAATGTCATCTCGGTGTAGCCCGGGCCGATCGCATCCTCGTTGATGAAGTCGCGGTATTTGTTGTAGAACACCGCCACGTCGAATGAACCGTGCTTGAAGTTGCCGCGCAGGCCGGTTTCAAAGCCCTTGCTTTTCTCTGGATCCAGATTGGGATTGGGCTCCACGCTGTAACCCTCAGCGGCGTTGTCAAAGCGCCCGTACAGGGCTTTGGCGGTTGGCGTGCGGAAACCCTCGGCGTACTGGCCATACCAGGTGTATTGCTCGGTCAAGGCGTAGGTCAGGCCGAATTTCGGTGACACCTTGTGCCACGTCTTGTTTTTGTCGCTGACCGTACCGTTACCGTCAGGGACGGCGGTGTTGAGGAATTCCTGGGTGATCTTCGGCTTGAGTTGCGTGTAGTCATAGCGCAGCCCGGGCAGGAAGGTCCATTTGTCCCAGCTGATCTGATCCTGCGCAAACAGACTGTAGGTGTTGATGGTAGGGTCCGGGAAGTCGCTGGACTTTTTCAGCACGTCGGCGGGGCTGACTGCGCCGACTACCCGGCAACTGCCGAAAGCCGCCAGGCAAATGCCATTGCCGCTGCGCGAGCCGGTGACTTTTTGCTGCTTGATCGTGGTGCCGTAGGTCATCAAGTGATCGGTCTGGCCAAGGCTGAAAGCCTTGTCGAGTTGCGCGTCGAACACCCACTGCTTCTCTTCGTAGAGCGTGTTGCGCGTTCGCAGTACCTGGCGCGACATCGGGTAATAGAACTCGGCGGTGCTCTGGTCAGTCTTGGCGACCTGGTGATTGAGACTCCACTTGACGTTGTCCACCAGCAGGCTGTCGAGGGCGAAGCTGTTTTCCACGCCCAGCCGTTCGCGGGTCACAGTGTCGTTACCGGTACGCCATTGGTACATTCCGCCGGGTAGCACAGTTTCCGGTATGGTCGGCCTGCCATCGGCGTAAGGACCGCCGTAGGCGCTTTTCAGATCGGCATCGCGATCGTCCTTGTACTTTTCGTAAGTCAGGCCAAGGCGTGAATCGTCGTTGTAGTTCCAGCCGACCTTGGCCAGGACATTGTAGGTACGCACCTCTTCCGGGTTTTGCGCGGTGCGTGCCAGGCCGGTGCCATTGTTGCTGCCGTAGGATTCGGTTTCGTGGCCATCGCGCTGGCTGTAATGCAGCAAGCCGTCGAACTGATTGGCGCGCCCGGCGACCGTGGCGGATTTCAACCAGCTTTCGTCGGCGGAGCTGTAACCAGTCTTGAGGCGCGCGCCGACATCGTTGCCGGATTTAATGATGTCGTCGGGGTCGAGGGTGAAATAACTGACGGCGCCGCCGATGGCGTTGCTGCCGTACAGCACCGACGCCGGGCCACGCAGGATTTCCACGCGTTTGATGATTTCCGGGTCGACGTAATTGCGCTGGGTCTTGGCATACGGGCCGTTAAAAAAACCGTTGGGAATTTCCACGCCATCGACCTGGGTCAGGATCCGGTCGCCGTCGATGCCGCGGATGTTGTAGCCGCTGATCCCGCCGCGTTGCCCGGCGCCGCCTACGGAAACTCCCGGCTCATAGCGCACCAGATTCTTGATCGTATTGACGTTGTTGCGGTCCAGTTCGTCGCGGGTATGAACGGTGACGGTACCCGGCACACTTTCGACGCTTTGTTCCTGGCGAGTGGCGCTGATAGTCACCTGCTGCAAATTCAACGCACCGCTGCCGGCCCGTTTTTCCAGCACGATGTTGCTGTTGCCCAGTTTGCGATAGCTCAGGTTGGTCCCCACCAACAAGCGATCAAGGGCTTTTTCCGCTGGCAATGATCCGCGTACGCCCGGCGATGCGACGCCCTGTGCCAGCTCAGCCGAGAGGCCGACTTGCCAGCCGGTAACGCTGGTGAACGCGTTGATTGCCGACACCAGCGATTGCTGGGGAATGGCGAATGCATAGTCGCCTATCGTGCGCGTTGGTTGTCCGGCGGCGTTGGCAGCCAGGAGCGACTCGCTACCGGCCAGGAGAATGGCCGCAGTCAGCAGCGACAGCATGCGCGAGGGTGAAGAGTGGCGGGTGAGGCAAGAGGACATCGATAGCGCTCCGTGTCGCACGAATCTTTATAGGTGCTGATTGGCATCCGGGATGCGAATCAATTGCATTGGCTATAACGAGACGAACGAGCTCGGGCTATCGAGTAAAAATAATTCTCATTCAGTTAAGAATCACCAGCGCAGGAAATTCCTGCAGGCGAGCCGAGGTGATGTGCGCCAGCGACCGAACTGCGTCCAGCGGCTGATCAAGGCGGTAATTGCCTGTCACGGCAACATTCGCCAGTTGCGGGTTGTTATTGATGATCCAGCCGGGGTAATAGCGCCGCAGCTCCGCCAGCACTTCGTCCAATGGGCAGTTCTCAAACACCAGGCGCCCCTGGACCCAGGCCAGGTCTGTCGCGGCATCAAGTTTGGCAGGGCGGTCAAAACCGTTCGGGCCTATGCGGATGCTTTCGCCGGCGGACAAGCGAATCCGCGCGTCGTCGCGGGTCGCCTGCAGATCAATGTCGCCGCGCTGCACCCGAACCTGCGCCACACCGTCGAGGTAACGCACGGCGAATGCAGTGTCGCGGACACTGGCCTTGACCGGGCCGGCATCGATTTGCAGGGGCCGGTCGCGGCTGGCGGGCACGTCGAAAAATGCCTCGCCCTGATACAGGCGGGCATCACGCTGCTGGTCGTTGATGGTGCTTGAAAAAGCCGAGTCAGTATTCAGCAGCACTTTCGAACCGTCCTCCAGCTGCAAACGCTGGCGCTCGCCGACCACGGTCAAATGGTCAGCCTGAAGGCGCAAAGGCACGTTGCTGAAACTGAATAAACCGAGGATCAACACGGCAGCGGTGGCCAAAGGTTTCCAGTGCGGACGCAGGCGTGAAAGCACGCTGACTTTGGCTGGCAGCTCGGTGAGGTGTTGCGCGCATTGCGCAACTTGCGGACCGTCCCAGATAGCTTGCGCCTTGGCAAAGGCGTGCTCATGCAGGGAATCGGCGGCCAGCCAGGCGTGGAACTGTCGTGACTGCTCCTCGTCGGGATTGCCCAGCACAATCAGCCAGTCCAGGGCCTCGTCCATCGCACGGGCAGTGTTGCGCGTCGGGTCGGGCGGAGCGGGGCGGTTGGGGTCCGTCACGGTGTTTCCTCGGCGTGTCTATGCACGGCTGTTTATATAAGTGAAGCTGAGCGGCAAGAGTAGCAAAGTCACCGGCCCCGATGCTGTCGGCCCCGATCATTGGATAGGCCGCTGTCAAACTCAGTCGCCGTTCAAACGTTCGGCGACCCCGACGCAGATGGTCATGATCAGTTTCAATTCCTTTTGCACCGTGCTCAACGAGACATCAAGCTTGTCGGCGATCTCAAGGTAACTGTGCCCGTGTAGCCGGCTGAGGATGAAAATCTGCTGCTGACGTTGGCTGAGTTCACTGAGGCTCACGTTCAAACGCTCGAGTAGTTGTTCGGCATGGGCGGCGTCCTCGGCGCTGCTGACGGGCGCCGCAATGCTTTCCACCACGTCCGGCGGGACATTGTCGAGCATCGTTCGCGACTGGATGCGTCGCGCCCGCAGATGGTCCAGCGCAAGGTTGCGGGCAGTCTGGAAGACGAAGGGTTCGAGGTGGTCGATGGCCCGCTCGCTGAGCGCACGGGTGACCCGCAGGTAGGTTTCCTGGAGAAGATCTTCAGCGGTGCTGTGGTTGTTGACCATCCGCTCCAATGTGCGCAGCAGAGAGACCCGCTGTGCGATGAAGACATGATTGAAGTGCGATTGACTCACGGGAAGACCTGATCCATTTCAAGCGAATGATAATGCTTATCATCTGCATGAGTGGTCAAGCGCTCAATTGTGAAAAACTGCGCAGTGCGATTATTCGGCGTCACACAACGCCCTGTAGGAGCGAGCCTGCTCGCGAAAGAGGTTTGAACTACGCGTTAATCCAGACAGTACGCGTTATCGTTTACCGCTTTCGCGAGCAGGTTCGCACCTACAGGGGAGGGTGTTTATTCGGCGTTACACAATGCCAAACAGTTATCCAGCATGCGGTTGGAGAAGCCCCATTCGTTGTCGTACCACGCCAGTACTTTCAGCAGCTTGCCGCTGGACTTGGTGTGGTTGGCATCGAAGATTGACGACAGCGGATTGTGGTTGAAGTCGCTAGAGACCAGCGGCAGGGTGTTGTAGCCGAGGATCTTGGAATGTTGGCTGGCTTCTTTGAGCAGCGCATTGACTTCATCGGCTGTGGCTTCGCGCTTGAGTTGCACGGTCAGGTCGACCAGCGACACGTTGATCACCGGTACGCGCACCGCCATCCCGGTCAGTTTGCCCGCCAGTTCCGGCAGCACCAGACCCACCGCTTCAGCGGCGCCGGTCTTGCTCGGGATCATGTTCTGCGTGGCCGAACGCGCCCGGTACGGGTCCGTGTGGTAGACGTCGGTCAGGTTCTGATCATTGGTGTAGGCATGGATCGTGGTCATCAGACCGCTCTCGATGCCGAGTTCGCGGTGCAACACCTGAGCGACCGGGGCCAGGCAATTGGTGGTGCACGACGCATTGGAAATAATGTGATGCGATTGGCGCAGAATGTCGTGGTTGACCCCGTAGACCACCGTGGCATCGGCGCCTTTGGCCGGCGCCGAGATGATCACTTTGCGTGCGCCGGCAGTAATGTGCGCAGCTGCCTTCGCCCGGTCGGTGAACAAACCGGTGCATTCGAACACAACGTCGATCTTCTCTGCGGCCCAAGGCAGTTCCGCAGGGTTGCGAATGGCGCTGACAGCGATCCGGTCGCCATTGACGGTCAGGCTCTCCTGATCGTGCTGAACCTCGGCGTCGAAAGTGCCGTGAACGGTGTCGTATTTGAGTAGATGAGCATTGATGGCACTGTCGCCCAGGTCATTGATTGCAACAATCTGCAAATCCTGGCGGTAGCCTTGGGTATACAGTGCGCGCAGGACGTTGCGGCCGATACGGCCAAATCCATTGATTGCGATGCGAAGAGTCATTTAACTGGGCCGCCGTCGATTTGTTGTTGGAATTACAAGATTATTCGCATAAAAATAGAAAACAAGCCTTTTTAGTGGCAATATTTTGTTCAATCTACAACGAGTGACCTGAATCAACTGGTCCGACCGATCAACGAAACCGTCCGTCATCTCATCGACAGGCGCCGTTGATCAGCATAGACAATCAGGTCGCCACATCCGTTAGCCTGGAGTTCTACACATGCATCCCCGCGTCCTTGAGGTCACCGAACGGCTTATCGCCCGCAGTCGCGCAACTCGTGAGGCTTACCTTGCGCTTATTCGCGGTGCTGCCAGCGACGGTCCGATGCGCGGCAAGCTGCAATGCGCCAACTTCGCCCATGGCGTGGCCGGTTGCGGCAGCGATGATAAGCAAAGCTTGCGGATGATGAACGCTGCCAACATCGCAATTGTTTCGTCATATAACGACATGCTCTCGGCGCACCAGCCGTACGAAGTTTTTCCTGAACAAATCAAGAATGCCCTGCGCGAAATCGGCTCGGTCGGTCAATTCGCGGGCGGCACGCCAGCCATGTGCGATGGCGTGACCCAAGGCGAGCCGGGCATGGAGCTGAGCCTGCCGAGCCGCGAAGTGATCGCGATGTCCACCGCCGTCGCGCTCTCGCACAACATGTTCGACGGCGCGCTGATGCTCGGCATCTGCGACAAGATTGTCCCGGGGCTGATGATGGGCGCGTTGCGTTTCGGTCACCTGCCGACCATCTTCGTCCCGGGTGGGCCGATGGTCTCGGGTATTTCCAACAAGCAGAAAGCCGATGTACGTCAGCGCTACGCCGAAGGCAAGGCGACGCGCGAAGAGCTGCTTGAATCGGAGATGAAGTCTTATCACAGCCCTGGCACCTGCACATTTTACGGCACCGCCAACACCAATCAGTTGCTGATGGAAGTCATGGGCCTGCACCTGCCCGGCGCTTCGTTCGTCAACCCGAACACCCCGCTGCGTGACGCCTTGACCCGTGAAGCGGCGCATCAAGTCACGCGGTTGACCAAGCAGAATGGCAATTTCATGCCGATCGGCGAAATCGTCGACGAGCGCTCGCTGGTCAACTCCATTGTCGCCTTGCATGCCACCGGCGGCTCGACCAACCACACCCTGCACATGCCGGCCATCGCCATGGCGGCAGGCATTCAACTGACCTGGCAAGACATGGCCGACCTGTCCGAAGTCGTGCCGACCTTGAGCCACGTCTACCCGAACGGCAAAGCCGACATCAACCACTTCCAGGCGGCGGGCGGCATGTCCTTCCTGATCCGCGAACTGCTCGCGGCAGGGTTGCTACACGAAAACGTTAACACCGTCCTCGGGCATGGCTTGAGCCGCTACACCCTGGAGCCGTTCCTGGACAACGGCGAGCTGGTCTGGCGCGAAGGTCCGGTCGACAGCCTCGACGAAGACATTCTACGTCCGGTCGCTCGCGCGTTCTCGGCAGAGGGTGGCTTGCGCGTCATGGAGGGCAATCTCGGTCGCGGCGTGATGAAAGTTTCCGCCGTGGCCCTGGAAAACCAGATTGTCGAAGCACCGGCGATGGTGTTCCAGGATCAGCAGGATCTGGCCGACGCGTTCAAGGCTGGTCTGCTGGAGAAGGATTTTGTTGCGGTCATGCGTTTTCAGGGGCCGCGCTCCAACGGCATGCCGGAGCTGCACAAGATGACGCCTTTCCTTGGCGTGCTGCAGGACCGTGGTTTCAAAGTCGCCCTGGTGACTGACGGGCGCATGTCCGGCGCATCGGGGAAAATCCCGGCGGCCATTCATGTCAGTCCCGAGGCTTACGTCGGCGGCGCTTTGGCGCGGGTGCAGGAGGGCGATATCATCCGCGTCGATGGCGTCGAAGGCACACTTGAGCTTAAGGTGGACGCCGACGAATTTGCAGCGCGTGCACCTGCCGAAGGCCTGTTGGGTAACAATATCGGCAGCGGTCGCGAGTTGTTTGGTTTCATGCGCATGGCCTTCAGCTCCGCAGAGCAGGGCGCCAGTGCCTTTACTTCTGCCCTGGAGACGCTTAATTGAAACTGGCTTTGGTCGGGGATATCGGTGGGACCAACGCACGGTTTGCGTTGTGGAAAAACCAGCAACTGGAAGCCATCCAGGTGCTGGCGACGGCGGATCACGCCAGCCCCGAGGAGGCCATTGGCGTCTACCTCGGTGGGTTGGGTTTGAAACCCGGCGATATCGGTTCGGTGTGCCTGTCGGTGGCGGGGCCGGTGAGTGGTGATGAATTCAAATTCACCAACAATCATTGGCGCCTTAGCCGCAAGGCGTTCTGCGAGATTTTGCAGGTCGACAGATTGCTCCTGACCAACGACTTTTCGGCGATGGCGCTGGGCATGACCCGCTTGCAGCCGGATGAGTTTCGTGTGGTCTGCGCCGGCACCCCGGAGCCACTGCGCCCGGCGGTGGTGATCGGCCCCGGCACCGGTTTGGGCGTCGGCACGTTGCTGAATCTGGGCGAAGGCCGGTTCGCGGCGCTGCCGGGTGAGGGCGGTCACGTCGATCTGCCGCTGAGCAGCCCGCGCGAAACCCAGCTGTGGCAACACATTTTCAACGAGATCGGCCACGTCAGCGCCGAGACGGCACTGAGCGGCGGCGGTCTGCCTCGGGTTTACCGGGCGATCTGCGCGGTGGACGGCCACGAGCCGGTGCTCGATTCTCCGGAATCAATCACCGCGGCAGGGCTGGCGGGCGATCCGATTGCTCTGGAAGTGCTGGAGCAGTTCTGCTGCTGGCTCGGGCGAGTCGCCGGCAATAACGTGCTGACCACCGGCGCGCGCGGCGGGGTGTTTATCGTCGGCGGGGTGATTCCACGGTTTGCCGATTTCTTCATCGAAAGCGGTTTCGCCCGGTGTTTTGCCGACAAGGGCTGCATGAGCGATTACTTCAAAGGCATCCCGGTGTGGCTGGTGACAGCACCGTATTCCGGGCTGGTCGGCGCGGGAGTGGCGCTGGACCAAGCCTGAAACACAATCTAAATGTGGAGCGGGCCTGCTCGCGATA
This sequence comes from Pseudomonas fluorescens, assembly GCF_902497625.1. Taxonomy (GTDB): domain Bacteria; phylum Pseudomonadota; class Gammaproteobacteria; order Pseudomonadales; family Pseudomonadaceae; genus Aquipseudomonas; species Aquipseudomonas fluorescens_BQ. Next base: position 27,557 of record NZ_CABVGX010000018.1, on the reverse strand, counting down.
GCGGACTGACATTCAACATTGATGTTGACTGGTGTACCGCTTTCGCGAGCAGGCTCACTCCTACATGGGGTTTGTGGTGTTTGTCGGTTCCGCGCTTGAGGCATAATCCGCCCAATTCAAACAACAAGGATGCCGCCCCGTGAGCTCAGTCAACAAGTCGATTTTGTTGGTCGATGACGACCAGGAAATACGCGAGTTGCTGGATACCTACCTGACCCGCGCGGGTTTCCAGGTGCGTACCACACCGGACGGCGCCGGCTTCCGGCAGGCCATGAACGAAGCGCCGAGCGACCTGGTGATCCTCGACGTGATGCTGCCGGACGAAGACGGCTTCAGCCTGTGCCGTTGGGTGCGTCAGCATCCGCGGCAGGCCCAGGTGCCGATCATCATGCTCACTGCCAGCTCCGACGAGGCCGACCGGGTGATCGGTCTGGAACTCGGCGCTGACGATTACCTCGGCAAACCCTTCAGCCCGCGTGAACTGCAAGCCCGGATCAAAGCCCTGTTGCGGCGTGCCCAGTTCGGCCAGGAACGCAGTGGCAGTGAAGTGCTGGCCTTTGAAGAGTGGCGGCTGGACATGGTCAGCCATCGGCTGTTTCATACCGATGGCGAAGAAGTGATTCTGTCCGGCGCCGACTTCGCCTTGCTCAAGCTGTTCCTCGATCACCCTCAGCAAATCCTCGACCGCGACACCATCGGCAACGCCACCCGTGGCCGCGACCTGATGCCGCTGGATCGCATCGTCGACATGGCCGTCAGCCGTTTGCGCCAGCGCCTGCGCGACACGGAAAAACCGCCGCGACTGATCCGCACCGTGCGTGGAAGCGGCTACCAATTGGCAGCCAATGTGGTTGCCGGCAATGGTCACTGAGTTTCTGCGCAACGCCGCCGCCAAGGTGCCTGTGCCACGCTCGCTGCTCGGGCGCATGCTCCTGCTGACGTTGTTGGCGGTGTTGTTCGCGCAAACCTTGTCGAGCGTGATCTGGGTCTCGCAATTGCGCGCGACCCAGCTCGAAGGGCTGGTCACCAGCGCCCGCAGTCTCGCGCACTCGATGACCGCCAGCGTCAGCTATTTTCGTTCGTTGCCGGTGGCCTATCGGCCGCTGGTGCTGGACCAGTTGCGCAGCATGGGTGGCACGCGTTTTGTGGTGACACTCAACGACAAGCCGCTGGACATGGACGTGTTGCCAGTCACTCCGCGCAAGGCTGCAGTGATGCAAGCGGTGGACGAGGTGCTGCGTCAGTCGCTCGGCAACGACACCGACATTCTGGTGACCTTCGTCAGCCCTGAGGATCTGCGGATCTTCAACGCCGGGCTGAAACTCGATGAGCTACCGCGCTCTTGGGCGCATTACGCGCTGACCCTGGAACCGGTGAATCCGCCGGTGCTGGTCACCCAGATTCAAATGGCGCCGGGCGAATGGCTGTACATCGCATCGCTGTTGCCCGAGCCGTACACCAGTCTTGAAGAACAGGGCCTGCCGGCGCAGCAAGTGTGGTTCATCGTGCTCACCAGTGGTTTTTTGCTGTTGTTCATCGGCCTGCTGGTGCATTGGCAGAGCCGGCCGCTCAAGCGCCTCGCGCGGGCGGCGCGGGATCTGTCACTGGGCGCCGATGTCGAGCCGGTGGCCGAGGGCGGCGGCAGTGAAGTGGTTGAAGTGGGTCGCGCGTTCAACACCATGCGCGAGCGCATCAGCCGTTACCTGACTGAACGCAGCCAGTTGTTCAGTGCGATTTCCCATGACTTGCGTACGCCGATCACTCGCTTGCGCTTGCGCGTCGAGCTGCTGGAAGACGAACAGTTGCAAACCAAGTTTGGCCGCGATCTGGATGAGTTGGAGTTGCTGGTCAAAGGTGCGCTGCAATGCGTGAAGGACACGGATATTCACGAGAACATCGAGCCGGTGGACCTCAACCATGTGCTCGATTGTCTGGTCGAGCCGTATCTGGCGCCGAACGGCAACGGTCGCGTGACCCAGCAGGGCCGCGCGCTGGCGGCGTATTCGGGCAAGCCGTTGGCGCTGAAACGCTGCATTGGCAACCTGATCGACAATGCGCTGAAGTACGGGCAGAGCGCGCATCTGCAAATCGATGATGATGAGAGCGCGTTTGTGCTGCACGTCGATGATGAAGGCCCAGGCGTGCCGGAGCAGCGGCTGGAGCAGGTGTTCGAGCCGCACTTTCGTTTGTCCGGGCAGCAGCAGGGCTATGGGTTGGGGCTGGGGATCGCCCGTAACATTGCCCACAGCCATGGTGGTGAAGTGAGTTTGCAGAACCTGCGTGAGGGCGGGTTGCGGGTGACCTTGCAGTTGCCGCGATCATTAGAGTGACGCACCGGTCCTTGTAGCAGCCGGCTTGCTCGCGATGGCTGAGTCAGTCAACGGATTAATCGACTGATCTAGCGCTATCGCCAGCATGCCGGCTCCTACATGGAAATGTCACAGCTTGGTGACAAAACCTGCCGCCTTCGTTACAAGCCCGGCCCCGCCCGTTGTTTAGACTCCGCGCAGTCATAACAACAAAAAAGGCCCCCCATGGATCACTTCGAACCCGGCTTCAGCAGCTGGCTCAATGCCCCCGCGCACCAGCAATGGCTTGCCGCCGAGGGCCTGCGCCTGCTTGCGTTCGCCAAAGCTTCACGCCTGCCTGAAGGCTTCGGCAATCTCGACGAGCGCGGCCATCTGCCCGGAAATGCCCAGGCCGAAACCATGAACACCGCGCGCATGACCCACAGCTTCGCCATGGCCCACATTCAAGGCCTGCCGGGTTACGCAGAGCTGATTGACCACGGCATTCAGGCCCTGCGCGGGCCATTGCGCGATGCGCTGCACGGGGGCTGGTTTGCCAGCGCCGGCCACCGCGATGGCAACACTGGCAAGAACGCGTATCTGCACGCCTTCGTCGCACTCGCCGCCAGCTCCGCCGTAGTCGCGCAACGCCCCGGCGCACAAGCACTGCTCGATGACGCGATCGACATCATCGACACCTATTTCTGGAGCGAAGAAGAGGGCGCCATGCGCGAATTTTTCAATCGCGACTGGAGTGAACAAGAGGCCTATCGCGGCGCCAACAGCAACATGCACGCCACTGAAGCGTTCCTCGCACTCGCCGATGTCACCGACGATCCGCGCTGGCTGTTGCGCGCACAACGTATTGTCGAGCGGGTGATCCACGGCCACGCCGCTGCCAATGACTACCTGGTGATCGAGCATTTCGACCGCGACTGGCAGCCGCTGCGCGACTACAACCACGACAACCCTGCGGATGGTTTTCGCCCGTACGGCACCACGCCGGGCCACGGTTTCGAGTGGGCGCGGCTGCTGCTGCACCTCGAATCCGCGCGGGTGCAGGCCGGCATGCTCACCCCTGGTTGGCTGGTAACCGATGCGCAAAAACTCTTTGAACAGAATTGCCGTCATGGCTGGTATGTCGATGGAGCGCCGGGCATCGTCTACACCCTCGACTGGCACAACAAAGCCGTCGTGCGTCACCGCTTGCACTGGACGCACGCCGAAGCCAGCGCCGCCGCCAGTGCTTTGCTCAAACGCACCGGCGAAGCGCAATACGAAGCCTGGTACCGACTGTTCTGGGAATTTTGCGAGACGCATTTCATTGACCGCTACGGCGGCAGTTGGCACCACGAACTCGACCCGCAAAATCGCCCCAGCGCCGATATCTGGGCGGGCAAACCCGATCTGTATCACGCCTGGCAAGCTGTTTTAATCCCGCGTCTGCCGCTGGCGCCAAGCATGGCCAGTGCTTTGGCGCAGTTGTCCCGCCACGCTGCTGTGTAACCGTGTGGTGACATTTGCGCGTCCCTTCGTTACCTGCGAAGGAACGCGTCCTGTTTAAACTCCGTGCAGCGCAAGCATCAGACTTGCATGCATAACAACAAGAAAGGTACATCTCAGATGAATGCGATTTCTCGTCTCGCCACTGTCATTTCTGCCGCCTCCCTGTTCCCGCTCGCAATCTTGCCTCTTAGTGTTTCCGCTGCCGAATCCAAAGGTTCGGTGGAAGTTGTGCATTGGTGGACGTCGGGTGGTGAAAAGGCTGCGGTCGATGTGCTCAAGGCTCAGGTCGAAAAAGACGGCTTTACCTGGAAGGATGGCGCCGTCGCCGGCGGTGGTGGTGCAACCGCCATGACCGTGCTGAAAAGCCGTGCCGTTGCCGGTAATCCACCGGGCGTTGCCCAGATCAAAGGCCCGGATATCCAGGAATGGGCATCCACCGGTCTGCTCGACACCGATGCTCTGACAGACGTTGCCAAAGCCGAGAAGTGGGATTCGCTGCTCGACAAGAAAGTCTCCGACACTGTGAAGTACGACGGTGATTATGTTGCCGTGCCGGTGAATATCCACCGCGTGAACTGGCTGTGGATCAACCCGGAAGTGTTCAAGAAAGCCGGGATTGAAAAAGCGCCAACGACCCTCGAAGAATTCTACGCCGCTGGCGACAAGCTCAAGGCTGCAGGCTTCATCCCGTTGGCTCACGGCGGTCAGCCTTGGCAGGACAGCACCGTGTTTGAAGCAGTCGTGCTTTCGGTCATGGGTGTTGACGGTTACAAGAAAGCCCTGGTCGATCTCGACAACGCAGCCCTGACCGGCCCGGAAATGGTCAAGGCGCTGACCGAACTGAAGAAAGTCGCGACCTACATGGACGCTGACGGCAAAGGCCAGGACTGGAACCTGGAAGCCGCCAAGGTCATCAACGGCAAGGCCGGCATGCAGATCATGGGTGACTGGGCCAAGTCCGAGTGGACCGCCGCCAAGAAAATCGCCGGCAAAGATTATCAGTGCGTAGCCTTCCCCGGCACCGACAAAGCGTTCACCTACAACATCGACTCCCTGGCAGTGTTCAAGCAAAAAGACGCAGGCACGGCAGCTGCTCAGCAAGACATCGCCAAAGTCGTGCTGGGTGGAAATTTCCAGAAAGTCTTCAGCATCAACAAAGGCTCGATCCCGGTTCGACTCGACATGTTGAACAACATGGACAAACTCGGCTTCGACTCCTGCGCCCAGACTGCTGCCAAAGACTTCCTGGCGGACGCCAAGTCCGGCGGCCTGCAACCAAGCATGGCGCACAACATGGCGACCACGCTGGCGGTGCAAGGCGCGTTCTTTGATGTCGTGACCAACTACATCAACGATCCGAAAGCCGATCCGGCCGATGCCGCGAAGAAACTCGGCAGCGCGGTCAAATCCGCCAAATAACACCTTGTAACGCTGGTTCCTCATGTGGGAGCGAGCCTGCTCGCGAAGGGGTGTGTCAGTTGCTCCATCCGTCTACTGACACAGCGCTTTCGCGAGCAGGCTCGCTCTCACAAGGGAATGCCTTTGTAATCTTATTCTGGATTTCCCCATGAGTTCTGTTGCTGTGTTCAGCAAAGCCTCGCCGTTCGATGCATTGCAACGCTGGCTACCCAAACTGGTGCTGGCGCCGAGCATGTTCATTGTTCTGGTGGGCTTCTATGGCTACATCCTGTGGACGTTCGTTCTGTCGTTCACCAGCTCGACTTTTTTGCCGACCTACAAGTGGGCGGGGCTGGCGCAGTATCAGCGTCTGTTCGACAACGACCGCTGGTGGGTCGCGAGCAAGAACCTTGCGGTGTTCGGCGGCATGTTCATCGGCATCACTTTGGTGATCGGCGTGTTGCTGGCGGTGTTCCTCGACCAGCGCATTCGTCGCGAAGGCTTTATCCGCACCATTTACCTGTACCCGATGGCGCTCTCGATGATCGTCACCGGTACCGCGTGGAAATGGCTGCTCAACCCGGGCATGGGCCTGGACAAATTGTTGCGTGACTGGGGCTGGGAAGGCTTCCGTCTCGACTGGCTGATCGACCCGGATCGCGTGGTGTATTGCCTGGTGATCGCAGCTGTATGGCAAGCCTCGGGCTTCATCATGGCGATGTTTCTTGCCGGCCTGCGCGGGGTTGATCAATCGATCATCCGTGCCGCGCAAATCGATGGCGCGAGCATGCCGCGTATCTACTGGAAAGTCGTGCTGCCAAGCCTGCGTCCGGTGTTCTTCAGTGCCGTGATGATTCTGGCGCACATCGCGATCAAGAGCTTCGACCTGGTCGCGGCGATGACGGCCGGAGGCCCGGGCTATTCGTCCGACCTGCCAGCGATGTTCATGTATTCCTTCACCTTCAGTCGCGGCCAGATGGGCATGGGCTCGGCGAGTGCGATTCTGATGCTCGGTGCGATCCTCGCAATCATCGTGCCTTACCTGTACTCCGAGCTGAGGACCAAGCGTAATGACTAGTCTCGCTGCCAAATCCCCCATCAGCCTGAGTCGCGTCGCAATCTACGCGGTGCTGATTCTCGCGGTGTTCCTGTATCTGGTGCCGCTGGTGGTCATGCTGCTGACCAGCTTCAAGACTCCGGAAGACATCAGCACCGGCAACCTGCTGAGCTGGCCGACCGTGGTCAGCGGCATTGGCTGGGTGAAAGCCTGGGCCACGGTTGACGGCTATTTCTGGAACTCGATCAAGATCACCGTTCCTGCCGTCATCATCTCCACCGCCATCGGTGCGCTGAACGGCTACGTGCTGTCGATGTGGCGCTTCCGCGGTTCGCAACTGTTTTTCGGTCTGCTGTTGTTCGGCTGCTTCCTGCCATTCCAGACCGTGCTGCTGCCGGCTTCATTCACCCTGGGCAAAATGGGGCTGGCAAGCACCACGACCGGGTTGGTGTTCATCCATGTGGTCTACGGTCTGGCGTTCACCACCCTGTTTTTCCGCAACTACTACATCAGCATTCCGGATGCATTGGTGAAAGCCGCACGCCTTGATGGCGCCGGTTTCTTCACGATTTTCCGCCGGATCATCCTGCCGATGTCGACCCCGATCATCATGGTCTGCCTGATCTGGCAGTTCACCCAGATCTGGAACGACTTCCTGTTCGGTGTGGTGTTCTCCAGTGGTGATTCGCAACCGATCACGGTGGCGCTGAACAACTTGGTCAACACCAGTACCGGGGCCAAGGAATACAACGTTGATATGGCGGCGGCGATGATTGCCGGGCTGCCGACCCTGCTGGTCTATGTGGTCGCAGGCAAGTATTTCGTGCGCGGGCTGACGGCCGGCGCAGTCAAGGGGTAATCATGGCTACGCTCGAACTTCGCAATGTAAACAAGACCTATGGCCCCGGCCTGCCGGACACCCTCAAGGACATCGATCTGTCGATCAAGGACGGTGAGTTCCTGATTCTTGTCGGACCCTCGGGTTGCGGCAAGTCGACCCTGATGAACTGCATCGCAGGGCTGGAAAGCATTACTGGCGGCGCGATCATGATTGATGATCAGGACGTCAGCGGCATGAGCCCAAAAGATCGCGACATCGCCATGGTGTTCCAGTCGTACGCGCTGTACCCGACCATGAGCGTGCGCGAGAACATCGAGTTCGGCTTGAAGATTCGCAAGATGAGCCAGGCCGCGATCGACGAAGAAGTCAGCCGTGTGGCCAAGCTGCTGCAGATCGAGCACCTGCTGAACCGCAAGCCGGGGCAGCTCTCCGGGGGGCAGCAACAGCGCGTGGCGATGGGTCGCGCCCTGGCGCGGCGGCCGAAGATTTACCTGTTCGACGAACCGCTGTCCAACCTCGACGCCAAGCTGCGTGTCGAGATGCGTACCGAAATGAAACTGATGCACCAGCGTCTGAAAACCACCACGGTCTACGTCACGCACGACCAGATCGAAGCCATGACCCTGGGCGACAAAGTGGCGGTGATGAAGGACGGGATCATTCAGCAGTTCGGCACGCCGAAGGACATCTACAACAACCCAGCCAACCTGTTCGTGGCGAGCTTCATCGGTTCGCCGCCAATGAACTTCATTCCCCTGCGCCTGCAACGCAGGGAGGGTCGCCTGATGGCGCTGCTCGACAGCGGGCAGGCGCGTTGCGAATTGCCGCTGGGCATGCAGGACGCCGGGCTCGAAGATCGCGAAGTGATTCTCGGCATGCGTCCGGAGCAGATTGTGCTCGCGGCTGGCGAGCCGAATGGTTTGCCGACCATTCGCGCAGAAGTCCAGGTCACCGAACCGACCGGGCCCGATACGCTGGTGTTCGTCAATCTCAACGACACCAAAGTCTGCTGCCGTCTGGCGCCGGATGTCGCGCCGGCCGTGGGCGAGACCCTGACCTTGCAGTTCGACCCATCGAAAGTGCTGCTGTTCGATGCCAAGACCGGTGAGCGATTGGGCGTGGCGGGCCAGGCTCAACCTGAAATTCACGCTGCCAACGTGACCCAGTTCAAGGGCCGCTGAAAATCAAACAGGGTGGGCGGTCAATGTGGGAGCGAGCCTGCTCGCGAATACGGTCTGGCGTTAAGCAAAGCAGTGTTCTGATACCTCGCTTGCGCGAGCAGGCTCGCTCCCACAAAGGGAACCGACCAAAGAAATTCGTGGTGGATGGAAACACCGCCGCAACCGATGTGAACCGCGTTAGATAAAAACAGTTAATAACAATAAAACGAGGATGTAGGGATGAAGAAGAACAACAACGCCCAATTGATCTGCCAGTTGTCGGCGATTGCGGCAATGACACTGGCGGGCAGCGTGCACGCTGCAGAGGCGTTCAGTCCGGAATCGAAATGGATGACGGGCGATTGGGGTGGTGAGCGGACCAAACTGATTGATGCGGGTTATGACTTCCAGGTCGAGTACGTAGGCGAAGTCGGCTCTAACCTCAAGGGCGGTTACAACGACGACACCACCGCTCGTTACAGCGACCAGTTTGCCTTCGGTGCAAAGCTGGACCTGGAAAAAATCTTCGGCTGGAACGACGCCGAATTCAAACTGGCAATCACTGAGCGTAGTGGCCGCAACATTTCCAACGACCGCATCGGCGATCCGCGTGCCGGTACCTTCAGTTCCTCACAGGAAGTCTGGGGCCGTGGTCAGACCTGGCGTCTGACGCAATTGTGGGTCAAGCAAAAGTACTTCGACGGCGCACTTGACGTGAAGGCCGGTTACTTCGGTGAAGGTGAAGACTTCAACAGTTTCCCGTGCGATTTCCAGAACCTGGCGTTCTGCGGCTCGCAAGTGGGTAACTGGGTCGGTGGCATCTGGTACAACTGGCCAGTCAGCCAGGCCGCGATTCGCGTGAAGTACAACATCAACGACGAGCTCTACGCGCAGATTGGTGCCTACAACCAGAACCCGTCGCAGCTGGAAACCGGCAACGGCTTCAAGCTCAGCGGCAGCGGCACCAAAGGCACGATCATTCCGGTCGAGCTGGTCTGGTCGCCCAACGTTAACAGCCTGCCGGGCGAATACCGTGTCGGTTATTACAAAAGTACCGCGAAGGCCGATGACGTTCGTGAGGACGACAACGGCAATGATGCGGCCATCAGCGGCGACGCTTACCGCAGCCACAGCAGCAAATCCGGCTATTGGTTCGTTGCGCAACAGCAGCTGACCGATCACAACGGCGACAAGAGCCGTGGCCTGAGCATCGCTGCCAACGCCACCTTTCACGACAAGGACACAAACACGGTCGATAACTATCAGAACCTGATGTTGACCTACAAAGGTCCTTTCAATGCTCGTCCGAAAGACGACGTCGGCATCGGTATCGCGCGTATTCACGTCAACGAAGATGCGCAGAAAAACCGCAAGCTGATCAACGGCGTCAACGGTATCGACGATTACGACAACCCAAGCTTCCTGCCAATCCAGGACACCGAGTACAACGCTGAAATCAACTATGGTTTCCACGTCACCAACTGGCTGACCGTGCGTCCTAACCTGCAGTACGTAAAACATCCGGGCGGTGTTGATCAGGTGGACGACGCAATCGTCGCCGGCCTGAAAATTCAGTCGGTGTTCTAACGCTGTTGCGATAAGCTCCTCTCTATGTGCGCATTTGTGCGGACGGCCAAGGCTGTCCGCTTTTTTTTGGGCCGGCGCACCCGATGATTTTCAGGACAGTGGCACATGCATGAGCATCCGCTCCAACGCTTCTTCAAATCCTTGCGTGCACGTCCGGTGTTTGCGTGGGAGCGCTACCAACTGCGCGATGTGCTGGTGATTGATCATCCGCTGTGTCAGGCGGTGTTCAGTCGCCAGGGTGCGCAGTTGTTGCACTTCCAGCCTCGAGGCCATAAACCCTGGCTTTGGTGCGCGGCGAAATGGCCACATGTCGGTGCCATTCGCGGTGGCGTGCCGGTGTGTTGGCCCTGGTATGGCCGACATCCGAGCGAAAACGCCTGGCCGTCCCATGGCTGGGCGCGGCTGCTCGACTGGAAGCTGATAGACAGCAGCGAAGACGAGGAGGGCGTGCGTCTGCACTGGCAATTACAGCTCTGTGACTGGCAGGTGGATCTGCATGCGCACCTCGGCGAACGGATGGAATTGCGTCTGAGCACCGAACACCAGGACAGCCTGCCGTGTCAGTTGAGTCAGGCCTTGCACGCGTATTGGCGTATAGGTGATGTCGGTGAGGTAGCGCTGTCTGGACTGGATGGCGCGCAGGGTTACGACCACTTGAACCGGCAGGCGTGTCAGCAGGAAGGCGAGTTGCGGGTTGAGGGCGGATGTCAGCGAGTATTCCAGCACGACGGTGAACTGCAGCTCAAGGATCACGCGTGGCAACGGCAATTGTGTATCGATACCGGGGATGATGGCGACACGGTGGTCTGGCATCCGGGGACGCGGCCGTTGCTGGGGGTGAGCTGGAACGAGATTTCAGAGTTCGTCTGCGTGGAAGCGGCGAGCGGCGGGACGGACAGTTTGAGCCTGGCGCCTGGGCAGAAAGCGCATTTGAGCTTGCAGGCGCGGGTTGGTGTTTAGCTCAGGGTCAGCAGTTTTGTAGCGGGCGCCATCGCGAGCAGGCTCACTCCCACAAGGATTTGGGGTGGTCACACATGTCGCGACCAATGGAGATCCACTGTGGGAGCGAGCCTGCTCGCGATGAGGCCGGGTCAGGCAACGAAGGTGCTAATTAAACTCATCCCCCACCGGATACCGGCTGGCATTCAAACTTTCTTTGATCTTGCGCAAGTGCGGCTGGAAATCCACACCCCGGCGCAAGGTCATGCCGGTCGCCAGCACATCCAGCACCGTCAGCTGAATAATCCGCGAGGTCATCGGCATATAGATGTCGGTGTCTTCCGGCAGCGGAATGTTCAGGCTCAGCGTGCTGGCCTTGGCCAGCGGTGATCCCTCGGCGGTCAAGCCCAGCACCGAAGCGCCGTTCTCCCGGGCGATACGCGCCACTTCCACCAGTTCGCGGGTGCGCCCGGTGTAGGAAATGATCACGAATAATTCGCCGGTATGCGCAACGGACGCAATCATGCGCTGCATCAGCACGTCGGCATGGGCGGTGACCGCCAGGTTGAAGCGGAAGAATTTGTGCTGCGCATCCAGCGCCACCGGGGCCGAGGCGCCGAGGCCGAAAAAGTGAATCTGGCGCGCCTGGATCAACAGGTCGACGGCGCGGCTGATCAGGTTCGGATCCAGCGCCTGCAGGGCACTGTCCAGGGAAGCGATGGCGCTGCCGAAAATTTTCTTGGTGTACGCTTCCGGATTGTCATCGGCCTCGACCGCACGGCTGACATACGCCGCGCCACTGGCCAGACTTTGCGCCAGTTGCAACTTGAGCTCCGGGTAACCGCTGACACCGAATGAGCGGCAGAAACGGTTGACCGTCGGCTCGCTGACTTTCGACGCTTGGGCGAGGGCGGCGATGCTGAACCGGGTGGCCTGCTGCGGATTGAGCAGAATCACCTCGGCGACTTTGCGTTCTGCCTTGTTCAGGTCTTCAAGGCGATTCTGGATCTGTTCCAGGAGATTTCGCACGCGGTCCATAGTTGTTCCTTGATTCACCTACAAAAAAGACGCCCTGCTATGCAAATTGGGCCTTTGATGTGGCCCGTGGCGGTGGCCTATCCTACTGATGGCTCCGACCGACCACCACTCGGAATCTGCATTTTGGGTAAATGTTGTGGTTATTACTACATTTTCCCTTGAGTGATGCCTTGAAAAAAGGTATTTGTAGCTTAACTTGATAAAAGAACAAACATCATGCCTTCGATTACGGTTGAACCGTGCACTTTTGCCTTGTTCGGCGCGCTCGGCGATCTCGCTTTGCGCAAGCTGTTTCCTGCGCTTTACCAGCTTGATGGCGCGGGCCTGCTTCATGAGGATACGCGCGTCATTGCGCTGGCCCGTGAGCCTGGCAGCGAGCAGGAGCATCTGGCGTTCATCACCTCAGAGCTGCGCCGCTACGTCGGTGAAAAGGAGCTGGACGAAGCAATACTCGACCGTTTCCTCGGTCGCCTGAGCTATCTGCACGTGGACTTTCTCAAGGCAGATGATTACGTCGCGCTGGCCGAAACGGCTGGATCTGCCCAAAGGGTGATTGCCTACTTCGCGACCCCAGCGGCGGTCTACGGTGCGATCTGCGAAAACCTGTCGAAGGTCGGCCTGGCTGAAAACACCCGCGTGGTGCTGGAAAAACCGATCGGCTCGGATCTTGAATCCTCGCGCACGGTCAACGACGCCGTGGCGCAGTTCTTTCCGGAGAACCGCACTTACCGCATCGACCATTACCTGGGCAAAGAGACCGTCCAGAATCTCATTGCCCTGCGGTTTGCCAACAGCCTGTTTGAAACCCAGTGGAACCAGAATTACATTTCCCACGTGGAAATCACCGTGGCCGAGAAGGTCGGCATCGAAGGTCGCTGGGGCTATTTCGACAAGGCTGGCCAGCTGCGCGACATGATCCAGAATCACCTGCTGCAGCTGCTTTGCCTGATTGCCATGGACCCGCCGGCCGACCTCTCTGCCGACAGCATCCGTGACGAGAAAGTCAAAGTGCTCAAGGCATTGGCGCCGATCAGTCCGGAAGGCCTGACCACACAAGTCGTGCGCGGCCAGTACATCGCCGGTTACAGCGAAGGCAAACCGGTACCGGGCTATCTGGAAGAACCTAATTCCAACACCCAGAGCGACACCGAAACGTTCGTCGCCCTGCGTGCCGACATCCGCAACTGGCGTTGGGCCGGCGTGCCGTTCTACCTGCGCACCGGCAAGCGCATGCCGCAAAAGCTGTCGCAGATCGTCATCCACTTCAAGGAACCGTCGCATTACATCTTCGCTCCCGAGCAGCGCCTGCAGATCAGCAACAAACTGATCATCCGCCTGCAACCGGACGAAGGCATTTCCTTGCGCGTGATGACCAAAGAACAAGGCCTGGACAAAGGCATGCAGCTGCGCAGCGGTCCGTTGCAGCTGAATTTTTCCGACACCTGGCGTAGCGCGCGGATCCCCGATGCCTACGAGCGTTTGTTGCTGGAGGTCATGCGTGGCAACCAGAACCTGTTTGTCCGTAAAGATGAAATCGAAGCCGCGTGGAAGTGGTGTGACCAGTTGATCGCCGGATGGAAAAAGTCCGGCGATGCGCCCAAGCCGTACGCGGCCGGGTCCTGGGGACCAATGAGCTCCATTGCACTGATCACGCGAGACGGGAGGTCGTGGTATGGCGATATCTGAATTGAAACTGCCGCAGGGCGTCAGCGCTCATGCGTTCAAAAGCCCGGTGTTGCTGGCCGAAGGTCTGGCGCTGAATGTGGCCAAACAGCTGAGCGATGCGCTCGACGCCCAGGGCACCGCCACGCTGGTGGTTTCCGGTGGGCGCAGTCCGGTGGCGTTTTTTCAGCACTTGGCGAAACAAACCCTGGACTGGTCGAACGTGGTCATCAGCCTGGCCGATGAGCGCTGGGTGCCGGTTGAACATGCCGACAGCAATGCCGGCCTGATAAAGCGCTACCTGTTGCAAGGTCCGGCTGCCAAAGCGCAGTTTTTAAGCTTGTACAGCGCTACCGCTAATGTCGAGCAAGCTGCCGAACAGGCTGATCGCCTGCTTGGCGAACTGCCGCCGATCGACGTGCTGATTCTCGGCATGGGTGATGACGGTCACACCGCCTCACTGTTTCCCGACAGCCCGAACCTGGCAGACGCCTTGAAGGCTGATGGCAGCAGGCGTTGCTACCCGATGCTGGCGCCGACTGTGCCACACCAGCGCCTGAGCATGAGCCGCGCGCTACTGGCTTCGGCCAAACACAAGGTTCTGTCAATTTCCGGTCAGTCCAAACTGACCACCCTGAGCGCCGCTCTGGCCGATGGCGACGTCGCTGCCATGCCGATTCGCGCGTTTCTGCAACCTACGTTAGAGATTTACTGGTGCCCATGAGCCAAGGATCAGCCGCTATGAAAAACCTTTCCCCGACCGTTTCCATGGCGGATAAAGTCGCTTTGATCGACAGCCTCTGCGCCAAAGCGCGGATTCTGCCGGTGATCACCATCGCTCGCGAGCAAGACGTTCTGCCGCTGGCCGATGCCCTGGCGGCAGGTGGCCTGACTGCGCTGGAGGTGACGTTGCGTTCGCAGTACGGGCTCAAGGCGATTCAGATCCTGCGCGAGCAACGTCCGGAACTGATGACCGGTGCTGGCACCGTGCTTGACCGCAACATGCTCGCAGCAGCCGAGGCGGCCGGTTCACAGTTCATCGTCACGCCGGGCATCACCCGTGATTTGCTCGAAGCCAGCGTCGACAGTCCGATTCCGCTGTTGCCAGGCATCAGCAATGCGTCCGGCATCATGGAAGGCTACGGTCTGGGCTATCGCCGCTTCAAGCTGTTTCCGGCGGAAGTCAGCGGTGGCGTCGCGGCTATCAAGGCTCTGGGTGGCCCGTTCGGCGAAGTAAAATTCTGCCCGACCGGCGGCGTCAGCCCGGCCAATATCAAGAGCTACATGGCGCTGAAAAACGTCATGTGCGTGGGCGGAAGCTGGATGCTTGAACCGGAGTGGATCAAGAACGGCGACTGGGCCCGCATTCAGGAATGCACCGCCGAGGCGCTGGCGCTGCTGGACTGATTGCTTCAACCGACACTTCGTTGTGTGTTCTACGGCTTTAACGGTGCGCTTGGTCGGTGCACCGTTTTTTTTCGCCCGGCAAATAGTCGGCTGTGGGAGCGAATAGCCCACTGTGGGAGCAGAAATTCTGCAATACACAGTTATCACGATGACGGCTTCGTCGGGCAACCAGCCAGTGGCATTGGCACCTTTGCGGTGTCATCACGGATCATCCCCGAAGTTTCGACTAATACACGATTTGAATTCAGCGCAGCTCGTCCAGTGCCGTGCTCAGCTGGCGCATGTCGCTGGCGCGGGTGACAAGCCCTGGCGTAATGCGAATACACGGACCGCAGGCTGCACCGCTGCGCACGACGCTGAACAGGTTGTAGTCGGTGAGCAATCGCTCGACCATGATCTGCTGATCGGCATGCCGGGTAAAACGCATGGAGGTGATGCCGCAATACAGGCGCGGATCATCCGGGGTCAGGACTTCAATGCCTGGCAGTTCACGCACCGCGCTGACCCATAGATTACGCAGGTAGCTAAGTCTTGCGCCCTTGGCGGCTGCACCGCCCATGGCCCTGTGTTCTTCGAGCACCAACGGCAGGGTCAACAGCGCTGGAATGTTGGGGGTGCTGTGTGGAGTGCGGGCTCGAATGTCGCTGATCGGGTAATGCGTCTCGGCCATGTCCGGGTCGATGGCGGCGAGGCGCTCGCGGGCGATGTAAACAAATCCCAGGGTCAGTGGCGACCCGATCCATTTATGCAGGTTGAAACCGGCGAACGCTATGCCCAGCTCGTCGAGGTTGAATTCTATCTGGCCCAATGCGTGCGCGCCGTCGAGGATCACATCAATGCCGTGCTCCCTGGCTGCCGCGGCAATTGCCTGCACCGGCATGACCAGCCCGGTGCGATGCGTGACGTGGGTCAGCGCCATGAGTTTAAGGCGTGGATGACGCGCGAAGATGTCGCGGTAAGTTTTCAGCAGACCGTCGTATGTAGCGGGATGGGTGTGCTCGATTTCGATGATATTGGCACCACGGTTGCGCGCCAGCCAGCGCATGGCGCTCTTGACCGTGTCGTATTCCAGGTCGCAGATCAACACCTGATCGCCTGGCTCCAGCAGGTTGTAATTGCGGATCAGCGACTGCAGGCCGTCCGTGGCGTTGCGGGTGAGGGCCACGGTGTCGTCGGCCACATTGATCAGCTCGGCAACCGCCGCGCGAATCGTCAGGCCTTCATGCTGCTCGAAGCGTTGACGCACGTAGACCGAGTTGCTGCGATTGATGAACTCGATGTTGCGCTGATACTCCTCGACCACCGTACGCGACATGCGCCCGAAATAGCCGTTCTCCAGATTGACCGGGCCCGGTTCCAGGGCATAGCGGTCGGCGAATGTCTGCCAGAAGGCTTCATCACGGGCACGTAGGGTGTTGTCAGGCATGGAGGACTCGATCAGAGGGTTCAGTGGCGAGGGGCGGGTTTGCCATGTTTGGCGCGCAGCGGTTCCAGCAATTCCGATAATCCGTTGTGATCGATTTCCTGCATGAGGGCCAAAAGACCGCCCAGTTCACCGTGTGGAAATCCTTCGCGGGCGAACCAGTTGAGGTACTGGCCCGGCAGGTCGGCAATGATTCGGCCTTTGTATTTGCCGAAGGGCATTTCGCGGGTGATCAGTAATTCGAGCTTTTCCGGGTTCATCTGTCGGTCGCCTGATTTCATTCAGATTTGAAAATACAGGCATTCTGCATGCAGGCCAAATGACAGATCATGCAAAAAAAGCGGATACAGTTTATTGGACAAATATTAAGTATATGAAAACAAAGGATTTATTATCAAGTTCAAAACTGGCATGCAGGGTGCAATAGGTATTACATCTTTCATCAACCCGTGAGGAATTGAAAATGACTGACATCAATAAAGAATCCATCTCCGTACTGAACGACTTGATCGAAACCTGCAAAGATGGTCAGGAAGGCTTCAAAACCTGCGCCGAAGACATCAAGCATCCAGAACTCAAATCCCTGTTTGTGACCCGTTCGGCCGACTGCGCCACTGCCGCTGCGGAATTGCAGGCTGCTGTTCGTTCGATGGGTGGCGACCCGGAAACTTCTACCAGTGTCAGCGGTGATCTGCACCGTCGCTGGGTAGACGTGAAAGCCATGTTCACCGGCAAGGATGAAGAGGCTGTCCTGAACGAAGCAGAGCGCGGTGAAGACCATGCACTGAAGGCTTACAAAGAAGCCATCGAGAAAATCAACAAGCACAATCTTGTTGGTATTCGTGATCTGGTTGAACGCCAGTACCACGGTGTGCAACGTAACCACGACCAGGTGAAAGCCCTGCGTAATCAGGCTCGCGCTCGCTCGTAAGCGTTTGTAGCCTGTCAGAAACGCCAGCCAGTCTGGCGTTTTTTTGTGCCTGGAAATCAGTGCTGGACTGTATATAGTTAGCTAGCTAATAATTAGTCCGCCGTTATCCCCGCGCAATGCGTCTATCGTTAAACCGTGCCCCTTAGAGTTCTCCCCGTGCCCATCACTTTCCAGGCCTTATTTCTGCCTGACCGCCGTGCTTTGCAATTTGCAATCAAGACTCTGCTTGGCGGTGGGCTGGCGCTTTGGCTGGCAATGCGCTGGGGACTTGAACAACCGGCATGGGCGATGATGACGGCGTTTATCGTCGCTCAACCGTTGTCCGGAATGGTCGTGCAAAAAGGCTTGGCGCGGTTGTTGGGAACACTGGTCGGTACGATCATGTCGGTCATCTTCATGGGCCTGTTTGCGCAGGCGCCCTGGCTGTTTTTACTGGCCTTAGCCTTGTGGCTCGGCCTGTGTACGGCGAGCTCGACCTTACTGCGCAGTGCCTGGTCCTATTCCTTCGTGCTGGCCGGTTACACAGTGGCGATCATCGCCTTGCCCGCGATCAGTCATCCGTTGACCGTGTTCGATCAAGCCGTGGCGCGCTGCACCGAAATCTCACTTGGCATTATCTGCGCCACGGCCGCCAGTGCGCTGCTGTGGCCCATGCGTGTCGAACAGCAGCTGGCGGATCAGGCACGTGTCGCCTGGCAAAGCGGAATGAAAGCCGCACAGGCAACACTGGCTGGCGATGGCCAGGCGCGTAAAGGCCTGCTGGAAATCCTCGGCAGGATTGTCGCCGTGGATGCGCAGCGCGAGCATGCCTGGTTTGAAGGCAGTCTGGGTCGGCAGCGTGCCCGTTCGATCAGTGGCCTGAGTCAAAAGCTGTTGATGTTGCTGCGCATCGCGCGATCAGTACGCCGGCAGTGGAAGCAGTTGGAGCCGCAGGAAGCCGGGCAGTTGCAACGCTGGATGAACGAAGTCAGGGTGGCGCTGGATCACTCGGATCAGGCTGCGCTGCAACTGTTGCGGCCGCGCTTGCTCGACGCTTCCCACGATCCTCAAATCAGCTCGGCGCAAAGTTTCTGCCTGGCGCGTCTGGCCTTGTTGCTCGACAGCGCCATGGCGGCGCGCGCGGCATTGCAGGCGGTAGAAGAGGGCAGGGAAACGGTCGACCCGCCGCGCACCCTCGCGTCGCATCGCGACCTGTCCTTAGCCCTGATTTTCGGCGCGCGCAGTGCCTTGGCTTTTCTGGTGGTGTCATGCTTCTGGCTGGCCACCGCGTGGCCGGCCGCCTCGGGTGCGCTGCTGTTGACGTGCGTGGTCTGCAGCCTGTTTGCCAGTCGCGAAAACGGTGCGCAGATCGGCATGAGTTTCATGCGCGGAATTTTTTTGGCGATCCCTTCAGCCTTTTTGGTCGGACAGATTTTGCTGCCGCAATGGAGCAGCTTTGCCTTGCTCTGCCTCGGCATGGGCGTGCCGTTATTCTTCGGTGCGCTGGGCATGGCCAAGCCGCAGATTGGCGCCACGGCAACCTCTTTCTGTCTTCACTTCATCGTGCTGATATCGCCGCTCAACGCGATGAAATTTGATGTCGCCAATTTTTTCAACAGCGCTCAGGCGATTGTCATCGGAGTGGGCGCGGCGGTGCTGGCGTTCCGGCTATTGATGCTGCGCAATCCGGCATGGCACAGCCGCCGCCTGCTGGCCGCGACCCTGCACGATCTGGTGCGCCTGACCCGACGCAATCTGCGTGGTGCCGAAAGCTGGTTCGGCGGGCGTATGGCCGATCGCCTGTTGCAACTGGCGCGGCACTATCCCGAATTGCCGGAGCCGGCGCGCAGCCGCTGGGACGATGGCTTGCTGGGCCTGGACATCGGCGACGAGTTGCTGCATTTGCGCTTGAGTCTCGCCGTGGCGCAGGCGCCGGTCGGTGCGTCGCAGCGTCGGTACCTCGATGAGTTGGAAAAACTTCTGGAGCAAGGACCGGCCGGCAGTCGCGCCGACGGGTTGCAGCAACCCAGCGAGGAATTTCTGCAGACATTGGACGCATTGCCCGCCAGCGATGCCGTGAAACTCGCGCAAGGCGCAGTGTTGCAATTGCAGAGCAGCTGGCGCGCCTGGTGTCATCAGCAGGAGGTCAGCCATGGGCTTGCGTGAATGGTCAGTGGGCGGCGTCTTGCTCAGTCCCTTTCTGATCTATGTGGTGCTGGCGCTGCTGGTGACCGGAGGTTTGCGCATGCTGCTGCAAATGACACCGGTCGGGCGCTGGATCTGGCACGAAGCTTTATTCGATTGCGCCCTGTACGTCTGTGTATTGACCCTGATCACCATCGTCCTCGGACCATTATAAGGAGTTGAACATGCGTACATCCGTACGTGTCGCGGTCACACTGAGCCTGGTGGTTGTGGCGGTTTTTGCCGGTTTTCATCTCTGGCAGTACTACATGCTGACCCCATGGACTCGCGATGCGCGGATCCGTGCCGACGTGGTGGTGATTGCACCGGACGTGTCGGGCTGGGTACGTGAACTGAAAGCTTTCGACAATCAGCGCGTCAAGGCCGGTGATCTGCTGCTGGGCATCGATCGTGATCGTTTCGAAGCAGCGGTGGAGAAAGCTCAGGCGGTGGTGCAAACCCGCCAGCAGCAACTTAATCTGCGTGAACGCGAAGCCAGTCGCCGCGCCGCCCTCGGCCCGCAAGCGATCAGCGCCGAACTGCGCGAGAACGCGCAAATCAACGCCGGCATTGCCCGTGGCGAACTGCGCGAAGCTCAAGCCGAAGCCAAGGTCGCCGAACTCAACCTCGCCCGTAGTCAGGTGCACGCCCCACGTAGCGGGCACGTGACCAACTTGCGTCTGGCCCAAGGCAATTATGTCAATGCCGGGCAACCGGTGATGGCGCTGATCGATGATTCGACGTTCTACGTGCAGGCGTATTTCGAAGAGACCAAACTGCCGCGAGTCCGAGTGGGCGATGCGGTCAAGGTCTGGCTGATGAGTGTCGGCTCGCCGTTGCATGGGCATGTCGAGAGCATCAGTCGCGGCATCACCGACCGCAACACCACGCCGGACGGGCAGTTGCTGGCAGAGGTGGAACCGACCTTCAACTGGGTGCGGCTGGCGCAGCGGATTCCAGTGCGGATCAAGCTGGATGAAGTGCCAGAGGGGATCAATTTGAGTTCAGGGATGACGGCGAGCGTTCAGGTGCAGGAATCCACACAGTAATTCCAATGCACATGTTGGCGAGGGGGCTTTTCGGAATGCCGCACCACCCCGTTGGGGGCGAAGCACCCCCGGCGGATCTGGCACCGCCTTCAGCTTGACCCTCCGCGCTGACAGGTAGCGACTGCTTCGCAGCCGGGCGGGGTGGTGCGGGCAAGCCCCTCGCCACAGGTAAGCAGATCCTTGCCTCAAATCTGCGGTCAATTAACCAATACTGATCGCCGGCAGTGTCGGCAACGTCACGGTCTGCTGCTTGCGCGGGGCGAGAATTTCCGCTTCGCCGTCTACCACCAGTTCATCGCGCTGGTTGAACACGCGCGTGGCAATTCGCACCCGGAACTTCGGCATTTTTTCGAGGATTTCCAGGCGCACGGTCAAGGTGTCGCCAATCTTCACGGGCTTCTGAAAACTCATCTGCTGACCAATGTAGATCGTCCCTGGACCAGGCAACTCGCAGGCCACGGCCGCACTGATCAACGCGCCGCTGAACATGCCGTGGGCGATTCGCTCCTTGAACATGGTGGCGGCCGCAAATTCGGCGTCCAGGTGCACCGGGTTGTGGTCACCGGACATCGCGGCGAACAGCTGAATGTCGCGCTCCTCGACGGTCTTGCTGTAACTGGCGGTCTGACCGACTTCGAGCGCTTCGTAAGGGGTGTTGGTAACCTGGGTCATGTGTCTCAATTCCTGTGACGACTATAAAAATCCACAAAAAAACTATTCTGAACGTGCCGGGCGGCGGTGGCTCAGTGCTCCGGCGATCCAGGCCAACACATCGGCGGTGACTTGATCGCGGTTGATTTCGTTGAACAGCTCATGCCTCGCCTGCGGGTAAACAGACAGTTGCAGATTCTGGCTGCCGGCGGCGCGCAGTGCGTTGGCCAGATCTGTGAGACGCTTGCCTTCACTCACCGGATCACATTCACCGCCCATCACCAGCAACGGCAGGCCCGGATCGATCTGCGCGAGATTGGACGCTTTGCTGATTTGCTGCAAGCCGCCGAGCAAATCGATCCACAACTGATTGGTGCAGCGAAACCCGCAGAGCGGGTCGGCAGCGTACTGGTCGACTTCAGCCGGATCGCGGCTGAGCCAGTCGAACGGCGTGCGCACCGGTTTGAATTTCTGGTTGAACGAGCCAAACGACAACCGTTCGATCAGCGCACTGCGCCCGGTGCGACCCTGACGCAGGCGCTCCAAGCGGGCAATCTGCCGCGCCGCACGGTAAAGCGCTGGGGGCTGGAAGTTCGAGCCGCTGAGGATCGCGCCGTGCAGGCTGGCGCTGTGATGCAGCAGATACGCCTGGGCCAGGTAACTGCCCATGCTGTGACCCAGCAGCACGATCGGCACGCCGGGATGCTGCTGGCCGATATGCTGGTTGAGACTCGCCAGATCGCCGACCACTTTGCACCAACCGTCATCGTCGGCGAAATGGCCCAGCGTCGCGGTTTCGGCAGTTTTGCCATGTCCACGCAGGTCCGGCGCGTAGACGCCGTAGCCGTTCTCGCAACATTTTTCCGCCAGGCGTGCGTAGCGGCCACTGTGTTCCGCCATGCCATGAGCGACCAGAATCACTGCGTTCAACGGCGTCTCAGGCAGCCACTGGTTGACGAAGAGGCGGCTGCGGTCACTCGCGGTCAGCCAGAAAGTGTCATGGATCATGGCGATTCCTTTGCATGGGCTCGGTGCATTGTATAGCGCATCCCGCCGCTGCCGTCTGATCAGCCCACGCCACTGCACGAAGATTCACACGATCTATGACGGCTATTGGCATATTTGCCTGATTCGCCATAGCTGCTAACGTCCGGGAAGCTCCGCTTTTTGTTTGTTCGGCAACGATCGAAAAAAGCGGCCCGGATAGGTTCAGGTAAAGAGGACAAGAACAATGCAACCTGATTTCTGGAACGACAAACGCCCGGCCGGCGTGCCCCTGGATATCGAGCACGGGGCGTACAAGTCGGTCATTGAGGTATTCGAGCGTTCCTGCAAGAAATTTGCTGACCGCCCGGCCTTCAGCAACATGGGCGTCACCCTGACCTACGCCGAGCTGGAACGCCACAGCGCCGCGTTCGCCGGGTACCTGCAAGCCCACACCGACCTGGCACCGGGCGATCGCATCGCGGTGCAGATGCCCAACGTCCTGCAATACCCGATTGCCGTGTTTGGCGCGTTGCGCGCCGGGCTGATCGTGGTCAACACCAACCCGTTGTACACCGCGCGGGAAATGCGTCACCAATTCAAGGATTCCGGCGCACGGGCGCTGGTCTATCTGAATATGTTCGGGCAGAAGGTCCAGGAAGTGCTGGGCGACACCGATATTCAGTACCTGATCGAAGCGAAGATGGGCGACATGATGCCCGCCGCCAAGGGCTGGCTGGTTAATACCATGGTCAGCAAAGTGAAGAAAATGGTCCCGGATTATTCGTTGCCGCAGGCCATTTCTTTCAAAACCGCATTGCGCCAGGGTCGGGGACAGGGCATTAAGGCATTGAATGCCGGGCTCAATGACATCGCGGTGCTGCAATACACCGGCGGCACCACCGGCCTGGCTAAGGGCGCCATGCTCACTCATGGCAATCTGGTCGCCAACATGCAGCAGGCGAGGGCATGCCTGGGGCAGATCGGCGATGACGGTCAGCCACTGCTGCGCGAAGGGCAGGAAGTGATGATCGCGCCGCTGCCGCTGTACCACATCTACGCATTCACGGCGAACTGCATATGCATGATGGTAACCGGCAACCATAACGTGCTGATTACCAACCCAAGGGACATTGGCGGTTTCATCAAGGAACTGAAGAACTGGCGGTTTTCCTGTCTGCTGGGGCTCAACACGCTGTTCGTCGCATTGATGGAGCATCCGGATTTCAAGACCCTGGATTTCTCCAGCCTGAAAGTCACCAACTCGGGCGGCACTGCGCTGGTCAAGGCGACGGCCGAGCGCTGGGAGCAACTGACCGGCTGCCGGATCACCGAAGGTTACGGGTTGACCGAGACCTCACCGGTAGCCTGCACCAACCCGTACGGTGGCAAGTCGCGCCTCGGCACGGTCGGGCTGCCGGTGCCGGGCACCACCCTGAAAATCATCAACGATGAGGGCATCGAGCAGCCGCTGGGCGAACGCGGCGAGCTGTGCATCAAAGGCCCGCAGATCATGAAAGGTTATTGGCAAAAGCCGGATGCCACCGCTGAAGTGCTGGATGCCGAGGGCTGGTTCAAGTCGGGTGACATAGGAGTGATTGATCCAGACGGCTTCGTGCGCATCGTTGATCGCAAGAAAGACATGATCATTGTCTCGGGTTTCAATGTGTACCCGAACGAAATCGAAGACGTGGTGATGGCTCACCCGAAAGTCGCCAACTGCGCGGTGATCGGCGTGCCGGATGAGCGTTCGGGGGAAGCCGTCAAGCTGTTTGTCGTGGCCCGCGAGACGGGTGTCAGCCTTGAAGAGCTGAAGGCTTACTGCAAGGAAAACTTCACCGCGTACAAAGTGCCCAAGCACATAGTGTTGCGCGAGTCGTTGCCGATGACGCCGGTAGGCAAGATCCTGCGAAGGGAGTTACGCGATATTGCCTGATCGGTGAATGGCCGGGCTTCGCACGATCGCGAGCAGGCTCGCTCTTACAAGGACTATGGTGATCCTGTAGGAGCGAGCCTGCTCGCGATTTTTTTTTTGAATGCGCCAGGTTTTAAAGGGCTTTCACAACGCGATAGAATTTTTGCTCTAAATCTGACCATTGCACAGTCAAGAGTCACCAACGTGACTATAGAGCCCGCTTTGGCTCTAGGCGGGCTTTGGCAAAGCTGCTACTCTCGGCGCGCTTTGGGACCTCTCGGCCTGCTTCAACAGCCGGATGCACCCATAATCAAACACCAATAATAATCGCATCAAAATGCGGTATTCGAATTCGCGTCGCTGAGGAGTGGGCTTCCATGATCGAAGACTTTTGGAAGGATAAGTACCCTGCCGGGATTGCTGCCGACATCAATCCGGACGAGTATCCGAATATTCAGGCAGTGCTGAAGCAATCCTGCCAACGCTTCGCCGAAAAGCCGGCATTCAGCAACCTGGGCAAGACAATCACCTACGGCGAATTGTACGAATTGTCTGGTGCATTTGCCGCGTACCTGCAACAGCATACCGACTTGCAGCCAGGCGATCGAATCGCCGTGCAATTGCCCAATGTTCTGCAATACCCGGTCGCCGTGTTCGGGGCGATTCGCGCCGGGCTGATCGTGGTCAACACCAATCCGCTGTACACCGCGCGGGAAATGGAACACCAATTCAACGACTCCGGCGCGAAGGCTCTGGTGTGCCTGGCCAACATGGCTCATCTGGCCCAGGCCGTCGTGCCGAAAACCGGCGTCAAACACGTAATCGTCACCGAAGTGGCGGACTTGCTGCCGCCGCTCAAGCGTTTGTTGATCAACAGCGTCATCAAATACGTGAAGAAAATGGTTCCGGCGTATCACTTGCCGAAGGCGATCAAGTTCAACGATGTGTTGAGCAAGGGCCATGGCCAGCCAGTCACTGAAGCCAATCCGGCCAGCAGCGACGTGGCCGTTTTGCAATACACCGGAGGCACCACCGGCGTGGCCAAGGGCGCAATGTTGACCCATCGCAACCTTGTGGCGAACATGCTGCAGTGCAAGGCCTTGATGGGATCCAACCTCAACGAAGGCTGCGAGATCCTGATCACGCCGCTGCCGCTGTACCACATCTATGCGTTCACCTTTCATTGCATGGCGATGATGTTGATCGGCAACCACAACGTCCTGATCAGCAACCCGCGGGATCTGTCGGCGATGGTCAAAGAGTTGTCTAAGTGGAAATTCAGCGGCTTTGTCGGCCTCAATACTCTGTTTGTGGCCCTGTGCAATAACGAAGCATTTCGCAAGCTCGATTTCTCGGCGCTGAAAGTTACGCTGTCCGGCGGCATGGCCCTGCAAATGGCCGCTGCCGAGCGCTGGAAAGCAGTGACCGGTTGCGCCATCTGCGAGGGTTACGGCATGACCGAAACCAGCCCCGTGGCAACGGTCAATCCTATTCAGCATATTCAGATCGGCACCATCGGCATTCCAGTACCCTCGACGCTGTGCAAGGTCATTGACGATGCGGGCGTGGAGTTGCCTTTGGGCGAGATCGGCGAACTGTGCGTGAAAGGCCCGCAGGTCATGAAGGGCTACTGGCAGCGCCAGGAAGCCACTGATGAAATGCTCGATAGCGAAGGCTGGCTGAAAACCGGTGATATTGCGGTGATCCAGCCTGACGGTTACATGCGCATCGTCGATCGCAAGAAAGACATGATTCTGGTGTCGGGTTTCAACGTCTACCCGAACGAGCTGGAAGATGTGCTCGCGACCCTGCCAGGCGTGTTGCAATGCGCAGCAATCGGTGTGCCGGACGAGAAGTCGGGTGAGGCGATCAAGATTTTCATTGTGGCCAAACCGGGCGTCACCCTGACCAAAGAACAGGTGATGGAGCACATGCGCGCCAATGTCACCGGGTACAAAGTGCCTCGTTCGGTGGAGTTCCGCGATGCGCTGCCGACCACTAACGTCGGCAAGATTCTGCGCCGTGAGTTGCGCGATGAAGAGTTGAAGAAGATCAAGGCGAAGTCCGCCGCCTGAACCAACAAGCCCCGCAGATGCGGGGCTTTTTTGTGGAGAACGGTCTTATGGCAGGGGGATGTGGTGAGGGCGTTCCTGTGGTGAGGGGGCTTGCCCCCGTTGGGCTTCGCAGCAGCCCCATAACCAATAACCCTTAACCCACTTCCCCCAGGGATGTCGCGATCGCCATCTAACGACTGCTGCGCAGCCAAACGGGGCGGTGCGACGTTTCGCTAAACCCCCTCGCCACAAATAGTAGGCTAGCCACAGGCGGTATCCCTTACCGCAGGCCCGTCACACAGACAATGAATTACAACCGAAACTGCGCGAAATTGACGTTCGTCCCCGCCGGACGCATGTCTTGCAGATATGAATCCTTGTCTGCGCTCAGTTCCAGGCTCAGCGCAGCTTTGCGCTTACCCTCATTACGCACGACCAGACCTTCAAGCTTCTCGCGCAGGAACACCGTCGGCACCTTCAGGTGCAGCAGTTCGTCGGTATCCGGAGTATGCATCAGCAGGTGAATCCATTCGTACTGACCAATCGCCAGACGCGCTACCGGAAGGTCGAACCACCAAATATTGCGGTTGCGGTTCAATTCGGTGAAATGGCAGTTATTGACGCCAAGCACAGCACCGCCGAGCTCCTGGTTTCTGCGGGCAATGGCCTGCTTTTTATCGAGTTTCATAACATTCCTACAGTATTGGATCTTCAGCGCCAGAGGCCTGAATACATGGCGCATTCTCGGGGGTTGTCGCGCAAACATAAAGCCCCGACTGCGTTGGCCGATGAAAAGCGCTCGAAAAAAAAATGAAACTCCATGCAAGTCGGCCCGGTCAATCTTTGTGTAACCACTTACCTCGTTCAATTGTTCACAGGAGAAACACCATGAGCAGCACTGGCGATAAAGTAAAAGGCATGGCCAACGAAGCAGTCGGCAACGTCAAGCAAGGCGTCGGCAAGGCTACCGATAACGACAAAATGCGCGCCGAAGGTGTGGTCCAGGAAAAGAAAGGCGAAGCTCAGCAAGCGGTGGGCAACGCCAAAGACGCCGTCAAGAAAGGCGTCGACAAAGCGTAATTGTGGCTTTGTGCGCGACCGAAACGGCCATCTGCGGATGGCCGTTTTTGTGTCAGCCTGACGGGTATGAAACAAGCACAGTGTTTCAGAGTCGCCACTTAGGCTACTTTGATGTAAAAACGGCCCCTGAGTCGCCACGACTTCTACCGATTTGCGGCGAAAGGAGACGCTCATGATTTTCCCGGACATGAAAGGTATGCCCATCACCCGGGTGATGGTGCGCACCGTCAAAGAGTTTGTTAACGACGAGATGTCGACTTACGCGTCGGCGTTGGCGTATCAAATGCTGTTTTCCTTATTCCCCTTCATTTTGTTTCTGATCGCCCTGATCGGCTTCCTGCACCTGCCGGATTTCTTCTCGTGGTTGCGTCTGCAATCCGAGCTGGTGCTGCCGCCCCAGGCGCTGGAGCAGGTCAACCCGGTG
>NZ_CABVGX010000017.1 GCF_902497625.1 Pseudomonas fluorescens | reverse complement strand
TCAGGTCTTGCAGGGCCTCGACGCGTTCGGTCGATTCGTTTCGCTCATGACGCTTGCGCAGGGGCGCGACTGAAGACAGGTCGTCGTCGAAATCGTCTCTGGCAGAGGTCGCCGACAAGCGTTCATGATGGGGTGGGGCATCGAGAGGATCGTCCAGGCGCAGTTGCGGCGGCTGCGGCTCGTCGTCCAGTTCGACCGGCACAAGCGACAGGGACGGCTCGGTGCGCGAAAGAACTCCAGTCTCGATCAGCGGCGGCGCCGTCTCGCCGACGTCAGCGACTTCCGCGCGATCGGCAGCCGATTCGCTGAACAGGCTGTCGGACCATGGCTCTTCTTCGTGCTCGTTGTTACTCCGGCGCGCGCTCAGGCTATCGTCCCGCTGACGGACAAACCCGGTGGTCGGCCGGCTTTCCCGCTGTTCGAGTCGCGCGAGTTCTTCGTCCAGATCCAGCGCATCGAGATCAAGTTCGGTCGCCGACCATTGTTTCTGGCTGATGGCACGGGGTTCCGTTGCTTCGACGTTGCCCGGAGCAACCGGCGTGCTCACCTCTTTGCCGGCTTGCTCGAGCAATTGCTTCGCGGCATTGAATACCTGCAGGCACGAGCCGCAACGAACTACTCCGCGGGCCACGCTCAATTGAGCATGGTTAACGCGGAAGCTGGTTTGGCAATGCGGGCACTGAGTGACGAAGCTGTCGGTCATGCGGCGATCCGGTGTGTGCAGAGGTTCATTCTAGCGCCGACGGCCGGTGATGCGCACCCAGCCATCGCGATTGGCGATCGGGTCCAGGTCAAAGTCTTGCGCATAAGCGGCGGCCACTTCGTCGCCCTGTTCGGCGAGGATGCCTGAAAGCGCCAGACGGCCGCCGGGCTTGACCAGGCTGGACAGTTGGGGCGCTAGCGCTACCAGCGGACCGGCAAGAATATTGGCCACCAGCACGTCAGCCTGAACCTGTGGCAGGTCTTCAGGCAAGTACAGCGGGAACAGCGCTTCGGCGATGTTGTTGCGCCCGGCGTTGTCGCGCGACGCTTCCAGCGCCTGCACGTCGATGTCGGTGCCGACAGCCTGTTCAGCGCCCAACAACAGGGCGGCAATCGCCAGAATCCCCGAGCCACAACCGAAGTCCAGTACCTTGCAGCCCTTCAGGTCCTGCCCGTCGAGCCACTCCAGGCACAGGGCGGTGGTCGGGTGCGTGCCGGTGCCGAACGCAAGACCTGGATCGAGCAGCAGATTCACGGCGTCCGGTTCCGGCGCGGCGTGCCAGCTCGGTACGATCCACAGGCGCTGACCGAAGCGCATCGGCTGGAAGCCGTCCATCCAGCTACGCTCCCAGTCCTGATCCTCGATGATTTCGCTGTGGTGTTCGGGCAGCGGACTACCGGTCAGCAACTCCAGATGGGCGAGGACACTGGTGGCCTCGGTGCCACCTTCGAACAGGGCCAGCAAGTGGGTGTGCGACCACAGCGGGGTGGTGTTGAGTTCCGGCTCGAAAATCGGCTGATCTTCAGCATCCATGAAGGTCACCGACACAGCGCCTACTTCGAGGAAAGCGTCTTCGTAGGTTTCGGCTTGTTCTGGGCTGATGGCGAGACGGACTTGCAGCCAAGGCATGGCGGGCACCTTTGAAAAATATTGATTGCAGCCTGGCGGCTGCGAGAAGCGCGCAAGTTTACGCGAGCTCGCGGCAGAAGACGACCGGGCGCGCAGGACTCAGCCTTGAACAACGCCGCCAATGTTGGGGCTTGAACAAATTGCCTGTGGCGAGGGGGCTTGCCCCCGTTGGGCTGCGCAGCAGTCGCACAACCATCCAATCTCATTGAATCAGACAAAAACCGGATCGACTGTTTTGGGACTGCTGCGCAGCCGAACGGGGGCAAGCCCCCTCGCCACGAGGGTTTTGTGTAGCAATCTTCAGAATCAACAAAGCCGCCCGAAGGCGGCTTTGTTGATCAGGCTAAAGCTTAGTGCTTTTCGCCCGCCAGCTTGTGTTCCAGGTAGTGGATGTTGATACCACCTTTGCAGAAGCCTTCATCGCGAACCAGGTCGCGGTGCAGCGGGATGTTGGTCTTGATCCCGTCGACAACGATTTCGTCCAGCGCATTGCGCATGCGCGCCAAGGCTTCGTCACGGGTTGCGCCGTACGTGATCAGCTTGCCGATCAACGAATCGTAGTTAGGCGGAACCGCATAACCACTGTACAGGTGCGAATCGACGCGAACGCCGTTGCCGCCCGGAGCGTGGAAATGCTTGACCGTGCCTGGGCTCGGCATGAAGGTTTTCGGGTCTTCGGCGTTGATCCGGCATTCCAGTGCGTGACCACGGATGACCACGTCATCCTGGGTGTACGACAGTTTGTTGCCAGCGGCGATGCTAAGCATCTCCTTGACGATGTCGATGCCGGTGACCATTTCCGAAACCGGGTGCTCAACCTGAACGCGGGTGTTCATTTCGATGAAATAGAACGCGCCGTTCTCGTACAGGAACTCGAAAGTGCCCGCGCCACGGTAGTTGATGTCGATGCACGCCTTGACGCAGCGAGCGAGGACTTCCTGGCGTGCTTTCTCGTCGATGCCCGGTGCCGGCGCTTCTTCGAGAACTTTCTGGTGACGGCGTTGCAGCGAGCAATCGCGGTCGCCCAGATGGATCGCCTGGCCCTGGCCATCGGAAAGTACCTGAACTTCCACGTGACGTGGGTTGGTCAGGAATTTTTCCAGATACACCATCGGGTTGCCGAATGCCGCACCTGCTTCAGTGCGGGTCAGTTTCGCGAAGGAGATCAGGTCTTCTTCTTTATGCACAACGCGCATGCCGCGACCACCGCCGCCACCAGCGGCCTTGATGATCACCGGATAACCGACTTCGCGACCAATGCGCAGAGCAGTTTCTTCGTCTTCCGGAAGCGGGCCGTCGGAGCCGGGAACGGTTGGCACGCCGGCGGCAATCATCGCGTGCTTGGCCGAAACCTTGTCGCCCATCAGGCGGATGGTTTCGGCTTTCGGACCGATGAAGGCAAAGCCGGAGTTCTCGACTTGTTCAGCAAAATCAGCGTTTTCCGCAAGGAACCCGTAGCCTGGGTGAATAGCGGTAGCGCCAGTCACTTCAGCCGCGGCGATGATGGCCGGAATGTGCAGGTATGAGTGGGCGGCCGAGGCCGGGCCGATGCAGACGGATTCGTCTGCCAGGCCCAGGTGCATCAGCTCTTTGTCTGCCTTGGAGTAAACGGCGACGGTCTTGATGCCCATCTCTTTGCAGGCACGCAGAATCCGCAGTGCGATCTCACCGCGGTTGGCGATCAGAACTTTTTCCAACTTCGCAGTCATCAAAGTTTCTCCGCGGTTCAAACGATGGTGAACAGCGGTTGGTCGTACTCAACCGGCTGGCCGTCTTCGACGAGGATGGATTCGATCACACCGCTGGTTTCAGCTTCGATGTGGTTCATCATCTTCATCGCTTCAACGATGCACAGGGTGTCGCCTTTCTTCACGGTCTGGCCGACTTCAACGAAGGACGGCGAGCTTGGAGAAGATTTGCGATAGAAGGTGCCAACCATCGGCGAACGGGCAACGGTGCCGTTCAGCACTGGAGCGGACGGCGCAGCAGGTGCAGCGGCTGCAACCGGAGCAGCAGCAGGCGCTGGAGCCGGGGCGTGCATCGGAGCGGGTGCGTAGTACTGCTGAGCTGGAGTCTTGCTGTGACGACTGATACGTACGGACTCTTCGCCTTCCTTGATCTCGAGCTCGTCGATGCCGGACTCTTCCAGCAACTCGATCAATTTCTTAACTTTACGGATATCCATGAATCATCAACTCCCAAGGGTCGGTCAGGGGCGTTCAACGCTTGTAGTTCAAGCCGTTGCCTGTCTTTCAAGCTGCTCTAGTGCGGCCTCCAGGGCCAGTCGATAACCGCTGGCGCCAAGGCCGCAGATCACTCCCACCGCTACGTCGGAGAAGTAAGAGTGATGGCGGAAAGGTTCGCGTTTGTGCACGTTAGACAAATGCACTTCGATGAATGGGATGCTCACCGCCAGCAGCGCGTCACGTAATGCAACGCTTGTGTGCGTAAAAGCCGCCGGGTTGATCAGAATGAAGTCCACACCTTCGCTGCGGGCAGCGTGGATGCGGTCGATCAATTCGTACTCCGCGTTGCTTTGCAGGTGTAGCAGATGGTGGCCAGCGTCACGTGCCCGGCGCTCCAGGTCCTGGTTGATCTGCGCCAGTGTGGTGGCGCCGTAGGTGCCCGGCTCGCGGGTGCCTAGCATGTTCAGGTTAGGTCCGTGCAGAACCAATAGCGTTGCCATCTGCTGTTCCTTGTTATCCAGGTGCATTTGTCAGAACCCGGCGACTATGCCGCAAAGCCTTTGTGACTGTCCAGTTCTATGCAATAGCCAGCACGATGGCCGATGATTGCGCGAAATATGTGACCGCCTTGCTAATTCCGGTCATTTGCCCTGGCGACACGTACGGCGAACTCCGCCGCACTGATCTCGCCGATCACTCGCGCATCCTCCAGTTCGACACCCTCTTTGCTGAAAAATATCAGCGCGGGCGGGCCGAACAACCTGTAGCGGTCGAGGAGGGCGCGTTGGTCGGCGTTACTGGCGGTCATGTCCAGTCGAATCAGTCTATAGCCGCGCAGACGTTCGACGACGTTGGCGTCGGTGAGCACTTGATGCTCGATCACTTTGCAACTGATGCACCAGTCGGCGTACCAGTCGAGCAGCAGCGGGGTCGCGGAGTGTTTCGCCTCGGCGAGCGCGCGATCCAGTTCAGCCGCACTGGTAATGGTCTGCCAGTCATCGGCATTCTGCGCAGGCTCGGTCCCGGCAATCATGCGCGCCGGTGCAATCGGACTGAACGGGTCGGTCTGCCCGCTGAATGCGCCGTACCAGCACGCCACTGCGTAAAACAGCAGGAACATCCCCAGCAATTGGCCGAGACGTTTGCGCGGTGGTTTGTAAACGAATTCCAGCGCGCCCAAAAACAACCCCACGCCACCGGCCAGCAAGCCGATCAGCAGCAGCGTGATCTGCCCTGGCACCACACGGCTGAGCAAAGCGATCGCCAGGCCCAGCAGCAATACGCCAATCGCATTTTTTACATACACCAGCCACGGTCCGCTTTTGGGTAACCATGCCGCGCCGCCGGTGGCCACCAACAGCAACGGCGCGCCCATGCCAAGGCCGAGCATGAACAGCTTCAGGCCGCCGCCCAAGGCATCTCCGCTGGCACTGATGTAGAGCAGCGCGCCAGCCAGCGGGGCCGAAACGCAAGGTGAAACCAGCAGGCTCGATACCACACCCAGCACCGCCGCACCCCACAACGAGCCGCCTTCGGTGCGGCCGGCGATCCGGTCCAGCCGGCTACTGATCGCCTGTGGCAGCTTGAGTTCAAAGACACCAAACATTGCCAAGGCAAACACCGCGAAAAACAACGCGAACGGCACCAGCACCCAGACCGATTGCAGACGTGCCTGCAGGTTCAGCTGCGCGCCAAACATGCCCATCAATGCGCCGAGCAGGGCGAAGCAGGCGGCCATTGGCAACACGTAGGCCAGCGAGAGGTTGAAACCGCGCCAGCCACCGACCTGGCCGCGCAACACTACACCGGAGAGGATCGGCAGCATCGGCAATACACAGGGCGTGAACGTCAGACCGAGGCCGGCGAGAAAGAACAGCGCCAGTTCCTTCCAGCTCGAGGCGGCGGACGTGCTGCCGCCATCGATGCTCAGGCGTTCGGTCTCCGGCGGATAGCACAGGCCTTTGTCGGCGCAGCCCTGATAGCTCACCACCAGGGTGAAGGCGCGCGGGTCGGTACGCGGCAGGTCGACCTCGAGAATCCCGTGGTAAACCTCGACATCGCCGAAGTATTCGTCGTGCTTCTGTTCGCCCTTGGGCAGTTGTGCCGGGCCGAGTGTGACGTCCGCCGGGTCGCTGCGAAACTGCAAGCGGTGTCGGTAGAGGTAGTAACCCTCGGCGGCGACGAAACGCAGCTTGATCGATTGCGGCGTGGTTTCAACCAGGCTCAATTGAAAGGCTTCGCGCACCGGCAGGAAGTCGGCGCTGTTGTTGATCGAACCCAGCGTGGCACTGGGCCGGCTCTCCAGCAGGCCGGCGGCGCTAACCGGCAGGGCGAGCAGGAGCAACAACAGGCAGAGCAAACGGCGCATGACGATCTCGCGTATCGGGCGTGTGGGCATGATAGCTGAGAGTGCCTTCCGACGAGCCCCCTCGCCACAAATCAGACGCGGAAAGCCTGGACTGCCGTGTGCAGTCTCCCGCCCAATACCAGCAAATGCTCGCCCTGTTCGCGCCCTTCGCCAATACGCAGCAAGTTATCCCCGCCCGACTGGTGAATCCGCTCACTGTGATCGCGGATTTCGCTGACCGCGCCGCTCTGCTGGGCGGTGACATCGGCAATGCGCACCGCGGTGTCGGCAATGGTCTGGATCGCGCCGACGATTTCATCCAGCGCGCCGTCCGCAGCCTGCGCCTGACTGGCCGTCGCTTCAGCGTGTTCGACCTGCGCGCGCATGCCTTCTACGGACTGCCTCGCGGCTGTCTGCAGGCCGGCAATCAGGGTCTGGATCTCTGCCGTGGCGCCCGCCGTGCGTTGCGCCAGTGAGCGCACTTCTTCAGCCACCACGGCGAAACCGCGACCCATCTCGCCCGCGCGGGCCGCTTCAATGGCAGCGTTCAACGCCAGCAGATTGGTCTGATCGGCAATCGAGCGGATCACCGTCAACACACCGCCGATTGTCGCCGACTCTTCGGCCAGGTGTTCAATCATCTTCGCATTGCCTTGCACTTCACCCACCAGCGCGTGCAGCCCTGTCAGGCTCAAACCGATGACTTTCTGGCCGTGCTCGACCGCCATCCCGGCATTGCGACTGGCATCGGCGGCCTGACTGGCGTCGCCGGCCACTTGCTGAATAGTCGCCTCCAGCTCGCCGAGTGAATCGCGAATCAGCGCCGTGTCGCCCGCCTGATGCTCGGCTCCGTTGTGCAAATCGTTGCTCAGGTCGGCCAGGGTTCGACTGCTGCCGGCGACCTGCTCGGCGTTCAGGCGAATGGTCCCGACCAGATCCACCAGGTAAGCACGCAAGCGATTCAGCGAGGCTTGAATGTCATGCAGTTCGCGGTTGGTTTTGCCCAGTTCAATGTCCTGGCTGAAGTCACCTTCGGCCCAGGTCGACAGTGCCGGTGCGAGGTTGGTCAGCGTGCGAGCCAGACGCCGTTGCATGGTGTCGATGAGCAATGCAATCAGCAGGATCAACCCGATCATCACGCCTTGCATCAGCCGAACTTCACTTTGAATCTGCCCGTGCTGGGCGCGAACGACAGGTTCGAGACCGGCGATTGCCTGGTGCACTGCGCTGATTTTCAGGTGGGTTGCCGTGCCGAGGTCGGCGCGTTTCTGGATCTGCTCACGGGTGCGCTCAAGTTCGGTGGGGTAGCGTGTCAGCAGGCTGGTGAGCTCACGCTTGAGTGCGACTCCGGCGTCTTCGGCAACAGCTTTTTCAGTGGTTTCCAAACCCATCATCGCGGCGAAATCGTCGGTGTTTGATTCGGTGCCGCTGGTCACGCCGAGCAAGGGCAAGGTGTCGATGAGTTGGGCTTGGGCGCGGATGTTGCTGACTTCGCGCTCGACATCGGCGGCCAGTTCACTGCGGCCGCTGCTGACCAGTTTGTCTCGCGCCAGCGACAGTTTGCCCAGGTGCTGCGAAGCGTTGAGCAAAGGCGTCAGCCAGCCAGGGTTGCCGCTGGCGTATTGGCTGAGTTGATCGAGGCTGGCGCCAAGCTCGCGTTCGGCCTGCAACAGCAGTGCCTGCGGATCGCCGGCCAGCTTGCCGGCGGCGAGCAAGTCGGTTCTGCTGAACCCGTCAAGGTCCGACAGGCTCGGTCGCAAGCTCTCGGCCAAGGTCGGCGGCAACTCGGCCAATTCCTTTTGCAAAGCGTCGATGGCCTGGCTGGCGCTGCTCAACCGCAGGGCGTCGCCGCTGGCAAGGTAGTCGCCAATGCTGCGCGCCACTTCATTTTGAAATTGCTGGGATAACCTGAGGTATCGCTCCATCAACAGATAGGGGCGTTCCAGGGCTTTTTGCGACCACCACAGCGTAGCGCCGAGCGCTATGCACACGGCGACTAAAAGGAGGGTGTTGAAATTGGTCAGCAGCTTCAGGCGCATTGCGGGACTACCAACGGCAGAGTGGTAAGCGCCTGAAGTTATTGCGTTTGTATTACAGCGTTATGACCGAACGGGTCGATTCCGATGAAAAGGTGGCACTTTGCTTTGATGCTTGTGCGGCATGGATCCGGTTTCGTCCGGCGTGCTTGGCGCGGTACAGCGCCTCATCCGCCATACTGGCCATCATCAGGCCGTCGGAGACGTCATTCAGCTCGACGACCCCGGCGCTGAAGGTGCACCAGAGATCCTGCGGCTGGGCCGGGTAATGAATTTCGGCAAAGCGCTGACGGATCTCGTCCAGAACGTTATAGGCTGCTTCGATATCGGTATCGGGCATGACGATAGCGAATTCTTCGCCGCCGTAGCGGCCAATGAAATCGGTCTTGCGCAAACGCTGTTTGAGAAACAGCGCCAGGCTTTTGATCACCCGATCGCCCATGGGGTGGCCGTGGCTGTCGTTGACCCGTTTGAAATGGTCGATGTCGAGCATCGCAAAACTCAGCGGCTTGCCCTCGCGACGTGAGCGGAAGCTGCAGTCTTCGAGCAATTGCAGGATGTGCGTGTGGTTGTACAGACCGGTCAGGCTGTCGCGGACCATTCGAGCCTTCAGGTTGCGCGCCCGCGCCGCACGGTTACGCACGGTGGTGATCAGGTGGCGGGGCTTGATCGGTTTGGTCAGGAAGTCGTCACCACCCTCGCTCATGGCGTCGAGCTGCTTGTCCAGATCGTCTTCAGCGGACAGATAAATGATCGGCACGCTGACATAACGATCGTTATGCCGGATGACCTTGGCCAGTTCGGTGCCGGTGCAAGCGGGCATGTACATATCGAGAATGATCAGGTCGGGCTGGAAATCGGCGAGTTCGGCCATCGCCTGGATCGGCTCGATCAAGGTCCGCGTGACGATCCCGGCGCTGTTGAGCAGGCGCTCGGTGTGCATGGCTTGAGCGCGCGAATCGTCGATGATCAGCACTTTATAAGGTTCGTACTGGGCAACGCAGGTCAGGACTTCGATCTTCTCCAGCAGGCTCGACGCTTCGAGGGTGCCGGTCAGGAACTCCTGGCCGCCGGCGCGCACAGCGGCGAGGCGGGTCGGGGTGTCGGTTTCGAGCAGGCTGAAAAACAGCAGGGGCAAGGGTTCGTCAAGTCCGATCTGGGCTTGGGCGGCGAGTTGCAGCCCGACGCCGGCACCGCTGAAATCGACGTCCATGACAATCGCTGCAGGTAAACGCTCGACCATCGCTGAGCGAAACGCGGCCACGCTGTCGAGTGACTGCGCGCTGAGGCCGAAGAATTCGAGTTGCTTGGCCAGCCTCTCGGCCCGCTCATGATCCTGCAGCATCACGTAGACCGGCTTTCGCAGTGGCGGCAGGAGCGTCTGCTCCAACTGATCACCATGGCGCAGCCCCGTGCGCGAAAGGCGCTGCATCAGCCGATTGAGATCAGTAATGAGCGCGCTGCTCAGGCGCCCACGGTTGGCCTCGATCGCTTCCAGCGACTGACCGATATGCCCCGCCAGCTCACTATGCTCCGGTTGCTCGAAACGCTCGGCGAAGCGGCCCAAGCGCACATTGGCCTCGCTGAGTTCGGACAGGTCGGTGCTGGACCATTCGCTGCGCTGCAGACGCTGCCAAATCTCAAGAATCTGACGTGCCTGATGAATTACCCGCTGGGCAAAGTGGTGCTTGAGGCGCTCACGGCTGGGGTCTTCTGGCTCGGTCATATCCTGACTACTGAGTAGGGTGCATGCTGAGTTTGACTGGTGGCTCTATGCTAGCATCTCTTTCGATTGGCATCAGTGTCGTCCGTCAATTAAGTGCGGAGCGACGTCATTCAGTTTATGACCGGTCAGTCTGATGTGCTCCTCGTCGAAGCGTCATGCCAGTAGCATCTGGCGGAGCCCGCGTCCGGCTGCGAAGCAGTCGCAAAATCAGCGAATCCGTTGTATCAGCCAAACCCAATGTGGAGGTGGCGACTGCTGCGCAAACGGACGTCCGATCGTGGCCCTTGTCTTCGCCAGCCGCTACAAAGGGCTCTCCTTCCTTTATAGTTGCTCTTGCACCCTGCGGTCGTGCGGCGCGTTGCGCAGATTTAATGCGCGTTTAACGAGGCACGATGGCGTAGGGTTGTGGTCGAACCGATGAACTCAAGTGATCGAAAGGATACCGCCATGCTGGACTGGAAGAACCGCGCGGGCAGCGCGCCTGAACGTGCCGCCGAACCTAAGTCGGCCACCCGCAGTTACGTCGGCGGCCTGTTGTTCAGCCGGGCGCTGGCTACGCTGATCGGCCTTTTTCTGTTGGTGACCATTGCGCTCGGCTGGTACTGGAGCCAGGAGCCGGCGCTATTCCCGGTTCAGCAGAACGCGCAAGTGGCGGCCGAGCGTGAAGGCAAGCAGATGGTCATTGGCTATACCACGGTCGAAACGCTCAAGACTGTCGCCGATACCTTGCTGACCAAACCGGGCGGCTACATTTCCAACGACCGTTTCCCGCCTGGCTTGTGGATGGACAATACACCTAGCTGGGAATATGGCGTGCTGGTCCAGGTGCGTGACTTGACCCGCGCCCTGCGTAAAGACTTCGCCCGCTCGCAATCGCAGTCGGCAGAAGACGGCGATCTGGCCAAGGCCGAGCCGCGTTTCAACTTTGACAACAAGAGCTGGGTGTTGCCATCCAGTGAGTCGGAATATCAGGAAGGCATCAAGTCGCTGAGCCGCTATCAGGCGCGTCTGTCCGACCCTTCGCAAAAAAACGCGCTGTTTTACGCTCGCGCCGACAACCTCAACAACTGGCTCGGCGACGTCGGCACCCGTCTGGGTTCGCTGTCGCAGCGGCTGTCCGCCAGCGTTGGCCGGGTGAAACTCAATACTGCGCTGAAAACCGAAGTGGTTGCGCCGGGTGAAGTACCGCAGGTGGACGAGGAAATCGTCGAAACCCCGTGGATGCAGATCGACAACGTGTTCTACGAAGCTCGCGGTCAGGCCTGGGCGTTGTCTCATTTGCTGCGCGCCATTGAAGTCGATTTCGCCGATGTGCTGGCGAAGAAAAACGCCACGGTCAGCGTGCGTCAGATCATCCGTGAGCTCGAAGCATCGCAAGAGCCGGTCTGGAGTCCGATGATTCTCAATGGCAGCGGCTTCGGCGTGCTGGCTAACCATTCGCTGGTCATGGCCAATTACATTTCCCGGGCCAACGCGGCAGTGATCGATTTGCGTCAGCTGCTCAATCAGGGCTGAGTCATGGTCGATAATGCGAGCGAGGTTGCTCACCGCGCGGCCTCGGACGGCGAGCAAATTGCCTGGGTGGACGAGCACGACAACCTGCTTGGCGCTCTGGTCCGCTCCGATTTGCGCGAACGTGGGCTGATCGGGCGCGGCACGTACATCATGTTGTTCAACTCGGCGGGTGAGCTCTGTGTTCATCGCCGAACCTTGAGTAAGGCGATCTACCCGGGCTACTGGGACGTGGCGGCGGGTGGCATGGTGCTCGCGACTGAAACGTACGCGGAATCGGCCGCCCGGGAGCTGGAAGAAGAACTGGGAGTGAGCGGTGTGGAACTGGCCGCTCACGATCATTTCTATTTCGAAGATACGGGCAATCGACTCTGGTGTTCAGCCTTTTCGGCGGTGTGGGATGGCCCCTTGATCCTGCAGCCGGAAGAAGTGCTGGAAGCGCGCTTTATTCCAGTCGATCAGGTCATGCTCGACATCCAGCAAAAGCCCTATTGCCCGGACTCTCTGGCCGCGTTGCAGCGCTATCTGCGCGCCTGTGGGGATGGCGTCGCAAAACAGCCATGAATTGGCGCTGATTGGCTCTTAGCAATCAGCGTTTTTGCCGTTACACTGCGCGACCTTTTCAAGCTGAACCAGCGGTTGTACGCGTCGTAGGAGCTGTCGAGTGCAACGAGGCTGCGATCTTTTGATCTTGATCATCGTCAGTCAAAGGATCGCAGCCTCGTTGCACTCGACAGCTCCTACGCGGTGTTTTTCGGTTCGGTAGCGCTGCCCCTGCCTGAGTGGGGCTTCGCGGTCGATGGCCCCAGTGGCCGCGACCAGTCTTTGTCCTCCCAAGAGGATTGCCGGTGGCCAAAAAAGCCGCATCCTTCGCCGCCCTTGGTGGCCTGGTATTTTCTACCGACGCAGGTCGGCATTGCCCCGATTGCAGCAAACCGGTGGATGCCTGCATCTGCAAACAGACACTGATCCCGTCCGGTGATGGCATTGCTCGCGTGCGTCGCGAAAGCAAGGGCCGAGGCGGCAAGACGGTGACCACCATCACCGGCGTGCCATTGGCCGAAGACGCGCTCAAGGAACTGGCCACCACGTTGAAGAAGCGTTGCGGCACCGGTGGCGCGTTGAAAGACGGCATCATCGAAATCCAGGGCGATCATGTCGAGCTTTTGCTGGGCGAGTTGATCAAACTCGGTTTCAAGGCGAAGAAGTCCGGCGGCTAGCCGTCTCTGTGAAAACCACCCTCGGCTCGACCCGGTCCTGACAGCAGGTCTGGTGTCGCCTACATGGTTTTCACAGAGCCTGTTCTGACCGGTTTCTAAACTCACTGCGGTCAGCGAGGTCTACCCCCTCGTTGACGAACCGTCATTTACACTCTTTAGACTGCGCCAGCCTGAACCCAGGTGACGCTCTATGACTTTATTTATAGGGGACTTCAATGTCCGTACGACGCACACGCAAAGACGATGGCAGCCAATGGACAGTTGCGGACAGCCGCAGTGTTTACGGGATCCGCCATTGGGGGGCCGGGTATTTCGCGATCAATGACGCCGGTCGCGTCGAAGTTCGTCCGAACGGTCCGGCCAGTTCGCCGATCGACCTGTTCGAGCAAGTCGACCAGTTGCGCAAGAGCGGCTTGTCCTTGCCGTTGCTCGTACGTTTCCCGGATATCCTGCAAGACCGCGTGCGTCAGCTGACCGGCGCGTTCGATGCGAACATCGAGCGCCTGGAGTACCAGAGCAAGTACACCGCGCTGTACCCGATCAAAGTGAACCAGCAGGAAGCGGTGATCGAAAACATCATTGCCACCCAAAACGTTTCCATCGGTCTGGAAGCCGGCTCCAAGCCCGAGCTGCTGGCCGTACTGGCGCTGGCGCCAAAAGGCGGGACCATCGTCTGCAACGGTTACAAGGACCGCGAGTTCATACGCCTCGCGCTGATGGGCCAGAAACTCGGTCACAACGTGTTCATCGTGATCGAGAAAGAGTCCGAAGTAGAGCT
The DNA here is from genome assembly GCF_902497625.1 of Pseudomonas fluorescens. Lineage (GTDB taxonomy): Bacteria > Pseudomonadota > Gammaproteobacteria > Pseudomonadales > Pseudomonadaceae > Aquipseudomonas > Aquipseudomonas fluorescens_BQ. The sequence goes on along the minus strand of NZ_CABVGX010000017.1, from coordinate 95,010 downwards.
GGTGATCGAAGAAGCCGCCTCGCTGAAGGTCAAGCCTCAGGTAGGCCTGCGCGTGCGCCTGTCGTCCCTGGCGTCCAGCAAGTGGGCAGACACCGGCGGTGAAAAATCCAAGTTCGGTCTTTCGGCGGCGCAGTTGCTGTCGGTAGTCGAGCGCTTCCGCGCGGCGGGCCTCGATCAGGGCATTCGCCTGCTGCACTTCCACATGGGGTCGCAGATCGCCAACCTGGCCGACTACCAGCACGGCTTCAAGGAAGCGATTCGTTACTACGGAGAACTGCGCAACCTCGGCCTGCCGGTCGATCACATCGACGTGGGCGGCGGTCTGGGTGTCGACTACGACGGCACCCACTCGCGCAATGCCAGCTCGATCAACTACGACATGGACGATTACGCCGGTGTCGTGGTCGGGATGCTCAAGGAATTCTGCGATGCGCAGAGCCTGCCGCATCCGAACATCTTCTCCGAGAGCGGCCGTTCGCTGACCGCGCACCACGCCATGCTGGTGGTGCAGGTCACCGACGTGGAAAAGCACAACGACGACGTGCCGCAGATCGAGAACAAGGAAGCGCTGCCGGAAACCGTGCAATGGCTGGTGGATCTGCTGGGCCCGACCGACATCGAGATGGTCACCGAAACCTACTGGCGCGCCACGCACTACATGAGCGATGTCGCCACCCAGTATGCCGACGGCAAGCTGACCCTGGCCGAAAAAGCGCTGGCGGAACAATGCTACTTCGCCGTGTGCCGTCGTCTGCACAACTCGTTGAAGGCGCGTCAGCGTTCGCACCGTCAGGTGCTCGACGAACTCAACGACAAGCTCGCCGACAAATACATTTGCAACTTCTCGGTGTTCCAGAGCCTGCCGGACACCTGGGCGATCGGCCAGGTCCTGCCGATCCTGCCGCTGCACCGTCTCGATGAAGAGCCGCTGCGCCGCGCAGTACTGCAGGACCTGACCTGCGACTCCGACGGCAAGATAAAGCAATACGTCGACGAGCAGAGCATCGAGACCAGCCTGCCGGTGCACAGCCTGAATGAGGGCGAGGACTATCTGCTGGGCATCTTCCTGGTCGGCGCCTACCAGGAGATTCTCGGCGACATGCATAACCTGTTCGGTGACACCGATTCGGTGAACATCTACCAGAATGCCGATGGCAGTGTGTACCACGCGGGCATCGAAACCCACGACACCATTGAAGACATGCTGCGTTACGTGCATTTGTCGCCGGAAGAGTTGATGACTCATTACCGCGACAAGTGTGCCAGCGCACGCATCACGGCGGCCGAACGTACTCAATTCCTCGATGCATTGCGCCTGGGCCTGACTCGTTCCTCTTACCTGTCTTCCTGAGGTAGGCCTCCGTCTACACCGGGTTGTCTGAAAATGTACCGCGCCCTGCGGATTTTTCAGGCGACTCGGTGGGATGGTTCTTTATTTGCCTGCGAAATACACCGCTCTCCTGGCTATAAAAGTCATATGGTCTGCATTTGTCGTAGGCCGTTTCCTAAGTTGTACTTCGGCCCTCTACTCGGTCATGGCTCTCGGCGAAAATCCCCGACCGCCCCTCCTGTAGAGAATTGCCGATGTTCGATCCAGTCCGCGAACCTTCATTTCGTCTGGATGTAGCCGGTCTGCCCGACCCGTTCGAAGTCCTGGCCTTTACCGGTACAGAAGCGCTCAACGAACCTTTTGTGTTCGACGTGGATCTGTTGATCGATGACCCTGCTCTCGACCTTGCCAGCTTGTTGTTCCGATCCGCAGTTTTGCATATCGAAGCTCAGCAGAGCTTCTTCCACGGACAATTACATGAGCTGGTTCAGCGCGACTATGGCCAGAGCAGCCGGTTGTGTCAGGTGCAGCTGCGACCGAGGCTGGCGTGCCTGTCCCAGCGCTTCAGCCAGCGGATCTTCAGTGCCCGCTCGGTGCCGCAGATTCTTGATCAGGTGCTCAAGGAGCATGGCATTACTGGGCGGAATCGGCGCTTCGAGCTGAACGGGGATTATGCGCCACGAGACTTCTGTACGCAGTACAGGGAATCAGATCTGCAGTTTCTCCAGCGTTTGTGCGCTCAGGAGCGTATCCAATACCACTTCGAACACAGCGCCAGTCGGCACTGCGTAGTCTTCGGTGATGGGGACGGGCATCTGCCCTTGATCGATGCGGTCAGGTTCGACACTGAATGCGAGCCGCCGGCAGTTCGCCAATTCAAGCGGCAGGTGAGTGAGCCATCCGGGCATAGCGCCGAAGGTCATACCGATGTGGCGACACTGCGCAGCGGTCAGCTGATGCGGTTGTGCGGACATCCGGTCGCCGAGTGGAATCATCTGTGGATGCTGACCCAGGTCGAGCATCTTGGCAGTCAGGACCCATTTAAACCCTACTCCAATCAGTTTCGTGCGATTTGCCGGGACGCTTCATTCGTCTCGGCAGGCAACGTCGCGAAGCCTCGCATGCACTGCTTGCAACGGGCGTGGGTTGTCGACGTCGATGAGTCTCGGCCGGATTCCTTGCGACCTGTCGCTGTACAGTTTGACTGGCTTTATCAGGGCGAAGGTGCAGCGCCGAGCCATTGTTGGCTGCCCGTGTCTTCAGAGCTGGACAGTCCGGCTATCGCGCAGTTGAGTGAAGGCACCGAAGTAGTGGTGAGTTTCATCGAAGGGGATCCGGACAAGCCATTGATCAGTGGTGTTCTGCACACGCCGCCGAAGATTGAAAATGATGCTGCCCCGCTTTCGCCTGAAGTGCCGCTACCCGTCGAGGGCATTCTGCAACTGTTGCGAACAGGTGAGCCCTTGTTGTTGTTATGCCTGATGCCCGGCGGTGGCAGCTTCAATCATTGCCAGGAAACCCTCTGTGCCTGTCGTGCGGCGACGCGATTCGGCTCGAGCGGTGCGGCATGATCGGCGCGCCTGCGCAATGGCTATTGCTGGACGTTCCAAATGCTCCTCACGCCAGTGCGATACTGCAGCAGAGGTTCGCGCACGCGCACAGATTCAAGTTGTTCGAGAATACCGAACTGCATGCGCTACGCGACGAAGGGCCCTTCCTTGTTGACCTGCGCAGTTGTCCTGGACTGGCCGAGCTGTGTTTTAGTCAGGCGCAGGTTTGGCGTGGTTTGCTGATGGTCAGCGACGCATCGGCCGGGCAATTGATCGAGCATCTGCAACGCATGTTGACGGTCACCGTCGGCCTGCATCATCGAGCATTGTTGAGTTACTACAATCCGAACACGGCCAGTTATTTTTTCGATGCCTGCGATGCCATGGAGCTGAGTCGCTGGTTGGGGCCGATCAAACAGTTGCAGTGGTTTGGCGGCACGTGGGCCGACCGCGCGATCGGCAGTCAAGGCTGGCAGCAGTTGCTCAATCCTGGCCTGATGGTCCAGCCGCTGGCGGTCGAGGCCGACTTGAGCCAGCGTCAGCGCGAGAAATTGCAGACCTGCTTGCTGGAACACCACGCCTGGCTATGGTCGCAGTCCACCGAGGTCGATTACACCAGCCTTTGGCACCATCTTCAGGAAGGACTGGCGCTGGGGTTCAGAGAGCGGCCGGCACTGGATGGCTGGTTATGGCTGCGCCTGCAATTTCCGCACGGGTCCCTGCGCCAGCCGCTGTCCGGTAGCACTCAGCAGGAGCGCCTCGATAATCTGCGCATTCGCTGGCAAAACGACCAGAGTCAGTGAGCGCGCCCGGAGAACCAGCCATCATTGTTGCGCAACAGCCAGGCAATTGCGCCGAGGGTCAGGCTGCGCAACACCATGAACAGCAGGAAGGTCAGCCACAAGCCGTGATTGCCCAGACCTTGCAGCGCCCAGGCAAACGGCAACAGCACAATCATCGTCAGCAGCATGCCATTACGCATTTCCCGGGCGCGGGTGGCACCGATGAACAGACCGTCCAGTAGATAACTCCAGACGGCGATTAGCGGCAGCACGGCGAGGTAGGGCAGGTAGACAAATGCCGTATTGCGCACGCTCTGGATGTCGGTCTGCATCTCGATAAACAGGTGACCGGCAAACATAAACAACGCGGCGAAGCCCAGGCTCGCCAGCAGTGACCAGCCACAGGCGACCACCAGCGAGCGCCGCAGCGCATCGCGGTCGCGAGCGCCAATGGCGTGACCGCACAAGGCTTCCACAGCGTGGGCCAGGCCGTCGAGCGCATGGGCGGTCAGCAGCAGGCCATTAAGTAGCAGAGCATTCGCGGCGACGGTTGCATCACCCAGCCGCGCGCCTTGGACGGTGATCATGAAAAACACCGATTGCAAGAGCAAGCTGCGGATGAAGATGTCGCGGTTGACTGCCAGCAGCGGTCGCCAGCTCTGCCACAGCGCCAGCGCGGCCCAGGCAATGTGACCGGGGTAGGCGCGCAAGGCTTTGCGGGTCATCAGCAGGCCAATGAGTGCGCCGGTCCACTCGGCGATCACCGAGGCGCGGGCCGAACCGACCACCCCCCAGTCCAGCCCGAGCACGAACCACAGATTGAGTGCGATGTTGACCAGATTGGTGCTCAGCAGGATCGCCAGCGGCGCCCGCGCGTTCTGGGTGCCGAGGAACCAGCCGACCAACGCGTAACTGGCCAGCGCCGCCGGCAGGCCGAACAGGCGTGTGTGGAAAAATTCGCGCGTCAGTTGATCCAGTTCTGCCGACGGTTGCATGAAGTGCAGTGCGACACCGCTCAGCGGAATTCCCAACGCGCCCAAGACAATCGCCAGGCCCATCGCCAGCAACAAGCCTTGCAAGAGAATCTGCCGTAACGCCGCACCGTCGCCACGCCCGGCAGCCTGAGCGGCAAACCCGGTTGAGCCCATGCGCAGAAAACCCATCGCCCAGGCGAGAAAGGTGTACAGGCTGGCACCCACCGCGACGGCGCCCAATTGGTGGGCGTGCGGCAAGTGACCGATGACGGTACTGTCGACCAGCGCCACCAGCGGCACGGAAATGTTCGAGAGGATCATGGGGGCCGCCAGCGCCCAGACCCGACGATGAGTCGGGCGGTCGCGCCAGTCGGCAAGCAGGTTGGACATGCAGGCTCCTTGAGGAGCGCGCATTGTAACGATTTCAATGTGGCAGCGAGCGTGCTCGCTACCATGGGGGCCGGTGATTTAGTGGATTATCCAGCTCAGTAGCCACAGCCCCAGCAGCAACCAGATGATCCCCATGATGATCGACGCACTCATGAACGCGCGAATCGCTGACCACAACAGTATCAGCCCAACGATCAACGCCAGAATGCTGATGATCGAGGTGTCCATGCCCAGGGTTCGAGACAGCCCCTCGACAAAGTTGCTGCCGGCGTTGCTCAACAGATTGAACAGGCCACTGAGGCCGTCGACGATGAAGCGGATGACCGAACCGAGTGCCTGGCCGAGCCATTCGAAGAAGCTTTCTACCTGCATGTGAACATCCCTTGATGAGCGTGGTGGCGTGGTTGCCGCACTTGAGGCTTTGGCTATGTATCAGGGCGCCGAGTTCCCCGACGCGAAGTTGCCTGAGTATGGCCCAGGACTTATAGCAGGCCTCGTCTGCTGCTACACAAACCTTGCCATGATTAAAGATCCCCCCGAAGCTATACGCCTTCAGGAGAGCCCGATGAACCTAGTTGAACTGACCGAACGCCTGCACGCCATCCGCGATCGCAATGATTGGAGACAATTTCACAGCCCGAAAAACCTGGCGATGGCCGCGAGCGTGGAGATGTCCGAGCTGGTGGAAATCTTCCAGTGGCTGAGCGAAGACCAGTCCCGCCAGTTGCCAGCCGACAAACTCGTCCACGCGGGGCAGGAAGTCGGCGACATTGTGCTTTACCTTCTGCTGTTGTGCAGCGAGCTCGGTTTGGACATGAATGAAGTCGTGCGCAGCAAACTCGCCGACAGCGAACGGAGATTCGGCTGATGAGCGACCGTCATTTCGATCAACTGGCGACCCGTTTCGCAGAGAAAATCTACGGCGGCGCCAAAGGGGCGATTCGCCTCGCTGTGCTTCAGGCTGACCTGGCCGAAGTCTTGCCCGAGCGTCCATTGCGCGTGCTCGACATCGGTGCCGGCCTCGGTCACATGTCGCTGTGGCTGGCCGAACGCGGGCATGATCTAACCTTGGCCGAGCCTGCCAAGCCGATGCTCGAAGGTGCCCGGCAGCGGTTCGCCGAGGCTGGACTAAGCGCGACATTCATTCAGGCGCCCTGGCAGGATCTGCGCGGACAGCTAAACGAACCCTATGATCTGGTGCTTTGTCACGCGGTACTCGAATGGCTCGCCGAGCCCCACGCGATCCTGCCGGTGCTGCATCAACTGACCAAGCCAGATGGCTGGTTGTCGCTGGCGTTTTACAACCGCGATGCGCTGATCTATCGCAACCTGCTCAAGGGCCACTTTCGAAAAATGCGCAAGAACGACATGGCCGGCGAGAAACAGAGCCTGACCCCGCAACAGCCACTTGATCCGCGAGAACTTGCGGCGCAACTTGAAGGCCTGTGGCGGGTCGAAACCCAGAGCGGGGTTCGCGTTTTTCACGACTATATGCCGATGGAATTCCAGGTCCGCGCGGAATTGGTGGATGTGCTCGAAATGGAGCTCGCCCACCGTCGCCACCCAGGCTTCGCCGGGCTTGGGCGTTATTTGCACTGGATCTGTCGGCCGATCTGATCGGAGCGCGTCATGAAAAGTCGTTCGGGGTTTTTGGTGATCTGTCTGGGTCTGGCCGCCTGCCAGGGCAGCAACCCTTACGTAGCAAGTTCCAGACCTCTTCCGCCGGCGCCAGCGCAAGCGGCTACCACCTTTGACCGCAGCGCCTACCCGGCGGCGCCGCGTGATTATGGCCGTTACCGCAGCTGGTCGTGGCTCAACGGGCAACTGCCACCGGGCACCGCCTGGGCGGATTCGGCACAGGTCGCCGAAGCCGTCAGCAGCGCCCTTGATCAGCGTGGCCTGCGCCCGCTGCACGACAATCGACCGTCTGACTTGTTTGTCAGCGCCAACCTTCGGCTGGAAACCCGTATCCGCCAGGTTCGCGACGACTACGGTTATTACGGTGGCGGTTACGGCAGTTACGGCGGCTACAATCGTTATGGCAGCGGTGTCGGCATGTACAACACGGTGCCTATCGTGCGCACCTATCAGGAACAGGTTGTAGTGGTGCGCGTAGACTTGTTCGACGCCAAGAGCGGCCAACCAGTCTGGAGTTCGAGCGCCGAAACCAGCAATCGTGGCTCACAGGGCGCGCAAACCGATGCCATTCGCGAAGCGGTGGAAAAGGCCATGTCGGCTTATCCGCCAAGCTAGCCCGGCGAACCCTGGTTACCGCAGGTTCATGTCTTCACCCGGAGAATTACCATGTACCGTCGTTTCGCTTTACTGGTTGTCGCCGCACTGCTCAGCGCCTGTGCTTCCGACCAGGTCAACAATGACTATGACGCCAGCCGCGACTTCGCCGCGTATCGCAGCTGGAGCTGGAACGAACCGGCTCTGCAATACCGCCCCGATGATCCACGGATCAAAAGTGATCTGACCGAGCAACGCCTTCGCCAGTCGGTGGCCGATCAGCTCGATCAGCGCGGCCTGCGCCCGGCACCCGGGGGCAGCAAGGGTGATCTCAGCGTGCAGACCTACCTGATCGTCGAGCAGCGCCAACAGCAAGTGACCACCAGTTACGGCGGTGGAGGCGGATGGGGCAGCCCGTGGAATGGATACTGGGGCGGGCCGATGTACAACGAAACCCGCAACGTGAGTTACAAGGTCGCGATCATTCAGATCGATCTGCTGGACAGCAAGGACGGTAAACTGGTTTGGCGTGGCAGCGATGAACAGTTGGTCAGCGGTTCGCCGAATCCGGCCGATCGCGCCAACGCCATCCGCGAAACGGTTGGCAAGATACTCGCCAATTATCCGCCTCGCTAAACGCTTTCCGGACCACCAGTAACGTCAGCGCCTAGGCGGCTCTGTCGCCCGGCGGTTGCGAGTTGCGAAGACAAGTCAGCGCTCGCTGGCGCCGGCGGGCAACTTTGCTGACTGATCAGGCGAGTGGACGCCAGTGCCCGACCATGTGCTCCAGTGCCCCGGCGCCCATTAACTGGAAGTCACCACTGGAGCCTGCCGCGCTGGCAAGTAACGTCACCTCGCTGGGCAGGCGTACCGGTTTGCGAAACTGCACCGCAATCTCGACGTTGGCCGTTGGTAGATGCTGATCCAGCGCCGCCAGCGTGCGCGCCTTGTTCCACAAACCGTGGGCAATAGCAGTCGGGAAGCCAAACAGCTTGGCGCTCGCGGCACTTAAGTGAATCGGATTGTAATCGCCCGACACTTTCGCGTATTGCCGACCGATATCGGCCGGAGCCTTCCAGCGGTCCACCTCGTTGAGCGCCAAGCTTGCGGCCAGGACTTCTTCGACGGGTTCTCCCTCAAGCTTCACACCACGACAGAGCATCTGGCTTTCCCCCTCCCACAGCGTTCCCAACTGATCTTCCAGGGTCGTCAGCAGGTCGAACGTTGCACCTTTGGCGTGTGGTTGCAGGTTGACTACCCGCACGCTGACCCGCGCGCGATGCACCCCGCCCATCGGCCGTATGAGGCGAATGCGGTTGCTCAGGTGAATCAAACCAAGCAGCGGGAACGGAAAGTCCTTTGCGGTCAGCAAGTGCATCTGTAAAGCAAACGCGAGGACGTGTGGGTAGGTCGGCGGCAGCAAAGCGCTGTCGGCATACCCGCAAAGCTTGCGGTACTCCATCAGGCGCTTCGGATCGACATCGACCCAGCATCGCAACCCCGTCTCGGGCAGGGTGGTGCCGGTGATCTTGCGCCGTAGCGCAGCTTGCGCGTACGACGAGGGCAAGTTCGGCTCGCGGTCGAGCGTGTGCCAGTCATTGTTCATGGTTACGCCCCCAGTACACTTTGCCCGCAGACACGCAGTGCTTGTCCGGTATAGCCGCCGGTGCCCGGTTGAGCCAACCACGCCACCGCTTCAGCGACGTCTTGCGGCACGCCGCCCTGGCCCAGCGAGCTCATGCGTCGGCCGCCTTCACGTACAGCAAATGGCAGGTGCGCAGTCATCTGGGTTTCGATGAACCCCGGGGCGACCGCGTTGATGCTGATCCCGCGCTCACCGAGCAGCGGCGCCCAGGCCCGCGCCAGGCCGATCAACCCCGCTTTGCTGGCAGCGTAATTGGTTTGTCCGCGAATACCGGCGATACCGCTGATCGACGCCAGCAGAATGACCCGGCCATTGTCACGCAACGTGCCGCTGTCGAGCAGCGCCTGGGTCAGCACCTGCGGCGCATTGAGATTGACCGCCAGTACAGCGTCCCAGAATTCCGGGGTCATGTTGGCGAGGGTTTTATCCCGGGTGATACCGGCGTTGTGCACAACGATATCGACGCCATCGGGCAAGTGTTCGATCAACTGCGCAGCGGCGTCTTCAGCGCAAATGTCCAGTGTGACACTGCGCGCACCGAGTCGGGCGGCGAGGGCTTCGAGATCGTTTTTGGCCTGCGCAACGTCCAGCAGGATCACGTCGGCACCATCGCGAGTCAGCGTTTCGGCGATGGAAGCGCCGATCCCGCGTGCGGCGCCAGTGACCAGTGCCTTACGCCCGGACAGTGGGCGGGTCCAGTCGGTGACCGGAGTATTACAGGCATTCACCCGAACCACTTGCCCGGAAACGAAGGCGCTCTTGGGCGACAGGAAGAAGCGCAGCGCTCCCTCCAGTTGATCCTCGGCGCCTTCACCCACCTGGATCAACTGCAAGGCGCCGCCGCCGCGTAATTCCTTGGCCAGCGAGCGGCTAAAACCTTCCAGCGCGCGTTGGGCGCTGGCGGCGAACGGGTCGCTGAGGGTTTGCGGGTCACGTCCGAGAATCACCAGGTGTGCGTTGTGATCAAGGTTTTTCATCAGCGGTTGAAAGAATTCGCGCAGCTGTTTCAACGCGTCGGTCTGGTTCAACTCGCTTGCATCGAATACCACGGCTTTGAGCTTGGGGCCGTGCCCTGGAATCCAGGCGGTGGCTGTTGCAGGAGCAGGTTGGGTGCCGTAACTGAATATCGCGTCGGTGAGGCGATTGGCGAAAGCGTTGACTTTCTCCGCCAGTGCACCGCCGCCAATCAGCAGCGCTCCTTCGACCGGGCGCAGCCGGCCCGCTTGCCAGCGCTCCAGTCGTACGGGCGTCGGCAGACCAAGGGCGCCGACCAGACGATGGCCGAGGGACGAGTTGGCGAAGTCGATATAACGGTCAGACATGGAACGCGCTCCAGCAGCTGGGGTTCAAAGTGTGGACCATGAATGGCAATCAGTCGTTCGATTCACGAATAAAGCCTACGCTTGGGCATTGCGGTGGCGCATGAAATTGTTGGAGCAAGCTTTGCGCCCACAGGTACTGCACTCAATTTCAGGATTTGATCAGGAGCTTTTATGACTCAGCTGCGTCGCGTCGCAATCATCGGTGGCAACCGGATTCCCTTCGCCCGTTCCAACGGGCCATACGCTACCGCCAGCAACCAGGCGATGCTTACGGCTGCGCTCGAAGGCCTGATCGAGCGGTTCAACCTGCACGGTGAGCGCATGGGCGAAGTTGCGGCGGGTGCCGTGCTCAAGCATTCCCATGATTTCAACCTGACCCGCGAATGCGTGCTTGGCTCGCGACTGTCGCCCACCACGCCGGCCTACGACATTCAGCAGGCGTGCGGCACCGGCCTTGAAGCCGCATTATTGGTGGCGAACAAAATCGCTCTCGGCCAGATCGACTGCGGCATTGCCGGCGGCGTCGACACCACGTCCGACGCGCCGATCGGCATCAACGAAGGCCTGCGCAAAATTCTCCTGCAGGCCAATCGTGGCAAAACCACTGCGGACAAACTGAAAACGTTTCTGCAACTGCGTCCGGGCCACCTCATCCCGCAATTCCCCCGCAACGGTGAGCCACGCACCGGCCTGTCGATGGGCGAACACTGCGAATTGATGGCGCAGAGCTGGAACATCCCGCGCGAGGAGCAGGATCAACTTGCCCTGCAAAGCCATCAGAAAATGGCGGCGTCCTACACCGAAGGTTGGCATAACGACCTGATGACGCCGTTCCTCGGCCTGACCCGCGACAACAATTTGCGCCCTGATTTGACGCTGGAGAAACTCGCTTCACTGAAACCAGCCTTCGAGAAAAGCGCCAAGGGCACGTTAACGGCCGGCAATTCGACGCCGCTCACCGATGGCGCCTCATTGGTGCTGCTTGGCAGCGAGGAATGGGCGAAGGAACGTGGCTTGCCGATCCTCGCATATCTGCGCGATGGCGAGGCGGCAGCGGTCGATTTCGTCAGTGGCGCGGAAGGCCTTTTGATGGCGCCGGTGTATGCGGTTCCGCGTTTGCTGGCGCGCAATGGCCTGACACTGCAAGACTTCGATTACTACGAAATTCACGAGGCATTCGCCGCGCAGGTGCTGTGTACGCTCAAGGCCTGGGAAGATCCCGAATACTGCAAAAGCCGACTGGGTCTCGACGCGCCGCTGGGTTCCATTGACCGCTCGCGGCTGAACGTCAAAGGTAGTTCGTTGGCGGCCGGGCATCCATTTGCCGCTACAGGCGGACGCATTGTCGCGAGCCTGGCCAAGCTGCTCGATGCTGCAGGGAAGGGCAGGGGCCTGATTTCGATTTGCGCCGCTGGCGGCCAAGGCGTCACCGCCATCATCGAACGCTGATTTTATTGGTCGAACCGAGAACCTGTGGGAGCGAGCCTGCTCGCGATAGCAATGTTTCAGTCATTGAAGATATCGACTGGAACGCCGCCTTCGCGAGCAGGCTCGCTCCCACAGGGGGCTCAATGGTGTTGAATGGATCAGCGGCATACCTTACCGTCGCCTCATCAGCCTCATCAGCCTCATCAGCCACTTCGCGACACTGGGCCAGTCCATGCCGACCAACGGACAACTCGCACTCGAGCGGACAATCCCTGGATTGACCGTTCTGCCGCGTCCCCTCTACGCCCGTGCCGAAAGTCTCAATGCCGGGTCCTGGACGCCACCGCATTGCCACGACTGGGTGCAATTTTCCTACGCCATCAGCGGTGTGCTTGGCGTGCATACCGCCGAAGGCGGTTTCTTTGCGCCGCCGCAGTGGGGTATCTGGATTCCCGCCGATCTCGAGCACCAGGTCGTCACGTCGATGCGCGCCGAGATGCGCAGTCTTTACGTGCGTCGTGAAGATTGCCAATGGGCCGATGGGCGATGCCGAGTGCTGGAGGTGACGCCGCTGGCGCGGGAATTGATCAAGAGTTTTTGCCAGCTGCCGGTGGAATATCCCCAGGGCGACAGTGCAGAAGCGCGTCTGGTCAGCGTTTTATTGGATCAGTTGGCGAATCTGCCGGAAGTCGGTTTCTCGCTGCCGTTGCCGCGGCATCAGCGCTTGCTTGGATTGTGCAACGAGCTGATCGAAAACCCTGAGCTGCATGTGACGCTCCAGGACTGGGCAAGTCGCTTAGGCACCTCGGAGAAAACCTTGATGCGCCTGTTCCAGCGCGAGACCGGTTTGAGTTTTCGCGGCTGGCGCCAGCGGATGCGACTGCTGTCATCATTGAATGTGCTGGAGGGCGGCGAGAGTGTGACCAACGCGGCGCTGGCTTGCGGGTACGACTCGACGTCGGCGTTTATTGCGGCGTTCAGAGGGTTGTTCGGGTTTACGCCGGGGGAATTGTTTCGGCAGTGAGGATGCTTTCGCGGGCAAGACGGATCGCCGCCGGGTCACTTCTACATCTGAAATACGAACGAACGAACGAACAGACCAGCTTGACTCCCGCAAATTGAAATGCGGACAAATCCAACAGCTAGGTCGGCTATCAGGCCGCCTCGGCGAGCTGTGGCGGTTAGCGCCACCTCGGGAGGCTGAGTGGAGGTTCTGCGCAGTGGGCAACCCGGCATGGATGCCGGGTTAGCCGCGCACGGCCAAGGATGGCCGATCGCGGCGGGCCCACGGAGCAGGACCGGAGCGAAGGCATGGCGAGCATTAGCGAGCCACCGGACGTCAGGGGCAAGAGCACTTGGTTACTTGGTGCTTTTCCAAGTGACCCGCTGTAAAAGCGGAACCAATTTCAGTCGCTACCGCAGCAATGGATATGTACACCCCCAAAAAATTCATCGCTCGGAACACAGCCATCGCAGGCAAGCCAGCTCCCACAGTGAACCGAGCACATCCTCGAAGATTCAGTAAAATTCAAGTCCGCCATCGAGAGCAAACTCAGCTCCCATAGGGGTGGTGAGATTCGATTCCTTGTGTCCGAGCCTGATCCTGGTGGCGATCCCACAACCGGCCGCCAAGCGCTCACGGCAGTTGCAAATCAGGTCCTGAACCGCCGAACCAACCCATCCAGCTCATTCGACAACCCGGCCAGACTCTGCGAATCCAGCCGCGCCGAGTCCGCCAGTTCCGCCACCAACTGCGCATCACCGTGAATCTGGCTGATGTGCCGATTGATGTCTTCAGCCACCTGATGCTGTTGTTCCGCCGCCGTCGCAATCTGGGTATTCATGTCGCGGATCACGTCCACTGACTCACGAATCTGCCCGAAACTGCTGCGCGCTTCGCCGATGCGAGTGACCGATTGTTGCGACACTTCCAGGCTCGCGCGCATTTGATGAGTCACCTGGCTGGTACGTTTGGCCAGAGTGCCCAGCAGCCCGTCGATCTCCGCAGTGGAATCGGCCGTGCGTTTGGCCAGGGCCCGCACCTCGTCGGCCACCACCGCAAAACCGCGACCTTGCTCACCGGCCCGGGCCGCTTCAATGGCAGCGTTCAGCGCCAGCAAATTAGTCTGTTCGGCAATCGAGCGGATGGTGCCCAGAATCGACTGAATGTCATTGCTGTCGCGTTCCAGCTGTTGCATCGACTGCGCCGACTGCTCGATCTCCTGACTCAAGCGATCGACACTGCTCACCGCCGCATCGATCTGTTGCTGACCTTCGCGCGCTTGACGCTGGCCACTGTCGGCCGACTCTGCCGCCTGGCTGCACGAGCGCGCGACTTCGTTGGCGGTGGCGACCATTTCGTGGAACGCCGTGGACACCATGTCCACTGCTTCACGCTGACGTCCGGCCGCTTCGGCCATGTCGCTGGACACCTGCGTCGAGCTTTTCGAGGTGGCGAGGATTTTCGTCGCGGCGCCACCGATGCTTTGAATCAAATTACGAATCGCCGCCAGGAATTGGTTGAACCAGCTGGCCAGTTGCGCGGTTTCATCGCTGCCACGCACCTGCAGGTTTTTGGTCAAATCCCCTTCACCCTGAGCAATGCCTTCCAGGCCGCTGGCGACGCTACGGATCGGGCGCACGATGACGCTGGCGAAGCTGGCGCCGACCACGGCGAAAATCACCGCGAGCACAGCCGCAATAATTGCGATCAGCCAGGTCAGCTGTGTGGCCGAGCTCATCACATCGTCCTGTTTGATCAGGCCGACAAATGTCCAGCCGAGTTGCTCCGAGGGCCAGACGTTGGCCATGTAGCGCTCGCCATTGAGCTCGACTTCCACCAGCCCTTTGCCGGCCTTGCCCAATTGTGCGTAACCCTCGCCGAGGCTGCTCAACGGTTTGAAGTTGTGTTCCGGTTGTTTCGGATCGACCAGCACGGTGCCGGTGTTTTCCATCAACATCAGGTAGCCGCTTTCCCCCAGCTTGATCTGTTTGACGATTTCCGTGAGCTGCTTGAGCGTCACGTCGATGCTGACCACGCCGCCGTTGGTCCCCAGTTTGTTATCGATGGTGCGTACGGTGCTGACGTAGGTTGCATCGTCCTCGGCCCAGTAATACGCCTCGGTTCGAAACGGCTTGCCTGGTTTGGCCTGCGCCGCTTTGTACCAGGGACGCTGGCGCGGGTCGTAGTTGTTCAGCTTCGCGTCGTCCGGCCAGGACACGTAACCGCCGGCAGCCGTACCGAGAATCGCGTAGGCGTAGGAGGGGTGGCTGTTGCCGAGATTCTGCAGCAGGGCGAAGACTTTTTTGTCGGCCTCGCCTTGGGGAATGCTCTGCGCGTTGGCGCTCATGTAAGTCTTGAGGCTGTCGTCGGATTCTTTGATCAGCGGCTGAGAGGCCAGGTAATCGACGTTCTGGCTAATGCCGTCGAAAAAGATTTGCATGGCATTGCTGACCTGACGAATTTCGCGACCACTGCTGTCGACGAAATTGTCCTTGGCGTCACTGCGCAAGTTCAGCACAACGAGGGTGGCCACCAGTACCACTGGCAGGCAGGCGATGATTGCAAACGCCCAGGTCAGCTTTTGTTTGATGTTCATCCGCGCTCCAGATTTTCTTGTAGGCCCACGCAGTGCAGATGACTCGCGGATTTATTGGCAGCAATAAACGTGATGGTTTAACCCGGTTCCCTGGGTGCGGCCTCGTTTTTTATCGGAACGATCGGCGGACAAACTCCCTCGTCATTGAAGACTTCGGCTGTTGTCGGAGGAAGTTGAGGGCAGGAGAGATAAATCCTACGAAGGGTAAGCCTGCGTTTGTCGGTTTCTGTCGCAAATCCCCTGCGTCGGTAAATCAACAAGTCACCTCGGCTCAGCTATGATCCCATCGGTCGAAAGACATCGGCGGGGTGCATCGATAAACACGGCACATTGTGTGCTTACTGTTCCCCACGGAACGTTCATAGGTCGGCACCCCCTCCCCCGATTGAGCAGATTGCCGTATAACGAATGACTTTCGCGTGTTTGGTAATAAAGGACCCACAATAAAAGCTGATGAAGACTCCAAAACGCATTGAACCCCTGATCGAGGACGGTCTGGTCGACGAGGTGCTGCGCCCACTCATGAGTGGTAAAGAAGCAGCTGTTTATGTGGTGCGCTGCGGCAACGAGTTACGTTGCGCGAAGGTCTACAAGGAGGCGAATAAACGCAGTTTCCGCCAGGCGGCCGAGTATCAGGAAGGCCGCAAGGTGCGCAACAGCCGGCAGGCTCGGGCGATGGCCAAAGGCTCGAAGTTCGGCAAGAAAGAAACCGAAGACGCTTGGCAGAATGCTGAAGTGGCGGCGTTGTTTCGCCTCGCCGGTGCCGGCGTGCGGGTGCCACAGCCGTACGACTTCCTCGAAGGCGTGCTGCTGATGGAACTGGTTGCCGACGAATACGGCGATGCCGCGCCGCGTTTGAACGACGTGGTGCTGGAGCCGGATCAGGCGCGCGAATATCACGCGTTTCTGATTTCGCAGATCGTGCTGATGTTGTGTACCGGACTGGTGCATGGTGACTTGTCCGAGTTCAACGTACTGCTGACTCCGACCGGCCCGGTCATCATCGACCTGCCGCAAGCGGTCGATGCAGCGGGCAATAACCATGCGTTCAGCATGCTTGAGCGGGACGTGGGCAACATGGCGTCGTACTTCGGCCGGTTCGCGCCGGAGCTGAAGCAGACTCGTTACGCCAAAGAGATGTGGGCTTTGTACGAGGCCGGCACCTTGCACCCGGCGAGCGTTTTGACCGGTGAGTTCGACGAGCCGGAAGAGCTGGCCGATGTCGGCGGCATCATGCGTGAAATCGAGGCGGCTCGCCTCGATGAAGAACGCAAGCAAGCGGTACGCGCCGCAGACGATGCGCCTCCTGGCAAAGCCGAAGAACCGCCTCCACCCTGGATGCAGTGATCGGTTAAACAAAACCCGGCTTCGGCCGGGTTTTTTGTGGGTGACACTTTGCAGATTGGTGTCGACAGTGCCGGCGCTTTCGTGGGCAAGCCCACTCCCACAGGGTTTTGTGCCAGGCCTGAAGCCTTTATCCACGCTGCACCCTGTGGGAGCGGGCTTGCCCGCGAAGGCGTCGGTAGATTCGACATCTGTGCCAGAGGCACGACCTACGAAGCGCAACACCCCGACTCAAGATTTTTCAGAATCGGACAATCCGGGCGGTGATCACCCTGGCAGTGATCCACCAGATCCTGCAGCGTATCGCGCAGTTGCCCCATTTCAAGAATCTTGCGATTCAACTCGTCAATGTGCTGGCGAGCGAGCGCTTTGACATCCGCGCTCGCCCGTTGCCGATCCTGCCAAAGGGTCAGCAATTTGCCGACTTCTTCCAGTGAAAACCCCAAGTCCCGCGAACGCTTGATGAAGGCCAGCGTGTGTAAGTCATCTTCGCCGTAAATCCGGTAACCGCTGTCAGTGCGATGGGCCGTCTTCAGCAGGCCGATCGACTCGTAATAGCGAATCATCTTCGCGCTGAGTCCGCTCACCCGAGCCGCTTGGCCAATGTTCATCGGTCGTCCTCCAGGTTCTTGGGTTTCCAGGTTTTCAGCAGTAATGCATTGCTGACTACGCTGACGCTCGACAAGGCCATTGCGGCGCCGGCCAGCACCGGATTGAGGAAGCCAAACGCCGCCAGCGGAATGCCGATCAGGTTGTAGACAAATGCCCAGAACAGATTCTGACGGATTTTCGCGTAGGTCTTGCGACTGATCTCCAGCGCGGCCGGCACCAGGCGAGGATCGCCGCGCATCAGGGTGATCCCGGCTGCGTGCATCGCTACATCGGTGCCGCCGCCCATGGCAATACCGATGTCCGCAGCCGCCAGCGCCGGTGCGTCGTTTATGCCGTCGCCGACCATTGCGACCACGCCGGTATTCTTCAGCGTTGTCACCTTGGCAGCTTTGTCCGCAGGCAGCACTTCAGCGTGGACATCCTCGATACCCAGTGCTTCGGCGACCACTCGAGCGCTGCCGCGATTGTCACCCGTCAGCAGATGACTGCTGATGTGGCGCTCGCGCAATTGCTGCACCGCTTGCTGCGCGCCGGGTTTCAACGTGTCACCGAACGCGAGCAACCCAAGCACTGCCGGTGTGGGGCTTTGTTCGATCAGCCACGACAACGTGCGGCCTTCGGCTTCCCATGCGGCAGCGGATTCGGCCAGTTCACCAGCGCGCAAACCGCTTTCTTCCAACAGACGACGATTGCCCAGCGTCAGACGTCGGCCATCAAGATTGCCGGCGATGCCACGCCCGGTCAGCGACTGACTGTCCCGGACATCGGCGACGGTCAAACCGCGTTCGGTGCAGGCGTCCAGCACGGCTTTGGCCAAAGGGTGTTCACTGCCCCGTTGCAGCGCCCCGGCCATTTGCAGCAAGGCGCTTTCGTCCCCATCAATTGCACTTAAATGCGCGACGCGCGGCATACCCGAGGTCAGCGTGCCGGTTTTGTCAAACACCACCGCGCTGACTGCATGGGCGCGTTCCAGCGCTTCTGCGTCCTTGATCAAAATGCCATAGCGCGCGGCGACGCCGGTGCCGGCCATGATTGCGGTTGGCGTGGCGAGGCCAAGGGCGCATGGGCAGGCGATCACCAATACCGCAACGGCGTTGATCAGTGCTGTCTCCATGGGCGCTCCGTAGAGCCACCAGCCGATCAGCGTCGCCAACGCGATCAGCAGAACGGTCGGCACGAACACCTGACTGACTTTATCCACGAGTTTCTGGATGGGGGCTTTCGCCGCTTGCGCGTCTTCGACCAGGCGGATAATCCGCGCCAGCACTGTTTCTGCCCCCAGGGCCTGCGTCCGGACCAGCAGTCGCCCCTCACCGTTAATCGCCCCCCCGGTGACTTTATCCCCACTCTGTTTGGGCACCGGCAGGCTTTCGCCGCTGATCAGCGCTTCATCGGCGTGGCTCTGACCTTCAACCACTTCACCGTCTACCGGGAAACGTTCGCCCGGTTTGACCATGACCAGATCGTCGAGGCGCAAGGCGCTGATCGCGACGTCCTGTTCACGGCCATCGATTACTTGAATTGCGCGCTCCGGACGTAGCGCTTCCAGAGCGCGGATGGCGCCGGCGGTCTGCCGTTTGGCGCGGCTTTCCAGGTATTTGCCCAGCAACACCAGCGCAATCACCACCGCCGACGCTTCGAAATACAGGTGCGGCATGCGCCCGGCGGCGGTTGCCCATTCGTACAGACTCAAGCCATAACCGGCGCTCGTGCCCAAGGCGACTAGCAGATCCATATTGCCCGCACCGGCGCGCACGGCTTTCCATGCTGCCACGTAAAAACGCGCACCGAAGATGAACTGCACCGGCGTTGCCAACGCAAACTGGGCCCACGCGGGCAGCATCCAGTGCACACCGAACGGTTGCAGCAACATCGGCAGCACCAGCGGCAGAGCAAGGGCAATCGCCATGACCAGCGCCAGGCGCTCACGCTGCAGACGTTGCTGCTGATGATCGGTTTGCGGCTGTTCGACTTCCCAGACGCTGGCGCTGTAGCCCGCTTTGGTGACCGCGGCGATCAGGTACTGCGGATCGATTTGCCCAAGCAGCTCGAGGTGCGCCCGTTCGTTGGCCAGGTTGACGCTGACGCTTTTCACCCCTGGCACTTTGGTCAGCGCACGCTCTACACGACCGACACAGGAGGCGCAGGTCATTCCCTCGATGCTCAATTCGAGACTTTGCCGAGGCACGCTGTAACCGGCCTGCTCCACGGCATCCATCAACGCCGGCAGGCTATCGCCGGGCGCCTGAACGCGGGCCTGTTCGGTGGCGAGGTTGACACTTACCGCACTGGCGCCGCTGACTTTGCTCAAGGCGCGCTCGACGCGTCCGGCGCAACTGGCGCAGGTCATGCCGGCAATCGGCAGGTTGAACGTGGTGGATTCGGACATCGGTCGCGCTCCCTGTAGTGGATGCCTACAGGATCAACCTTGCCATGCTGGCAAGGTCAAGCGCCAGTTTTCAACTCACCGAAGAACCCGGAAGAGCTAGCTTGCTCGCGATGAAGCCAGCGCGGTCGTTAAGCGACACCCCGTTGTCGACGATCGCGAGCAAGCTTGCTCCTGCGGGTGGCCGGAGATCAGTAGTCGAGCGCAGCAGGCTTCAAATACATGCCTTCCTGCGTCATCGCGATCCGGAACTTCAGCACATCGCCGGCCTTGAGGGTGATGTTCTGCGAACCCGGGGCAAGCATGCCGGGGTTGCAACCGGGTGCCTGGCCCGGCAGCAGCTTGAGACGCAGCGAGACGTTACCCGGCGGCAGGTTGAACGATGTGCTCTGTTCCTGGAACAGCCGCGCCGACAACTGATCCTGGATGTACACGCCAATTTCGCAATTGGTCGAGACTTCCAGGCGCTCGCGGGAAATGATCAGCACGCCGTAATCCACCGGGGCAGCATGGACGAAGGGCGTAGCGGCGAAGAGGCTGAGCAAGCCAAACAGGCTGAAAGCTGACCAGCGCATGGCTGAATCTCCTGAATCGAGTCATTGATGCTCGCAGCTTGGCGGAGCGCGGCGCCGATTGCCAGCCCGGCCGTTCACGGCAGAACTTGACCTTGCCATGGTGGCAAGCTCGACACTGCACCTAACCTCATCAAAGGAGTCATCCCATGCAGTT
This sequence comes from Pseudomonas fluorescens, assembly GCF_902497625.1. Taxonomy (GTDB): domain Bacteria; phylum Pseudomonadota; class Gammaproteobacteria; order Pseudomonadales; family Pseudomonadaceae; genus Aquipseudomonas; species Aquipseudomonas fluorescens_BQ. The sequence goes on along the minus strand of NZ_CABVGX010000017.1, from coordinate 74,687 downwards.
ATTCAACGTTCAAGGTATGTCGTGCGGCCACTGTGTAAAAGCCATCACCCAGGCGCTGCAAGCGCAGGATCCGGCGGCCAGTGTACGGGTCGATCTGGCGGCGAAAGAAGTCGGTGTCGAGAGCGCGCTGACGGTGGAGCAGGTGATCGCTGCGATTACTGATGAAGGCTACGAAGCTAAAGTCGTCTGACGCTGAACACTTGTTCCGTGGGAGCCGGACCGCTCCCACATCCGTGCAGGCATGTAGCGGAATTTAATAGTTAGCGACCTATCGGATGTTCAAGGCGTTGCCGCGCAGCTAGACTGTTGGGCTGCTGACTTGTCCCACTGGATGCCCGATGAATTTCCGTTCCATCTTGATACTTGGCGCCTTGAGCGCATTTGGGCCGCTGGCGATAGATTTCTATCTGCCAGCGTTCCCGACCATGGCGCTGGCATTCGGCACTGACGAAGCACACGTCCAACTCACGCTGGCGGCGTACTTCGCTGGTTTGTCGATTGGTCAGTTGCTGTACGGACCTGTGGCAGACCGCTTCGGACGCCGCATTCCGTTGCTGGCCGGCGTCGGTCTGTTCACGGCTGCGTCCCTGGCGTGCGCTTATGCACCCAATCTCGAATGGCTGATCGCTGCGCGTTTCATTCAGGCATTGGGCGGTTGTGCGGGGATGGTGATTTCGCGGGCGATTGTCAGTGACAAGTGCGATGCCGTGGGCTCGGCCAAAGTTTTTTCACAACTGATGCTGGTGATGGGCCTGGCGCCGATCCTCGCGCCCATGCTGGGCGGCTTGCTGGTCAACACCACGGGTTGGCAGTCGATTTTTCTGACGCTGACGGGTTTCAGTGCACTGGCGGCGCTGGCCGTGGCGCTGGGGTTGCCGGAAAGCATGCCTGCCCATGCGCCACGTCAGCCGTTGTCAGGTGCGCTGCGCCAATATGGTCGGCTGTTGTCAGACCGGATCTTTCTTGGCCACGCGCTGACCGGCGGCATTGCAATCGCCGGGATGTTCGCCTACATCACCGGTTCGCCCTTCGTCTTCATCAAACTCTATGGCGTGCCGGCTGAACACTTCGGCTGGCTGTTCGGCACCAATGCGGCGGGTTTCATTCTGGTGGCGCAAATCAATGCACGCTTGCTCGCAAAGCGTGGCCCGGCATTCCTGCTGGTGCGCGCTGTGTGGGTTTACCTGGCGGCTGCGCTGACCTTGCTTATAGTCAGTTCGCTGCACACGAAACAACTGTGGCCGCTATTGGTGCCGTTGTTCATCTGCATGGCCAGCCTGGGCTGCATTCTGCCCAACGCCTCGGCCTGTGCGATGAACGGCCAGGGCGCACGTGCCGGGAGTGCGTCGGCGATGCTTGGTTGCCTGCAATTCAGTGTTGCTGCGGGCGCCGCCTGGCTGGTGGGTTTTTTGTTCGACGGCACGGCAGTACCGATGGCCATGGTCATCAGCCTGTGTGCAGTTGTGGTGGTGAGCGCGGCGATGCTCACCCGGCGTCTGCAAAATGCCCGGGCGCTGCTTCAAGCCCAGGTTTGAAGAGGGACTCAACCAGCGGCGCGCTGCTGATCGGGAAACTGATGAGGGGCGCGCAGACGCGCTTCAAGGGTGCGGGTGAAGGCGCGAGCTTCGGCTTCGCTGCGGAATGTCACCGAATGCTGATCCAGGCGGACCTGCCATTGAGATTTTGCCAATTCTTTTATCAGGATCTTCATTGCTGACCTCCCTTTGCGTAAAAGATTGTCTTGCAGAGGCTCCGATTGTAGACCCGAATACCCTTGCAGTTGTGACAGAGGTCAACCTTCGGACTGACGGCAGAACATTGCAAGCTTCGCCGGCTTCTACGGGTTCAACTGTGGGACAAATCCGTAGGAACTGGCAAAGCCCGCATCTTTCGATCCTCAGAAACCCTCAAGCACAATCTTGCCCTTCGACTTGCCGCTTTCCAGCAGTTCATGTGCGCGGCGCAGGTTGACCGCGTTGATCGTTCCGAAATGCTCGCCGACCGTCGTCTTCAATGTACCCTCGTCGATCAACTGCGCCACGCGATTGAGCAGGTGGTGTTGCTCGATCATGTCCGGCGTTTCAAACAGCGACCGGGTGTACATGAACTCCCAATGCAGCGACAGGCTCTTGCGCTTGAGCTTGGTCACGTCCAGTGATTTGGGATCGTCAATCAGCGCCAGTTTGCCTTGTGGTGCCAACGCTTCCACCAGTTGATCAAGGTGATGCCCTGTTTCGGTCAGGCTGGCAACGTGCGTCACCTGATCGACGCCGGCGCGCTTGAGCTCCTCGCTCAGCGGTTGGCTGTGATCGATGATCAGATCGGCGCCCAGCTCGCGCACCCAGCTCTGTGTCTGCGGGCGCGAAGCGGTGCCGATCACTTTCAGCCCGGTCAACTGGTGCGCCAGCTGAGTCAGGATCGAACCGACGCCGCCGGCAGCACCGACAATCAACAAACTTTGCCCTTCATCAGTTTTACCCTCGCGAACCTGCAGCCGTTCGAACAGCAGTTCCCACGCGGTGATCGAGGTCAGCGGCAGCGCGGCGGCTTCGGCGAAACCGAGGGTCTTTGGCATATGGCCGACGATTCGTTCATCGACCACGTGCAGCTCGCTGTTGCCGCCGGCACGGGCGATGGAGCCGGCGTAATAGACCTTGTCGCCAGCCTTGAACAAGGTCACTTCACTACCGACTGCCTTGACCACACCGGCGACATCCCAGCCCAGCACCTTCGCAGCGCCATCTTCCGGCTGGACGTTCTGGCGAATCTTGGTATCCACCGGGTTGACCGAGATGGCCTTCACTTCCACTAACAGTTCGCGCGGCCCGGCGACCGGCGAAGGCAGCTCGATGTCTTGCAGGGACTTTTCGTCGCTGATCGGCAGCGAGTTGTAATAGGCAATGGCTTTCATGAAGAATTCCTGGACGGTAATGGAAGAAGGGTTCAGGCCACCGAGCGCAGGCGCTTGAGCTCGAAGTGTTGAAGAAAGGCGTCAGCCTTGGCGCGAAAATTCTGGATGTGCGCACTGGCGTCGTGGGCTTGCAGAGCCTCGTCGCTGCTCCACTGCTCGATCATGTAAAAGGCCAGCGGATTTGCCAGGTCCTGATGCAGATCGTATTGACCGCATCCGGCTTCAGCCCGGGTTGGCTCAACCAATGCGCGCAGGTGCTGTGCGAGAGCCTCTTGCTGACCCGGTTTGGCAATTAGGGTGGCGATGGCAGTAAAGGCTTGAGACATGGCTGGCTCCGATTGTGCAGGTGATTTAATGATGCAGGGGATGATTAGCTATTTCACCGCAAGATAAAACCCGCTAAAAGAGCAGTCTCTTTCAATATTTTTTTGATAATCAGGGGCTGGACGATGCTGCGTTTCGATGACCTGCATTTATTTGTTCGCGCGGCAGACCTTGGCAGCCTGTCGGCAGCGGCGCGGGTCATGGACATGTCCGCCGCGGTAGCCAGCGCGGCATTGAAGCGCATCGAACAGCAACTGGGCGCGCGCTTGCTCGCTCGTTCGACGCGCAGCCTGCGTCTGACCGCTGAAGGCGAGGGATTTCTCGAATATGCCCGGGCCGCCTTGGGGAATCTGGAAGAGGGCCGTCGTTTGTTGAAGAGCGGCCAGGATCAGGTCAGCGGCATATTGCAGCTATCCGCACCCTCGGATTTCGGTCGCAATGTGCTACTGCCCTGGCTGGACGAATTCCAGCGTGAGCATCCAAAACTTACGGTGCGCCTGTTGCTCGGCGACCGCATTGCCGACCTCTTTCGCCAACCGGTGGACATTGCCCTGCGGTACGGCGAGCCAGAGGATTCAAGCCTGGTAGCCTTGCCAATCGCCGCGCAAAACCGCCGTGTCTTGTGTGCGGCACCTGGTTACCTGGCTCGGCACGGTGAGCCGCGGCAGCTGGAGCAACTGGCTCAGCACAACTGCCTGCTGTTCATGCTGGGCAGCCGGGTTCACGATCGCTGGAGTTTTCACGATGGCAAGCGTGAAGTCGGCCTGACCGTCAGTGGTGATCGCTTCAGTGACGATGCCGACGTGGTGCGTTTATGGGCGCTCGCAGGCGCGGGTATCGCTTACAAATCCTGGCTGGATGTTGCAGCTGATGTACTGGCCGGTCGCTTGAAAATTTTGCTGCCGGAACTGCAATGCGAGCGAGCTCCTCTGAATCTCTTGTGCGCTCATCGCGCACAGTTGAGTAAGCCAGTGAACCTTTTGCGTGAAATGCTTGCCAGCCGATGCGCTCTATTAAGTAGTCAGTTCTCGCCTTTCTCGGCGATTGCTCCTTAGTCGCAGGTAAATAGCGAAATTTCTCTCAGAAACTATCACCACCAATGGTTTCCGGAGGGCAGGAACCGGTGGGCAACAGGCTTATACTGTGGACCGCCCTCATGTGCGGATTGCCGATTCACCAGGGCGCGTCAGTGATTGACGGACAATCTTTGCGGCGATTATCAATTCCTTCGCGAAGCTGCAGAGCGCTCGCCTGGGTATGCGATGGCTTTGCCCGATAAACGGCGGTTTTCCCGTCTTGGCCGAAGACACATTACTGGTCAAGATGCTCTCCGAGCAGCAGACGAAACGATTCAACAGGGAGTGAATACATGGAACATGCACCTTGCATCAGCCAGATTGCCACGTTGCTGGCTGACCCAAAGCGCAGCGCAATGATGTGGGCCTTGATGGATGGCTCTGCGCGGCAAGCCGAAGAGCTGGCGCTCCTGGCCAGGCTTTCACCCTCTTCGGCCAGTGCACACCTGGGGCGTTTGTCCGCCGGAGGTCTGTTAAAAGTCGAAACCCGCGGTCGCAAGCGATTCTTTCGCCTGGCTGCCCCTGAAATCGCCATCGCCATTGAGGCACTGGCGAGTGCGACCATCGCCAGCACGCCACAGGATATTCCGGATGTGTTCAGGCGTACTGCCCCCATTCCTGTCCCGAAACCTCAGGCTGCACCTTCTTCATTGCTGCGCGCCCGGCTCTGCGACGATCATCTGGGCGGCACCCTGGCCGCAGACCTTTATCAGCGTTTGCTGGAGGCTGGCTGGATCGAGCAGTTCGATCGGCGCGTGTCGATCACCCATAAGGGCGCCACGCAACTGGCGAACCGAGGCGTGTATGTTCAAGCGTTGGCACACACCAGCAGCAAATCAGCGTGTGCGTGTCCTGACTGGAGTGAAAGACGGCCGCACATGGGCGGGTCATTGGGTGCGGCGCTGCTGCAATTGTTCATGCAGTCGGGCTGGCTGAGCTTGCCGAACGATTCGCGAGCCTTGCAAGTGACTGCGACGGGGCAGCGGGAAATTCACCGCTTCGCCAAAGAGACCGAGCTCGAGATGGCTTAGCCTTTGAAACGTTGCCACGCTCTGTCCGGCAATCGGGACGCTTTGCGTTCCGACCTCAGAGCGCGGCTATGCTCGGTGACTAGTTAGATCGATCTAAGGTTTGATCAATCTGGCATCCAGACTGTTCTGCGCCAGACGCTTGGCCTGGTCCTGAGTCATGCCCAGATCGGTATACAGCGCATGGAAGTTCTCGGTGACATAACCACCGAAGTACGCCGGGTCATCGGAATTCACGGTGACCTTCACCCCACGCTCGAGCATGTCGAGGATGTTGTGCTGCGACATGTGATCGAACACGCACAGCTTGGTGTTGGACAACGGGCATACAGTCAGCGGGATTTGTTCGTCGATGATCCGTTGCATCAGGCGTTCGTCTTCAATGGCGCGCACACCATGGTCGATTCGCTGGATTTTCAGCAGATCAAGCGCTTCCCAGATGTATTCCGGCGGGCCTTCTTCACCGGCGTGTGCAACCGTCAGGAAGCCTTCGTCGCGGGCACGATCAAACACACGCTGGAACTTGCTCGGCGGGTGACCCATTTCCGAACTGTCCAGACCCACCGCGACAAACGCATCGCGGAACGGTAGCGCCTGGTCGAGGGTTTTTTCAGCTTCTGCTTCGCTCAAGTGGCGCAGGAAACTCAGGATCAAACCGCTGGTGATGCCCAGTTGCTGTTCGCCATCCTTCAACGCTGCGGCGATACCGTTGAGCACCACCTCGAAAGGAACGCCACGGTCGGTGTGGGTTTGCGGGTCGAAGAACGGTTCGGTGTGAATCACGTTCTGCGCCTTGCAACGCAGCAGGTACGCCCAGGTCAGGTCGTAGAAATCCTGGGAGGTGCGCAACACGTCGGCGCCCTGGTAATACAGGTCGAGGAATTCCTGTAAATTGTTGAAGGCATATGCCCCGCGCAGCGTTTCGACATCGTTCCACGGCAGGGCGATCTTGTTGCGTTCAGCCAGGGCGAACAACAGCTCGGGCTCCAGCGAGCCTTCCAGATGCAGGTGCAGTTCTGCCTTGGGCAGGGCGTTCAGCCAGTCGTACATATTCTTTTCTCATCAGGTGCAGATGACGGCATTCTACAGGTGCTCGTCGAAACAATTGGCAAAACCTGACCAGCCGGTTCAGGCATCAGCGGATCCCGTGGCAAGGGTGCCATAGCCGCGATGTGGGTGGGTCCGGGTGATGTTGATCCGAAGTTTTTGATCGGCAGGCCGGGCGAAGGAGCGTTGCGCTTGGTGGAGCCCGGCGTCGATCGCTCAAACCACCCCGGTAATCCTGGGATTTCCACTTCTGATCGATCACGCTCCGGTTCGCCAGAATGTAAATGCCGCGCTCAGTCGTTGACGATCAAAGTCAGCACCGCTTTGGGCCCGAAATACGCCATGTCTGATGCGTTGCCGACGGCAAACACGCCTCGCTTTTCGGCGGCCTGAATCGGTGCCGGGCTGTCGCTGTGCTGGAACGCTACATTCACGCCTTGATCCATCAGCACGTTGGCGGCATCGGTTTCCTTGTCCGGATCGAACCACGAGTTGACCCATGCCAGCTTCATTTCTGTGCCCGGGTTCTTGTCCTGCTGGTCAACGATCGGGCCGATATAAACGAAACCGATTTTCAGCGGGTCGGTGACACTGGCGTTCAGGCTGGCACTCAGACCGATGGCCGCCGCAACGGCGCACAGCCATTGTTTCAACGGACGTTCATGCATGAACTCGAACTCCATTTTTTTGTGACCGGTGGAGCCAATGCAAATTGCTGACCAACAGGACGACTGTCATTGCGAAACCGCGTAGCGGTCTTCGTGGGCAAGCCTTGCGCGTGCAAAGCGCCGCAGCTTCCTGTGGGCGAGCTTGCTCGCGCAGAGGACTGCACAGACCGATAAAAGTGCACGCGCCAACCCGCTGCCTTCCACTGGTGCGCGAAGATGTAACGAAACGTTAGCGTCGCACCGCAGTCAGTAGCTCATCACACTGTTTTCGCTTTACTCGGCAAGAAGGCCTGCAATGCTCTCACTCATCAAGCAAGAAAAATTTCTCCTGTTGGCCCTGATCGCCGCGTTCGTCGCCTATCCGCTGGAGCACTGGTTACTGCACAGCGGGCAGGCAGTGGCGCTGGTAGGCGGGCTGGTGCTGATCGGCTTCATCGTCGCGGCGTCCATGCGCGTCGCCCATCACGCGGAATTGCTCGCGGAAAAAGTTGGCGACCCCTATGGCACGATGATTTTGACGCTGGCGGCTGTGCTGGTCGAAGTGGTAATCCTGGCGATCATGATGAGCAACGAAGCCTCGCCGACGCTGGTGCGGGACACGATCTATTCGGCGGTGATTTTCTAGACACACCCCTCTTTGGTGTCAAAGCCCTTAGGCTTTGACCTGCTCTTGCTCTTGCTCTTGCTCTTGCTCTTGCTCTTGCTCTTGCTCTTGCTCTTGCTCTTGCTCTTGCTCTTGCTCTTGCTCTTGCTCTTGCTCTTGCTCTTGCTCTTGCTCTTGCTCTTGCTCTTGCTCTTGATGGGGAAGATTAAGATGTGTATTTGATTGGGAGTGCTCTTGCCTTGTCCTTCCTGACACACCTCTATCTATGGCATACCCCGGAAGCCCGGAGATTTTCCTCAGCTCGTGTTTGTGACTCTGCTTGAGGTCTAAGGATGACTTGCTGTGTGGGGAGCATCCTTGCCGCGAGTTCATACAAGATCAGCGACACGCGGCTACCTGTCAGGCATTTGGCTGGGCGGAAAGAAATGGCGTTACGTATGTGACGAACTCAGCATGAGGAGTGCGATGCTCATTCCACCTTGGAGGGTTTGAGGCCGGTCGATAACGTAAGTCGCATGTCGTGATCATCAACCGCTCCTTGGCACGTGAAACACCCACAAAGAAGCCGCAACGCTCCTCTTGGACTTTGCCCCAAAATGTCTGTGTTTCTACACCGATCATAATTACAGAGTGGAATTCCAATCCTTTACTTTTATGAATCGTCAGAAAACGGACTGCTTGATCGTTGGAGAACAGATCAAGTGCTTTGAGCAAATCCGGTTCTTGCTCGAGCAGTTTCTCAATTTGCTGTCTCGTGTTCTTGATAACCTCGTTCAATCTGGCTTTTGCTTCGTAGTCAGAAGAAAGGGTGGTCAGCACGGGTAGGCCGATATTCTTTAGGAACTTCATAGTTAGCTCCCACCATCCTGAATAAGGCGCGTCAGATCGGGCCAATTTTTTCACTTCCTTGCGCTGGGCAAGATAGAGGCGCTCGAAGTTTCTCTGGAGCTCAGACTCACCGTCCTCGTCATTAAATGAAACCAGTTGCTCCATCAAATTGATCCACGCCTTCGGTTCTCGCTCCCGATACAGGCATGATAGGTAGTCAATAATTAGGCGAGCGGCGGGCTCATTAACTAGATCTTGAGACTCATGCTCGTTGCGATAGGGAATTCCTCTGGCTGCCAGTTGCTCCATGAGGGGGGTGCCGTAGAGGTCTATCTGCCTGGGAAAAAGAATCGCTATTTCTGGTAGGGGTATTTTCTCTACATCTATCCACTTCTGGATGATGTTGGCCAACGCGGCTGCTTCGCTGTGACTGTTGTCGTAGTTTCGAGCGAGGAGTTCGCCGTCGTTTCCAATGATCAGGTCATCTGCCATCACCGCAGCAGGATCAAGTGTTCGAATGATCTCGTTCTGCATCCGCAAAAGCCGAGGCTTAGATCGGAAGTTTCGATATAGATTGAGTGGTCGGGCGTCGAAGTCCTTTGCGTAGTCTATAAATATGCCATCCAGTGCTCCCGCCCAGCCCATAATTTTCTGTTTGGTGTCACCGACGGCGGTCAATCGAATTGGCTTATTCATGAAGACAAGCTTCAGCAGTGCGTACTGCTCAGTAGTGCAGTCTTGGAACTCATCAAGGAATACATCAGCGTAGGTCTGACAAATTGCATTTCTTGCAACCACTGAATTGCTCAAGATCTTCGTTGCGAGAGGTATGAGCTGCGCGAACTTAATTTGTTTGCCTTGAATTGGTTCGTCGCCTATGGAGTAGTTTGGCTCAAGAGAGTCCCCGCCCGTGAGCACGGGTCTAAACCTATCAATGATGCGCTTGGCGAAGCCGTGAAAGGTGTAGCTGTCGAAGCGTGCAGCCAGATCAAGTCCGCATCTGCGACGAATCCGTTCCTTGAGGTTTATGCTCGCATCGACCTTGAAGGAGATCGCCAGTATTCGCTTGGGGTATCGGCAGTTTCCGGTGCGTAGCAAAAAGTCTGCCCGCTGCGCCAGAACCTCCGTTTTGCCTGCGCCTGGGCCTGCGGTGAGCGCGAGCGACTTTCCAAGCTCCCTCACAGCGAGAAGGGCGTTTGTTTCCAAGGTCAAGCCATCGGCGACTTTCCATACATCCGCGCTGATCATTCTGGGATGTCCTCCAGCGCCGCGATGATTGCATTGGCCAAACGATCTAACGAAGGAGGAAGAGCCTTTAGCAGGTCTTCATCAGTGAGCTTTGCAAGGGCAGAGATGTGTGCTGCCGGTTTGCTACCTAGTTTGAACTTGGAGTGGTAGGTGCCAAAAAGTTGCTGTTCCGCTGCATTGTATTGGTCGGACTTATGATGACTCTTGCCTAGGACGGCCTTAACAGTCGACTCATCCGGATCGCTTAGCGATACATCATATGCATTTGGGTAGGCGAGCAACATTGAGAAGTCCAAATCCATGGGCTCTGAGAAGAAAACTCCGCGCTTCTCCAGCTCGACAAATACGCTCACTTTTCCTTCTTCAAACCAATGGTGGGTTCGAACCGGGAGATCATCATTCCACTTGGCTATATTCCAAGCGGGAAGCTTTTTCTCTGGAGCAAATTTTGCAAGTTGATTATTGACGTTGGTTACACGTCCCCACCCACCTTGATGTCGTGCAACGTCGAGATCAAGTAGGGTTACATAGGGCGTCTCCAGCGCGGATAGCAACCTCCAAAAATGGTTGACGTGACGACCACCCAGTGGCGCGATGGTCACCGCCGACTCATCAACAGGCGCACCTTTCGCCTGAAGAATTCTCGGAAGAACAATTTCTTCGCTGTCTCCCTCACCCAGTACCACTAGCCGGGAAAAATAGACTTCCGGAAAGGCCTGTACAGCCTCTCGGACAAACTTATGAGCTTCATCTTCCTTGTCGGGTAGGGCTATACAGGTAACTTTGGTGGCGCGGTTCGCAGCAAGGCGTAGATAGCGGATGTTCTCAGGATCCACGCGGCGGAGCATGGATGGAGCATGCGTGGCGATGATTGCCTGGGAGTCTGCCCCCCCAATTGAGCTATTGAGGGCGTTAACGATGCGCCCTAGGTAATGAGGTGAGAGGCTGTTTTCAGGTTCCTCCACTGCGATCAGCGTAAATGACGGTGGCTTCAGTTTGTCAGCGTCGAAAGAAACGTCCTTACCAGTTAGGACTGCACGCCCGATGGCGTGAGAGGACAACACCAGTGATAGATAGAGCATCGACTTCTGTCCATCGCTGAGGCGAGAGAAGTCGACTAGATTCTCGTCGTGCCCTGGTGAGAACGACACTGACATGTGTCTGAGAAGCGACTCAATTTCGGATGTGACGAAAGTGAGCTTGGGGTCGGTGAAAAAGGTGCCCCTGTGAAGTCGCTTCCACATCAAATTCAGGCTTTCACTGAATGCACTTACTGATTGGTTTCCTGACAAGCATTCGCTGATTTCGTCAGTGAGTCCTTTGATCCGTTCTCGGTCGTCTTCCCAATTTACGGCTCGTAGCAAGCGTCCGAGCAGGGCATTAGCGCCATAGGTTATGTGGTCGGCAGGGTCTCGTCTGGCGGGGAGGTAATGCATTTGAATTGTATTGCGATGCACTCGAGTGACTACTGCGGTCGACAATGGGTTGGCGTCTTTATCAACATCGAGGACAAAAACTAGGTTCTCTTCAATGTCCCCATCAATCCCCATCGTTGCGCTCAATCGATATCTAGCGCGCGGGATCCCTTCGGCTGTGTCCAATCGCATATGAGCGAAGTGCGGGGCCACGGTAGAGTTGTCCTCGTCCTCTAGAAGCTCTGGGAATTCGAAATCCGCTTCCAGCCACAGACTGCGCTCCTCAGGTACCAAATCCTCATCAGCAGGCACATGGAAGTCGGATCGCTTGATTCGACGGAGGCTTGGATCAAAGGCAAACAACCTGCAGAGCGCTTGCAGGACTGCTGTCTTTCCAGAGCCATTAGGGCCGATAAGGTAGGTGACATCCTCGAATGTGATTACCGTAGGCTCATTGCCGAAGGATTGAAAATTACATAGCCGAATACTCTGCAGCTTCATTGCTCACCGCCCATCGTCCAGGATGTGTACGTACCGCGTCTGCTGACTCGGTTCGCGTCGCCGACAGCCGAACGGCTCGGATATCGCTGACTTAGAATAGGCGGTTTGATCTAAAAGATGTTAGTAGGCCAGCATTCAGTAAAGATTATTTGGTGCGGTCTTGAAGGCTCTGTTGCAGATCGCCTAGCTATTGATGAACGGCATGGTGTGTCCATTGTCTAGAAAGGTGCTCACCGTAACCCGATGACGACAGGGTAATCCTGAGCCTACGGAAGGAGTGTACGCGGGGCATTAGCGTGGGTATGCGTGAGGTGCTCGGGGGAACAGAATAAATCAACGTAAGGAGCCTTAAATGGCCGGCAGTAGCTTGTTCGCGTTATTGGATGACATCGCCACGCTGCTAGACGACATCTCGCTCATGAGTAAAGTCGCTGCAAAGAAATCGGCTAGCGTCCTGAGCGACGACCTTGCTGTGAATGCTGAGCAGGTTACCGGCATGAAAGCAGATCGAGAGCTACCGGTGGTTTGGGCTGTTTTCAAGGGGTCGTTGAGAAATAAAGCAATCCTGGTGCCTTGTGCATTGGTGCTGAACGCACTGCTGCCTGCTGCGGTTCACTGGCTGCTCATGATTGGTGGGGCATATCTCTGTTATGAGGGCTTTGAGGCTATCAAGGACAAGCTCACGGCTGGTCGAGACGATGACACAGGGCAGCCAAAGAAAACGAAGCCTAAGGCGCCTGAAGAGCTTGCAGCTTATGAAAAGCGGAAGATTGCAGGGGCTGTTCGAACGGACTTCATTCTGAGCGCCGAGATCATCGTCATCACCCTAAATATCGTTACTGATGCCCCGATGCTCCAACAGATTTTGACGTTAGCGCTGATCGCGGTGGTCATGACAGTGGGCGTTTACGGATTGGTTGCGGGGATCGTCCGCTTGGATGATGCCGGCCTTATTCTCCAGAAGTCTAAAGCTGCCGGTACATGGGGTTCTGTGGTGCGAACTGTCGGGGGATGGCTGCTGTCGGCTGCTCCGAAGCTTATGAAAGCATTATCCTGGATCGGAACTGTGGCAATGTTCCTGGTCGGGGGGGCGTTCATTACAGAAGGCATCGGGCCGATGCAGCACTTTGCTGAGAGACTGGTCGAAGGGGCAGGGGCGTGGGAAACCTTCGCAACTTTAGGCATTCACTGCCTGGTAGGCGCGCTCGTAGGTATGGTTGCCGTACTTGTGGTCAAAAGCATCACATCCATCACTGGAAGTAAGGCTTAAAGCTAGCTCTCATCGACGATGTTGAATCTGGAATCGCATACAACCTTACTTCGTAAGGAATCGCTGGGTTCAGCGCCGTTGATCCCATAACAGCGTTTGGCATAAGGTGATTCAAACTGGCGTTTTAAGCCTGAAAAGTAGGGCAGTGGGCCGAGGGAGGAGCATTGGCTAATGCTAATGTCCTGCTTCTCTAGCCCTCATATCATCCGTTATGACCTTGATCATCTTGAAATACTCTGCTCTACCTTGGATTGCTTCTGGAGTAGATTCAATTTCTAGATTTGCCATATGGACAGCAGGATCTATGACGTAATGGCTCGCCTGCATATAGTTCTTGATGGCTGGGATAATCCAGCATGCGGGATAGAAACGGAGAATTCCATTACCAGCTTTCTGAATCATACCGACCCAGGCAACCTGGTTGGATTTAGGCATTAGGTTAGAAACCATCCCGCCACTCATTCCATTCATTTCTGAGTGCGTGATCTGACTAAAAAAACGCAGGAGGGGGGCTGATCCTTCGAACTCACAAACACCGTGAAAGATATGCTTATTGATCACTGTCGAGCAGTTGTAGTCATCGCCATACGGATACTCAATCGGGTTTTCATCTATTGGGTAGCCAGAGGCTACCAATAACATGCCGTCATACAAATCGCTTACAGCTACGGCTATACGGCCATTCGTGCCATCTAGGTCGATGAATTTATCGGGAAAACGGAATAGCGAGGATGAAAGCTCGATCAGCACGATGTCTTGCATGTCGATACAGGGACTATCTGCCGTTATCAGCTCACCGATACGCCAGCCGCGCATTGGGAATCCCATACCCTCTATTCCTTCCCAACCTCTCTTAGCAAAGAGGTGAGTGAAGAACGGCGACTCGTTTTGTGCCGCCTCGTAGTTCTCATCTAGAACGTGTTGAGCCGTCAGGAGAAAAAATTTCTGCTGGTACTTGATCAGTATACCTGTCCCGCCTTTGCTATAGACCATATCGGCGTGATACCGGCCAAGCTCTTCAATAGGCTGAGAGCAATGGGTGAATATAAGCCTTCTCACAGACTGAATTACGTTGCTCTGAGACGTATTCTCGTAGAACCGATTTAGCTTTCGTGCTGGAATTTTAATGTTTTAACTTCCTGTATCGCAGGGTGGAAATTTGTTGCGGTTACGGAGCTTGAAGCTCCGTCTGCATGTCAGCGACATCGCCCCATTTTCTAGCCAAACCGCTCTTGAATATCACAGCCAAATAAACCTCCAGCCAACGGTTAGCCAGCTTTCCAAGGCAGATCCACCGGCAGGTTAATTTGCAAGCTGCTAGCCGCTACGCTCAGATTTGCGGTGGTCTCCGCAACCATCTGAACCTGAAACTCGGCACCTGCATATCGCTCCAAAAGTGGCGCACGCGTCAGTAATACTCGAACGCGAGCCTTCAAGCGCTGCCCCTCTGGATGCCCACAAGCGATCAACCTGCCTATGCGTCCCATTACTCGACGCATCTCCTTTTCATCATCAGTGGACAGATGACCTGAATTACCCTCGACGCGATCCTCCAGCTGTTTCACGGCGGCGCGGATAGCCAATCGGTGTTTTTTGGGAAGCCCCGTTATTGGCCCGCTCACCACTAATCCGGTCACGGTGACGGCGTCAGCTTTATCGCCAGTAATCAATGCTTGCCCGCGCTTACGAACATGCAGCTTGCTTCGCTTCTGCAGGCAGCCTTTCTGACCGAGCATCCATGTGACAGAGGCAATAACTTGGGTGGTAGTAGCTTGATCAATACGAGTTTTGCAAGAAACAGTGATGTCATCTGCGAAGCGCGAATACGCCAGTCCCTGAGCTTTAAAGCGAGTGACGAGCGCCGGCTCGATATCCCAAAACACTAGGTTGGCCAAGTAGCTACTTGTACTCGCCCCTTGTGGAACCTGGCCCTCACGAGTAACTAGATCCGCAAGCAGAGTGGCTACATCTGCGGAGAAACGGAAGAGACCCACGAACAAGCGATGAATGTGCTCGTTTGTAATTGACGGGAAGAAATCAGCGATGTCCTGAAGGATGACTGTCTTGGCGCCGGTATGAACCCGAGCGTTCGAGTAAATGCTGCGGGGTAGCTTGGGATCTCTGATACCGCCGTGCAGGTATCCAGGGAACGCAACCTTGCTGAGGATCCGATCCACGATCTTGCGCTGGATCGTCTTCAGAGGCTCATGAGCATCATAGGTATGTCTGGGTGTTATGCCGTCTTTTTTTGTTTGCGGGACATATCGATAAAGGCGAGAGCTACGATGAGCAAGTGCGATTAGCCTCTCGACAGGCTCTCCGAGAGCACGTGCTAAGGCGCTGATGCTGTGGATAGGGCTATGAGGATAGAACGGAGCATCCATGTCCAAGCTTCCGTTGATGGGCCGGCCCCGAAGAACCGGCCCCTCTGAATTCGAATGATGTGGTTTGTTGTGTCATGGGAGGTTCTCAATAAATGGAATCACCACTGTCTCGACAAAATCCCAGCCCTCAACAGCCTTTTCCCATAACCAGATGCATAGACGAATACGTGCGATCCACTTGAGCAGGGTTACTGCCTTCGCCTTTACCCACGCAATCCGACTCGCTTTAGGTTCTTGAGATGGAGCTATCTCGATGACACGAGCATCTTCACTGTTGTGCATAGACTGACGCGCCTTGCGGCGCGCTAGGTTCTTTAAATTAACCATGACTGATGTTCCCAACGACAGGCGAAATTGCCCCGCCGCCAAGCATTCCGGGCCGAAAGGAACGCTGAAGATGCCACTACAAACCACAGTTCTGCTTATCAAGTCCCTTGATAAGCCGTCCGCCGCATTACCGCCGCATCACATTTCGCCTCAACGCATCAAACGATCAGAGACAAACCCTTGGATCACCTTTGGGATTGCCCTAGGCGCTAAGCACTGAGGAGCGATGGGCAGCACCAACCTGCGCGGCGAAGAAAGCCAAGGCGAACACCAAGGCGACCAGTTTCCCGGTCAAAAACCGCAAGCCCAAATTTCAGTCATATTTAAAGAGCACTTGGGTGGTAGCACCCAACAGATTCAGTATTTATCAGAATAAACAAACCGGCGACAACTGTTATTTGTTGCAAGAGTTGTTTTTCGTCTAAGTCGTATTTTTGACTATATAAAGCGTCAAATTTAAGTGTCGCTCGTATTAACGCCACCTAGGAAATTTAGCATCTTTCGAGTTGTCGAGTTGGGCTCGTTGACCTATGATCCCACTAGGCGGTGATGGTCGCCTGGCGCCTGTTTCGCGAAGCAATAGCCCATCTGTGACACCCTTCAGTTTTACATCGGCATGTCCCTAACCAGACGCTGCCCGGTGAACAGGCAATCGGACACCTAAGCGTCGTAGATTTAGGAACCATTGCCATGTCTGATTTTTCCCCGCTAAACATCTTTAAATCCCAAGCTAAACAGCTTGCTCGTGATCAGGGCCTGAAGCTTTCTGTCGCTCAAGAAACCCTTGTGCAAAAAGCGGGCTTCGCTGATTACCATGAGTTTTCTGTCGTCGCCCAACGGAACCTCAAGGATCCGCGTCTGATGTTGGCCGTTTTTGGGATCAAAGACTTTTCCCAAGCGATCCATGAAGATGATGTCTACGCCAACCTGGATCTAGAATTGGAGGATCAGCTCTCCGGCGCGATTGCGGATACCAATGCGAGTGGATTCACTATTGATGCTCTTGAAGTTGAAACCGCTGACTACAGCGACGCAACCGGGAAGCTTTCTTTAGAGGTTTCCCTGACCTACCAGGGGCAGCAAGATCAGGAAAGGATGTATCACGGTGCAGCGTTCTATCTCAAAGCCACGGTCGAATTGCTACGCCGTGATGGTATATGGCTGCTTGTTGAGAAAGGCGTGGTCATCTCCAGCGGTGAATCTGATGCTGACCGCGACCGCAGATCTGAGCAGGAGTATTGGGCAACCGTGGAAGAAGCCCGGAGTAGTAACCGGATGTCCATGGCTCAAGCGCTTGCTATTGAGCTGGGGATATCTGTCGATGACGCCGAGCTTTTGTCCGGAGCAGAGATCACCACTAACGAATCGGATGACGGGCTCGTATATAGCTACTGGATCAATCTCGAACCGGAAGCTGAAGGCGAGCTGAGGGCAGACCTGCTTGCGCGATTCGGCTCTCTGGAGTACGAGCTAGACCCAAACTTCTTCGATGATGTTGAGCACGAGTTCTGAGATCAATGAGGTGGTGGCCAGCTGAAAGCTGGCCATTCAAAACAATCCCACTCATATTTCTGCTCACAAAAAATGGCTCCTCTTGACCGGATTTACCTATCTTCTGGCCGACAGCCAGCAGATGGTGATCGACCTTTCGTGAGCGTTCCACGCGGCAGATTCTGCCCATGCGTTGAAGGGTGTGGGAGCGCTTCGATCCTGTCCACGGGAGACACCATCGACGCTTCACGTCGTAACAAGAAACCGGCCCGGTAGACCGGCTTTCTGAGTCATTTAAACTTTACGAACTGGGGATGAGCTTGCTGAAGGTAGTCTTTGACAAGACCCGTGATGAACTGATGGCCTTCATCAATCGTCATTGATACCTGCGCGGGCTGTTGCATCATTTCTTGAAAGCCGTGCCTAGCATCGAACCCGTTCAAACTGAAATTGTTGGCTGAACAGGTGAATTTCTTCTCTTTTCGCTTGCTTCTAAAAGCCTTTAGACCCTTCCGCCTTTCCCATGTCTCAAGAGTGTCCAGTATCTTGTAGTAGGTGATCCAACTGCTGTCTTGGTCGAGAAATTTGAGGAAGAGGTAAATATCCTCATGCTCAGCGGCCAGCATCATAAGGCTGATTTTCTGTGATGTGCCAAGAGCCTTCCTGAGATCATCGGCCCAAGCTTGGCTGGAGACAGCAGGCTTGGTAAGCATCCCCGGAATGTTCCTTTTTTCTTGCCTAGTGAGCTCGCCCCCCTCAAGCAGGATCTTGTAGATACTCAGCTTGTATGGTTCGCGCTCCAACAGCGTCGATGCACCATTGAAAAGACTCAAAAGCTCATAGGTGATCTGCCAGACTCCTTCCTGAGTTTGACCCTCGAACAGATTTGAATTAAATCGGAAGTCGTCGTTAGGGCAATCGTTCCAGTCATCTACTCCCCCCCAGAGCCTGAAGTAATTGATGCTGTGCCCCCATGTGCAAAGCTGCCTGATCTCCTGCGGGTCGCCGTTGAGCAACACTTCCCAATCACCTTGCATTTGCATCAGATCCCTCCAAACTTGAGAACCAGATGCTAGCAAAAAAAGCAGTCAGTAACCGGCCCTCCTGGGCTCCCAAAGTTATCCGTAGCTGGCAACCGGAGATGATTGATCAAGAGCATCCCGTTTCCCGAAGCACATTGGATTGGATGCGAGCTATCTAACCGCGCACCTTGAAATCAGGCTTCGGTCTGGTGTTGTTTGGTTAGGTGAGATGCCACCTGAGCAGTCATGGTGCAGGTCGCAGCTGGTGAGGGATGTGAAGCCTTCCTCTCATCGTAGGCTGCATTCCGTCGCTCAGCTTAATGTGCCCACATAGGGTCATTAAGCCTAAAAATTGTGGTTAATGTGCCGTATTAGGGACATTTGCCTGGCTCGTCACACGGGGCATATCCACAGCGCTCGGCGTCCAGACGGCGGTTAATACTCTTAGTCGCTAGGCTCATGACGAGCCCAGCGCAACGTAGCTATCGACATGAATTGCCTAATAGCCAACGCACCACGTTCATTTCTGGCTTTCGACCCTGGCACGGTCAGCGCTGCCTCTACCTTGGCACGACTTGCTTCGTACATTGCAAATGCGTTGAACTCAGAATCAAGCAGTACCAAGAGCACAGTATCAAAGGGTTGTCGTAGATCAATTGCACCCATACGGCCCGTAATCTTTTGCGGGTTCAGGATACAGCGCCCCTTGATCTGGATTCTCGCGACGCCAACTTCCAGCGTCTCTGTAGCGTCGTAACCTGCCTGCCTTACAGGATGTAGTAACAGGCCGAGTCTAGTGGCAGCTTCGTACTCTGCGATCTCGCCTGTCACGCCCAGCGGCTTGCCGGTCAGGCGATAGAATCTACGCGCGAGCACCTTGGCCTCTTTCAAGATCTCTAGGATTTCATCCTGGATCAATACAGCCTGCTGAGGTTCGTTGCCATGACTGAGTTCAGTCATCTGCAAACGCCTCGAGCGCAGTGAGCAGCTTGGCAAGCTCAGTCAGGTTGGCTGCAGTCACGATGTCATATTCTCCTCGACTACTCAGCCGATACACCTCTCGAGCCTTTTTGACACGTTCCAGCAGAGGGACGACTATGCCTGACGCCCTTTCCAGAAACTCGTTGATGTCAGCCCGTGTCTGAGGAATTTTGTAGCCTTTGGCCGCGCTTGTGATAATCACGTCCGAATCGCGAAGCTTGGCGATGCCGCTGGAGCGGATCCTCTGGTCGTTGATATCTCCGAAGCCGCTATCTTTTAGGTGGCCGACTATTTCTGCGGTTGGCACGTAGTCTTTGGTGACGAATTCGCTTTGGAATCTCAGGAACCGCAAGATGCTCAGCTGCAGGCGCTCATCCTCATTAGGGTGCTCACCAGCCCGTTCGCTAAAAAGGTCAGCCTGGCGGAGAGCTTCTTGGTGTACCTGGTAGTCTGCATACCCAGATTCATCCGCCGGCGGCGGCAGAAGAGACTGGTACTTGGATGGCCACTCAAGCATTCCAAGGGTCAGGCTTCGTAGAATCTTTTTGTAGGCAAGAACTGCTTCTTCCGATGCTTTCTCTTCGTAGATCTGAGCGACTGAGCCAGCAAAAAAATCTGCAACCTGAACCAAGACGTTGTCCTTACTGGCCATCGTCTGGAAGGCATCTTTATCGCCAAATAGGTCATCGACGAACCGTTCTGAAACGTAGCTTTTGAGGCTCTCCTGAAATTCCTGGCCACCATGCTCGTCTACGATCATCTGGAGGTCTGGGTATGCGCGGAACAAACGTTCATAGAGCAACCCATTCACATATTTTATGAATGAGGTCTTGAAACGAAGGCCACCGTCTTTGCGAATTTGGGACTTATCAACGACGGTGAAATAGAGCCTGAATGGCAGATCGGCTAGCTCGTTTAGGATCCGGGCACGGCGATCTGAATCCTTGGGCTTAAGATTGCTGGATTTGATCTCGCCCGTTTGAAAATGCCGCTCGCGGAGTGCTTCAGCTTGGGCATAAGCAGCCTCCAGGTCTTTCTCTGCCACTAGAATGGAGCAGACGATGAAGAAGCCCGAGCTTCCACCCTTTGACGTATCTAGGTCGGAATTCCCGGACTCATCCACGAAGGCATATGTTCTGTCCATGAGCTTGCTCCATCAACAACGTACTGAGCGCGGCGGGTCGCCCAATGACAAGGTGGCGAACTTAGTTCGTCGCAGTGGTAGTGCCTGGAGCGGGGCCTTCGCTGAACGTGTAGTTGATGACCACGTCATTTCGGATCAAGACGTCGAGGGTCTTCTGAGTGCCCGTAGTCGTCACCTTCATGGTGACCACGTAGCTTTGGGCATGGGCTGAGCCATTGGTGTAGGTGTAGATCCACTTTTCGTCAGTCTCGCTGACAGCACTCTTGGCGTAGGGCTCACCGAATAGAGATTTCAACTCAGAAGTGGTGGTTTTGCCTTTGGTGATGCTCGCTACACTGGCCGACGGAAAGTCTCGTCCTGCGGTGTAGTGGGACGTAGCGCAACCGCCAAGTGCGACGCAGATCCCCATTACTGCGATGAGCTTTTTCATATCCTTCCTTGATCGTAGAAAGCTCCAAATCTAGCTGGCATCGGGGCTAAAAGCCATCACCCAGGTGATCAGCTACTTTCGTGCATTCGCAGATAAGGCCTTGCACATGTAGCAAGCCGAGCCAGGGCAAAGCCCCCTGAACTGCTCCGTCTGAGAAATTAGAGGCGGCGCAGAATCTCGTTGATTGACTGCATAGCCCTGCTGTTCAAAAAAGCCTGATGCAGTTGTTGTCAGCAAATGAAATCGAGCGATTCCCTGCTCGGCAGCTATTGCTTCAATGACTCGAAGCACTTCAGCCCCAACCCCTTTCGATCTGTATGCCGGCTCTACGACCATGGAGCGCAGCAATCCATCTGTCCCATGCGTTTCAAACCCTCCCCATCCAACAGTCTCACCATCCCGTGTGAACTCAAAAAAGGTTCGGCCTGGAAGATCAATATCGTCTGCTGGAAGGTCAGCAAATTTCAGCGCATCGCGAAAGCGCTGCGACTGCCCTCCGGCTATTTCCGTTGCCTGGATCATCATATCCCCCTCCATCCTCTCATCTCCGTTATGCCGATACGCATGGAGCGTAAGGGCACATGCCGAAACAGCAGACATCATATTCGCTTTACCGAATATTCGCCAAAGCGTATATTCGATTTTCCATATGCATCGAGTTCCACCATGAGCCCTGCTATCAAAGTGCTTTTCGTGTGCGTTGCCAACTCAGCCCGCTCTCTGCTTGCAGAGGCTTTGCTGCGGCACACCGACCCGCGCTTCGAGGCCTTCAGCGCAGGATCTGAACCGTCTGAGGTTGATCTGCGCACGACTCAAGCATTGGAGGCGGTTGGAGTCGATGCAACGGGCCTGCGCAGCAAGTCCATCAGCGAGTTTCAAGCTGATCGATTCGATTACGTAATCACTCTTTGTGATAAATCCGCAAGCGAGTGCCTACCAATGCCCAACGCAGGTGAAGTCATTGCCTGGGATTTTCCTGACCCAGTAACCAGCGATGATCCTGGCGCATTTCGCCACACGCTCCACGACATCCACGAGCGCATCAAGCTCTTCGTTTTGGTCAAGACCAAACACCTGGAGGATCTATGACAGAACCCTTGAACCCCACCACCTTATTCAAGTGCCTGGCGGATGACACCCGAGCAAAAATTTCGCTGCTTGTCGTGAGTGAAGGTGAGCTGTGTGTATGCGAGCTAACTGCAGCACTCGACCTGAGTCAGCCGAAGATTTCTCGTCATTTGGCGCTGCTGCGCTCTGCCGGTTTGTTGTTGGATCGTCGCCAAGGCCAATGGGTGTACTACCGACTGAATCCTGATTTGCCCGCGTGGGTGACTGCAGTTTTGAAGGAAGTGGTAGACGCCAATCAGCAATGGCTGGAAACCGAGGCTAAGCGCCTCTGCGGCATGAACGACCGTCCGATCAACCAAGCCGTGTGTAGCTGATTCACGCCCAACCGGATTAATGAAATGCTGATTGCCATATTGATCTTTATCGCCACCATCGTCCTTGTCATCTGGCAGCCCAAGGGGCTTGGGGTTGGCTGGAGTGCGATGTTCGGTGCCATCGTGGCGTTGCTGGCAGGTGTCGTTACCCTTGCCGACATACCAGAGGTTTGGCGCATTGTCTGGAATGCCACTGGGACTTTCATCGCGGTCATCATCATTAGTCTGCTGCTTGATGAGGCAGGTTTTTTCAAGTGGCCTGCGCTGCATGTGGCCCGATGGGGAGGCGGGAGCACCCGCAAGCTGTTCGCATTTATCGTCCTGCTGGGCGCAGCTGTGTCGGCCCTGTTCGCCAATGACGGAGCAGCATTGATCCTCACACCCATTGTGATCGCGATGTTGCTGGCGTTGCGTTTTTCTCCTGCTGCTACGTTGGCATTCGTCATGGCAGCCGGTTTTATCGCGGATACGGCGAGCTTACCGCTGGTGGTTTCCAACCTGGTCAACATCGTCTCTGCCGACTACTTCGATATCGGCTTCAACGAATATGCCTCGATCATGGTGCCGGTAAACATCGTCAGCGTGGCGGCGACGTTAGCCATGCTGCTGTGGTTTTTCCGCAAAGATTTACCAAAGATCTATGACCTCAACCAACTGGACAATCCGGACGAAGCAATCCACGACCGGGCCACTTTTGTAGCCGGCTGGTGGGTGTTGGCACTACTACTGATCGGCTTCTTTGTCATTGAGCCATTGGGGGTGCCAATCAGCGCCATTGCAGCGATCTGTGCATTCATTCTTTACGTCATCGCGGCTCGTGGTCACGCCATCAACACAAGCAAGGTGCTCAAAGAGGCGCCATGGCAGGTGGTGATTTTTTCTTTGGGTATGTACCTGGTTGTTTATGGCCTGAAGAACGCCGGCCTGACCGACCACATCGCGCAAATCCTGAACGTGTTCGCCGGTTACGGCGTTTGGGGCGCGTCCCTAGGTACAGGGCTGCTAACAGCGTTGCTGTCATCGATCATGAACAACATGCCCACCGTTCTGGTAGGCGCCTTATCCATTCATGCCGCCGAAGTCGATGGTGTAGTCCAGCAAGCGATGGTTTACGCCAACATCATCGGCTGTGACCTGGGCCCGAAGATCACCCCAATTGGGAGCTTAGCCACTCTGCTGTGGCTGCACGTGCTAGCCCGGAAAAACATAACGATCAGTTGGGGTTACTACTTCAAGACCGGGATCGTGCTGACCGTGCCCATCCTCGTCGCCACATTGTCCGCCCTGGCACTGCGCCTCAGTTTCTGAATCAAGGAATCGTCTGATGAAAGTCTTGTTCATGTGCACCCACAACAGCTGCCGCAGCATTCTGTCCGAGGCGCTTTTCAACCACTTGGCGCCCAAGGGTGTAGAAGCCGTCAGTTCAGGAAGCTTTCCCAGTGGCCGGGTGAATCAACGGGCATTGCAAACGCTGGAGGCGGCGGGTATTTCCACGGTGGGCTTGAGCAGCAAGGCTTCGGATGCTTTTGAGGGCTCGCCTCCAGACATCGTGATCACTGTCTGCGACCGCGCAGCGGGTGAAGCATGCCCAATCTTCTTTGGGCCAGCTTTGAAGGCGCATTGGGGGCTGGCCGACCCGTCTGAGGCTAGCGGGTCGGAAGCCGAGATCACCGCAGCGTTTGAAGCCACACTGGCCAAAATTCACGAACGCGTGAGTGCGTTTCTTGCACTGCCGCTCAAGACCATGAGCCCTGACCAACTGAAAGCTGAACTGAACCGCATCGGTTCGCTTTAAAGATCAACCGAGGCGGCGTCCTAGCCGGCGCCGTGGTAGGAGTTTATATGCAAGATACATTGCCGAACGTACACACCGACCTGATCGACATTCCGTCGTTGGAGCAACTGGAGCCGCGTACACCGTCACTCCATAAGCCTCGAATTCTGCTTTTGTACGGATCGACGCGAGAGCGCTCTTTCAGCCGGTTAGTCACGCAAGAGGCGGCACGCCTGCTGAATGAGTTTGGTGCTGAAACCAAGATCTTTGACCCATCGGGTCTGCCGCTTCCGGATGACGCTCCCGATACACATCCCAAGGTCGCTGAGCTGCGCGAGCTGATGCAATGGTCTGAGGGACAGGTGTGGTGCTCCCCTGAGCGTCACGGCTCCATGAGTGCAGTATTCAAAGCCCAAATTGACTGGGTTCCGCTGGCGATTGGCGCTGTACGACCTACGCAAGGCAAAACCCTTGCTGTGATGCAGGTCTGTGGCGGCTCCCAATCCTTCAACGTGGTTAACCAACTGCGGGTACTTGGACGGTGGATGCGGATGTTTACCATCCCTAACCAGTCTTCCGTGGCCAAGGCGTTCACCGAGTTCGATGAAGCAGGCCGTATGAAACCGTCCTCGTACTACGACCGACTGGTGGACGTGATGGAGGAGTTGATGAAGTTCACGCTGCTGTTGCGGGATCGCCAGGATTATTTGGTTGATCGGTACTCCGAGCGTAAAGAGTCCGCCGAAGAGCTTTCCAAGCGCGTCAACCAGCGCTCCATCTAACGTCAGCACGAGGAAGCGATATGAGCCAGATCACGATTTACCACAACCCCGAATGCGGCACCTCTCGCAACACCTTGGAGTTGATCCGTAACAGCGGGGAAGAACCGACGGTTATCGAGTACCTGAAGAACCCGCCTGATCGCACCACACTTGTCAGACTCATTGAGGATATGGGTATCGGGGTGCGGGCTCTTTTGCGTATCAAAGGCACACCGTACGAAGAGCTGGGATTGGGCGATGCATCGCTGGCGAACGAACAGCTCATCGATGCCATGATGGCTCACCCTATCCTGATCAATCGCCCCATCGTCGTGACGCCTTTGGGGACGCGTTTGTGTCGTCCGTCAGAAGCTGTGCTCGATTTGTTACCGCAAGAGCAGCGTGGGAGTTTCGTCAAAGAGGACGGCCAAGTGGTCATTGATGAGCACGGTCGCAGAGTCTGATACGACGACAGTGAGGTGCCGCGATTGAGCCTGGAGGATGCTGGTGAGTCAGAATTCGAAAATTGATGTTGTGGTCATTGGCGGTGGTCAATCCGCGCTGACAGTCGCCTATTTTTTGAAGCGGTCAGGCTTGTCTTATGTGCTGCTCGATGCGGAGTCGGCACCAGGAGGAGCCTGGCGGCATGGCTGGGACTCGCTGCGACTCTTCTCTCCATCGGCATGGAGCTCGATTGCGGGCTGGCCGATGCCTGCCGTATCAGAAGAAACGCCTCACCGTGATGATGTTATCGACTATCTGACTCTGTACGAGCGTCGATATGACTTCCCCATCATCCGATCCACCAGGGTGACCCGTGTCGAAAAAATCGAAGAAGGATTACGGGTTGTCTCCGGGGATAGAAACTGGGATGCCAAGGCGGTTATCAGTGCAACAGGCACCTGGAGCCGCCCATTTACACCGAGCTATGCCGGACAGGAGTTGTTCGTAGGGCAGCAGCTTCATTCCGCTCATTACGTTGGGCCGAATGAGTTTGAGGGGAAAACCGTCCTTGTCGTGGGTGGTGGCAACTCGGGAGCCCAGATTTACGCCGAGGTTTCTAAAGTGACTCAGGCAACCTGGGTAACTCAAGAGGCCCCAAAGTTTCTACCTGATGAGGTTGATGGGCGCGTCCTGTTCGAACGAGCTACTGCTCGATTGAAGGCGCAACAGGAAGGTGTGGAGCCTGAACAACCCGCTGGGGGGCTGGGCGATATCGTAATGGTGCCATCGGTGAAGGACGCTCGTGAACGCGGTGTATTGAGCGCAGTACGGCCATTCACGCACTTCACTTCAACAGGCGTTGTTTGGTCATCAGGAGACGAAACAGCGGTGGATGTCGTCATCTGGTGCACTGGGTTTTCTCCAGCGCTCGACCACCTAAACAACCTGGGCATTGTAGGCCAGGATGGCAAAGTGGCTGTGGACGAAAACCGGAGTGTTGCTTCACCCAATCTGTGGCTAGTAGGTTACGGCGATTGGACGGGGCTCGCCTCCGCGACATTGATCGGAGTAACCCGCACCGCTCGAGATGTAGTCAAGCAAGTGCAAAGCTATCTCGCTGAGTTGGACTGATGTCTACCGCAGCCCCGACGACAAGGCAGCATGCGACCCTGATTGGCTCAATGGGTTGTAACCAAATTCTTGCGTGGGGCTCCACGTTTTATCTGCCGGCAGTTCTAGCTGAACCCGTTTCGCACTCACTAAATACATCCGTTCCCGCTGTAGTGGGCGCCTTATCGTGGTCTCTGCTTGTCGCTGGAATATGCGCACCTGTAGTCGGCAGGACTATTGATAAGCATGGCGGAAAATGGGTGCTCGCCAGCAGTTCGCTTCTGCTGGCCCTTGGTTTAATCACCATGTCTTTCGCATCAGGGCTGTTCGTCTACTACATCGCATGGACAGTTTTGGGTTTGGGCATGGCCGCAGGCCTGTATGACGCTGGATTCGCGACATTGGGCCGACTGATGGGGGCAAGGGCGAGAGGCTCGATGACCGGACTGACACTCATAGCGGGCTTCGCAAGCACGGTCGCTTGGCCTTTCCTGGCGTCGATGGATGCGAGCCATGGATGGCAAACCACCTGCAGGGTGCTCGCCTTAATCCATCTTGCTGTAGGTTTGCCCCTTCACCTGCTAACGGTTCCATTGCCTACGCCGCGAGCAACTGAGTCCGCTAAGATCGCCAATGCATCGTACGCGCCTGCTGATCCACGCTTGGCGTGGATCGCCTTGCTGTTCACATTACATGCGTTCGTGATGTCAGCTTTGGCGGTCAATCTAATAGCGCTCCTGCGTAGCCATGAAATTTCCGCCGCCATGGCAGTAACACTCGGAGCGCTGATGGGGCCGTCTCAAGTTGTCGCTCGACTTTTGGAATATGCGTTTGGCCGCAGCGCTCATCCGGTATGGATAGCAAGGCTAGGGATTCTGGCTTGCATCGTCGGACTCTTGGCCTTGGGGCCGGGGATGGTGATGGTGTCCCTTATCGCAGTGATTACCTTCGGCGGTGGAAATGGGATCATGACCATCGCCAGAGGAACAGTCCCACTTACACTGTTGGGCAGCACCAACCTAGGCATCCACCTTGGCCTGATCGCTCGCCCAGTGTTGGTTGCACAAGCGGTAGCGCCCATGGCATGCGCATACATCCTGGTGCAGCTTGGCCCAAACTGGCTAATTTGGATCATGGCCGGGATATTGGGCATCGGCGCTTTAGTCGCATTCACCAAACTACGAGCCTTCACCCCATCACTGGCTTGATTTCAACCTGGGGGAAGAGAATAGGTTCCAGTGGAGGGGTTGCCTGGCACAGCCCGAGCCGCCAATAGCCGACGTCGTGCCATTTCCCAAGCTTGAAGCCTACCTCTGGATACGTCCCTATATGGGTGAATCCTAGCGACTCGTGCAGGCCCACGCTGCCTTCATTGGGCTGTGCAATTCCAGCGTAAGCGGCGCGAAACCGCTGTTTCTCAAGTATTGGAAGTAGAGTCTCGTAGAGTTCGCGGCCAACACCCTGGCGGCGAGCTGATTCAGCTATGTACACCGTCACGTCAACAGCCCATCGGTAGGCTGCACGTGCACGATGCTGGCTTGCGTATGCATATCCCTTGATCTCACCACCTTCTTCAGCCACAAGGTAGGGATATGTCTGAAGTGTCGTCGCTATCCGCTGAGCAATCTCCTCAACGCTTGGCGGGGTTTCTTCGAATGAGATCGCCGTGTTCGAAACTATGGGGGCATAAATGCGCTGGATGGCTTCTGCATCTGCTACTGCCGCCGTACGGATTTTCAAAGCCATGTAGGTCGTCCCTGAATTGAAAATCGAACGTTAGCTGTTTTAAACCCATTTTGACCACTAGCCTATTCGAGATGTGAGGCCACCGTGCTCGAACCCCAATTGCGCCGTCGCGCTCTGGGCGTCGAGCAGAAATCCGTCAGCCGAAATCTCGCTAAGCGAGGAGCAAGACCGAAATCGGGCGAAGCCTTGGTGAGCAAACTCTGAGAAGCCCAGATCAAGTACAAAAAAAGCCTCCGCAAGGGTTCTTGTAATCCCGAACATTGGCTGCGCGACGTCAGGCAGCTGGCTGGCAAGGTAATGTTGGCTTAATACTGAAACCGTTATATCACGCGTGTTCGGCGCTTTTCGGAAAGCTGTCTTTCGGAAGCTTGAGGTATGTGCTCCATTCATTGTTAGCGCCGTTTCGGGCGGCTACACTCCATCACTATGAAACGCTACCTGCGGTTTTGCCTCATTTTCGTGATTAGCCTGGCGCTTCCCCTTAGCGGGATGGCGGGTGTTCAGGCGCCAACAGAACCTTGCCCAATGAAGACGATGGGCATGGCGATGATGGACGACATGGGAATGGACTGCTGTAACGACATGAAAAGCCCGACGGAGCATGGCAAACCCTGCAAGCCGGGCCAGGAATGCAAGACGGGCGGCATGCTGCAAGTTTCGATCCTCAAGCCTCCTGTAACCGTATTCAGCCCCGTAGTGGTTTCCTTCTTCAGCGATTCCCTGCCCGTACAAACCCCATCCGGGGTATGGCGACCGCCTCGCGTTTGATTCCTGTCCAACATTGAGCCTCATTCCGCATTAGCGGATGGACTAGCTGCGCGCATGTCTTTTGACGCGTGCAGTGGATGATTACAGGAATCGTAAACATGAACTCCAAGTGCAATTGCACAGGCTGGTCTCTCGTGGCCGGGCTAGCGGCAAGCGTGCTGGCGTTGCCGAGTTTCGCTGCCGCATTGACGCTCGATGAAGCGTTGCGGCTGGCAGAAAACAATGCGCCGTCGCTGACCGCACAAGACGCGAAAATTCAGGCTGCCAACAGTGCAGCCATCCCTGCTGGTGAATTACCTGATCCCAAACTCTTGGTGGGCGTGCAGAACTACCCCATTGGCGGCCCGGATCGTTGGAGTATCAACCAGGACTTCATGACCATGCAGATGGTCGGGGTCAGGCAGGAGATGCCCAATAGCGACAAGCGCAAAGCGCGTATCGAAGTCGCCGATGCAGCTATTGATCGTGCCTCTGCGGAGCGTCGAGTCGAACGTCTGAAAGTGCGCCAGTCCACGGCGTTGGCCTGGATCAGCAGCTACTCGGTTGAGCGCAAAGATGTGTTGTTCCAGGACTTCTACAAAGAAAACCGCCTGCTGAGCGATACCGTCCGGGCTCAAATTGCCGGTGGCCGCGCTCAACCCGCCGATGCGGTGACACCCAAGCAGGAAGCAGCTCAACTGGCGGAGCAGCAGGACGATCTGATTCTCCAGAGAGCGCAGGCTCGTGCGGCCCTCAAACGCTGGATTGGCTCCGCCGCCAACGACAAGCCTGTAGGCAGCTTGCCTGAATGGCCCGTCGACACCTCAAGTTACTCTCATAAGCTGCAACACCACCCCGAGTTGGCAGCGTTTGCGCCGATGACCCGCGAAGCGCAAGCCAAAGTTCGTGAAGCCGAAGCGGAAAAGCAGTCGGACTGGAGTTGGGAGCTTGATTATCAGCATCGTGACCGTCAGTTCGGCGACATGGTCAGCGTTCAACTTTCCTGGGATTTACCGCTATTTCCCGACTCTCGCCAAAACCCCAGGATTGCGGCTAAGCAGGCTGAACTCAACCAATTGGAGGCCGAGCGCGAAGCGCTGTCACGCGAGCACACCCAGCAGCTGGAAAATGAACTGGCTGACTATGAGCGTCTGGATCGTGCCGTGCGTAGAAATCAGGACAGCCTGGTGCCGCTGGCCAAGGAAAAGGTCGAACTCAGCATGGCCAGTTACCGGGCAGGCAAGGGCAATTTAAACGCGGTGGTTGCCGCCCGACGTGAACTCATCGAAGCCCGCCTCAAACAGATCGACGTAGAAGAGCAGCGAGCGCTGACCAGTGCGCGTCTGTACTTCGCTTATGGGGAGGCCAGCCAATGATCCTAAAAAAATGGAACGGGGCATTGTTGGTAGGCGTCTCGCTGGCATTCGGTATTGCCGGTGGTTACTGGTTCGCACATCAACGCCTGAGCGGAGTACCTGGTGCCAGCCCGGAGCAGAGTCCCAACTCATCAGAGGAACGCAAGGCTCTGTATTGGTACGACCCCATGTACCCGCAGCAAAAGTTCGATAAGCCGGGTAAATCCCCTTTTATGGACATGCAACTGGTTCCTCAGTACGCCGGTGGCGCAGGAGATCGTGCGACCGTCAGTATCGATCCGAGTCTGACTCAAAATCTCGGTCTGCGTTTTGCGACAGTCACCCGTGGAATCTTTAACTCCAGTCTCAACGTCACAGGAGTATTGGGATTCAACGAGCGTGATGTCGCTGTGATTCAGCCCCGCACCACTGGCTTTGTGGAGCGGGTCTATGCACATGCTCCCGGCGATGTACTCAAAGCCAACGCGGCGTTGGCGGATATCTTGGTTCCAGAGTGGGCGGCGGCTCAGACAGAGTTTCTTGCTCTCAAGCGCAGCGGAGATGCTGAGTTGCTAGCGGCGGCCCGTCAGCGGCTGCGACTCACAGGGATGCCGGCTGCATTGATATCCCAGGTAGAGCACAGTGGGATAGTCCAGCCGAACCTGAAGCTAACCACCCCCATCAGCGGCGTTCTGCAAGAGCTAAATGTGCGAGCGGGTATGACCGTGACGACTGGCGAGACCCTGGCTCGCGTCAATGATTTGGACACGGTCTGGCTAGCTGTAGCCGTTCCAGAGTCAGATACCGGAGCTATCACTGTTGGGCAGACAGTGGAAGCGCGTCTGCCAGCCTTCCCAGGAACAACACTCAGTGGCAAGGTCAGCGCGATCTTGCCCGAGACCAATCCGGACAGCCGCACACTTCGGGTACGTGTTGAGTTACCCAATCCGGATGGGCGCCTCAGACCGGGTTTGACGGCGCAGGTACGCCTGAATCGTTCGACTGAGCAAAGTGTATTGTGGGTGCCGAGTGAGGCGGTGATTCGCACTGGCCGACGAGCCTTGGTGATGCTCGCCGAAGACGCTGGCCGCTACCGTCCCGTGGAGGTGCTCCTTGGGCAGGAAAGCGATGGCAAAACGGCGATAGTGAAAGGTCTGGAAGCAGGCCAGAAGGTGGTTACATCTGGCCAGTTCCTGCTCGACTCGGAGGCCAGTCTTAAAGGCATTGTTGCTCGCACGGAGGAAGAGTCGCCACCCAGTGAAACAGCCTCCAGTTTTCATGAGGCTGATGGTCAGATCGTTGAGATCAACGACAAAGAAGTCACGCTCGCCCACGGCCCTTTCAAGACGCTCGGTATGCCTGGCATGACGATGACTTTCCCTCTTGCTAGTCCGGCGCTGATGCAGGGCCTCAAGGCTGGTGACAAGGTTCGGGTCGCGGTTAGCCAGACCGATGATGGCTTGCGTGTTGAACGCCTGGATAAATCGGGGGGTCAGCCATGATTGCTGCCCTGATTCGTTGGTCAGTGGCCAACCGATTCCTAGTGCTACTCGCGACACTGTTTGTCACCGCGTGGGGCATCTGGTCGGTGCAAAGCACGCCCATTGATGCGTTGCCAGACCTCTCCGATGTGCAGGTGATTATCCGCACCCCTTATGCAGGACAAGCGCCGCAGATCGTCGAGAACCAGGTCACCTATCCGTTGGCCACCACCATGCTCTCGGTGCCGGGGGCCAAGACCGTGCGTGGTTATTCCTTCTTTGGCGATAGTTTTGTCTACGTGCTGTTCGAAGACGGCACTGACTTGTATTGGGCTCGCTCGCGGGTGTTGGAGTACCTGAGTCAGATACAAAGCCGCTTGCCGGCCAGCGCCAAACCGGCGTTGGGGCCGGATGCGACGGGGGTGGGTTGGATCTATCAGTACGCACTGGTGGATCGCAGTGGCGGGCACGATTTGGCACAACTTCGAGCTCTTCAGGACTGGTTCCTCAAGTTTGAACTCAAGACCCTACCGAACGTTGCGGAAGTGGCCACCGTGGGAGGCATGGTTAAGCAATACCAGGTGCAGCTTGATCCGCTCAAACTGGCCAGCCTCGGCATCACTCAATCTGAGGTGACCGATGCTATCGGCAAGGCCAATCAGGAAACCGGTGGTGCGGTGCTGGAGATGGCAGAGACCGAGTTCATCGTGCGTGCTTCCGGCTACTTAAAGACACTCAATGACTTTCGGGCGATCCCACTGAAGCTGGGCTCGGGCGGTGTGCCGGTGAGCCTTGGCGATGTCGCCACGATCCAGCTGGGGCCGGAAATGCGGCGTGGCATCACCGAACTCGACGGTGAGGGCGAGACCGTCGGCGGCGTGGTGATTTTGCGCAGCGGCAAGAATGCTCGCGAGACCATTGCTGCGGTCAAGACCAAACTCGACGAGCTGAAAAAAAGTTTGCCGTCTGGGGTGGAAATCGTCACCACCTACGACCGCAGTAAGCTGATCGACCGCGCTGTGGAAAATCTCAGCCACAAGCTCATCGAAGAGTTCATCGTTGTCGCGTTGGTTTGTGGGATCTTCCTCTGGCACTTACGCTCGTCGCTGGTGGCGATCATCTCCCTGCCGGTGGGGATTTTGATTGCCTTCATCGTCATGCGCTACCAAGGCATCAACGCCAACATCATGTCCTTGGGTGGGATTGCCATCGCCATCGGCGCCATGGTGGATGCTGCCGTGGTAATGATCGAGAACGCCCACAAGAAGGTTGAGGCGTGGCATGTAGCAAACCCAGGAGAAGAACTGAATGGGGAACGTCATTGGCACGTGATGACCGAAGCGGCGGCAGAGGTCGGCCCGGCGCTGTTCTTCTGTTTGTTGATAATCACCCTTTCGTTCATTCCTGTGTTCACCCTAGAAGCTCAGGAAGGGCGTTTGTTCGGCCCACTGGCTTTCACCAAGACCTACGCCATGGCCGCAGCGGCGGGATTGTCAGTGACCTTGGTGCCAGTGCTGATGGGTTACTGGATTCGAGGACGAATCCCCAGTGAGCAACAGAACCCGTTGAACCGGTGGTTGATTCGGATCTATCAGCCAGCTCTGGACGCAGTCTTGCGTCGACCAAAGATCACGCTGCTGGTGGCGCTATTGGTTTTCGTCAGCGCGCTATGGCCAATGTCGCGCTTGGGTGGAGAATTTCTTCCGCCGTTGGATGAGGGCGACCTGCTCTATATGCCTTCTGCTCTGCCGGGATTGTCGGCGCAGAAAGCGGCGCAGTTGCTGCAACAGACCGACCGCCTGATCAAGAGCGTTCCAGAGGTTGAACACGTCTTCGGTAAAGCAGGCCGTGCCGAAACCGCTACCGACCCGGCACCGCTGGAGATGTTCGAAACTACTATCCAGTTCAAGCCACACGAGCAATGGCGCCCAGGCATGACCCAGGAGAAACTGGTGGAGGAACTGGATCGAGTGGTACGAGTTCCAGGGTTGACCAATATCTGGATACCGCCGATTCGCAACCGTATCGACATGCTGGCCACCGGGATCAAAAGCCCCATCGGAGTAAAGGTTGCCGGCACAAACCTGACGGAGATCGATGCGGCAACTCAGGCGGTCGAGCGGGTGGCCAAGGATGTGCCCGGTGTCAGCTCGGCTCTGGCCGAGCGACTGACCGGTGGCCGCTACATCGATATAGATATCGACCGCAAGGCCGCCGCCCGTTACGGACTGAATATCGCTGATGTGCAGTCCATTGTGGCTGGTGCTATCGGCGGTGAAAACGTCGGGGAGACCATTGAAGGGCTTGCACGCTTCCCGATAAACGTCCGTTACCCTCGTGAGTGGCGAGACTCGCTCGGCGCCTTGGAGCAGTTGCCAATCTACACCCCGCTAGGCACTCAGATCACCCTTGGTACGGTGGCGAAGATCAAGGTCAGCGAAGGGCCGCCGATGCTCAAGAGCGAGAACGCACGGCCTTCAGGCTGGGTGTACATCGATGTGCGTGGTCGAGACATTGCCTCGGTGGTCGCCGATCTACGCCGGGTCGTCAATGAGCAGGTCAAGTTGCAGCCCGGTATGAGTCTGAGTTACTCAGGGCAGTTCGAATTTCTGGAACGGGCCAACGCACGACTCAAGTTGGTGGTGCCTGCCACCCTGTTGATCATCTTCGTGCTGCTCTACCTGACTTTCGCCCGCTTCGATGAGGCCTTACTGATCATGGCCACTCTGCCGTTCGCACTAACGGGCGGAGCATGGTTCCTCTATCTGCTGGGATTTAACCTGTCGGTCGCCACCGGAGTCGGCTTTATCGCCTTGGCCGGGGTTTCTGCCGAGTTCGGTGTGATTATGCTGCTCTACCTGAAAAACGCCTGGGCCGAGCGTGAAGACCTCGGCGACAGCACTGAGCGCGGGCTGGTGGCGGCGATTCGTGAAGGCGCTGTGCAGCGCGTTCGACCCAAGGCCATGACCGTGGCCGTGATCATTGCCGGTCTGTTACCCATCCTGCTGGGGAGCGGCACCGGCAGCGAAGTCATGAGCCGCATTGCCGCACCCATGGTCGGCGGCATGGTCACGGCACCCTTGCTGTCCCTGTTTGTCATTCCGGCAGCGTATCGCCTGATGCGTCGCCGTCACCTCCAAGATGAACCCAACCTCCCTCAAGGAAAAGTCGTATGAAACTGACCCTGATTGCAGCTGCTAGCACCGTACTTACGCTGTCCTTTTCTGCCCTAGCAGAGGACATGCCGGGCATGAAAATGGAGGGTATGGAAATGAAGCAAGAAACAAAGCAGGCTTCAGTAGCCACCTCCGACGGAACGATCAAGGCTATCGATCCTACGAAGCATACCGTGACCATTGCCCATGGCGCTGTTCCATCAGTGCAATGGCCACCGATGACTATGGCGTTTTCCGCGACAGAGGATCAGTTGAAAGGGCTGGCAGCCGGAGACCGTGTCTCGTTTACCTTTCGTCTAGAGGGTGGCAAAGCCACAATCGTTTCTATAAGAAAATGAGCCTGCGATGATAAAAAAACCGGCACGGTTCATCGTGTCGGTTTATCTCTTCAGAATCCCTCTTTGCTATGCGGACGCTCGATATACCTTTGAGACTTTCGCGTTATTCGGTCTCGATGGCAGCTTTCTTCCCCCACGCGTCTTGATTCGCCTATGAGCAGCAACCGGAGCGCGTCCCGGCAGCGGGTTCGAACAAGGACTCTACAATCGTGCAATCTGGGGTGTTTGAACCCAAGCAGGTTGATTCACACGTGCCAGCCATGGAAAGCAGTTCTCCCCGGATCTGCTGCAGCTTAGCGACCTTAGACTCTACTTCAGCCAAGTGTTTCTTGACCACCGACAGTGCTTCAGCACACGGACGATCAGCATCTGCTGCGAGCGCGATGAGTTCTCGTATATCGTCGAGGGGAAAGCCTAACTCACGATTCTGACGGATGAACACGAGTCTTGAACGGTGCTTCTCTGTGTAGATTCGGTGCCTGCCGGTCGACCGCAGGGCCGGAGGTAAAAGGCCTATTTTCTCGTAGTAGCGAATCGTCTCAATGTGGCAACCCGTTGATTTAGACAACGCCCCGATTCCTGACATGCGGATTCCCCAAGCATTTTCTTGAACCTGTAGTAGCTACAGATATTACCCTGCTCAATCGAAAATTGATTTCACGCGTTTTAAGGGCATTTCGTGGTCAGAGAACAGCTAGAGAAGAACCAGATTCCGGTCTACTTCGTCGCGGTCATTGTCGCGGCTATCGGAGGTCTGCTCGCACCTAATGCTTCTCAAGCGTTAGGTGCGTTGGTGACACCAGCCATCGCTGTGCTGATGTATGCCATGTTTCTACAGATCCCATTCCTGGATCTCCGTGAAGGGCTCGCAAACAAGCGTTTCATGACGGCGCTGCTCACAGCCAACTTCGTCGCCATCCCCCTGTTGGTTTGGGCGTTGACCATGGGCCTAACGGATCACCCCGCGATTCTGGTGGGTGCACTGTTGGTCTTGCTGACGCCTTGTATCGACTATGTGGTGGTGTTTACCCATATCGGTAAGGGCGACTCCAAACTGACTCTGGCGGCAACGCCATTATTACTCTTGCTACAGCTTGTTCTACTGCCCCTGTATCTGGCCTTCATGCTGGGTAATGACTCGGCGGTGGTTATATCGGTGGGCCCATTTGTTGAGGCTTTCGTAGTGCTGATCGCTTTGCCCTTGGTCTTGGCGGTAGCAACAGCTGCCGGTGCAAAAAGGTCACGCGTCGTTGAGGGTTGGAACAATGCTTGGGCTTGGATGCCTGTGCCGGCTATGGCGGTTGTACTGGTCGTAGTGATCGGCTCTCAGATTTCAGGGGTGGTCAGAGACATGGACAAGCTGCTGCCCGTCATTCCTGTCTACATTGGTTTCATGCTCTTGGCACCATTGGTTGGTGCGCTGGTTGCGCGAGCATTCAAATTGCCGGCCATCACTGCAAGATCAGTAGCGTTCAGTAGCTCGACACGGAACTCGTTGGTGGTTCTGCCCTTGGCACTTGCTCTACCCGAAGAAATCAGAGGGCTAGCTGCGGCAGCAGTCATCACCCAAACGCTGATTGAATTGGTCAGCGAGCTAATTTACATCCGGGTAATTCCTGCATTGGTTTGGCGAAAAGCGTAGCGTCAACCACCACTTGGTGGGGGCGAAGTGGGCCGAGATACCGCCGATTAGCGCCCCAAGAAGCCCTCCTGTGCCATTTTTTAGACAGCCACTGATCATTAAAAAATCACGGCTGTTCGGGTTTGGTGGTTTTCAAATACCAAAGAACAGTCGCTTCAGAAAGTTTTAACCTTCTACCCCTCGGGTTCTACGGTGACTTGTCGGCGGACGATCTGAAAATACATTGCACTTGTCCGACCTAAACTTGAGGCGTTTGCTACATCGATTTAACGGATTCCACTTCCACGTACTTGTACTTTTTCCTAGCAGCCTTTACAGCCTCCTGCTCAGCAAGCAACGAGCTCAACGTGTCGGCCTCGTGAATCAACTCGACCATTTTTCCTTCAAACTCGTTTCCAACGCGTAACGTGACCCTCAGCCTAGGCGTGAATGCTTTCGCCACTTTCTTCTTGGCTATTGGAGCCTCTGCTGGCTTTTTTAAAACAATTGCTGGCACAGGCTCCTGCACTAGCGGAGTAGAAACTTGCTCCTCTGGCTGAGGCGTACCAAAAAGGGCACGACGCATTTCTTCTTCAGTTAAATCAGAGTTCATAGAACATCTCAAAGGGACGCATTTCGCTGGGCAAGTTTTAATAAGATTGTTGCTGACTGGTGTTCGAGAAGCCTGCGCGGACGTCAAATCCCCAGTTCGATTTCAAGACAAGAGCCTCGTAAGGCTTGCGAAAGCTTCACCTTTGGCAGCAGTGTAATGAGCCCGTCAACTAAGTTGCTAGCGTGACGTGTGTACAGCGTGACTGTGCCTGCATCAGGCGTTCGACCTGGCACGATGGCGCCTACCCGCTGCTGGGCAATTTTCAGTATGCTCAAGACGTCCTGACTCACCTCATTGGTGGACAAGTGTTCAACCAATGGTCTGGGTGGAGGGGCGGCGCGGCTCCACATTTCTATGACCGCTTGGAGGAGTCCGTCTGAGCCAAGATGCTCGAGGGCCATTTCCCATAGCTGCCCCTCCTGCGCCATATTCAAGCGAGCCCTAGTCATTACGGAGTTCTAACAAGGTGAGGGTCTTTCTTGATTGCGAGTTTACCAAGCTTTCAGCGGCTGCGAAGCTGATATCACTCGCATTGGTGGCTGAGGATGGGCGCGAATTCTACGTGGAATTGCTCGATGCTTGGAAAGAAGAAGACTGCAGTGATTTCGTAAAGGAAATCGTGCTTCCGCAGCTGTGGGGCGGCGGCAATGCGCAACCCATTACTGGGGCAAGAACTGCATTGCTCGATTTCCTAGCCTCGTTCGACGAAGTCCTGGAGATTGTCACAGACGCTCCACAGTACGATTGGGAGCTTTTCTGCGAACTCGCATATGACGATGGTAAATGGCCAAGGAACGTTCGGAATTACCCCACCGACGCAACCACTTTAGATGCCTCAAGTGACGGGGATCCGCTTCCGCATCACGCTCTCCTTGATGCCCGTATCATCGCTAGCATGTTCACCAAAAGCAATCCAGGGAAAGGGTTACCCTGAGAAGGGGCAGTGAATCAGTAGTCTGGATGGGCCAATCGAGTGGAGCGAAATATGAAATGAAAAGCGCGCACGACAGAGCAAGTCTCCGAGTTGATTTGTGGGGACAACACGGAAGGTTATCTCCGCTACCTTATCCGTGCATGCAGTAGAGGCCATCGTCATTATTCGCTCAGCTTAATGTGCCCGGATAGGGCCATTGAGCCAAAAAATGACGGTTAATGTGCCGTATTGGGGACATTAGCCTTGCACATCTTACGGAGACGTCCGTTGCATTCGGCTTCAAGACGGCAGTTAATTCTCTGAGACGCTAGGCTCTTGGCGAGCCCAGTGCAACATAGCTACCGCAGCTCTCCACAGCAGTCCTTCCTGTGACATTTTTAGCCGGGAGCTGGTCATTGGAAAATCATACGGAATCAGTTTGATTGGACGTGATTGTTTTCAGATATCTGCGCACAGTCGATCTCGACAGCTCCAGTCTCTCTGCGATTTCTGACACAGACACGCCCGCGCTGCTCAAACGATTAGCTTCCGCTGCCTTTCGCGCCGCATCGGATCGGACGGGTCGACCAGGCGGTAGTTTTCCGGCTCGTGCCATTGACTCCATTTCCTGATCAACACTTTCTTTTCTAATTCTGTTCATCTGTTTGGAAACGCGTTTGAGGCCCTCCCCGAACGGCTCATTAGATTGCAGCGACGTCGCCATGAGAACGAGTGAGGCCGGCTCAACTTCCATTAGCGCTGCAAGACGAATGAGCACATCAATCGTGATGTTAACTTCACCACGCTCTATCCGGCCCCAGTAGGAACGGTCAATTGTGATCAGGTTTTCCTGCGCAAAACCCTTTCTTCTACGCAGTGCTCGTACTACTACAGCAAGGGCTTCTGCGGCCTCCATGACATTTCCCCAGGCAAATCGAGGATGAGGCCATATTGCGTCGCACCATAACACGGACTATCATCCGTATTATGGTGCTAGCAGCACTTTCAGGCTGGCTTCCCGTGATCCGATTGACGTCTCCAAGCCAACGCAACTGGCATGCGGAGAGATTCTTTGCGAGGGGCGAGCGCAAACAAGCGGGATTGAATTGTCAATTTCCGGGTTATTAATTGAGGTGAACCCTATGGCTAGCGTCCAAGAGCCCGACTTTATGAAAGGGTCAAGAACGCCCCTTGAAGGCCTGGAGGGTACTTCTGAAGCTCGAGCTTTAGCAGTTGAACGATTCCCTAAAAAGCCTTACTGCCTAGTTCGCGACTGGACAATATTTCGCATTGAAGTCACTCGCGACGAACTCTTCAAATGCCATGCAGCTGGCCAGCTCCCGATGATCCTGTTTGCTCACAACGTGGCCGAGGACAGCCAAGGCCGTTTCGAACGGGGCGACTGGGTTCGTTCAAGCATGTGTACCGGATTCCACGACGGTGTTGCGTTCGAAACCAGGAACTCTGTTTACGTGTTGATTGGCCCTGGTCATGAACAGCTCGCAAGCCTGAAAGACGTTTTCTCCCTCTTCTAACTGCGCTCTGTATCGGAGCCCATTCAGGCTAAGGACATACGATGTTTAAAACACACGACGCCGACATGCTAGGCCTACCGGGCATGTTCGGTGAGGGTCAGTACCAATGGCATCAGGTATCCAAAGTGCTTCGTAATCACTGGTATCACGTAACTGTCCAGGCCATGTACGAGGACAGAATTTCAGAGGCGGTTCTGATGATCGACAGCGAACCACGGCTTCAGCAACTGCTGATTGCCCAGGACGCGGAGACGGTCATCACAGAGGTGCAAGTAGTCACACCTGCCCACATGAATGGCACGGGAGTTTGGCGCATGGAGAAACTGACCAAAGTGACGCTTGGTGAAGACCAAAACGAGTGTGCTGTGTGCCTGCTGGAGGTGGAGACCGGCTCCAAATACCACAGCTCTCACCAACCTGGCTTCAGCAGTGATGTGCTAAGCAACCTCCGTCCGGTCTATCACGTGAACATGATCCGTACAGCCTGAAATTTACCAAAAATCCCGCACGATATCAGCGCAGATGGTTCCGTGTGGATTTCCTGGTAACGCCATACGGGCTGCGAAAGGAGTGCAATTTTGCTGAATACTTTGGATGTAAATTTTCATGGAAAACGACATACAGATTTCGATCTCGCACGAATCCTAAAAGCACAAGCGCAAGGCTTCGACAAACCTATAACAGCCTATCTCTGCGGAGTATCCATAAAGGCTCGTGCTGGATTAGGCGTCGTGTTTGGTCACAACCGTAAAGACCAATATGGACGGTTCGGCGACGGTCACGCGATCCGGACTTCTGACGTCATTAAGGCGGAGCGCGAGGGCCGATTTTGGGTGCTGACCACAGTGAACTCTAGGTACGTCATCGCCACGTTCCAGAGGGGCAATGGACGTGCAAGTCTGCGTGAGTTTCTGCGGCTTTCACAGGGGATGCACCACTTCACCCCGCGAGGGTTGCAGTAATAGTCGTGGTCTTCTTCAACTGGCGAAGCCTCCTGAATGGCTTCGAGGTGGCGTCATGATCGTCAAGGCAGGCGAAGTCATCTGCATTGCCTCGGGCATTTTTGAGAGTTACGACCGCGCTGGGCCCTTTGTTGCAACACAGGACTTCGACCTCGATTCATTCATAGCAGAGGCAATGAAGCCGCTCACAGAGAAATGGGAAGTGTCGAGCTTGTTCGGGGATATTCCCAGGGTGCTTTTCGAAAACGGGCTCATCACCAAGCTTCCTTGTCGCAAGATTTACCTAGGAGCGATGGGCGAAGTCGACATTCGGGAAGAGCAGGATGACCTTTGATGACGACGTTTCAAGCATTTGACTAAAGCGTCATGATGGTAGCGATAGAGCGGAGATGGTTTGCCTTGCAGCAGCCGCAGTTAGGATCGCGGTAAACGTCGATGACTTCAGCGGCTTGTGCCGCTCCGGTCATGAGTAGTGTCGTGAACGCAGCAATTCGCAGACTGGCATTAATGGGAGTTCTCCTGTTTATAAATAATGCTTACCGGCAGCAGCAACCGCCGCCGTTCCCGCCACAGCCCGAGGTTTTCTTACTCGCTACGCTTTCCACTGTCGCCAGCTGTGCTGGATAGCCCGCGTTCTCCAGGGCCGCAAGCAGCGCTTGACTGTCCGAATCGCCGCTGACCTCCACCCGTCCGGCTTGTAGATCCACTGTTACGTCACTGACTCCTTCAAGTGGGCGCAGCGCTTCGGTGACATGTTTGACACACGAACCACAGCTCATGCCTTGGACTTGCAGTTCAACAGTTTTCATTGGTGACTCCTCACAACTAAATTGATCATGGAAAGACTGACGCACGAGGCTTTTCTGCGGCGTTGGCTTATCCTCAACCTTGCTGCCATGGCAAGGTCAAGCGGTCGTTTTCACTCAATCAATGGAAGCCTGGCGCAGACGCAAGGCGTTGAATACTACCGACGCCGAGCTCACGCTCATGGCCAGTGCGGCAATGAGCGGTGACAGAAGGTGACCGGTAAGTGGAAAGAACAAGCCGGCAGCCAGTGGGATACCCATGGCGTTGTAAAGGAAGGCGAAGGTCAGGTTCTGGTGCATATTTCTCACCGTTGCGACTGACAGGCTGCGAGCACGCAGGATACCGAGCAGATCCCCCTTGACCAGGGTGACCTGAGCGCTGTTCATTGCCACGTCAGTGCCAGTGCCCATGGCGATACCTACATCAGCGCGAGCCAGTGCGGGGGCATCATTAATACCGTCGCCGGCCATCGCCACCCGGTGTCCGGCTTGTTGCAGAGATGCCACCAGACGCTCTTTATCTTGCGGTTTGACCTCGCCGTGAACCTCCTCGATGCCCAACTGGCGAGCTACCGAGCGAGCAGTCGTAAGGCCGTCGCCAGTGGCCATGATGACCTTGACGCCATCCGCCTGCAGACGCTCGACGGCCAGCTTCGTGGTGGGTTTGATGGGGTCGGCAACAGCCAGCAAACCCGCCAGGGCGCCATCGACTGCCAGGTACATGATGCTCGTACCGTCGCCGCGTAGCTTCTCGGCATGTTCTTGCAAGCTCTCTGTGGAAACGCCGGCCTCCTGCATCAACGCGGTATTGCCTAGCATCAGGCGGCGACCCTCGACCTGCCCGCTTACACCAATACCTGAGGCTGACTCGAAGGTTTCAGGTGTCACCAGTTTTAGCCCTGCGGCACGAGCCTGCTCGACGATGGCGTGGGCCAATGGATGCTCACTGCCCTGATCGAGACTTGCGGCCAGGCGCAACACTTCATCCTGAGTAAATCCGGGTACGGCCCCGACGCTATGGAACGCTGGTCGACCTTCAGTGAGGGTGCCAGTTTTGTCGACTATCAAGATGTCTATCTTGCGCAGGTTTTCGATGGCGGCGGCATCGCGAAACAATACGCCGCTGCCAGCAGCCTTGCCGGTGGCAACCATGACTGACATCGGTGTCGCTAGGCCAAGGGCACAGGGACAGGCAATGATCATGACCGCGACAGCGTTGATCAGTCCAAACACCCAACTTGGCTCGGGCCCCCACAGCCCCCAGCCGAGTAGAGTTAGCGCGGCGATAGCAATCACAACGATCACGAAGTAACTGGCAATCACATCTGCCAGCCGTTGCATCGGCGCTTTTGAGCGTTGTGCCTGCACAACCATCTGCACAATCTGTGCGAGCAGGGTCGCCGACCCTATCTTCTGCGCCTGCATCACCAGACTGCCGTGAATGTTGAGAGTGGCGCCAATCAGCGCGTCGCCGGCTCTCTTCATGATCGGTATCGGTTCGCCGGTGAGCATCGACTCATCTACAGCGCTTTCGCCTTGCAACACCTGACCGTCGACAGGCACTTTTTCGCCCGGTCGCACACGTAACGTGTCGCCGCTGTGTACGTGTGTCAGAGGGATGTCTTCTTCCGTGCCATCGGCATTGATCCGACGGGCAGTTTTTGGGGCCAGTCCAAGCAGCGACTTGATGGCAGCCGAGGTTTGCGAGCGAGCCTTGAGCTCGAGCATCTGGCCGAGAAGGGTCAGTGAGATGATCACAGCCGCCGCTTCGAAGTACACACCGATGCGGCCCTCCATCATGAAGTTGCTGGGGAATACATCGGGGGCCAGGGTGGCCACGACGCTGTAAAGGTAGGCCGCCGCCGTGCCAAGCCCGATCAACGTCCACATGTTCGGACTACGCTGAATCACCGAGCGCACGCCGCGCACATAAAACGGCCAGCCAGCCCAAAGCACGACGGGTGTAGCCAATCCCAGCTCGACCCAATTTTGCGTGGTGCCATGGAACAGCTCCAGGGCATGCCCACCCATAGCCAGCACGGTGACGATCACTGTCAGTGGCAATGTCCACCAGAAGCGCTGGGAGAAGTCCTTGAGTTCTAAGTTCTCCTCTTCCTCCAATTCGGGAATCACCGGCTCTAAGGTCATGCCGCACTTAGGGCAGACGCCGGGGCCGATCTGGCGAATTTCCGGATGCATGGGACATGTGTATTCAGCGGCACCCGTTAACGGTTCTGCTGTTGTCTGAGGGACTGGTTCGATTTTCAGTTGAGATATTCGATAACGCTCCGGCGCTGCCCTGAAGGTCGTTTGGCATTTCTGGCTGCAGAACCGGTAGTTTTGCCCCTCATATTCCGTGCTGAACTGGCTGTCGTTACTCACGGTCATGCCGCACACGGGATCGTGAGCTCCGGTGGGTTGGGGTTCAGCGT
Source organism: Pseudomonas fluorescens (assembly GCF_902497625.1). Taxonomy (GTDB): domain Bacteria; phylum Pseudomonadota; class Gammaproteobacteria; order Pseudomonadales; family Pseudomonadaceae; genus Aquipseudomonas; species Aquipseudomonas fluorescens_BQ. The sequence continues at coordinate 30,732 of NZ_CABVGX010000017.1, read as the reverse complement.
TCTGTATTGGGCCGTGCTCTTGACGAACCTCAGGGGTGTTCATGAGCTAACTCCTGTTCGCATCTTTGGTTGAGACTGAGGTGTCGCCGTGATGACTGTGACCACCGTGGTGGTGCCCGAAAAAATGCATCAGCGGGCACAACAGCAAAATCATGTAAGGCAGTAATCCCAACATATGGCCGTAGTGTTCTCTTGCTAGATAGAACAGCACGATCACCAGCAGCATGCCCAGCGCTATACCGGGTTTGCTCCTCAAAAATGTTGGAGCGGTGTTAGCGGAATGTGGTGAATTCATCATGGTTCTGTACTCCTGAGGGAAGTGCTGTTCAGTGGTACGGCGTATAGGTTCAACGGGCGGCAGTTTTACCCTTGGCATATTGGCTAAGGTAAAACCGTCGCTGCATTGCCTACAGGCTTGTGCACGTCACTTGCTCATCGGCATGTTCATCATGCTCGATTGCTGATCCATCATTTTCATCATCATGTTCATCATTCCCATCTCCATGCCGTCTTTGTTGCCGCCCATGCCCATGCCATGACAGTTCTTATGCATCATGGCCATGCTGTCCTTCATCGTCTTCATGCTCTCCTGCATGGCGGCGTGTCGCTCGGCAGGGGTCTTGGCGGCGGCTGCCTTGTCGTGTGCAGCCTGCATTTTTTGCATTTGCTCGGTCATGACATTGTTTTGCATCGGCGTAGCTGATTCGCTGGTCTGGCCGGGTGCGGTCGGAGTCTGCTCCGGGTGATGCTCATCGACTGCCGAGGCCATGAGTGGGCTGCTCACGAGCAAGGTGGCGAGGATAAATTTCAATGAGGTATGCATGGCAATCTCCAAAGGGTCAGGACAACTCAGGTAATACCGAGCCGCACCAGATAGGCGCAGTCAGACAGTGCGCCGAAGATGGGCGCGCAGAAGGTCGGATTAATCGTTGAAACGGACGAAAATCAGGCGGGCAGGAGGTCTGGCAGGTACAGGGCTCCGTAATGCAAGAAAGGCAAAAGCGGAGGGATTGGCGGGATACAAAATCAGCAACGCTGGGATAAGGAGCAGAAGCGTCCAACTGAACAGATCAAATGTTTGAAGATGGAGCGAAGGACTTACAGCTATCGCCGCATCGGCGCAGTGCTGAAGGCAGCCGAGGGCATGGGCGTCGTGGCTTTCGTTATCTTGCGGAGTGTTCAGCGAGACATGCGTTGTAGCCGGATTGTGGCTGGGCTGTACCAGACATCCCTGGGTCGCTGCCAGACCAAACGCTAACACCCACAGCACGACGGCGAGGCGTATGAACGTTGGTTGACGATGGCGAAACCAGAACATGGAGAATCTCCGGTACTGATTAGCGGATTTTGATTTTTCAACATACGCCACATTGAAGTGCCACGGTTGATCTATATCAATTTATGCAGCCGGCTGTCGGTTCTGTGGTGCGGTCAAATTTCATGACGCCAGTCGATTTTTCAGATGTTGAGTTTCTCCGTATGCTGTCAAAAGTGTAATCACTGGCTAAGCGTGCTGACAGGTGCGTCCCTTCATCATCCTCATCGAGCTGACGCTCAAACTCTCTGGTTTCAACGAGAGTCAATTCCTTGAAGGAGATGCACTATGAGAGCAACTAACGTTGTGATTCTTACACTCAGTTTGGCTATATCGTCCCTGGCCCTTGCCGAAGGTGGCGGCGACCGTGCGGTTGAGCGCATGGAACAAGCTCGCCAGACGGCAATGGCCACCGGAAAGTCTGCCCCCGGAGCTGAGGCGCAAGAAAATATTGCACAAGAGAAGCTCAAGGCTGAAAAGCAGCCTCACCATTGCTGAGCCAACCAGCTTACTGAAATGTAATCACCCCGTTTGCTGGCTTATGGCATCTTCCGATACATCAAGCGCACTAGCTCGTCTAGCGTTAGCCCTTAGGGGCACGCCCAGTGCGCACATCTAACATCCGACTGACGGGACATGAATCGGTATGCAAGCCAAAACCTCTCGGCGCACCTTTGTGAAAGGACTCACCGCAGGCGGGATTCTCGGTGGTTTAGGCCTCTGGCATACCCCTATCTGGGCCGCCCCTAGAGTGGGCGATGCCAATGTCTTGTCAGGTACAGAGTTTGACCTCTTCATCGGAGAAACACCGGTAAATATCACTGGGAACTCCCGGACGGCCATGACCATAAATGGCGGGATTCCTGGGCCCCAGCTGCGCTGGCGTGAGGGCGATACCGTGACCTTGCGGGTCAAGAACCGCCTCAAGGATATGACTTCTATCCACTGGCACGGAATTATCCTTCCGGCAAACATGGACGGTGTGCCAGGCCTTAGTTTCCATGGAATTGAGCCTGATGGCACGTACGTCTATCAGTTCAAGGTCAAGCAGAACGGAACGTACTGGTATCACAGTCACTCCGGCTTCCAAGAACAGGTAGGTGTATACGGCCCATTGGTAATCGACGCGAAAGAGCCCGAGCCATTTGAGTATGACCGTGACCTCGTGGTGATGCTTAGCGACTGGACGGATGAAAATCCGGCTTCGCTGATGAAAACACTGAAGAAACAGGCGGACTACTACAACACCCATAAGCGAACAGTGGGTGACTTCATCAATGACGTGGCTGACAAAGGTTGGTCAGCAACCGTCGCTGATCGCAAGATGTGGGCCGAGATGAAGATGAACCCTACTGACATTGCGGACGTCAGTGGCGCGACGTACACCTACTTGATGAACGGACAGGCTCCAGACTCCAACTGGACTGGCACCTTCAAACCTGGCGAAAAGCTTAGGTTAAGGTTCATCAATGGTTCAGCCATGTCCTACTTCGATGTACGTATCCCAGGTTTGAAGATGACTGTTGTGGCCGCTGATGGCCAGTACGTCAAACCTGTAATCGTGGATGAGTTCAGAATCGCTACTGCCGAGACGTTTGACGTGATCGTCGAACCCACCCAAGAGGCCTACACACTGTTTGCGCAGTCGATGGATCGGTCGGGTTACGCCCGAGGCACCTTGGCCGTCCGGTCTGGCATGACTGCTCCAGTACCTGCGCTAGACCCTCGACCTCTAGTAACCATGGCCGACATGGGTATGGCCGGTATGGATCACGGTGCGATGGCCGGTATGGGCGATATGGCTGGAATGGATCACAGCAAAATGGGCGGTATGGGAGACGACTCGATGCAGGGTATGTCAGGTATGGACGGTGGAGCCATGAAAGATAGCTCTGGCGCTGTGCAAGGCATGTCCGGTATGGACAGCATGCAGGGAATGGATCACAGCAATATGTCCATGGATGGCATGAGTGGTATGGGAGAAATGCAGTCGCACCCAGCCACAGAGTCCAACAATCCTCTCGTCGACATGCAAGCAATGTCGACATCGCCGAAGCTTGATGATCCCGGTATGGGCCTTCGCGAAAATGGCCGAAAGGTACTGACGTACTCTGACCTAAAGAGCACGTTTGAAGATCCAGATGGACGTGAGCCAAGTCGAACCATCGAACTGCACTTGACTGGTCACATGGAAAAGTTTTCCTGGTCTTTCAACGGCGTGAAGTTTTCGGACGCCGAGCCGTTAAAACTGAAGTACGGCGAGCGAGTTCGGTTCGTTCTCGTGAACGACACCATGATGACTCACCCCATCCACCTGCATGGGATGTGGAGCGACCTTGAAGATGAAAACGGGCAATTCCTTGTCCGCAAACACACCATCGATATGCCGCCAGGATCAAAGCGTAGCTACCGAGTGACTGCTGATGCGTTGGGACGCTGGGCCTATCACTGCCATCTCCTGTACCACATGGAAATGGGCATGTTCCGTGAAGTGCGCGTGGAGGAATAAGGAGATGGCTATGAGTAATTTCTTAAGCGGGACTCGCATGCACTCAGCTGTGCTCACGGTCGCTCTCACTGCTGGTGTTGCCTTGCCGGCAGCTGCTGAGTCTACTGGGCAGATGCAGGGCATGGATCACAGCCAAATGCAGGGTATGGATCAGGGCCAGATGCAGGGCATGGATCACAGCCAGATGAAGGGCATGGATCACAGCAAAATGGAGGGTATGCAGCCCGCCAAGCAGCCACAAACTCAAAGTCGGACTCCGATACCACCACTTACCGATGCTGACAGAGCCGCAGTTTATAACGCCCCTGGTGGTCACGAAGTCCATGACAGTGCTCTCAACTCATTTTTTATATTTGAGAAGCTGGAATGGCAGGATGCTGACGATGGAAGCGCGCTGAACTGGGAAGCCCAAGGTTGGATAGGGGGAGATGTTGATCGCCTTTGGTTGCGCACCGAAGGTGAGCGCACCAATGGAAAGACTGAAGAAGCTGAGGTTCACGCTTTATGGGGACACGCCATTAGCCCTTGGTGGGATTTAGTCGGTGGGGTTCGTCAAGACTTCAAACCAGGCGACCCACAAACGTGGGCTGCTTTCGGTATTCAGGGCCTTGCGCTCTACAATTTCGAGGCCCAGGCTACTGCTTATCTGGGTGAAGGTGGCCAGACCGCTGCTCGGTTGGAGGGTGACTACGACATTCTCCTTACCAATAAGCTGATTCTGCAACCGACGGCAGAATTCAATTTCTATGGCAAAAACGATCCCCAACGTGGAGTTGGATCAGGGCTGTCTGAAAGTGAGATTGGTTTGCGGCTCCGGTACGAATTCCGTCCGCAATTCGCACCTTACGTCGGTGTAACTTGGAATCGGGCTTACGGCAAAACCGCAGACTATGCCCGCGATGAAGGCGAAGATAATAACGAAGCACGCCTAGTGCTCGGCGTCCGAGTGTGGTTCTAAATCGAAGTTAGCGGCACCAAATAATTACCTAACCTCATTACAACAGCTAAGCGCTGTGAGGAGCCTTGCATGTCTGTTTTCAAATCCTGTGTTGTGGCCGTTGCTCTTTCATCCAGCTTACTGCTCAGTGCAGTTGCCCAAGCCCACCCGAAGCTGCTGTCTTCAACTCCTGCTGAAGGTGAGAACGGCCAAGCCCCGGCAAAGATTGAGCTGCACTTTTCTGAAAACCTGGTCACTCAGTTTTCCGGAGCCAAGTTGATCATGACCGACATGCCTGGCATGCCCAATTCACCTATGGGTGTGAAAGCCAGCGTGGCCGGTGGCGGTGATCCCAAAACGATGGTCGTAACTCCTGCCTCCCCTCTCACAACTGGCACCTATAAAGTGGAATGGCGAGCAGTCTCATCCGACACCCACCCGATCACCGGCGCCGTAACTTTCAAAGTGAAATAAGCATGAGCGACTCATTAAATGTGGTACTGCGATTCGCGCTCTACTTAGACCTGATGCTCCTGTTCGGCCTAGCAGTCTTCGGGCTTTACAGCTTTCGGGGAAAAGAGCGCGTATCAGGCGCGGTGTTGCATTTTGGGTCGCTACTACCTGGCATCGCTGCTGTTGGTGTGTTTTTGTCGATAGCCACCTTCATCGTCATGGCAAAAAATATGAGCGGCGCATCCGACTGGGCGGAGCTGCGACCTCATCTGGAAATGATGTTGTACGAGACTGAGATTGGATATAGCTGGGTGACGCGCATGATCTCGCTGGCAGCGGTGATTTTTGTCGCAAGTCAGAGCGCAAGATGGCCAACATGGAGCCTCGGGGTTGCGACCTTGGCAGGCGGCATCGCTTTGTCTACGCTCGCGTGGACAGGTCATGGGGCGATGGACGAAGGTACTCAGCGATTCTGGCACTTTACGGCTGATATTCTGCACCTTCTCGCCGCTGGCGGCTGGATCGGAGCTCTCGCGGCGTTTGGCTTGATGTTGAGCATTAGGAGGTCTAATTCGGAGCAACTCGTACGAGTGCTGTCACGAGCGCTCAAGGGCTTCGAAACAGCAGGCGCGTTCATTGTCGGTACGATCATAGTCACGGGCATCGCTAACTATCTCTTCATTGTCGGGCCGACGTTGCTAGAAGTTTTAACCAGCACCTATGGCGTCCTTCTGCTTTTAAAAATCCTGCTTTTTGGGTGCATGATCGGGCTGGCTACCCTCAATCGTTTTTACCTGAGTCCTTCACTCGAGCGCTCTGTGGAGGCCGGTGAGTATTCCCTGGCAGCGACTGCTTTGAGAAAAAGCGTACTTATTGAGTCAACCTGTGCTGTGGTTATCGTCTGCTTGGTGGCGTGGCTAGGAACATTGAGCCCTTCAATCGATATGGCTCAAGGGTGAGCTAGCAGCTAGATCTGAGCAACCCCGAAGCCGCCCAGATCCGAGCCTGATTATCGGCTGACGGGGTAATCAGCAACCACTTCTTGCGCTCCCGCCTTGGTAACCCCCAGGACTTGATAGGGTTGATGGTTCTGGTCGTAGTCCATGCCGGGAGAACCTGCGGGCATACCTGGCACTGCGATTCCCGCGAGTTCGGAGCGACCACTCAGCTTCTTGATTTCATCAGCTGGGACATGCCCCTCAACAAACTTGCCGTCGATAACAGCCGTATGGCATGACGCGAGTTCCTGCGGCACCCCTAAGCTTTGCTTAATAGCGCTCATATTGCTTTCTACGTGGTCGACTACCTTGAATCCATTCGATTCAAGGTGCTTGACCCATTCCTTGCAGCAACCGCAATTCGCGTCACGATGCACGTCAATTGTGAGCGGCTCAGCGGCCTGCGCGATGCCACACATCACCAACCCCATAGCGACCAAAAGCTTTCGTTTGGACATTCGATGCACCTCATCACGTTTTAGTGCGGTCACTCTTTATGCCTTTGGCATCCGCACCCTCTGCCACGTAGGTTAAGCGCAAAAAATCAGATCGCGATTACATTTCTGTAAGCCGCCCGCTAGCTGGTGTCATCGGAAGCCGGCCTGTCGTAACTGGGAGTTAACCGTTGGCTGTTGAGGCAATTACATTTACGTAAGCTTGCGCACAGTTGTCAGATTGGTAGCACACTAGAACACCGCAAAACCGGAGCCCGCTCATGAAACTCTTGGTCGCAGAAGACGAACCCAAAATCGGAATATACCTACAGCAGGGTCTGGTGGAGGCTGGCTTCACTGTCGACCGGGTTGTGACGGGAACGGAGGCGCTACATCAAGCGCTGAGCGAGACCTACGATCTCCTGATTCTGGACGTGATGATGCCGGGCGTTGATGGCTGGGAAGTCATCCGGGGTGTACGTGCATCCGGGAGCTCAGTCCCTGTGCTTTTTCTAACGGCCAGGGATGGAGTCGATGATCGGGTCAAAGGTTTGGAGTTGGGCGCGGACGACTATCTCGTTAAACCCTTCGCATTTTCCGAGTTACTAGCTCGCGTCAGAAGCTTGCTTCGACGTGGATCCGCCGTGCCCAACCAGACATCTATCAAGATCGGGGATTTGGAGGTCGACCTACTAAAGCGCCGTGCCTCACGCTCAGGTCGACGTATTGACCTCACCGCAAAGGAATTCTCCCTCTTAGAACTCCTTATGCGCCGTAGAGGGGAAGTCCTGCCAAAATCACTGATCGCATCGCAGGTTTGGGATATGAACTTCGACAGTGATACCAACGTGATCGAAGTAGCAATTCGCCGGCTCCGGGCCAAAATCGATGATGATTTCGACACCAAGCTGATTCAGACGACGAGGGGAATGGGCTACATGCTAGACGCTCCTGACACAGAATGAAGCGAGCATCTCTTACCCTTCGTTTGAGCATGATGTTCGTCTGTGCAGTCGTTGCCGTGCTGGTTGTAGCTGGCTTTACCTTCGATGCGTTCAGTCGTCACCACTTCAAAGGCCTCGACCGTCAACTCATGATGGAAAAGCTCGAATCCATTCGGCAAATCATGGATGGCGAAGCTGGCTCCGTAGACACTTCAGAGGTGGTGTTGCAACTGCAAGCCCTGCTAGGTGCCCATCAGGAGCTTTCAGCATCGATTGTCACCAAAGGTGGAAGGACGATCTTCGCTACCCCCAACGGCGCTGCACAACCTCCTGCTGCCGCTCATGAGGCAGTGGAGGACATGTCGGAGTGGACTGCTGGCGGCCATATGTACAGAGGCATGAGGGCACAAGTTCATTTAGTGAATGAAACTGAGCCACTAACTGCCTGGTTGAGTATGGATATCACCAGTCACATGCACTTCGTTGAAACTTTGCGTTGGTGGCTGGTCATTGGGCTGGCTATCAGCGCTCTAGTCAGCGCAGCCTTAGGGTGGCTGGTGGCGCGGAGCGGGTTGAAGCCGGTCGCACAAGTGACGCAAGTCGCGGCCTCAATGTCAGCCGGTTCGCTGAAAGAGCGCATCCCGATGGACTCGGTGCCTCGTGAGCTTGAGAGCCTTGTCTCTTCGTTCAACGCCATGCTTGCTCGCCTTGAAGAGTCTTTTGTTCGGCTGTCCAACTTTTCAGCCGATATTGCGCACGAGCTACGAACCCCTATCAGCAATCTGCGCACGCACACCGAAGTCATCCTCTCAAAGAAGCGTGCGCCGGACACTTATGAAGAGAATCTCTATTCCAACCTGGAGGATCTCAACCGGCTCTCCAGCATTATTGACGGCATGCTTTTCTTGGCAAAATCGGACAACGGTCTGGTTCTACCTGCCAAAGAGAAAGTCGAGTTGCGTTCGGTGGTCGAAAAACTCTTCGAGTATTACCAGTTGCTGGCAGAGGACACCGGAGTAAAGCTACAAGTCTCCGGACACGGCGCGGTCTATGGTGACGGTACGATGTTGGATAGGATGATCTCGAATTTACTTTCTAATGCGCTTAGGTATACCCCTCCTGACTGCACTGTCTCCGTAAAAATCGAGTCGTTGGGTAGCATGATCAGCGTGTCAGTGACGAACCCCGGAGAGGAGATAGCAGCAGAGCATCTGCCCCGCCTGTTTGACCGCTTTTACAGAGCTGATCCCGCACGTAGAGATGGTGCTACAAACAATGCCGGGCTAGGTTTGGCAATCGTCAAATCATTGGTAGACGCCCATGACGGCACCGTCGGATGCGTCTCCAGAGAAGGCCATACGACCTTTGTGATCCGCTTAGCTGCGTGGCCTGCAGACTAAGAGTAAAAGCAACGAGGAGGGATGTGCTTTTCGCAATGACAACAGTTTTTGGCTCCTAGTAAGCAACCATGACGCGAAAAACTCCAGCGCGTTCGTTGGGCAAACCTAATTTAAGTTCGACAGCACATTCCCTCGATTGGCTAGGGTGGCCTTGATGCCGCAGATGCTGAGGTAGCGTTACTGCGAGTGAAGCCAGGCTTCTACCTTTTTGAGTCTGCCCATCTCAAGAAGCTGCGGCTCCCCGGTATCCAGGAGATCGAGCAATCTTTGCTTATCGGTAGGGGATGGAAACCACTCATCAATCTCGACATTGCAGTGATCTGAGTCACTAAGAGCCCACCTGACAACCATATCTGCAGCAGCTCTGTAGTGATCCGCCATGTAAAACTTTCGACTTTCTACAGACCAGCCACGCTTCGCCATTTGCTCAGTGACATCAACGATGCCTTCGTCGCCAAAAAAACTGGTGGTGTCAGGATAGTGGATACCTGCCAGCGACACCTTCAACACCTCGGTCTCGCGGTCGAAGTACGACAGAAAATGCCACCCACCAGTAGTGCTCCCAGCGTGCGGAAAATTGATCGCAGCTTTGCCGGTTATATAGTGCTCGCGTGAGACGCGTTTGAGATCAAAATCAAAGAGCGGCTGCCTCATGGGAGCTTGCTGAGACGCGCCAAGCCCTGTTTTATGTGGCCCGAGTTCTCGCCGATTGTCTCGAGGGCACCTCGGACATTATTCCCAACATCTGCATGACCGTGAGCCTCGACGTGGAGGGTCAACTCCATCAGGGCTGCCTCTAGGGCGAGCTGGTTTTCGTACATCCTTTCCAGCACATCTGATAGCGAATATTCACTCTGCACTTGATCACCTCCATGGTCAGAGTCGGCAGAATAGCAGGAGCAAAAGCATCGCGTTATCCACTCAAGAATGATCAAAGCAAGCGGAGCGCGCAGGCGACAGCCGAAGGCGTGAGGATGGAAGCCCGCAGGGCCAAGACGCTGGCGTTTACGACAAGGCTTGGTTCACGACAGCCGTTCCTCCAGGGACACGCAACGATACGGCAATTCGGACTTACAACTCCTTCAACATCCGCTCAAGTGTCTGATGTTCCCATGTGCTGAGCAGTGCAACTGGATCAGTGCCAAAGCGATCCCCGGAGTCAAACGACCAGTGTCGCCCATCTGGACTGACGCATTGTTCGCAGTAGTCGAGCTGATCGCAGTCGTTGTAAATCGATATCTCCCAACCATCTACATTGATCTGGAAGTGGCCGGCATAAATTTCGTCCCACGATTCATGACCCACCCTACCCATAACGCTTCGACCGAAAATCGCCTCCCTTAGAACCTGGCATACCTCTCTTGCGGAGAGCTCAGCCGCAGTGCTTTCGCTAATGCTACCTACCTGGGATGAACGCGCTGCCGCTCTGGCCTCCTTCAGCCTTCGCTCGGCGTACATGGCCGGGTCATCAGCTGGCAGCGGGTAGCCGGCAGCGGATAGAGCTTCGGCGCGCTCTTCAATGAGCAGCCGTTCGGGATCGCGAACCTTTTGGTAGGCTCTGCCTGGTACACGTCGAGTTGTGTCCATTCCCGGCTCCCCAGAAGGCTGATGACTAAGAGCGACTAAATTACTTTTAGAACGATAACAGAACGCTTCGAATAGCGATGCCGAGCTCCGAATCATGAGGGTAGGATGCGTTGCGATCTATGCTTCACAGAGGCTCAGACACCAAGCAAGCGGAGCGCGCAGGCGTGAGGGATGCGAGCCCGCAGGGGCGAGACCCGCCTTGGCGGGGCTCGATTCACGGCAGCCTGACGCCGCAGGCGGCACGCCATCAACGCCAACAAGAGGTAACTCAAATGCCCGACGATGAACTCCGCGAACTGGAGGCCAAGAGACGAAAGGCTTTGTGGGTACTTGCGAACATATCTCCAGGCGATTCGAAGGCGTTCGATCCCTTATCCATTCTTGATGACCTTGAACTTCAAGAGCGAAAAGACTCCCCTCATGCTGACAAGCCACTTGAGCTCAACCAGCTTCGGGATTGTGTCACCGTGCAGTATCACCACTCCGGAATCGACATCATTTTGGAGCAGACTATCCCCCAGCCCTGGAGGGAGCGCTTCAATCAGGCGAGTATCGGGTCGACCAGATTGTTAGATGGGCCTTACGCTGCGGACTGGTATAAATTCCTGGCTTGTTGGGAATCAGAGATGCAGCACCTCGAGGCACACAGAGCTGCCAGCAGTAAGCCCAAGCTGGATTGATGCAGACGGAGAAAAGACGTGGAACGAGACAGCGATGACACCGTGTATTGCGATATCCAAATGCCGGTGGCTCATGGGCGGGAGCTATTGAGGTTAGTGAATGCCCTGCGAGAATCGAAAGCTCATCCAAGTCTCGACAGAGTTTTTGAGCACATGCAGTACGAGCTAAGTACGTCTATCGATTTCATATATTGCTTGCCAGCGCGGAGGCTTTGATGTCAGTGGAAACTCTTTATCGAAGTGCGGAAGCTTGCGGTCATATCCGATGGGCCTGTTAGATAGAGCGGTCAGATAGCTCTGAGAGGTGTTTTTTTAGACTAACGCTTCCGTGCTCGCCATATTTCTTCGATGTCCAGATTGGCTAAGGCATCGCGCATCAGCGTAAAGGCGTTGTCTTTCCAAAAGAACCATGCCATCGCCGGCCTCGCCTCTGATTGATTCGAGATCAGAATGGGTGGGCTGCTGGCAATGTGCACTCGTCAATGAATCCTTTGCCGACATACTCCCTGTGAAGCAGCTCAGCTCGCTCAACTGCATGCCTATGAGAGTCTGCAGGTATCTCGCCAGGCTCAGCAGGAAAATCGCTTGGCTGCATCGCTCGGAGGAGATACAGCTCCTCTAGATTCTCTTGAGCTTGCCTGGTGTACCTATCTTGAAGTGCCTCGGCGACGTCTTTGAAGCCAGCGCTTGATGGGCCGTTGTCCCAGTACCACTGCTTCATATCCTGATAGATCTGAAGATGGACGCTGTCGAACCCTCCGCGATGCTCATCAATGTCGAATGTGTACCTACCGGGATCAAGCTGATAGAGGACGAGCTCTTGCAGCAGATAGGCTGTTCCATACATGCCGTTGAGGAGGATTTCGCGATGTATTACGTATGGTGACTGTTGCATCAGTGACCTCTCGCGGAGCTATGGCAACTCCTGTTTGGGGGCACTTCTGATTTGTTATGCAACTAGGCAGGCGGAGCGCGCAGGCTTGAGGATAGAAGTCCGAAGGGCCAGGACGGCGAAGCGCTGCTTGGCTGCTATTGTCATCACCTAGAGGTCGGCGTCGTTCCAATGGAGAGAGCTCAACATGAGGTAGTTGAAGGTGTCATCGAGTGTTACGGGGGCGCTATCGGGGCGAAACGAGGATGAAAAGGTCATGCCAGCATCTCTCTTGGGTGATTGCGAGAAATGAAGACCATGGGGTGCAGTTGGTCAAGGTTATGAAGGGGCAGTTTTTTGGTTTTCCGACGAGAAATCAGTATCTTGCGAGCATACCCTTACGACTTACCCGCCGTTTGTTAGGGACGACTTCATGCTTATCAAAACCGTCTTTCCCCGGCTGTGCAGGGACAGTCGCAACCTTCAAACAGGAGCAGCAAGGTGGAACGGCCTTCTTTTTTTATCGATTTCGAGGCATCAGGGATAGCCCCAGATAGCTATCCCATTGAGGTGGCTGTCGTGTCGAATGAAACCTGGTTCAGTTCGTTGATAAAGCCAGCCCGCTATTGGACGCATTGGTCGTTCGATGCGCAAGACATGCATGGTCTTACTCAGGATCATTTACTTCAGGAAGGTGATGCCCCACCCACCGTGGCGGAACGAATGAATCAGCTGTTTTCAGGGCAGGTGCTTTGCAGCGACTCACCTCAAGATGTTTTTTGGCTCGATGTCCTCTACGAAGCAGCAGACCTGATGCCGACCTTCGAGTTGAAGCCTTTGGAAGTGTTTGTGGGTCGGGAGGCTGCCAGTGACATTTATCGCCTACTGCCCACGACTAGGCACCACCGAGCTCTCCATGACGCAACCGCTTTGATGAACGCATGCCGTGCTTTGTTCGAAGCTTGAACTACCGGAGGGGTGGATACCTACCCTCACCTATGCGAAAGCGATGAGTCCATTGAAGTATGGATGTAGCACAGCGTGTGCGACCGCTCGAACCGAAGACAGGTGATCACGTGCCTGGTAGGCATGGCAAGCGGAGCGCGCAGGCGTGTGGGATGGAAGCCCGAAGGGCCGAGACCTTGGCATCGCAAGGGCTCGGTGCACGACAGCCGCTCCCTGCAGGGGAGCGCCCCAACTGAAAGCTCAGGGTCATCAAAGCTCCGCATCCCAAGCATCCATAGCCTCGCTCATAGTCGCGTACCACTGGAGGTCACCGAGCTGTAGGGCATTCGCAATTTGCCTGTTGGTATTGCCGTCGACCCAAGTCGGGAGACTCTCTATGGCCTCTGTGAACAGACTGGCTGTAGCGACAACGAATCGCCCCGTACTTGTAGACTGGAGGCACACGTAGCGCGCGGCAGCGCCACTGGGCAACCGACGCCAAGCCACCACCTCAATACAGTCCATGGCGCTCACCTGAGCCTCTAAGGTGGGACTCACTAACTGTTCCACCTGGGCATCTGCCGCTGCTCTGAATGATCGGCTAGGCGCTTCTGGCCTGTGGACAAGATGCTTCAACTGCTCACGCGAGGCGACTATCTGGTCGCGCAGCTCTTCGGGGTCGATAGACATGCCGCCCCGGTCGGTGACCGAAAGGGTCTTCAAGCTGTTCGCTGCCAGGATGAACTCGCGTTCACGCTTTTTCTCAAAGTCAGGGCGCTTGTCGTGGAAAAGCCACGCTGTGAGACGATTGAAGACCACCACATTATCCTCTCAATGGAGCATGATTTGAGGCAATGGCAGTCCACCATCGACCGTTGTTGCGAGCTAATCAACTCACTATAAGGGGAGCAGGCCCTTCCGGTCGACAATGCCCATGCTAGGTGAAAACCGGCCACGCCCTCACCCGACACATCAAGGCGTAACGGGTGGTAAACCACTCATTAACTCCGCCTGAAGTGCGTAAATTACGTCTTCAAGCTCCCGTATCCTGTCCGTGATAGGCGCATTTGAGAGAAGAATACTATCGTGCTTCAGGTTTAACAGCGACTCTTGCGCTGATTCCAGTCTGTCTCGGTTCTCAATACTTTTAGTATAACCAATAGTTTGAGTCATTAAGTCGTATTCATAATGAAAGTAGTGCCATAGCGATTTCTCCTTGGCTTGGCCTGTTTTGGGAAGGACTTGTGCGCATATCGAATCTCTTAGAGCTTCCGTCCAATGTGTTTTAAATTTGGCATCCTTAGCGAATGCGACGTCTAAAAGATAGTGGATTTCCCTGGTGATAAATCTGTGACGAAACATAGACAAACAGGTTCTTACAGCCCCCAAGCCTGCGTCAATACAGATTCTATCGAATTCTTTCGTCAAACTTTGTTTCTGGAGTGGTTGGCCATCGATTCCAAGTAGTAGTGCATCATTGAGTGTCAGCAGGTTAGGATGTTTTCTAAGGGGACGAGCTGATTCAAAATCCTTAAGCTGTTGGAGGAAGGTCAGTCGAGCCTTTAGATATCTGTTGAAGTCCAACGCTGCGCGCAAGGTTACCGTGAAATATCTAATCGGGGCAGGCTTACCTCTTTTTTTGGTGGGAACAGCAATGGATTTTCGGCTGAGCACGGATTGGTTTAAATCAAGCGGGATGTCGACAAGTTCTTCGGGGCGAAGACCCATTAACTTCATTAGGCGAATAGAAAACATCCGTCGTTCATACAGATACGTGTTTTGTGCCATAAATAGATCAGGGAAAATTTTAAGCTTGCGTTTGGAGGAGGTCGGTAAGTTTGCAATGTCGTGTTTTCTGAAAATCTCATTTTGAATACTGCTTATGAAGTTCTCAGGAATAGGTGCTTTGTCGAATTTTTCGGAAACGCTTTCCATCAGATGTCGATGCCACATGTAGCGTTTGCCCGTGTAGCGATTTAAGCGCCACTCGACAATTATCCGCGAGTGGGACGTCTCGCCAACCAAACCTTTTCCGAGGGAATCGGGGAAAGATCGAGTGATCCACTCCATCAAATCTAACGCCCTGCTTTGTATTTGGATTGAAGTATTGTTAATTCGCTTGCTTTCAGTGCCAAACTTCCCTAATCGTTTCTCCCATTTTAACTGCTGGGTGAATTCATAGAAAAGTTCATCATTCATTTCATGGAAACTTATCTTTTTCGAGTAGCAGTAGCGTATGAGTGGGGTTATCTGAGCCGAATATGTATTAGGTGTGTCCCTTCCGCCGGAGCGCTGAAGCTTAGACTGCATCCAGAGTGTAGCTAGATGGCAAGGCCGGCCATCTGGCCATCTTAATACTGCGAAGCTCTCATAGTTTCTTCGTATTATGCGGTAATCCTTTGAGCCGGCAATTGGCATCGCGTGATCAGGTAGTTTCACGTTTTTGAATAGCACGTATAGCTGTATGCTCATGGCGCTTTACCTCCGATAATCAGCTCAAAATTTCTCCCTTCTGACGTCATTAGCCCTGGTGAGACAATATTCGAAAATTTAGCTGAGCATATTTTAAGTTGGTTGGATATTAGTTCTGATAAGTCAGAGTTTTCATCAGTTGTCCTGAAAACTAAGTCCTCTAGAAAACGATATATTTCAAGATAGGCCAGTGAGCAAAGATGGGCCTCAAGCAGCGCGGTGGAATAAAGCTCAGGTAAGTCTGGGTTATTAAATTTAGGCGAAGGCGCTTCCGATTTAGGAACGGTTTCTGCCGCCTCTTGTCGAAGGAGTTTAACATAGTCCCATTGGTTCGCTCCTGGTACATTAAGCTCCTGTATTTTTCCACTTGTTGTTCTTGATTTTAGAGTGTTGTATGCGATTTTGGTGAAATGATCAGGCACTTCGAGATGACAGAATTCTTTCATTGAAGATATAGCTTGTGCTTGTTTTTTTGTCACAGATATTGACCTGGACTTTATCGCTTCAAGCCAGCGGAATCGCGCGATTATATTGTTATTTATTAAATCTCTCATCAGTCATTGCTCCGAAGCGGATTGCGAAGTCTATTGCAGTGACATTTTCGGCGTAGCCGGTGAGCTTGATGGTAAATGTAGTAACTTCAAAATCACCCGACTCACGGATTTCCATAATGAGATCGAGGTAATCTTTGGGTATGATGGACGATATGCTCGATACCCCGAAGTGGGTAAGGGTATGTTGGTAGAGTGCCAACAACCCTTGTCGTTGAGTAGGGTCGAGTGCTCCTGCCTCCAATGAAAGGAGGCGGTCTTCAATACACTCAGACTCGTATCGGACATAGGTGTCATAGCTCTCGTCAGGAGCCACATATGAATCTACGTGTGACTTATCTTTGTGTGCGGCGCCGTAACCTAGTAGCGGCTTTATTGCGTTTCCTTCATGCCTATGCATAGTCAGCATGAAAAATTTTCGCATTTCATGTACGCGTGGATACCAGCGGCGACCGAGTTCGTCTACAGGTGTTTTTATGTAGTCGCAAAATGTGTTTATGCAGTTATTTACGGCATCCTCCAGAACCTCACCCGATGGCACTGTAAATGACCTTGAGGGAAAGTAGAATAAATGCTCGGAGTGCGTGGAAGTGTCATCAAACACTTCAGTGAGACGATGCCCCATTAGCTGGAGAAGCTGGATGGCTCGAGCAGATATTGACGGAATAGGGCGATCTACAATGTTATGCTCCCCCTTAGGGCCACTTTTACCTTGCTCATGCTGTAAAAAACTCCCGTCACCATCGTTTTCGTTGCCTAGGCAGGCTCTTTGTAAGTAAGCGAGTTCAGAGAGTCTTAGGGGCTTCATCATTCCGATGATGATCGCACAAGCTCCTACGAAAGCTTTGACAACTGAGCGCATGTTATGGATGCGCTCGGAGCCGCTCATATTTACTTTTACATCGTAGTGAGTTATATCCAATATTGAATGAATGGACACGGGTGGTGTCCCATCTAGCGGAGTGGTAAGCCACTGATCTCTGGTTATGAGGAAACTCTGTTGTTTGGCGGTTCCAGAGGCGTAGATGTCATGTGTTGAGGAGATGTCGACGCTTTCCTTGCTATAATAAATGGCTGCCTCAACGATGCTTTTTCCATACACAAGAATCCATTCGCATGCAGCGTTTATAACTTGGAGCCCAATGCTCAATGGTATAAGTGGAGTATGGCTAGGGCGTCTTAACATGTGTCTGAATTGAGCAACAACGGATTTTTTGTCTATTGTTACTGCCGGGATGTCCGACGGAATGGCAGAATGGCCGCTGAAGAAATTTGCTAGATGTTCAAGTTGGTCAGTGAAGTTTCCTTGGCTGACTGGCTTTTCTCTGGCTTTGGTAAGTTCAATAATGTTCTGTGAAGGGTATTCTGATATGGAACTTGATGGTAAAAGCAGGTGGGGGTGGTAAAGCCCCGGCTCGAATTGTCTAATAAAGCTTCTAAAATTATCGTCGCTTGATGTTGCACTAAGCTTCATTCCGAGTATAGAACCCAAATAGACCCGAGACAGAGTCCATTTGGAGGTTACTCCTGATTTACGATTTGTTATGTATTTGTCGTGCTGACGTAACCATTCGACCATGTCATTGACGAATTGTTTATCTAGGTCATGGGGCGAGTCAAGCAAGCAGTCCAGCGGGATCGGGTGTTCGAGAAGCGAATGAAAATGACAGATAATCCGCTCCTTGTATTGAAGTGCCCCACTCAGACCACATTCACTCAGTTCAGAAACGAGTGCTTTAAAGGCATTTGTATCAAATAGCCTAAATCCGTGAATACGAGGGCGATAAACCTTCTCATGCAAAACCAACCAGCTAGCAATATTCTTAATGAATAAAAGGTTATAGGCCCAGCGGGGGGTAGCCATTGTGTACTCGGTGATTTGACCCTTGCGCAGATAGAATGCCCATTTCTGAATCGTTTCCAACAGCATCCTATTTTCTTGGTCGCTGAGTAGGGTTCCGTCTGGGAGCGGATCCATAAAGCTGACAGTAAGCGGAGTTCCATTTGGTGAAATGGTTTCCCATACGGAACTTCCAATTCCTCCACCGACCAACCAGTGGGCTTCGAAGTCCAACGTTGATGCATAACGAGCCTTTGACCGTGCTAACAACATTTTCATATGAAGCTCGTCGTTGTTAAAGCTCTTAAACCTCGGCATCATCCCCTCCGAGTTGCGCACGGATAGAATAAGCAAAGGTCACCTTATCCTTATGCTGATCGAGCAGAGCCATTGCTCCGATGTGAGTTGCGGCCAATTGCGACTGCACGTCGCCGGATAACTTATCGATTATGATTTTTTCCGAAAGTTGTAGATCTGCTTTCGACATGGTTGCTGACGCACGAATTAGTCGCGCCAAAGCGGGAATTGCCTCAGCAGGTATGTTGGCGTATTTTGAGCCATCATCACCATTTGAAAGGGAGGGCAATGTTGGCGAATGCGTGTTTGGCTGTTCGCTGGTTTGTTCTGTGGCACCTTTATTAAGAATAGAGGCCTCATGTGCGTACAGGGCTGCTAGACTTTCAGGTGATAAGATAATCAAGAGCTCACGATCTTCAATAGCTTTTATTAATTCGTCACCACTACGTAGATGCCCTTTAAATCTTTGCCTGATGATTTCACTGAAGGCATCTCCGTTTACGGCATCCCTCAGCATTTTTTGGATAAATATTACCCGCGTTTCCGGCGATGTGAAGTCTGTAGCCTCATCTTCCCAAGGCGTACCATCGGTGGCGACTATTATCAGCTTTTGCTGCATCATTCTCAGGCCTCTTGTCGCCCATTTGAGCCTCAAAAAGTCTGGTATGTAATTTGATTTTACGACGGCCACACTGTTGCCTAGCAGGTCGGCGACGGCCCTTAAGTTTCCAGTTTCGAGAAACCTGATTATTCCTTCGGTCGCTCTAATCTTTTTGAGAGTGAATCCATCTTTATGAATTCCTCCTATTGCGAGTTCGTCTATCAAGACCTTAAATAACGAAACTCCAGAGCCAGTGTGAAGCGATTGGGGTATTTCGCCCGATGTACCAATTTTGTTTCTCGTCGATATTATGAACATTTTGCGCCATCCAGGATGGCCGCTGGCTATCAGCCGCGAACGCAACTCCTTGGTGCATGCCATGACGTCCATCACGATCTTCGCACTGAGAGGAGGTAGTCCTGATACCTTCCGTTTACCGGCACGTGGCTTGTCTACACTGAAAATTATTCTTTCGAGATCAGCTTCAGTTCTGATGTAAGGCTTGCCGCCCCGAGTATATAATGTGCTGTTTCCGATAGCTTCGGCAGTAAACTTAGGGTTTTCACTCATTAAAATTGAGCAAGCTGCACCGCAATCACGAGGGCATAGAAAACCCAATAAGCGATTTAGGGTTTCGTTTTTCGTTTTTTTGCGTATCGCATAATCTCCAGCAGCTTCCACCATCTTTGCAACTAATTTCTTGCGAACGCCATCAATGCTGAAAAGCCGCCGAAAAAAAGCGCGACCCCGCAGTGCGTCAATTGTAACCGTGTTGAGTTGTAGATCATTCACTGCATAGTGCCTAGCTACCGCAAGGAACCAGTTGAGACCTTTAGGGTTGTCAGGATGTGCAATGTGCACTCCATCTACGAAAAAATCTCCCCCGTTAATAATCCGCTGAACTTCATCGACCGGAATTTCATCAATTAACTCTCTGCCTTTTTCGTGGCATTTGAGCATTGTGTCCCAATACTGTGTGCAGGCTGAAACTACGGTTCTGCTTGCTAATTCCATCCTTGTCTTGAGCTTTAGCAGGTATTGATCAGCCTCAAGGTGCAAACTGTCGTTGCAGAGATAGATCTTAGGTAAAAGCTCATCAGGAGTGGTGGGAATGCCAACCATTGAGGGTTCGTGTCCTAAGGGAGTGTCAATTCCGTCTAGAACACCTGACATCGCTCCACCTGAAGGCAAAATTACAGTGAGCGGCAACAAACCTTCAGATCGTGATTGTTTAAATAAGCTTTCCACACTTTGCCAATAAACAAGCGTGGACTTCAGTGCTCTCTTTTTTGATGAGTGAAGATGGGACTCGAAAAAGTGGTCAAAGAATTCGTCCCAGTCTTGAGGTGGTAGGTGGCACTCTGGTGAGCGCTCCAGGAATTTAAAGGTCTGTTTGAGGCCTTCAATAAACCACCCGTAGGATTTAGCAGCGACTCTTACACACTGCACTACGACGGCATTTGCAAGGATTTGAACAGCGTCAACTGCCACATTCGAAGGCACCAACAAAGTGCAGGTGCGCTCCCCAGACGAAGTGTCTACGGCGGGCCAGAAAAACTGGAGCTTGCCGGTGGCGGTAAATCGGTAGCTGAGCATCGCTAGCCCTCCTTGATTGGAGCCTAGACTCGATGCGGGAGGTGTCAAATCATGAGTGTCATTAATCCTGATAAGTTATTGAAATAAATGTGTTTATTGTTTGCATCACAGTTAAGTGTCTAGAAAATCATAATGCTCGACATCAACGGCATCCTCGGCCTTGCCGCTTTAATGGGCGGAATCAAGCATGGCGAGCAGTCCTACAACGACGATTCGGCGCGCAGTTACAGCGTGATGATTCTTACGGCAATGGGCGTGTCGATGGTGGTGCCGGAGTTTATTCCGCAGGCTAACTGGAAAATTTACTCCGGGTTCACCATTGGCGCGATGGTCGTGCTTTACGCGCTGTTCCTGCGCATGCAGGTCGGCCCGCATAGCTACTTTTTCAGTTACAGCTATCCGGAAAAACGCCGCAAGAAGGAGCCCGTGGAAAACGAGCCGAAACCGGTCAGCCTCGCGTTCTCCATTGGCACATTGGTCTTTGGCGTGGTGGTGATCGGTGCCTTGGCCGAGGTGATGTCCAAGACCCTTGATCTGGGGCTGGAGGGGACAGGGGCACCGCCGGTGATCACCGCGATTCTGGTGGCGGCCATTTCCGCCGCGCCGGAGATTCTGACGGCATTGCGTGCCGCGTTGGCCAACCGCATGCAATCAGTGGTCAACATTGCAATGGGCGCATCGTTGTCGACGGTGATTCTGACGGTGCCGGTAATGGAGGCGATGGCGCTCTACACCGGCCAACCCTTTCAGATGGCAATGACGCCGGTACAGACGGTGATGATCTTCATTACCCTGATCGTCAGCGCGATAAATCTCAACGATGGCGAAACCAATGCCATCGAAGGGATGACCCATTTTGTGCTGTTCGCGACGTTTATCATGTTGTCGCTGTTGGGTCTCTGAACCACCACAAGAGCAAATGTGGGAGCGGACTCGCTCCCACAGTTTTTGATGTGTGTTGGGTCAGGTACCCGCGATCAACTGCCGAGCCGCCTGGCTGTGATCGGCTATCAATCCTTTCAGATCCAGCCCTTCGACCTGGCCGTCAATCACGCGCCATCTGCCGCCGACCATCACCCGATCCGCACGATCCGCGCCGCACAACAACAGGGCCGACACCGGATCGTGGCTGCCTGAGAAGCGCAGTTCATCCAGCTTGAACAATGCCAGGTCAGCCTGTTTGCCGACCGCCAGCTCACCGATATCGGTGCGCCCCAGTAAACTCGCCGATCCTTTGGTTGCCCAGCCCAAAACCAACTCCGGGGTGATCCTGTCCGCGCCGTAGCGCAGGCGCTGGATGTACAGCGCCTGACGTGTTTCGAGCATCATGTTCGACGCATCGTTGGACGCTGAACCGTCCACGCCCAGCCCGAGCAATGCACCGGCAGCGGTCAGATCGAGCGTCGGACAGATGCCCGAAGCCAGGCGCATGTTCGAACTTGGGCAGTGGCAGATGCCAGTGCCGGCGGCGCCGAGGCGAGCGATTTCGTCTGGGTTGAAGTGGATGCCATGCGCCAGCCAGGTGCGCGGCCCGAGCCAACCGACGCTGTCGAGATAATCAACGGTGCGCAGGCCGAAACGCTGCAGGCAGAAGTCTTCTTCGTCGAGGGTTTCGGCAAGGTGGGTGTGCAGGCGTACATCAAGTTTATTTGCCAGATCGGCGCTGGCGGACATGATTTCCGGGGTCACCGAAAAAGGCGAACACGGCGCCAGTGCGATCTGAATTTGCGCACCATCGCCACGTTCATGGTATTCGGCGATCAGGCGCTCGCTGTCAGCAAGGATCACTTCGCCTTCCTGTACAGTCTGTTGCGGTGGCAGGCCACCGTCCTTTTCGCCGAGGCTCATCGAACCGCGAGTCAGCATGGCGCGCATGCCCAACTCGCGGACGCTTTCGACTTGCACGTCGATCGCATTCTCCAGACCTTCCGGAAACAGGTAATGGTGATCTGCGGCGGTGGTGCAACCGGACAGCAGCAATTCGGCCAGCGCTACCTTCGAGGCCAGTGCGAGTTTTTCCGGGGTCAGACGAGCCCATACCGGGTAGAGGGTTTTCAGCCATGGGAACAACGGCTGGTTGACCACCGGCGCCCAGGCGCGGGTCAGGGTCTGATAGAAATGGTGATGGGTGTTGATCAGGCCCGGCAGGATCACATGCTCGCGAGCGTCGAAATATTGTCCACAGGGCGTCGAAGGTTGCTGGCCGGCGCCGAGCACTTCGACGATCAAACCGTCTTGCACAACCAGGCCGCCACGAGCATCGAGGCCGTTGGCTGTGAAAATGGCGAGAGGGTTTTTTAACCAGGTACGGGTCGCAGGCATGTTGGCCGGCTCCTCTGAAAGTTGGGTTCAGGTTAGCCAGCTCAGTGATTACCCTGTCTGCTGATCCAGGGTCGCCGCGATGGACGAGGTGCGCAGTTTCAGACAAAACTGCTCCGTCGGCAAGCCCGGCCCGACCAGACGATCAACATCCTGTATGAGCCGGATTGCTGGCGATGGCATCTGCTCGGCATGGCCGTATCGCCAGCAAGGCGGCTTCTACAAATGTGCGGTTACCAGGGAATCGTTTCACCCTTGTAGTTCACAAATTGATGCCCACCCTTGCCGCTGTAGGCATTCACCTGATCCACCAGGCCGCGCGTGCTGGTCTCCACGTCAATGTCCGCACCGTCACCGCCCATGTCGGTTTTCACCCAGCCCGGATGCAGCGACAGCACGGTCAATTTCTGCTCACCCAATTGCGTCACGAAACTGTTGGTCATCGAATTCAAAGCCGCCTTGCTTGCCTTGTATAAAGCCATTTCCGGCGCATCCGGCATGGTCACGCTGCCAAGCACCGAACTCATGAAAGCCAGCACGCCGGTCTGCGGACGGATCTGCCCGACAAAGCGTTGAGCCAGGTTGATCGGCGCCACGGCATTGGTGAAAAACAACTGACCGACTTCGGCCAGCGTCGCGCCCCCCGGCGTCTGAATATCCGGCCCCTTGACCCCGGCATTCACGAACAATAAATCAAACACTTCCCCCTTGAGCTGTTCGCTCAAAGCGATGACTGCCTGCTGATCGTCCATGTCGAGTTTTTCGACGCGCACATTGCCCAGCGCCTGCAAGGCATCGGCATTTTGCGGATTGCGCACGGTGGCGGTAACTTGCCAGCCATCGGCCAGCAGGGTTTTCACCAGCCCGAGGCCCAGGCCCCGCGAGGCGCCGATGATGAGTGCGGTTTTTGCCGTAGACATGAGTGGCTTCCTTGATAAATGAGAATCACGGATTTAATGGACAACGCTGACCGAGCCGATGTTGCAGTTCGCTGCGCAAGGCACCCAGTTCATCCATGCGGTTTTCGATCAGTTTGAGTTTGTCTTGCAGCAATTGCGTGACAGCGCTATCGGGGGTGGGCGACTGCCAGATCGCGGCGACGCTGTTGCCGATTTCACCGAGGGTAAAACCCAGGCGTTGCGCGGTCTTGATGTACTGCACCAGTTGCACCATCTCGTCCGGATAATCGCGATAACCGTTGGCGCTGCGTTGCGCCGCAATCAGTCCGCGCTGCTCGTAAAAGCGCAATGTGTCGCGGGAGACGGCGCTGGCCTGGGCTAATTCACCGATGCGCATGTTGGTCTCGGAAGAGGGCTTGACCCTGGAGCATACTCCAGGCTTTAGCCTTGTTGCTCCTCGAATTTCTGGAGCAATGCTGATGTGGACCTCACTGCAATATCGTCGTTTGGTGCGCGGCAGCGCCTGGTATGACTTGATCGTCACTGCAGCCTTTGTCACGCCGTGGAGTTTTGCAGCGTTGCATGGCGTGCTGACACAAGCCAGCCAGACCTTCGACTTGCCTGGAGCGCTGCCGCCGTTCGAACCCATGCACATGTTGATGGCGAATCTGTTGGGCTCGGTTGTTTGTGTGTGGGCAGTGCTGCGCATACGTAACCCACAGGAGGTTTATGGGCGATATGACGCGGTGGCGCGGTTCCTGTTTGCTGCGTGGCAGTTGTACGCCTTGCTGCATGGCGCCAGTTCGCTGCTGGTGATTTTCCTGTTTTTTGAATTGGCCTGGGGCGTGGCTCAGGCGTTGCCAGTGCGGATGCCTGCGCGGGCAAGCCCGCTCCACATTCCACCGGGCTGAGCTGAGCTTTTTGACAACGCAGTGCTTGGGTGGTGATCAAGACTCAATGGGGCGATTCAAACGCGCCCCGCCTGATTTTGCTCACCTCCCTTTGATCAAAAAACGATCAGATCTGCGCAGCCTATGCCGGACATACTTCCGGTGCAGTGATAAACGGGTTATCCACAGATTGTTCCACAGTATTTGTGCGCAAGCCGGAGTGAAGGGCATAAGCAACCCTGGTCTTTGTTCCAAAGGTGCTAAACGCGTCTAACTGTTTGTTTTATTGTGAATTTAGCGAGAGAGCAGGCGTTTTGAACAAATAATGATCAAAGCCCGCAAAGCCGCATGACAGAAGGGTTACAGCCGGATGTGCTCAGGTTATCCACAGTCGGGTGCACAGTAGGTGTGGGCAAGTGCGTGATTCCATCCGGCGCGTGCACCCTGCTAGCTCCCAGGAGCTGCCAAACGTCGCGATATCCTGGACGTCTAACGCCGCAACAAAATCCGCCCCCGGCTCAGGTCTGCCAGTTGGTTTTGCAGGGTCTCGATCTGCGCTTCACCGATAGCCAGTTGCAGTTCGACGCCATTGGCAGTGAAAGTTTCATCCACCACCAATCCGCCCAGCTCTGCGAGACGGATTTTCAACAGCGTCAGTTCAGCGAAGCTACAGGAGCAACTTACCGGCACGCGGTTGATCAACTCGACTTTCGCCGCCGCCTGCAGGCACTTGTTCGCGCCGCCGCCATATGCCCGGGCAAGTCCGCCGGTGCCCAGCTGAATGCCGCCGTACCAACGGATCACCAACACCGCTACCTGATCGCAATCCTGCGCATCGATTGCCGCCAGGATCGGCCGCCCGGCGGTCCCACCCGGTTCGCCATCATCGGTACTGCGGTACTGATCGCCGAACTTCCACGCCCAGCAGTTGTGCGTGGCATTCAAATCACTGTGCTGCTCGATGAACGTTTGGGCTTCAGCGGCACTGCCAATGGGAGCCGCAAAGGTGATGAAGCGGCTTTTGCGAATCTCTTCGCGCAATTCGCTGAAACCGCTGAGGGTAAAAGGCATAAGTCTCTTATTGAGTTGACGTCAGGCCGCAGCCTTTGAGAATGATGCGGATCAGATTGTCGCCTGCATCTGCCATGTCTTGCTTGGTCAACTTGCTACGACCGGTAACCCGGCAGATCTGCGTGGCGAAGTCGGCGTAATGCTGAGTGCTGCCCCACAGCAGAAAAATCAGGTGCACCGGGTCGACCGGGTCCATTTTGCCAGCGTCGATCCAGGCTTGAAACACACCCGCCCGACCCTGGAACCACGCCCGGTAATCCTGATTGAAATATTCAGTCAGACACTCCCCACCGCTGATCACCTCCATCGCAAAAATCCGCGAGGCTTGTGGCTGGCGCCGGGAGAATTCCATCTTGGCGCGGATATAACGCGTCAATGCCTCTGCTGGATCGTCCTCGGCCGTCAAGGTATTGAAGGTGCTGTCCCACAACTCGATGATGTTGCTCAACACGGCCACATACAGCCCAAGCTTGTTGGTGAAGTAGTAATGCAGATTCGCCTTGGGCAACCCGGCATTCAGCGCAATGGTGTTCATGCTCGTGCCTTTGTACCCGTGACGGGCGAACTCGTCTTCGGCGGCTTTGATGATGGCCTCTTCGTTCTTCTGACGAATGCGGCTGGCAGGTTTGCCGCCATGGGCTGGGACTTCAAAGGTCATAGGCACTTCCGGACAGATGAGTGGGTGCGGCCTTAAGGTTGATAGCGCACGAACGGGTTTGAGACAAGTGCCGCGTGAGACTTGTGGGAGCAGAGCTTGCTCCTGCAGGTTTCGCTGTATCAGCGGGTGGCGGCGAGACTCTCCAGAAAGCTTTCCAGCACCAGGTGCGCGCGACGGCCCTTGCGCGTGACCGATGCGAGGCTCAGGTCATAAAAACGGCCGCCGGGTTTCAGCGCCCGCAAGCGCCCTTGCTGGACCCAGAGGCTTGCATAGTGATCCGGCAGATAACCGATGTAGCGCCCGGTCAGAATGAGAAACGCCATGCCCTCGCGATCGGACGCACTGGCGGTGCAGTTCAGCGCTTGATAATGCGCCTGAATTTCCGCCGGCAAGCGAAAGGTCGGCGCAATCGCGTCCTGACTATCGAGGCGCTCGTCACTCAGTTGTTTGTCATCGACATAAAACAACGGATGACCCACCGCGCAGTACAACAGCGAACGCTCACTGTACAGCGGCTGATACTCCAGGCCGGACAGCGCACTGGCTTGCGGAACAACACCTACGTGCAAGCGACCGTCGAGCACACCTTGTTCGACTTCGTTGGGGGCGATCATGCGGATCTGGATTTGCACGTCAGGCCCACGCTCCTTCAATTGCGCCAAGGCGTGAGTGATGCGCATGTGGGGGAGGGTGACCAGATTATCGGTCAGACCGATGGTCAATTCGCCCCGCAGATGCTGATGCAAGCCATTGACCTCAGTGCGGAAACTTTCCAGTGCACTGAGTAGTTGCAACGAGGACTGGTAAACCTCGCGACCCTCCTCGGTCAGGGAAAACCCCGCGCGACCGCGCTGGCATAAACGCAAACCGAGGCGCTGCTCAAGGTCGCTCATCTGCTGGCTGATCGCAGAGCGACCGATGCCGAGCACGGATTCCGCCGCAGAAAATCCGCCACATTCCACAACGCTGCGGAATATACGCAGCAAGCGAATATCAAAGTCACTGACCTGAGCCAGCGGATCGGGGCGACGAGTGCTCATATTGTTATTACTCGTAAGTTTAGTGGGGGGCAGACTGAACATTAGAAAAGTTGGATTTCACCGACTTTATCGCCGTGGCAAGTTAGTCGCAAGAACGCTTTCCATCTCCACGTCGCTTATCTGCTCTGCGAGGTTTGTCCCATGAACTTGCCTGAAAACGCCCCGTCTTCCCTGGCCAGCCAGCTAAAGCTCGATGCTCACTGGATGCCCTACACCGCCAATCGTAATTTCCAGCGCGACCCGCGACTGATAGTGGCGGCGCAAGGCAGTTGGCTGACGGACGACAAGGGTCGCCAGGTTTACGATTCGCTGTCCGGTCTGTGGACCTGCGGCGCCGGGCATACTCGCAAGGAAATTCAGGAAGCCGTTGCCAGGCAGTTGGGCACCCTCGATTACTCGCCAGGTTTTCAGTACGGCCATCCGCTGTCGTTCCAGCTGGCCGAGAAAATCACCGACTTGACTCCGGGCAATCTCAATCACGTGTTCTTCACTGATTCGGGTTCGGAGTGCGCTGATACGGCGGTGAAAATGGTCCGCGCCTACTGGCGTCTGAAAGGTCAGGCGACCAAGACCAAAATGATCGGCCGTGCCCGTGGCTACCACGGGGTTAACATCGCCGGCACCAGCCTCGGTGGCGTAAACGGCAACCGCAAAATGTTTGGTCAGGCGATGATGGACGTCGATCACCTGCCGCACACGCTGCTGGCCAGCAATGCTTATTCGCGAGGTATGCCGACTGAGGGCGGTATCGCTCTGGCAGACGAGTTGCTGAAGCTGATCGAGCTGCATGACGCGTCGAACATCGCCGCAGTTTTCGTCGAACCTATGGCCGGTTCCGCAGGTGTGCTGGTGCCGCCGCAGGGTTACTTGAAACGCCTGCGTGAGATCTGCGATCAGCACAACATTCTGTTGGTGTTCGACGAAGTGATCACCGGCTTTGGTCGCACCGGTTCAATGTTTGGCGCAGACAGCTTCGGCGTTACCCCGGACCTGATGTGCATCGCCAAGCAAATCACCAACGGTGCGATTCCCATGGGGGCGGTGATCGCCAGCTCCGAGATCTACCAGACCTTCATGAACCAGGCGACGCCTGAATACGCGGTGGAATTCCCGCATGGCTATACCTATTCCGCCCACCCGGTAGCCTGTGCGGCTGGCTTGGCCGCACTGGACTTGCTGCAAAAGGAAAACCTGGTGCAGAGCGTGGCCGAAGTCGCGCCGCATTTCGAAAATGCGCTGCACGGTCTGAAAGGTTCGAAAAACATCATCGACATTCGTAACTATGGTCTGGCCGGTGCAATCCAGATCGCTCCGCGTGACGGCGATGCCATCGTGCGTCCTTTCGAAGCGGGCATGGCACTCTGGAAAGCCGGGTTCTATGTGCGTTTCGGCGGCGACACTCTGCAGTTTGGCCCAACTTTCAACAGCAAGCCGCAAGACCTTGATCGCCTGTTCGATGCGGTCGGCGAAGTGCTGAACAAGATCGACTGATTTTTCCCTCTCTATATATAAGAGCGCCCGGTGAAGGGCGCTTGTACAACTTTACTGGAGCCCCGCATGAGCCTTATCCCGCATTTGATCAATGGCGAACTGGTGACCGAAGAAGGTCGCACCGCCGACGTGTTCAACCCGTCGACTGGCCAGGCGATCCACAAACTGCCATTGGCCAGCCGCGAAACCATTCAGAAAGCCATTGATGCGGCCAAGGCTGCGTTCCCGGCCTGGCGTAACACGCCGCCGGCCAAACGTGCTCAGGTGATGTTCCGCTTCAAGCAATTGCTGGAACAGAACGAAGCACGTATCTCGCAACTGATCAGTGAAGAACACGGCAAGACTCTGGAAGATGCGGCAGGTGAACTGAAACGCGGCATCGAAAACGTCGAATATGCCTGTGCAGCGCCAGAAATTCTCAAAGGTGAATACAGCCGCAACGTCGGGCCGAACATTGATGCATGGTCGGACTTCCAGCCATTGGGCGTAGTGGCTGGTATCACTCCGTTCAACTTCCCGGCGATGGTGCCGTTGTGGATGTATCCGCTGGCCATCGTCTGCGGCAACTGTTTCATCCTGAAACCGTCGGAGCGGGATCCGAGCTCGACGCTGTTGATCGCTCAGTTGTTGCTGGAAGCCGGCCTGCCTAAAGGCGTGATGAACGTTGTCCATGGTGACAAGGCTGCGGTCGATGCCTTGATTGAAGCGCCGGAAGTCAAAGCGCTGAGTTTCGTCGGCTCGACGCCGATTGCCGAATACATCTACGCCGAAGGTACCAAGCGCGGCAAACGCGTTCAGGCACTGGGCGGCGCGAAGAACCACGCAGTACTGATGCCGGATGCCGATCTGGACAACGCCGTCAGCGCACTGATGGGCGCGGCATACGGTTCTTGCGGTGAGCGCTGCATGGCAATCTCGGTGGCTGTGTGTGTCGGCGACCAGGTCGCAGACGCATTGGTGGCGAAGTTGGTGCCGCAAATCAAGGCGCTGAAGATTGGTGCCGGCACATCGTGCGGTCTGGACATGGGGCCGTTGGTATCCGCACAGGCTCGGGACAAGGTCAGCGGCTATATAGAAGACGGCGTTTCTTCTGGCGCTTCATTAGTGGTCGACGGCCGTGGCTTGAGCGTGGCGGGGAACGAAGACGGTTTCTTCCTGGGCGGCTGCCTGTTCGACAACGTCACGCCAGAGATGCGTATCTATAAAGAAGAGATCTTCGGGCCGGTGCTCTGTGTTGTCCGGGTGAACAGCCTGGAAGAGGCCATGCAACTGATCAATGATCACGAGTACGGCAACGGCACCTGCATCTTCACCCGCGATGGCGAATCGGCGCGGTTGTTCTGCGACGAGATCGAAGTTGGCATGGTCGGCGTTAACGTGCCGTTGCCGGTGCCAGTGGCGTATCACAGCTTTGGTGGCTGGAAGCGTTCGCTGTTTGGCGACCTGCACGCATATGGCCCGGATGGCGTACGCTTCTATACACGTCGCAAAGCGATTACCCAACGCTGGCCGCAGCGTGCCAGCCATGAAGCCTCGCAATTCGCCTTCCCTAGCTTGTAATGGGCGATGAAGGCCGAGCCCATTGGGGCTCGGCCTTTGCTTTTCAGGGCTTTTCTGACCTATATGACAGAAATGTGAAAATAGGTGTTGACGGCAGATTCTGGAAGTCTATAATTCGCCCCACTTCCGGCGCAGTCGAAACGGAAAACTCCTTGGTAAACAAAGAGTTACGCGGTTTTCGACGGCGAGCTTGCTTCAGATCATCGAAGCCTGGAAGGAGTTGGAAGAGCGGTGTTGTTTGGCTCTTTTAACGATTCGATCTTCTCGGTCGAAAGCGGAGAAAAAGAGGTGTTGACAGCAGCGAGTAACGCTGTAGAATTCGCCTCCCGCTAACGAGAGATCGGAAGCGCAAGTGGTTGAAGTTGTTAAGGATT
>NZ_CABVGX010000016.1 GCF_902497625.1 Pseudomonas fluorescens | reverse complement strand
GGGCCGCGATCGGACGCAGCAGTCGTCGTCATTGTCATCGTAGATCCAGAGCATGTGGCTATTCATCTAACCTCGCTCCCTGATTTTACGACCGCTCCGCCAGATCGCGGCCAGTTCGCGGCCAGATCGCGGCCAGTTCGCGGCCAGATCGCGGCCCGAGCCGGACGCAGGCTGCGCCAGCTGCTACAGGGTTTTGTGTTGCTGCTCAGATTTGGCGCTACCCCCGCGAGTCAGGTCGGCTATCAGGCCGCCTCGGCGGCTGTGGCGGTTAGCGCCACCTCGGGAGGCTGAGTGGAGGTTCTGCGCAGTGGCTAACCCGGCATGGATGCCGGGTTAGCCGCGCACGCCCAAGGATGGCCGATCGCGCCGGGCCCACGGAGCAGGACCGGAGCGAGGGTATGGCGAGCCCAGGCGAACCACCGTACGTCAGGGGCAAGAGCACTTGGTTACTTGGTGCTTCTCCAAGTGACTCGCCGTAAGGGCGAAACCAATATCAGCCATCACCACAGCAATGGATATGTACCCGGCAAATCTATACGCCCTGTACATAGCCATCGCTGGCAAGCCAGCTCCTAAAGTAGACCGAGTACACTCTCGAGAATCCCGCCGAATCCAGACAAGCCTTCGCGAGCAAGCTTTGCTCCCACAAAGCTCGCAAGCGACGGCTAGAACCTGTCAGTCAGACGCACAAGTCAAAGCAGTCAAAGCAGTCAAAGCGGCTTCCCACGATTCCCATGCTGAGCAACAAACGCCTGCACCGCCTTCAAATCATTCGGCAACACCGTGCAACGCTCATCCCGCTCAAACAGATCGGTCAAATGCACCGGCAATTCCAGCGCTTTACCCACGCCCGCTTTCAACACCGCATCCGGGAATTTGACCGGGTGCGCCGTCCCCAGGATCACCATCGGAATATCCAGGCTGCGACGGCATTCGCGCGCAGCTTTCACACCGATTGCAGTGTGCGGATCCAGCAACTCACCGGTCTGCTCGTAAACCTCGGCAATGGTTTCGCACGTCTGTGCATCATCCACTGCCAGCGAATCAAACAGCTTGCGAGCCTCGGTCCAGCGCTCCTGTTCAACGCTGAAGCTACCGCCCTGGCGGAAGCTGTCCATCAAACCGGCAATCGCCGCGCCGTTGCGACCATGCAGGTCAAACAGCAAACGTTCGAAGTTCGACGACACCATGATGTCCATCGACGGCGAGAGCGTCGCGTGCAAGGTTTCCTTGACGTACTGATTGCCGCTCATGAAGCGGTGCAGGATGTCATTGCGGTTAGTGGCAACGATCAGTTGATTGATCGGCAGACCCATGTTGCGCGCCAGGTAACCGGCGAAGATGTCACCGAAGTTACCGGTTGGCACCGAGAACGACACCGACCGCGCCGGGCCACCCAACTGCAGGGACGCATGGAAGTAGTAAACGATCTGGGCCATGATCCGCGCCCAGTTGATCGAGTTCACAGCCACCAGGCGGGTGCCCTTGAGGAAGCTCTGGTCGGCGAAGCTCGCCTTGACCATTTCCTGGCAGTCATCGAAGTTGCCTTCGATGGCGATGTTGTGGATGTTCTCGCCGAAGATCGTGGTCATCTGCCGACGCTGCACTTCGGACACACGGTTGTGCGGATGCAGGATGAAGATGTCGACGTTTTCGCAATGCTTGCAGCCTTCGATCGCCGCCGAGCCGGTGTCACCGGAGGTCGCGCCGACAATCACCACGCGCTCGCCGCGTTTCTCCAGCACGTAGTCGAGCAGTCGGCCGAGCAGCTGCAGAGCGAAATCCTTGAACGCCAGGGTCGGGCCGTGGAACAGTTCCAGAACCCACTCGTTGCCGTTCAACTGACGCAGCGGTGCGACGGCACTGTGTGAAAACACACCGTATGTTTCTTCGAGAATCTTCTTGAAATCGGCATCGGGAATGCTGCCGGTAACGAACGGACGCATCACCCGGAAGGCCAGTTCGTGATACGGCAGGCCGGCCCAGGATGCGATCTCTTCCTGGGTGAAGCGCGGCAGGTTTTCCGGGACGTACAGACCACCGTCGGTGGCGAGACCGGTCAGCAGGACATCTTCGAAATTCAGGGCCGGTGCCTGGCCGCGGGTACTGATATAACGCATAAGAGCAACCTTCGGTTTGGGCTATAAGCGGCAAGCGGCAAGCTACAAGTAAAAGCGGTTCTGCTTTGTCTTGCAGCTTGAAGCTTGAAGCTTGCAGCTGCTGTTAATTCAGATGTTCGACACGAATCCGTACAACCGGACCGACTACCCCCGCCAACGCCTCAAGCGCGGCGATCGCATCGTTGATGTGCTGCTCGAGCACACGATGTGTAATCAGGATCATCGGCACCAGACCGTCGTGTTCTTCAACTTCCTTCTGCATGATCGACTCGATATTGATCCCGCGCTCCGAGAGGATGCTTGCAACTTGCGCCAGCACACCCGGATGGTCCTTGGCCTGAATGCGCAGGTAATAAGCGCTTTCGCAGGCTTCGATCGGCAGGATCGGGTGCGCTGACAGCGAATCCGGCTGAAAGGCCAGGTGCGGCACGCGGTTTTCCGGATCGGAGGTCATGGCGCGAACCACATCCACCAGATCGGCGATCACTGACGAAGCGGTCGGCTCCATACCGGCACCGGCACCGTAAAACAGGGTCGAACCGGCGGCATCACCGTTGACCATCACGGCGTTCATCACGCCATTGACGTTGGCGATCAGACGATCAGCCGGGATCAGCGTCGGGTGCACGCGCAATTCAATGCCGGAGGCCGTGCTGCGCGCCACACCGAGGTGCTTGATTCGGTAGCCCAGTGCTTCGGCGTAATTGACGTCAGCTGTGGTGAGTTTGGTGATGCCTTCGGTGTAAGCCTTGTCGAACTGCAGCGGAATGCCGAAGGCAATGGACGCGAGAATCGTCAGCTTATGAGCCGCGTCGATGCCTTCCACGTCGAAAGTCGGATCCGCCTCGGCGTAACCCAGCGCTTGCGCTTCGGCGAGGACGTCTTCAAAGGTGCGCCCCTTCTCACGCATCTCCGTGAGAATGAAGTTGCCGGTGCCATTGATGATGCCGGCGACCCAGTTGATTCGGTTGGCAGAAAGGCCTTCACGGATCGCCTTGATCACCGGAATGCCGCCGGCAACGGCAGCTTCGAACGCCACGATCACGCCTTTCTCGCGAGCCCTGGCGAAAATTTCATTACCATGAACGGCGATAAGCGCCTTGTTCGCGGTTACTACGTGTTTTCCGTTCTCGATCGCTTTGAGTACCAGCTCGCGGGCAACGGTGTAGCCGCCCATCAGCTCTATGACGATATCGATCTCAGGGTTCGTGGCCACATCGAAGACATCGTTGGTAATCGCAATACCGGTCGTCTGGAACTGAGGCTTTGGCGTGCGCATGGCAATTTGTGCCACTTCGATTCCACGCCCGGCACGACGAGCAATTTCCTCGGCGTTGCGCTGAAGTACGTTGAAGGTTCCGCCACCGACGGTCCCTAACCCACAGATGCCTACTTTGACCGGTTTCACTGTGAACTCCCCATAAAACGGCCGACTCAAGGCCGGCCGTGAAAACAGCCGCAAGCTCGCGGCTCTCTATTAATGGCCCGGCAATACTGCCGCCGGACCATGATCGTCAAAGGCTGACCGTGACGATGCGAATTTACTTCGCGCCCAGCGCCAGTTTGGCGACTTGTGGCGCAGGCTGGTAGCCCGGAATGACCTGACCGTCAGCCAAAACGATGGCCGGTGTGCCGTTCACGCCAATCGACTGGCCCAGAGCGAACTGCTTGGCAACCGGGTTATCGCATTTGGCGGCTTTGATTTCCGTGCCATCGACCATCTTGTCCATCGCGGCTTTCTTGTCTTTCGAGCACCAGACCGCTTGCAATTGTTCGTCACCCGGCGAGCCAAGGCCTTGGCGCGGGAACGCCACATAACGCACTTCGATGCCGCGCTTGTTCAGCTCGGGCACTTCGGCGTGCAGCTTGTGGCAGTACGGGCAGGTGGTGTCGGTAAAGACGGTGATGTGCGATTTGGTTTCACCGATGGCCGGGTAGACCACGGTTTCCGCGAGCGGGATGGCGTTGACCAGCTTGGACACACCGAGGCGCTCGGTTTTCTCGGTCAGGTTGACGGGTTTGCCGTCCTTCAGCTGGAACATGTAACCCTGAACCACGTACTGACCATCGGCGCTGGCGTAGAGCACGCGGCTGCCCTGAAGCTTGACTTCGTAGAGGCCGGGCAACGGGCTGGCGGAGATGCTTTCTACCGGGACTTCAAGCTGGAGGTTTTCCAGGCTTTTACGGATGGCTTTGTCGGCCGCGTCATCGGCGACGGCAAAGGTGCTGACCAACGCAAGGGCTGCGGCGGCGAAAATCTGGGTCAGACGCATGAGAACTCCTGAAGACGGACAAATGGGTCGATCAGAACGCCCGTGC
The DNA here is from genome assembly GCF_902497625.1 of Pseudomonas fluorescens. Taxonomy (GTDB): domain Bacteria; phylum Pseudomonadota; class Gammaproteobacteria; order Pseudomonadales; family Pseudomonadaceae; genus Aquipseudomonas; species Aquipseudomonas fluorescens_BQ. The sequence goes on along the minus strand of NZ_CABVGX010000016.1, from coordinate 107,506 downwards.
CGAAACACCGGGTCATAACCGCCCACCGTGCAAACCGGCAAAGCCTATCACATAAGGGTCCCGTGGCCGAATGCGGCTGTCGCCAGAGATGTCCAGAGCGTCGAAGAACCTGTAGGAGTGAGCCTGCTCGCGATAGCATTATTCCTGCCAACACAGCGGTGACAGCCAAATCGCCATCGCGAGCAGGCTCGCTCCTACAGGGATTTTGTTCAGCCTCTGGGGTGATGCTTGGCGTGCAGGTCCTGCAGACGTGCGCGGGCAACGTGGGTGTAGATTTGCGTAGTCGACAGGTCGCTGTGGCCAAGCAGCATTTGCACCACGCGCAGATCGGCGCCGTGGTTGAGCAGGTGCGTGGCAAAGGCGTGGCGCAGGGTGTGCGGCGACAGAGACTTGCCGATCCCGGCAACCCTGGCCTGGTGCTTGATTCGGTGCCAGAACGTCTGCCGGGTCATCTGCTCACCGCGCAGGCTGGGGAACAGCACATCACTCGGGCGTCCGCCCAGCAGTTCGCTACGCGCATCGCGCATATAGCGTTCGACCCAGACAATCGCCTCTTCGCCCATCGGTACCAACCGTTCCTTGCTGCCCTTGCCCATTACCCGGAGCACGCCCTGGCGCAGATTCACCTGCTCGAGCGTCAAGCTGATCAGCTCGGTAACCCGCAATCCACAGGCATAAAGCACTTCGAGCATGGCGCGGTCACGCTGACCGATGGCTTCGCTCAGATCTGGCGCCTTCAACAGCGCCTCCACATCGGCTTCTGACAACGACTTGGGCAGCGGCCTGCCCAATTGCGGCATATCGACCCGCAAGGTCGGGTCCACAGCAATCAGCTTTTCACGCAGCAGATAGCGATAAAAGCCACGCACGCCGGATAAAAATCGCGCAGTGGAACGAGGTTTGTAATTTTGCTCCAGTCGCCAGGCCAGATGATCGAGGATCAATTCGCGGCCAGCATTGACCAGCTCCAGCCCTTGGTCCTGCACCCAGCCGTTGAACAGCGCCAAATCGCTGCGGTAGGCATCACGGGTGTTGTCGGAAAGGCCCTTCTCCAGCCACAGGGCATCAAGGAATTGGTCTATCAGTGGATGATCAATGGCGGGCATAAAGGCTCAGGTAGCGGGAGTCAGACAGCAAGTCTTTCATAGCCCAATCATTCGCGGAACCACCAGGACACATCAGGCGGCGAATCCCGCCAGCACCGGTACCGGGCGTTTATCTTCATCGATTGCCACGAAGCTGAACTGCCCATGAATGGCTTTCTCGCGGCCGTCACAACTCATGCTTTCAACAAACACCTCTACCTCTACCTTCAGGCTGGTGTTGCCCACTTTAATGACTCGGCCGACCAGTTCGACGATGGAGCCGGCAGGGATAGCGTGATTGAAGTCGATGCGATCCGTGGACACCGTCACCAACGGCAATCGGCAGAAACGCGTGGCGGTGATGAATGACACTTCGTCCATCCAGGCCAGGGCAGTGCCGCCGAACAATGTGTTGTGGTGATTGGTGGTCGACGGAAAAACCGCCTTGGTCACGCGGCTCACCGAGCGTTCGGTGCGGCGTTTGATTTCCTGTTCACGGGTGGTCATGGGTAAGGCTCGCAAAGGGCGCACTGCGGATGAAAGCAAGAGCAAAAGATCACAGCTTTCGGCAGGCGGGAGGGATAAATAACAGGCAACAAAAAAGCAGCCCTTAGGCTGCTTTTTTCTGCATCGGAAGCTGGACTTAAGCCAGTTTTTCCTTGATGCGAGCTGCTTTACCGGACAGGTCACGCAGGTAGTACAGCTTGGCTTTACGCACGTCACCGCGACGTTTAACGGCCATGCTGTCGATTTGCGGGCTGTAGGTCTGGAAAGTACGCTCTACGCCAACACCGTTGGAGATTTTACGAACGGTGAAAGCACTGTTTACGCCGCGGTTACGCTTGGCGATAACAACACCTTCGAACGCTTGCAGACGCGAACGGTCGCCTTCCTTCACTTTCACCTGAACGACAATGGTGTCGCCCGGGGCAAAGGTAGGGATTTCTTTGGTCATCTGCTCTGCTTCGAGTGCAAGGATGATTTTGTTAGTCATGCTGTGCTCCTAAGGCAAGTCAACGGACTTACCATCGATACGTTGTTAACTATCGTCCCGCTCGCGGATGTATTCCTCGAGCAGCTTCTTCTCTTCTCCAGAAAGCGAGCGGCTTTCCAGAAGATCGGCGCGTCGTTCAAAGGTCCTGCCAAGGGACTGCTGTAAACGCCAACGCCGGATATGCGCGTGATTGCCACTTAGCAATACGTCGGGAACACGCTGATCCGCATACACCTCCGGTCGGGTGTAGTGCGGGCAATCCAGCAAACCATCCGTAAAGGAATCTTCCTCGGCGGAGTCCGCATGCCCTAAAGCTCCAGGCAGCAGTCGTGTAACCGCATCGATCAGGACCATCGCCGGCAGCTCGCCGCCAGACAGTACATAGTCGCCAATCGACCACTCTTCATCGACATGAGCCTCAATAAAACGCTCGTCAATGCCTTCATAACGGCCGGCAATCAGGATCAATGCATCCAGAGTCGCCAACTCGCGTACCGCCGACTGATTCAGTTGACGGCCTTGGGGCGACAGGTAAATTACCTTCGCCGCCTCCCCGGCTGCTGCCTTGGCGTGAACCAGAGCATCTTCCAGGGGTTTGATCTTCATCACCATGCCCGGGCCACCGCCAAATGGGCGATCGTCCACAGTGTGATGTCGATCCGTCGTGTAGTCTCGCGGATTCCAACAGGTCAGCTGCAACAGCCCCTGTTTCACCGCACGACTGGTGATGCCGTACTCGCTGATGGCGGAGAACATCTCGGGAAACAAACTGATCACTTCTACGCGCAAGTTAGCCACGCTTAGAAGTCCGCATCCCATTCCACCTTCATCTCGCCTGCGGCAAGGTCGACGGCCAACACGCATTGCTCGGTATAGGGCAACAGGCGTTCGCGATCATCCAGGCTGCCAGCGCAAGGCTTGACCACCATTACATCATTGGCGCCGGTTTCCAGAAGATGATCGATTTTCCCGAGCAATTGCCCGAGTTGATCAATAACCTTCAGACCTTCCAGCTGGTACCAGTAGTACTCGCCGTCGGTCAATTCAGGGAACAGGTTGCGCGGCACGCAGATCTCATAACCGGCCAGAAGACGCGCTTCTTCACGATCATCAAGACCCTTGAGCTTTGCGACCAGGAACTTGTCGTTCCCGCGTCCACTGACCAGCTCGACCTGTTTGACATTGCCTTCGCGCTTGAGCGTCCAGGTTTTGTACTGCAACAGGTTTTCAGTCGGATCAGTAAAGGAATACACCTTCACTTCGCCGCGAACGCCATGAACAGAATAAATCTTGCCGATAACGATCAAATCATCAGCAACCGCTGGCGTCGCGTTCATATTGCTCAGGCCGCAGCCTTAGCCGAGTCCTTCAGCAACTGGGCAACACGCTCAGAAGGCTGTGCACCAACGCTCAGCCAGTAGGCTACGCGCTCTTGGTTCACGGACAGACGAACTTCCTGACCACGAGCAACAGGGTTGAAGAAACCAACCTGTTCCTTGTGCGAACCGTCGCGCGGGTTGCGGCTGTCGGTTACGGTCAAGTGGTAAAACGGGCGCTTTTTGGAGCCGCCAAGGGCAAGACGGATTGTTAGCATGTGAACATCGTTCCTGTAGTCGGTGCTGCAAATCTAAAGGCACAGCGGGCATAGGTGCCCGAAAGGCCGCATATTCTAAGGAATATCCGGACTTTTGCAAATGACTTTTTCCGGCGGCCTTTCAGTCGCCATCAAGATTTGCTATAGAGCCGTCGTTGAAAACGGCGAGTCAGCTCCCGCCAATGGCGGGTTTACTGGAGATCCCACATCCCTGTGGGGCGGAGCCAGGGCAAGCCCAGGCTCGAATTCTTTACATTTTCGGCATGCCGCCGCCGGGCAACATACCGCCCATGCCGCGCATCATCTTGGCCATTCCGCCTTTCGCGGAGAATTTCTTCATCATCTTCTGCATCTGCTTGTGTTGCTTGATCAAGCGACCGATGTCTTGCACCTGAGTACCGGAACCCATGGCGATCCGGCGCTTGCGCGAACCGCTGATCAGCTCAGGGTCGCGGCGCTCGGCCGGGGTCATTGAATTGATGATGGCTTCCATCTGCTTGAACTGCTTCTCTGCCGCACCCTGGGCGTTGCCCATCTGCGCCAGGTTTACACCGCCGATGTTTGGCAGCTTGTCCATGAGGCCGCCGAGGCCGCCCATGTTCTTCATCTGTTGCAGCTGATCGCGGAAGTCTTCGAGGTCGAAGCCCTTGCCCTTCTTCAGCTTCTTGGCCAGCTTGTCGGCCTTGTCCTTGTCGAGGGTCTGTTCGGCCTGCTCGATCAGGCTGAGCACGTCGCCCATACCGAGGATGCGCGAAGCGATACGCTCAGGGTGAAACGGTTCGAGCGCGTCGCTCTTCTCGCCCATGCCGATGAACTTGATCGGCTTGCCGGTGATGGCGCGAACCGACAGCGCGGCACCGCCTCGGGCGTCGCCGTCGACCTTGGTCAGGATCACACCGGTCAGCGGTAATGCATCACCGAAGGCTTTGGCTGTGTTCGCGGCATCCTGGCCAGTCATGGCGTCGACCACGAACAGGGTTTCGACCGGGTTGATCGCGGCGTGCAACGCCTTGATCTCACCCATCATCTCTTCGTCGATGTGCAGACGACCGGCGGTATCGACGATGACCACATCAATAAATTTGAGCTTTGCTTCTTTAATAGCAGCCTGCGCGATCTCGACCGGCTTCTGGCTCAGGTCGGACGGGAAGAAGGTGACGCCGACTTCCCCGGCCAGCATTTCCAGTTGCTTGATCGCTGCCGGACGGTAGATGTCCGCAGACACCACCATGACCGACTTCTTCTTGCGCTCTTTAAGGAAGCGCGCAAGTTTGCCGGCGGTGGTGGTTTTACCCGCGCCCTGCAGACCGGCCATCAAGACGATAGCGGGTGGCACGGCACTCAGGTTCAAATCTTCGTTGGCCGCACCCATCAGGCTTTCGAGTTCGGCCTGGACGATTTTTACGAACGCCTGACCCGGCGTCAGGCTGCGCGACACTTCCGTGCCGACAGCGCGCTCCTTGACCGAATTGACGAAGTCTTTCACCACCGGCAAGGCGACGTCGGCTTCGAGCAACGCCATGCGCACTTCGCGCAGCGTGTCTTTGATGTTGTCTTCGGTCAGCTTGGCCTTGCCGGTGACATGGCGCAGCGTCTGCGAGAGACGGTCGGTTAGGTTTTCAAACATTGCGCGATCCTTTCAGGCCCTGTGTTGACCGGGATAATGGCGGCCCGGGCCGTGATAAACATGAGCTCGGCGAGCCTGCGGCGTGGGCAGGTCGCGGATTATAGCGAAGACTGCGCCTGGCGGACACCTCGCACTTTCGTGGTGTGTGGGTTCTATGCCAAACTCAGCCCCTTTCGGGCTTGCCTAACAGGATTTATGCTCCCCTTGTCACCCAGTTTGCTCACCACCCTCGCCGCCGCCTGCTTATACGCCGCTGCGACATTCTATCAAGGCTCTCGTCTGGCCACCGGCGCCAAGGCGAACAAACGCCTGCTGGTAACGCTTGGCGTGCTGGCTGTGCTGGCGCACAGCGCCAGCCTGCTCACCCACTTGTTGACGCCGATCGGCCTGGGCCTGGACTTCTTCAGTGCGGCCAGCCTGATCGCCGCTGCCGTGATAGCCCTGACGCTGCTGGCCTGCTCACGGATTCCGGTGGAAAACCTGCTGGTGTTGCTGTTCCCGCTGGGGGCTGCGACCGTCCTGCTAGCGCAGTTCGCTCCGGCCGGCACGGTGCAGATCATCGATGAGGAGCCGGGCATTCTTGCTCACATCCTTTTGTCGATCCTGGCCTATGGCATGTTCACCATCGCGGTGTTCCAGGCCTTGCTGCTGCTGGTTCAGGACCATCAACTCAAGCACAAGCACCCGTCCGGACTGATTAAAAACTTCCCGCCGCTGCAAACCATGGAAAGCCTGCTGTTCGGTTTCCTGTGGGCTGGCTGGACCCTGCTGTCGATGTCACTGATTTCCGGATGGCTGTTCGTCGAAAACCTGTTTGCCCAGCATCTGGTGCACAAAACCTTGCTGGCATGCCTCGCCTGGATTGTTTTCAGCGTGCTGCTGTGGGGTCGCAACCGCCTCGGCTGGCGCGGGCACAAGGCTATTCGCTGGACCCTCGCCGGTTTCTGCCTGCTGATGCTGGCGTACTTTGGCAGCAAGCTGGTCCGTGAATATATTCTGCACATCTGACGGGCGGCACTAATGGATGACTTGCCCTTGGGGCCGATGCTCGCAGTGGTGGCCCTGCTGATTTTATGGTCGGGCCTGTTTACCGCGATCGAAGCGGCCCAACAACATGTGCTGGCCCAGCGCACGGCGTCGCGCGCCAAAGACAAGCCGCTGGCAAAGCTCAGCTTTCCCCTCAGCAGTCTTATTCTCTGCAACACACTGTGCCGCGCACTCATGGTGGTCATCAGCACCTTGCTGGCCATTTTCATCTGGGCCGAGAACGGTCCATGGGCAGCGTGCCTGGGCGCAGCAGCGGTTCTGCTGGTGTTCGCCGACTACCTGCCACGCACTCTTGCCGTTCGCTATCCCGACGCCGTGCTGGCGCTTGGCAACACCTTGCTGCGCATCCCGCTGAAAATTCTTTACCCTGCCGCCTGGCTGCTCAGCGGGATCAGCCAGCTGCTGACGCGACCGTTCGCGCGCAAAAGCAAAGTGGTGCAGCAAAGCCAGGACGAAGCGCCGACGGACCGCAGCGACGACCACGACAGCCACGTCAGCCGTCCGCACCCACTCCCGGGCATTCATGCTCTGGACAACATTACGGTCAATGACATCCTGGTGCCCCGCAGCGAAGTGGACGGGATCAACCTTGATGACTCGATCGAGGAAATTCTTCAACAGCTGCGCGCCAACCGTCGCACGCGCCTGCCGGTGTTCCACAGCGACATCAATCAGGTCGAAGCGGTACTCAACACCCGGCAGATCCGCCATCTGCTGGCCGGTGGCGACCTGACGCGCGAAGCCCTCCTCGCCGCGTGTCACGATCCTTACTTCGTGCCGGAAAGCACTCCGCTACAGTTGCAATTGCTTAACTTCCACAAGCAGCAACGACGCCTGGGCATGGTGGTCGACGAATACGGCGAAGTGCTGGGCATCGTCACGCTGGAGGATATCCTCGAAGAAATCGTCGGCGAGTTTGAAAGCCAGCACACCCTGGACAACCCGCACATTCATTCGCAGCCCGACGGACGTTTGATGATTGACGGTGCTGCCTCGATTCGCGATGTGAATAAAAGCCTCGGCTGGCACCTCCCGAGTGACGGTCCGAAAACCCTCAACGGGCTGGTCACCGAGGCGCTGGAAACGATTCCCGAGAGTCCGGTATGCCTGAAGATCGGACGTTATCGGCTGGAGATTCTGGAAACCGAAGATAACCGCGTCACGCGGGTGCTGATCTGGCATACCAGCTCGGTGCCAGCCGTCCTCTAATCACCCCGCCCCCCCTGTAGCAGCTGCCGAAGGTTGCGTCCGGCTGCGCAGCAGTCGTAAACCCTGAACACGCGGACTTCCTGAAACACCGCATCGTCTGGTTTTACGACTGCTGCGCTGCCGGACGCAGCCTTCGGCAGCTGCTACAAGGATTTGCGCTTGTTTGATCGTTAGGCACCTTCCTATAATCGGGGCGCTTACCCAAGCCCTGCCCCACCCCAGTGCTACCCGCACTCCGCATCAAAACCCACATCCCTGGGTGTTCGACCATAATAATTCGCTCCACTGGGGCACATGACTGTCAGGGATCCACACATGACGACCAGCACTACTTACAGCGAAACCACGCCTGAGCAACCGACGAACTCCGCTACCCGCGTGGCCACCGCAAGTTTTATCGGCACGGCCATCGAGTTTTACGATTTCTATGTCTACGCCACGGCCGCTGCCTTGGTTATCGGTCCGGTGTTCTTTCCGCAGACCTCCGGCACCGCGCAAATGCTGTCGGCATTCCTCACTTTCGGTATCGCTTTCCTGGCTCGGCCGCTGGGCTCGGCGCTGTTCGGGCACTTTGGTGATCGTATCGGGCGCAAGTCGACGCTGGTCGCCTCGCTGTTGTTGATGGGAGTGTGCACGACGCTGATCGGCGTGCTGCCGGGTTACGACGCCATCGGAGCCTGGGCGCCGATCCTGCTTTGCGTGCTGCGTTTCGGCCAAGGCTTGGGATTGGGCGGCGAATGGGGCGGTGCGGCTTTGCTGGCCACCGAGAACGCGCCGAAGGGCAAGCGTGCCTGGTTCGGCATGTTTCCGCAGCTCGGCCCTTCGATTGGCTTTCTCGCCGCGAACGGCCTGTTCCTGACGCTGGCGATGACGCTGGACGACGAGCAGTTCCGTTCGTGGGGCTGGCGGATACCGTTTCTGCTCAGCGCCGCCCTGGTGATGGTCGGCCTGTATGTGCGTCTCAAGCTGCACGAAACGCCAGTGTTCGCCAATGCCATGGCCCGTCAGGAACGAGTGAAAATCCCGCTGGTCGAGCTGTTCAGCCAATATTGGGCACCGACGCTGCTGGGCGCGGGGTCGATGGTGGTGTGCTACGCGCTTTTCTACATTTCGACGGTGTTTTCGCTGAGTTATGGCGTGTCGACGCTGGGCTACACCCGCGAAACTTTCCTCGGCCTGCTGTGTTTCGCCGTGTTGTTCATGGCTGCCGCGACCCCGCTGTCGGCCTGGGCCAGTGACCGTTATGGGCGCAAACCGGTGCTGATCATCGGCGGCGTGCTGGCGATTCTGTCCGGGTTCTTGATGGAGCCGCTGCTGACCCAGGGTTCGACCTGGGGCGTGGGGCTGTTCCTGTGCATCGAGTTGTTTTTGATGGGCGTAACGTTCGCGCCAATGGGCGCGCTGCTGCCCGAGTTATTTCCTACGCATGTGCGCTACACCGGAGCGTCGGCGGCCTACAACCTTGGCGGAATCGTCGGTGCCTCGGCGGCGCCGTTCTTTGCGCAGAAGCTGGTGGCGATGGGCGGTTTGAGTTATGTCGGCGGTTATGTGTCGGGGGCGGCGGTGCTGAGTCTGATTGCGGTGCTGTGTTTGAAGGAGACGCGCGATAACGATTTGAATCGGGTGACATAAACAAAGTCAAAAGCTTCGCGAGCAAGCCCGCTCCCACATTGGATCTCGGTGTACACGATATTTGTGTTCAAACCAATCCAATGTGGGAGCGGGCTTGCTCGCGAAGGGCGCGCCGCGGTTACAGCTCGACCACGACAGCCTTGGACGCACGAGTTGCTTTAGCGCGAGCCGCCTCGATCGACTCATCCCGCGCCAGCGCCACACCCATCCGGCGTTGGCCATTTACTTCAGGCTTGCCGAACAGACGCAACGCCGTATCCGGTTCGCTGAGTGCAGCACCGAGATTGGCGAACGCGGTCTGCGTCGACTGCCCTTCCACCAGAATCACCGCTGATGCCGAAGGCGCGAACTGGCGGATCAATGGAATCGGCAGCCCCAGAATCGCGCGCGCATGCAAAGCGAACTGCGACAAGTCCTGGGAGATGAGCGTCACCAGACCGGTGTCGTGAGGGCGCGGCGAGACTTCGCTGAACCACACTTGATCACCCTTGATGAACAACTCGACACCAAACAGACCCCGACCACCCAAGGCTTCGGTGACCGCTTTGGCAACACGCTCGGATTCAGCCAGCGCCACCGGGCTCATGGCTTGCGGCTGCCAGGATTCCTGATAGTCGCCCTTCTCCTGACGGTGACCGACAGGTGCGCAGAACGTGGTGCCGCCAACGTGGCGCACGGTCAGCAGGGTGATTTCGTAATCGAAATCGATGAAGCCTTCGACGATCACCCGGCCTTTACCGGCCCGGCCGCCCTCCTGGGCGTAATCCCAAGCGGTTTTCACGTCAGCGGTGCTGCGCAGCAGGCTCTGGCCTTTGCCCGACGAACTCATGACAGGCTTGACCACGCACGGGAAACCGAGGTTTTCGACGGCTTTGCTGTAATCCTCGAAGGTATCGGCAAAGAAATAAGGTGAGGTCGGCAAGCCCAGTTCTTCAGCGGCCAGACGACGAATGCCTTCGCGGTTCATGGTCAACTGCGCAGCGCGCGCGGTCGGAATCACGGTGAAGCCTTCGGCTTCCAGTTCGACCAGGGTCGCGGTAGCGATGGCTTCGATTTCCGGCACGATGAAGTGCGGCTTCTCGGCTTCGATAACCGCGCGCAGGGCCGCGCCGTCGAGCATGTTTATCACGTGGCTGCGATGCGCCACCTGCATGGCCGGTGCGTTGGCATAGCGATCCACGGCAATCACTTCAACGCCCAGGCGTTGCAGCTCGATCACCACTTCCTTGCCCAACTCGCCACAGCCACACATCAATACGCGGGTCGCGGTTGGCGACAATGGAGTTCCGATACGGGTCATCTCAGGTCCTCAAGAAGCGGATCATCGAGGGTTGCGTCGCGGCTGGCGCGCTTCCCATGGGGAGAAAGCGCGGCATTTTACATGAACCTGAGGGTTTGGCTTCAGCCGGCGACGGCCTGTTTGCGCAAGCGCCACGCCATGATCAGCCACACGACCGTGACACCAGCGAATTTCGAGGCCATGGCAGTGAGGATCACGGCCGGGGTGAACGCGTCGATCATGCCGAAGAAGATGAAGGTATCGAGCGGGATGCTCAGCGCCGAACTTATCCACAGGCGATCGTGCAGCGGGCGTTTGGTGATAGTGAAGACCAGCCAGTCGATGCACTCCGACACGGCGAATGCCGTCGCGCTGGCCAACGCAATGGAGGGGTCGGAGGTGACGTAGGAAAGTACCAGCGCCGCCAGCATGGCCACGATCGCGCCATGGCCGAAGCGGATTTGCACCATGTCGCGGAGGACGAACACCAGCCCGCCCCACGCCGACCAGATGATGTCCAGGTGTGGCGCGGTGGAAAAAGCGTAATTGATCAGCACGACGCTGCTGATGTAGGCGATCAGGAAGAGCATGTTGGTGGGTGATACCTGTCAGTTTGGCGCACAGGGTACTTTATCTGGGGTTTCCGCATAACCTGTGGCGAAGGGGCTTGCTGTGGCGAGACGCTTGCTGTGGCGAGGGGGCTTGCTGTGGCGAGGGGGCTTGCCCCCGTTGGGCTGCGAAGCGGCCCTGATGTCACCCGCCACAGATTCGCCTGATCTGACAATTTTCAGGGCGGCTTCGCCACCTAACGGGGGCAAGCCCCCTCGCCACAATGGAACGAGAAACTCACAAGGCTCAGTTATCGGATTTGGCAGGCAGCATCCAAACCAAACCACTCGACTTCGCCCGCTCATGACAAAACCCCAGCACCGTTCGCCGCTCGTCGTTATTCATCCGGCTCCAGCGCGTGATCTCTTCCACCGTGCGCTGACAGCCGGTGCAGATGTCCGCCTCGTCCAGCGCGCAGATATTCACGCAAGGCGATCGAACCGGGCGCTCGGGTGTGCTCATTCTTCCTGCTCAGCCAGATCGCGAGCATAGCGCTGCGAGTTATGCACGTAGTGCGCGGCGCTCGCTTCGAGCATGCGCATCTGCTGTTCGGTCAATTCGCGCACCACTTTGCCGGGGGACCCCATAACCAGAGAACCGTCGGGAATCTCCTTGCCCTCGCCGATCAGCGAGTTGGCGCCGATGATGCAGTGCTTGCCGATTCTGGCGCCGTTGAGGATCACCGCGTTGATCCCGATCAGGCTGTAATCCCCGACCGTACAGCCGTGCAGCATGGCGTTGTGGCCGATGGTCACCCCGGTGCCGAGCGTCAATGGGTAGCCCATGTCGGTGTGCATCACCGTGCCGTCCTGGACGTTGCTGTTCTTGCCGATCAGGATCAGCTCGTTGTCGCCACGCAGCACGGCGTTGAACCAGACATTGGCACCCTCTTCCAGCTTGACCTTGCCCACCAGCACGGCGTTAGGCGCGACCCAACTCTGCGGGTGGGTTTCGACGCGGGCATCGCCCAGGCGATATTTCATTTTATTGTCCTCAAGGGCCAGGCAGGCTCACACGCTGATTCACGCCATACGAACGATGGCTTCAGGTATTGATGAAACGTTTGGGTGGTTGATGCAGGCTGATTTTCGCGTCATAAAGGAGGTTGATCAATTCGACGACCATGATTGCCGTCAAACCCCAAATCTTATACTCCCCATAACGGTAGCTTGGCACATACCAGCTGCGGCCCTGGTAATCGATGCGATGGGTGTGTTCGCGCGGGTCTTTGCGGAAGAACTCCAGGGGCACGCTGAATACCGCGGCGATCTCGGCATCATTAGGCTGATACTCGACGAAATCCGGAATCACTCCGACATATGGCGTCACTTTAATACCGTGCAAAGAAATCAGCGGGCTCAGCGGGCCGATCACTTCAACCAGGCCCGGCGGCAAGCCTATTTCTTCCTGAGCTTCGCGCAAGGCCGTGAAAATCAGGTCAGGGTCTTCGGGGTCACGGCGACCACCGGGAAAGGCAACTTCGCCGCCGTGGGTCGAGAGCCCGCTGGCGCGCAGAGTCAGCACCAACTCAGGCTCATCGCTGCGGGTGATAGGCACCAGGACGGCGGCCTCGGGGAAACGTTTATCGGTTTCCAGCGTTCGCGGCGTGTGATTACTTACACGGTGAAGTAGCTCGTCCAGCATGAGTCTTCTCGATTTATTCGCTACCTTGCATCATGCACCAATCACATCGGCCGCCCAACCCCCGAACAGCCACGTGTCGCGAAACGACAACTTGCCGACTGACACCGCCACACGCCAAGATAGGCGCAGCCTTCAGGAACCCAAGCATGAAATTTTGCAGTCAGTGCGGCAAACCGGTGACCCAGCGCATCCCAGAAGGCGATTCACGCCTGCGATTTGTTTGCGACAGCTGTCATACCATTCATTACCAGAACCCCAACATCGTCGCCGGTTGCGTGCCGACCTGGGGCAGTAAAGTGTTGCTTTGTCGCCGTGCAATCGAGCCGCGACTCGGCTACTGGACGCTGCCGGCCGGCTTCATGGAAAACGGCGAAACCATCGAGCAGGCAGCCGTCCGCGAAACGGCCGAAGAGGCCTGCGCACGGGTGCGTAATTTGCACATCTACACGTTGATCGACGTGCCGCACATCAGTCAGGTGCACGTATTTTTCCGTGCCGAACTGGTAGATCTGGATTTTGCTGCCGGCCCCGAGAGCCTGGAAGTGGCTTTGTTTGAGGAAGCCGACATCCCTTGGTCCGAGCTGGCTTTCCGCACGGTGGGCCGTACCCTAGAATGCTTCTTCGCTGACCGGCGCGGTGAGGTCTATCCTGTGCGGTCGGAATCGATTCCGCCGCTGGTGCAATCCGCCCTGACCTGATTCGCATTCTGCTCAGACCTGGGAAGATCGCAGCCTGCGGCAGCTCCTACAACATCGCGACATTTTTTGGGATACCGTTTTAATGCGCTGGTTGCTTGCCTTGTTTTGCCTGTCGTTCGTTGCCGTGTCCCAAGCGTCCACCGTGGGAACCTATGACGGCAAAATTATCGAGAAAGTCCTGGTTCTCAAATCCGCGCACCAGTTGCAACTGATCAACGACGGCAAGGCGCTCAAGACCTATCGCATCTCCCTGGGCAAAGGCGCGAAGAAAGGCCCTAAGCTGATAGAAGGCGACAAGCGCACCCCAGAGGGGTTCTATTGGCTGGACTGGCGCAAGACCAGCGAAAAATTCAACCTGTCGATGCACATTTCCTATCCGAACATCAGCGATGCCGCACGCGCCCGCCGTGAAGGCGTCGAGCCGGGTGGCATGATCATGGTCCACGGCACGCCCCACACAGAGGAAGATCCCGAAGAACTGTTCCATACCCTGGACTGGACTGACGGCTGTATCGCCATGCGCAACGTCGACATGCGTGAAGTGTGGGATCTGGTGCCAGACGGCACGATGATCGAGATTCGTCCGTAATCCCCCTCAAATTCCGGGTAACAAAAAACCCGCGGATCTGCATCAGCGGGTTTTTCATTTCAGCGACCAGAGACCTAGAACTCCTCCAGCCGCACTACTTCATAAGCCGGCGTCTCGTACGGGTGGCTGAGTTTCAGCGCGGCCACTACGGCCACTATCAACTCGTCTGCCACTACCAGTTCAACCTTCCATTCCTCAACCTGCTCGACCTGCCCCGCTTCACCGATAAAAGGCTGGCTACCCTCCAGCGGACGAAACTGGCCGTGGCCGAGCACCTGCCACGCACAGTGGTCGTAAGCGCCGATCCGACCGCCACCGGCGGCGAATACGGCACTCTTGACCCCGTCGACGTGACTGTCGGGAACGAAAAAGCAGAGCTTGTACACAGTGCTCAGTTCACCCAAACGCGCGCGTTGCGGAACATGCGCATCCATGGCGCGTCTTCGTTCCAGTCTTCCGAACGCCACGAGTTCTGCACAGCGCGGAATACACGTTCCGGGTGCGGCATCATGATCGTCACGCGACCGTCACGGCTGGTCAAACCGGTAATCCCGCGCGGCGAGCCGTTCGGGTTGGCCGGGTAGCTTTCAGTGACCTTGCCGTGGTTGTCGACGAAACGCATTGCCACACAACCGGACAGATCGGCTTCCAGCAACGCTTCTTCGCTGGCGAACTCGGCATGCCCTTCACCGTGCGCGATAGCGATCGGCATGCGCGAACCGGCCATGCCTTGCAGGAAGATCGAATTCGATTCCTGGACCTGAACCATCGCCACACGGGCTTCGAACTGCTCGGAACGGTTACGCACGAAGTGCGGCCAGAACTCGCTGCCCGGGATCAGCTCGTGCAGGTTGGACATCATCTGGCAGCCGTTGCACACGCCAAGCGTGAAGCTGTCGGTACGCTCGAAGAAACCCTGGAACGCATCGCGGGCGCGGCTGTTGAACAGCGCGGACTTGGCCCAGCCTTCGCCGGCACCCAGTACGTCGCCGTATGAGAAACCGCCGCAAGCGACCATGCCCTTGAAGTCGTTCAGGTCGACACGGCCGGCCAGAATGTCGCTCATGTGCACGTCGATCGCGTTGAAACCGGCGCGGTCGAACGCGGCGGCCATTTCCACCTGGCCGTTGACGCCCTGCTCACGCAGTACGGCAACCTGTGGGCGAATGTTTTTCTTGATGTAAGGCGCGGCGACGTCCTGGTTGACGTCGTAGCTCAGCTTGACGCTCAGGCCCGGGTTGTCTTCTTCCAGCAGCACGTCGAACTCTTGTTCGGCGCAATCGGCGTTATCACGCAGACGCTGGATCTGGTAGCTGGTTTCAGCCCAGGTACGCTGCAGCAGACGACGCTGGCCTTCGAAGACGGTGTCGCCGTTGAAGGTGATGTTGATCTGGCCGTTGTTCATCGGCTGACCGATCACCGACACGCACTCGCCCAGGCCAGCAGCGCTGAACTGCGCGAGGATGTCCGGGGTGGCGTCCTGACGAACCTGGATCACCGCGCCCAATTCTTCGTTGAACAGGATCGCGGCGATGTCGGCGGAAGTTTCCGCCAGACCGTCGAGGTTCAGGCTCAGGCCGCAGTGACCGGCGAAGGCCATTTCCACGGCGCTGGTCAGCAGACCACCGTCGGAACGGTCGTGGTACGCCAGCAGGTGACCGTCGGCGTTGAGGCCCTGAATCACCGCGAAGAAGGCTTTGAGGTCTTCGGCGTCATCGACGTCCGGCGCTTGCGAGCCGAGCTTGCCATGAACCTGGGCCAGGATCGAGGCGCCCATGCGGTTCTGCCCACGGCCCAGATCGATCAGGATCAGGTCAGTGGTGCCTTTGTCCATGCGCAATTCCGGGGTCAGGGTCTGACGGATGTCAGCCACTGGCGCGAAACCGGTCACGATCAACGACATCGGCGACGTCACGGTCTTGTCGACGCCTTCGTCGTTCCAGCGAGTGGCCATGGACATCGAGTCCTTGCCCACCGGGATGGTGATGCCGAGGTCCGGGCACAATTGCATGCCGACCGCTTTCACGGTGTCGTACAGACGCGCGTCTTCACCTGGGTGACCGGCTGCGGACATCCAGTTGGCCGACAACTTGATGTCGGAGATTTTGTTGATGCGCGACGCGGCGATGTTGGTGAGGGTTTCACCGATGGCCATGCGGCCCGACGCCGGAGCATCCAGCAGCGCCAGCGGAGTACGCTCGCCCATGGCCATGGCTTCACCGGTGTAGACGTCGAAGCTTGTCGCAGTGACCGCAACGTCGGCCACCGGCACCTGCCACGGGCCAACCATCTGATCACGGGCCACGAGGCCGGTGATGGTGCGGTCGCCGATGGTGATCAGGAAGCTTTTACTGGCGACGGCCGGGTGGTGCAGAACACGCTCGACGCAGTCGGCGATGTCCAGCGTCGACGGATCGAAATCGTCGCCCAGTTCGTTTTCGCGAACGGCCGAACGGTGCATGCGCGGGGCTTTACCCAGCAGCACTTCCAGCGGCATGTCTACCGGGCTGTTGCCGAAGTGGCTATCTGTAACTGTAAGCTGCGGCTCGGCAGTGGCTTCACCCACAACCGCGAATGGGCAACGCTCACGTTCGCAGATCGCCTGGAAGCGTTCGAAGTCCGCCGGACCCACCGCCAGAACATAGCGTTCCTGGGATTCGTTACTCCAGATTTCGTGCGGGGCCATGCCCGGCTCGTCGTTTGGAATGTTGCGCAGTTCGAAGCGGCCACCGCGGTTGCCGTCGTTGACCAGTTCCGGGAAGGCGTTGGACAGACCGCCCGCGCCGACGTCGTGGATGAAGCTGATCGGGTTGTGTTCACCCAACTGCCAGCAACGGTCGATGACTTCCTGGCAGCGGCGTTCCATTTCCGGGTTTTCGCGCTGTACGGAAGCGAAGTCGAGGTCAGCCGAGCTGGTGCCGGTGGCCATCGAGGAAGCCGCGCCGCCGCCCAGGCCGATCAGCATCGCCGGGCCGCCGAGCACGATCAGCTTGGAGCCAACGGTGATCTCGCCTTTCTGCACGTGTTCGGCACGGATATTACCCATACCGCCAGCCAGCATGATCGGCTTGTGGTAACCGCGAACTTCGTCGCCACGCGGGGTGGTGATCGACTGTTCGAAGGTACGGAAATAGCCGGTCAGGGCCGGACGCCCGAATTCGTTGTTGAACGCGGCGCCACCCAGAGGGCCTTCGATCATGATGTCCAGCGCGGTAACGATGCGCTCAGGTTTGCCATACGGCACTTCCCACGGCTGTTCGAAGCCCGGGATCTGCAAGTTGGATACGGTGAAACCGGTCAGGCCGGCCTTTGGCTTGGCACCGCGACCGGTAGCACCTTCGTCGCGAATCTCGCCGCCACTGCCGGTGGATGCGCCCGGGAACGGGGCAATCGCGGTCGGGTGGTTGTGCGTTTCGACTTTCATCAGGATGTGCACCGGCTCCTGCACCGCGCCGTACTGGCGGGTCTCCGGGTCCGGGAAGAAACGACCGGCGACGTTACCGACGATCACCGAAGCGTTGTCCTTATAAGCCGACAGAACGCCTTCGCTGTGCATCACGTAGGTGTTCTTGATCATGCCGAACAGGCTTTTTTCCTGGCTCTGACCGTCGATGTCCCAACTGGCGTTGAAGATCTTGTGACGGCAGTGCTCGGAGTTCGCCTGGGCGAACATCATCAGTTCGATGTCGTGCGGGCTGCGCTTGAGGCCGATAAAGGCGTTGACCAGGTAATCGATTTCGTCTTCCGCCAGCGCGAGGCCCAGCTCGGTATTGGCTTTTTCCAGCGCGGCACGGCCACCACCCAGCACGTCGATCGCGGTCAGCGGCTTCGGTTCGGCGTGGCTGAACAGGCCGGCGGCCTGTTCGAGATTGTCGAGGACGATCTGGGTCATGCGGTCGTGCAGAGCAGCCGAGATCAACTGCGCGTCAGCGTCGCTGAACTGGCCGGCCACGTAGAACGCGATGCCGCGTTCCAGGCGCTGGACCTTGCTCAGGCCGCAGTTGCGCGCGATGTCGCTGGCTTTACTGGACCATGGCGAGATAGTGCCGAAACGCGGCAACACCAGGAACAGACGACCGGTCGGCTCCTGTACGGGAACACTTGGGCCGTACTTCAGAAGGCGCGCGAGCACCTGCTGTTCGTCGCCGGTCAGGACGCCGGTAACTTCGGCGAAGTGAGCGAATTCAGCATACAGGCCGCTGACAGCCGGGACCTTCTGGCTCAGTTGCTCAAGGAGTTTGCTGTGGCGAAAGGCAGAAAGGGCAGGAGCGCCGCGCAGGATCAACATCTTCGGGACAGCCTCGGGAAGGGGTGTGCTTTGAGGCCGTGCATTCTAGCCTAAACCGCCCGCGACATCACCCGAAACGCTACGCACGGCAATCCCCGGACGTCGGGCAGGCCGATCTACCTCTGAAGGAACACTTCCAGGCGCTTAATTTTTATGTGACAAATTGCCCACGGGGCCTGTTCCTACGGGCTGCGGGTCACTTTCTTGCGCTCTAGCAGACAAGCCCTTCGCTGTCGAGATATGGCGCTCGTGGTCCTTTGCGTATACTGCGCAGATGTTTTCTCCAACGGCTTTGCGTCCGCGGTACGCCAAATGGCTGATCGCAACCGGACTCTTCCTGGTGCTCGGTGGCTGTGTTGATAAACCCAACACGCTTGAGCGCGTTAAGGAGGATGGCGTGCTGCGGGTGGTTACCCGAAACAGCCCTGCTACCTACTTCCAGGATCGCAACGGTGAAACCGGCTTCGAATACGAGCTGGTGAAGCGCTTTGCCGACGATCTGGGAGTCGAACTCAAGATCGAAACCGCTGACAACCTCGACGACCTGTTCAATCAGGTGGGCAAGCCTACCGGCCCTGTGCTGGCGGCTGCGGGCCTGGTCAGCAGCGATGAGCGCAAGAAGCAGGTGCGGTTTTCCCATTCTTACCTGGAAGTCACCCCGCAGATCATCTATCGCAACGGCCAGTCGCGGCCGACCGACGCGAAGGATCTGGTCGGCAAGAAGATCATGGTGCTCAAGGGCAGCACTCACGCCGGGCAACTGTCAGAACTGAAAAAGACACTTCCCGGCATCGAATACGAAGAATCCGACGCGGTTGAGGTGGTTGACCTGCTGCGCATGGTGGATGAGGGCCAGATCGACCTGACCCTGGTCGACTCCAACGAAGTGGCGATGAACCAGGTCTACTTCCCGAACGTGCGGGTGGCCTTCGACCTCGGCGATGCGAGCAATCAGAGCTGGGCCGTGGCGCCCGGCGATGACAACAGCCTGCTCAACGAGATCAACGCCTACCTCGACAAGGTAAAGAAAAACGGCACCCTTCAGCGCTTGAAAGACCGTTATTACGGTCACGTCGACATGCTCGGCTACGTCGGCGCCACCACGTTCGCGCAGCATCTGCAGCAACGGCTGCCCAAATACGAACAGCACTTCAAAAATTACGCCAAGAAAGAAAAAGTCGATTGGCGCCTGTTGGCTGCAGTGGGTTATCAGGAATCACTGTGGCAGGCTGCTGTAACGTCCAAAACCGGGGTGCGCGGCCTGATGATGCTCACGCAGAACACCGCGCAGGCCATGGGCGTGTCCAATCGTCTGGACCCCAAGCAAAGCATCATGGGCGGCGCCAAGTACCTGGCTTACATGAAGGAGCAGCTCGACTCGTCAATTCAGGAACCGGATCGTACGTGGTTCGCATTGGCAGCCTACAACGTGGGCAGCGGCCATCTGGATGACGCACGCAAACTGGCGGCGAAAGAAGGACTGAATCCGGACAAATGGCTGGACGTGAAGAAGATCCTGCCAAGGCTGTCCGAGAAGAAGTGGTACAGCAAGACCCGCTATGGCTACGCCCGCGGCGGCGAGCCGGTGCACTTCGTGGCGAACATCCGGCGCTACTACGACATTCTGACGTGGGTGACGCAGCCGCAGCTGGAAGGTGATCAGGTCGCCGAAGGCAACCTGCACGTGCCGGGGATCGATAAATCAAAGCCGAATCAGGAAAATCCGCAGCTTTAAAACATAAGATCGCAGCCTTCGGCAGCTGCTACCCAGTTATGTGCACACCTCTATAGGAGCTGCCGAAGGCTGCGCTCTGTTGATCTTAGCCTTTCATAGCAGCAGCCAGGATCAAAGCTTTCATCTCGGAAACAGCCGACTTGAACCCGACAAACAACGCATGCGCCACCAGGGCATGGCCGATGTTCAGTTCATTGATGCCCTTGATCGCCGCGACTGCTTCAACGTTGTGATAGTGCAAACCGTGCCCGGCGTTGACGATCAAACCCTGCGCCAGACCGAACGCCACCCCATCAGCAACACGCTTGAGTTCTTCGGCGACGTCCGTCGGCGTCTCGGCATCAGCATAACGGCCTGTGTGCAATTCGATGGCAGGCGCACCTACGCGACGCGATGCTTCGATCTGACGTTCGTCTGCATCGATGAACAGCGACACTTCGCAGCCAATCTTCGCCAGACGATCCACCGCCGCCTTGATCCGCGCTTCCTGTCCCGCCACGTCGAGACCGCCTTCAGTGGTCAGCTCCTGGCGGGTTTCCGGGACCAGGCAAATGTGTGCCGGGCGGATGCGCTCGGCGAACAGCATCATTTCTTCAGTAACACCCATTTCAAAGTTCATGCGCGTTTGCAGCACGTCCTTGAGCAGCAGCACATCGCGCTCCTGAATGTGCCGACGGTCTTCACGCAGGTGCACGGTAATGCCGTCAGCGCCCGCTTCTTCCGCGTCCAGAGCCGCCTTGACCGGATCCGGATAACGCGTACCCCGGGCCTGACGCAAAGTGGCAACGTGGTCGATGTTCACGCCAAGAAGAATGCGATTGCTGATGGTCACGGAAGCGCTCCTGAAGAGGGGAAAGTTCGGGGCACAGCATACACAAGGAATTTACGGCTTTCGAAACAACTCTCGGGAAACCAGCGGACGCCCGCCCAGATGCACCGCCAAGGCCTGACGCATCAAGCGTTTGGCCGCCGACAATGCGCCCGGAGCGGACCAATCGGCGTCCGCCATGGCCAATAACTCGGTGCCGTTGAACAGACCGGGCTGCAGCAAATAGACCCGCTCAAGCCCGGCATCCACCTGCAAACGATAGAGACCATCGGGGGCGATCGGGTCGCCGTGGAGGTCAGCGCCTAGCGCAAAGCCATAACCGAGATCGTCGAGCAGCCGCCATTCGAACGAACGCAGCAGCGGCTCCAGCGGACGACCTTCGGCCAACGCCAGCAGGGTCGCGGCGTAGTGATCGAACACACCCGGGTGCGGATCTTCGGCGGGTAGCAGCCGAATCAGCAGTTCATTGAGATAGAGACCGCTGAACAGCGCCTCGCCATTGAGCCAGGTGGACACGCCGGCCGCTTCCATGCGCCCCACGTTCTTCAGTTCGCCGCGGCCGCGAAATTCGACTTCCAGCGGCACGAACGGCCGCGCCAATGTGCCCGCCTTGCCCCGCGCACTGCGCAACACCGCCCGCAGCCGACCTTGCGGCGTGAGGAAGTCGACCAAAGCGCTGGTTTCGCGATAGGCGCGCGAGTGCAGGACGTAGGCGGGCTGAGCGATGGGCTGGGACATGGAGTTCTCAATGACGGATCGCGATCTTATAAACACCACAAACCAATGTGGGAGCGAGCCTGCTCGCGATTGCGGTCTGCCAGTCAACAATGATGTTGAATTTCAGGCCCTCATCGCGAGCAAGCTCGCTCCCACAGGGTTCAACGGTGTAGCACAAATCCGAGTCTTACAGGTCGCCATAACCCAACGAACGCAACGCACGCTCATCATCGGACCAGCCGCCCTTCACCTTGACCCACAGGTTGAGCATGATTTTGGAGTCGAACAGCAGCTCCATGTCCTTGCGCGCTTCGGTGCCGATGCGCTTGATGCGCTCGCCTTTGTCGCCAATGATGATCTTCTTCTGGCCGTCACGTTCGACGAGAATCAAGGCATGAATGTGCAAGGTCTTGCCCTGCTGCTTGAACTCTTCGATTTCCACGGTGATCTGGTATGGCAGCTCGGCGCCCATCTGGCGCATGATTTTCTCGCGCACCAGTTCCGCGGCGAGGAAACGGCTGCTGCGGTCGGTGATCTGGTCTTCCGGGAAGAAGTGATCGTTTTCCGGCAGATAGCCGGCAATTACCCGCTCCAGCGCTTCGAGGTTGTGCCCGTGCTGGGCCGAGATCGGCATGATCTGCGCGTTAGGCAGTTGTTCCTGCAACCAGGACAGGTGCGGCATCAACTCGGCTTTGTCTTCGATGCGGTCGGTTTTGTTAAGCGCCACGATCAACGGGCCGGTCACATACTGGACGCGATCGAGAACCATCTGGTCTTCGTCGGTCCACTTGGTGCGGTCGACAACGAAGATCACCACATCGACGTCTTTCAACGCCGCCGAGGCGGTCTTGTTCATGTAACGGTTGAGGGCCTTTTCGCCGCCCTTGTGCATGCCCGGGGTGTCGACGTAAATCGCTTGCACATCGCCTTCGGTCTTGATGCCGAGCATGTTGTGGCGAGTGGTCTGCGGCTTGCGCGAGGTGATCGCCAGCTTCTGGCCGAGGATGTGATTGAGCAACGTGGACTTGCCCACGTTGGGACGGCCGACGATGGCAACATAGCCACAGCGTGTTGCGGTTGTATCAGTCATTGCCATTCTCCACACCCAGGGCAATCAGTGCTGCGGCGGCCGCTACCTGTTCGGCAATACGACGACTCACACCCTGACCTCGGCTTTTTTCGTTCAGTAAGGTGATTTCACATTCGACGAAGAACGTCCGGCAATGCGGCTCACCCTGGATATCCACCACTTCGTAACGCGGCAGTTCGCAACCACGGGACTGCAGGTGTTCCTGCAGGCGGGTTTTCGGATCTTTGTTGGTATCTACCAGCGTGAGGCCTTCGAACTCGCCGGCCAGCCAGGCCAGTACGCGCTCGCGAGCGACGTCCATGCCGGCGTCCAGGTAGATCGCCCCGATCAGCGCTTCGAGGGCGTCGGCCAGAATTGATTCGCGACGAAAACCGCCACTTTTCAGCTCGCCCGAACCCAGGCGCAGGTACTCGCCCAGATCAAAACCGCGGGCCAGCACGGCCAGGGTTTCACCTTTCACCAAGCGTGCGCGTAAACGCGATAACTGACCTTCGCGGGCCAGCGGGAAGCGGTCGAACAGCGCCTCGCCAGCGACAAAGTTGAGGATCGCATCACCGAGGAACTCCAGGCGTTCATTGTTGCGCCCGGCAAAACTGCGGTGAGTCAGGGCCAGGACCATCAGTTCCTGATCCTTGAAAGTGTAGCCGAGCTGACGCTCTAGACGGCTCAAGGAAACGCTCACGGTTTACCCACGCAGAGTTCGTGGCTGGATTCCACCGCCGCGGCCGACAGGCGGCACAGGCTTGGGACAAATAACGCTGTGTTCAAAAATTACGTCCTGACTATCAGTGTTTTCATGCGTCGGGGGCCGATTGTAGCGGCTCCAGAAATGCATTCGGCGCTGTGTTCAACAGCGCCGTTGTGGTTACTTGATCAGGCCGACCCGCGAGAAATTCGGCAGGTGACTGAGTTTGGGTTCAGGCCAGCTCATCCAGACCGCGAAGGCCTTGCCGACAATATTCTTGTCGGGAACCATGCCCAGCAGCTCCCTGGGAATGTTCGGATCATCCCAGTAGCGACTGTCGTTGGAATTGTCACGGTTGTCGCCCATCATGAAATAGTGCCCGGCGGGTACGGTCCACGAGCGATCCGGCGCTGCGCGGTAACGGCTCATTTCCTTGCGGATCTGATGCTCTGCAGCGCCCAGTTTCTCTTTGTAGAGTTCGGCGCTGCCCAGCGTACCCGGCTCGGAGCCGACCAACTGCTCGGCAACCGATTCACCATTGACGAACAGGCGCTTGTCGGCGGTGTAACGGATCTGATCACCCGGCAGGCCAACGACACGCTTGATGTAGTTGACGCTCGGATCGCTCGGGAAGCGGAACACCATCACGTCACCGCGCTGCGGATCACCAACTTCGATGACTTTCTTGTCGAGCACCGGCAAGCGGATCCCGTAGGAAAACTTGTTCACCAGAATGAAGTCGCCGACATCCAGGGTGGGTTTCATCGAGCCCGATGGAATCTGGAACGGCTCCACCAGGAATGAACGCAGCACCAGCACGATGAACAGCACCGGAAAGAACGACTTGCCGTATTCGACCAGCAGCGGCTCTTTGTTGAGTTTCTCGACCACCAACCCGTCAGGCTGGCTGACGCTACCCTGATAGGAAGCAATGGCGGCTCGCCGACGCGGCGCCAGAAAAACCAGATCGAGCAATGCCAACAGGCCGCAGACGAAAACAGCGATGACCAGCAACAGCGGGAAATTTAGCGACATAGGACCTAACTATCCAACCTGAGCACTGCAAGGAAGGCTTCCTGTGGAATTTCCACGTTACCGACCTGCTTCATGCGTTTTTTACCAGCCTTCTGCTTTTCCAACAGCTTGCGCTTGCGGCTGACGTCACCGCCGTAGCATTTGGCCAATACGTTCTTTCTGAGTGCCTTGACGGAGGTTCGCGCAATGATCTGCCCGCCAATGGCGGCCTGGATCGCAACGTCGAACATCTGACGCGGAATCAGTTCTTTCATCTTCTCGGTCAACTGGCGACCTTTGTAATGCGCATTATCCTTGTGCACGATCAACGCCAGGGCGTCGACCTTGTCACCGTTGATCAGCACATCCAGCTTCACCAGATTAGCCGATTGATAACGATCGAAATGGTAATCCAGCGAAGCATAGCCACGGCTGGTGGATTTGAGACGGTCAAAGAAGTCGAGGACCACTTCGTTCATCGGCAAATCGTAAGTCACCTGGACCTGAGTTCCGAGGAACAGCATGTCGTGCTGGACGCCACGTTTCTCGATGCACAGGGTGATGACGTTGCCCAGGTGTTCCTGCGGCACAAGAATATTGGCCCGCACGATCGGTTCACGCATGTCTTCGATCGAGGACAGGTCTGGAAGCTTCGACGGGTTGTCGACGTAAATCGTTTCACCGGTTTTCAACAACAGTTCGAAAATTACTGTCGGTGCTGTGGTGATCAGGTCCAGGTCGTACTCGCGCTCAAGGCGCTCCTGGATGATTTCCATGTGCAGCATGCCGAGGAAGCCGCAACGGAAGCCGAAGCCCAGGGCGTCGGAGCTCTCCGGGGTGTACTGCAGGGACGAGTCGTTGAGCGTGAGCTTTTGCAGGGCTTCGCGGAAATCTTCGAAATCGTCGGAGCTGACCGGGAACAGGCCGGCGTAAACCTGCGGCTGAATGCGCTTGAAGCCTGGCAGCACGTCGACGTCGGGCGTGGAGCTCAAGGTCAGGGTGTCACCGACCGGTGCGCCGTGAATGTCCTTGATGCCGGCGATGATGAAGCCCACTTCACCAGCCTTGAGATCAGCGGTGGCGGTGTGTTTTGGGTTGAACACGCCGACGCTGTCCACGAGGTGGATCTTGCCGGTGGACTTGACCAGGATCTTGTCGCCCTTCTTAACGCGACCGTGGCGCACGCGAACCAGAGAGACAACGCCCAGGTAGTTGTCGAACCAGGAGTCGATGATCAACGCTTGCAGAGGATCCTCGTAGTTGCCGGTCGGCGCGGGAATGGTGTGCACCAGACGTTCGAGCACTTCGTCGACGCCCAGACCGGTCTTGGCGCTGCACTCGACCGCATCGGTGGCATCGATGCCGATGATCTTCTCGATTTCTTCCTTGACGCGGTCCGGATCGGCCTGCGGAAGGTCGATCTTGTTCAGCACGGGCATGACTTCCAGGCCCTGCTCGATGGCCGTGTAGCAGTTGGCAACCGACTGCGCTTCAACGCCCTGACCGGCATCGACCACCAGCAATGCGCCTTCGCAGGCCGCCAGCGACCGGCTGACTTCGTAGGTGAAGTCAACGTGGCCGGGGGTGTCAATGAAGTTCAGCTGATATTTGATGCCATCGCGGGCGGTGTAATACAGAGTGACGCTGTGGGCCTTGATGGTGATCCCGCGTTCACGTTCCAGGTCCATGGAGTCGAGGACCTGAGCTTCCATTTCGCGCTCGGCAAGGCCGCCGCACATCTGGATGAAACGATCAGCCAGCGTCGACTTGCCATGGTCAATGTGGGCGATGATGGAGAAATTGCGGATATGACTCAAATCACTCACGGATCAACACTCAAAAAGGCTGCAGGCATAGCCCGCCGAAAAATAGCCGGGAATTGTACCTGATCCTCGGCGCAAGCGTCACGTTCGCAGGTCAGACGGCACTTACAAAAACGCCCCGGTCTTGCGACAGGGGCGCTTTTAGCGGCTTTTGTGGGAGCCGGCTTGCTGGCAACAGGGGCGCGGCGATGGATCTGGATGACCGCAGCGATGCCATCGCCAGCAAACCGGTTCCTGCAATCAACCCGCCCTGCGCAACAACCAGAGCCCGGCCAAGGCGCAGATGCTTGCCGGAACCAGCACCGCAAACAGCGGCGAGAAACCGAACACCAGACTCGACGGCCCAAGCAGATCCTGGACGATACGGAAGGTGAACCCCACCAGCACGCCGGTGAACACGCGCTGACCCAGGGTCACCGAACGCAGCGGACCGAAGATGAAAGAGATGGCCATCAACACCAGTGCGGCAGTCACCAGCGGTTGCAACACCTTGACCCAAAATGCCAGCCAGTAACGGCCGTTCGCCAGGCCCTGATCGGCCAGATAGTGGATGTAACCCCACAGCCCGCTGATCGACAACGAGTCAGGCGACATCACCACGGTGCTGAGCAATTGCGGACTGAGGGCCACGTCCCAACGCTCGACTGGCGCGTTCACCACCTCGGTATTCTTCTCATGGAAAATCGTGGTGGCAACATCGGTCAGCTGCCAGTGATCCTTATCGAACTCCGCACGTTTGGCGAAGCTCGACGAGAGCATGTGACGTTGATCATCAAAACGGTAGCGGGTTACGCCGTAAAGCACACCATTGGGTTGCACCGAGTTGACGTGAATGAACTCGTCACCCTGACGGTGCCACAGGCCGTGCCGGGCACTTTGTGCGTCGCCGCTGCCCTGCGCCAGCGAACGGTTGGCCTGGGCGGCGCTTTCGGTGGCCGGCGCCAGATACTCGCCAATCAACAGACCCGCAACCATCAGCACCAGCATCGGCTTCATGACCGCCCAGACGATACGGCCGACCGAAACGCCCGCTGCACGCATGATGGTCAGTTCGCTGTGACTGGCGAGCGTGCCGAGGCCGATCAGGCAGCCAATCAACGCTGCCATCGGCAACATGTCATAGAGCCGGCGCGGAGCCGTCAGCAGGACATAACTCAGGACATCCAGCAAGGTGTAGGTATCGCTGACGTCGCCTATCTCGTCGATAAAGGCAAACAGCGTGGCCAGACCGAGAATGATCCCCAGCACAGCGAGGATCGCAATGAAAACGGTGCTGCCGATGTAGCGATCGAGTTTAACCACGAGCCACCTCCAGCGCGCTGCGGCGACTCGCCATCTTCAGGCGTAACGGTTCCCAGTAGAGCAAGCCCAGGCCAATGGCCAGGAAGATCCCATGCACCCACCACAAGCCCAGTGCCGGCGGGATCTTGCCCTTTTCGAGGGCGCCGCGAGCGGCAATCAGGATGCTCAGGTATGCCATATAAAGAAGAATCGCCGGCAGCAGTTTGAGGAAGCGGCCCTGACGCGGGTTGACCCGCGACAGCGGCACCGCCATCAAGGTCACGACGAACACCAGCAGCGGCAACGACAGACGCCATTGCAGTTCGGTGCGGGAACGGATGTCGTCACTGCCGAACAGCGAGCGGGTGGTCATCGCATCACGATCGGTCACCTCTTCGCTGACGTCCGGCTTGGGCAGCAGCACACCGTATTCCTGATACTTGATCGCACGGTAATCAGCCTGGCCCGGGTTACCGTCGTAACGATAACCGTTGTCGAGAATCAGGTAGCGATTGCCGTCAGGGCGGATTTCCTGACGGCCCTTCTCGGCCACCAGTACGGAAATACCGCGGTCTTTCTTGTCGGAAGAGATGTTCTTCTGCGAGATGAAAACGCCACCGAGATTGATGCGGTCATCGGACAGCGTTTCGGTATACGTCACCCGAGTGCCGTCGCGCAGCGCCTGAAAGCGACCAGGTTCCAGGGTATCGAACTCGGTCAGGGCATCCTGCTTGTTGAGCAACAGCTGAAACTGGTTGGCCCCTTGCGGCGCGAGGCTGAGGCTCAACCATGCCACTACCAACGCAACCAGCGTGGCAGGGAAAAGGGTCATGGCAAGCAAGCGTTGCTGACTCATGCCCGTGGCGGAAAGCACGGTCATCTCGCTTTCCAGATACAAGCGACCGTAGGCCAGCAGGATCCCGAGAAACAGGCCGAGCGGCAGGATCAGCTGCAGGAAGCCTGGCAGACGAAAACCCATGATCAGGAACAGCGAGCCCGGATCCAGCAGGCCGGCAGCCGCCTGGGCAAGATACTTGATGAAGCGTCCGCTCATGATGATGACCAGCAGCACGGCACTGACGGCGCTCAGGGTCAACAGGACTTCGCGGGATAGGTAACGGAAGACGATCAAACCAGACACTCCAGGGTTGTCAGGCTAAGGCGGCCAAACAAGCAAACATATCAGGCGACCCGCAAGCCAGGGCCGCCGAAAAAAGTTGGCGCATTATCCTGTGATTGGGTGCGCCTGTCACTGCGGATAGTTACGCAGGCAGTCAATGGGTTGAAGATCGTGCAGCCGAGGGTTGTCAGGCGCCGGTAGCGAGGTTCAAACTGCGGCCTTTGTCGCAGGCCGTGTCCTGCGTCTTTCTGTTTATAAGCAAGTTCAGACACTTGCGTGTTGACCATTAATTCAGGGACCCGGACATGGAACTGGTTGTAAAAAGCGTTAGCCCAGAAACGTTGAAGACTGCCACCCTGGTCGTCGCCGTTGGCGAAGGCCGCAAACTTGGCGCGGTTGCCAGACAACTCGACGATCTGAGCGGCGGTGCGATCAGCGCTGTGCTCAAGCGTGGCGACCTGGCCGGCAAAGTCGGGCAAAGCCTGATGCTGCACAGCCTGCCAAACCTCAAAGCCGAGCGCGTGCTGCTGGTGGGCGTGGGTAAGGATGAAGAACTGTCCGACCGTCCGTTTCGTAAAATAGTCGCCGGCATCCTCAACACCCTCAAAGGCCTGGGCGGCAGCGATGCCGTACTGGCGCTGGATGAAGTGGTAATCAAGGGTCGCGACAGCTACGGCAAAACCCGTTTGCTCGCTGAAACACTGGTCGACGGCGAATACACGTTCGATCGCTTTAAGAGCCAGAAAGCCGAACCCCGCGCCCTGAAGAAAATCACCCTGGTGACCATCAAGGCTGCTCAGGCCGAAGTCGAGCGCGCTGTCGCCCATGCGACCGCAATCGCCAACGGTATGGCGTTCACTCGCGACCTGGGCAACCTGCCGCCGAACATCTGCCATCCGACGTTCCTCGGCGAGCAGGCGAAGAACCTCGGCAAGGAATTCAAAAGCCTGAAAGTCGAAGTCCTCGATGAGAAGAAGATCAAAGACCTCGGCATGGGCTCGTTCTACGCCGTCGGCCAGGGCAGCGACCAGCCGCCACGCCTGATCGTCATGCAGTACAACGGCGGCAAGAAATCCGAGAAGCCATACGCGCTGGTCGGCAAGGGCATCACCTTCGACACCGGCGGCATCAGCCTGAAACCGGGCGCCGGCATGGACGAAATGAAGTACGACATGGGCGGCGCGGCAAGCGTCTTCGGCACCCTGCGCGCCGTGCTCGAACTGAAACTGCCGATCAACCTGGTGTGCATTCTCGCCTGCGCCGAGAACATGCCGAGCGGCAATGCTTCGCGCCCGGGTGACATCGTCACCACCATGAGCGGCCAGACCGTGGAAATCCTCAACACCGACGCCGAAGGCCGTCTGGTGCTGTGCGATGCCCTGACTTACTCGGAACGTTTCAAGCCGCAAGCAGTGATCGACATCGCCACTTTGACCGGCGCATGCGTCGTTGCCCTTGGTGCGCACACCTCCGGCCTGCTGGGCAATAACGACGAGCTGATCGGCCAACTGCTGAGCGCCGGCCAGGTGGCCGACGATCGCGCCTGGCAGTTGCCGCTATTTGATGAATATCAGGAACAACTGGACAGCCCGTTTGCCGACATCGCCAACATCGGCGGGCCAAAAGCCGGGACCATTACCGCCGCGTGCTTCCTCTCGCGCTTTACCAAGAACCTCAACTGGGCGCACCTGGACATCGCCGGCACCGCATGGACCAGCGGCGGCAAGGACAAAGGCGCCACCGGCCGCCCGGTTCCCCTGCTGACCCAATACCTGCTGGACCGCGCCAAAGCCTGAAACCGATGACCTGCGGCGGCGTCGCTGATGTGACGCCGCTGAGGGCTCAGGAACCGCAATGACCCAAGTCGACTTTTATATCCTGCCCAGCGCCAACCCCTCGGCGCGGCTGGATTTCGCCTGCAAACTTACCGAAAAAGCCTGGCGCATGGGCCATCGCATCTACCTGCATTGCAGCGATGCCGCCCAGCGTGACGATCTCGATGCGCGCCTGTGGACCTTCAAGGGCGAAAGTTTCGTGCCCCATGGCCCCGCAGAAAGCGAGCCTGGCAGTTTGATCGTGCTGGGCCTTGGCGATGACTGCGGTGAGCACCAGGATCTTCTGGTCAACCTGGACCTGAAAGTCCCGGCCTTTGCCCAACGCTTCGCCCGCGTGGCGGAAGTGGTGGTTGAAGACCCGGCGATTCGCACGGCCGCGCGGGAGAGTTTTCGCTTCTACCGCGAACAAGGCTATTCTTTGCAAGATCACCGTTTACAGCGACTCTGAGCATTCCGATGGACACTCCAAAACCGCTGCAAAAGCCCACGCACCTGCTGGACGACCTTGAGTCGATCCGCCAACTGCTCGGCGATGACAACCTGCAACCGCCGCTGCTGACCGACACGGTCGAAGATGATGAGCAGGAACAGATTCCGATGTTGTTCGATTCGGTCAGTGCCTCCCAGCCCACCATCGAACCACCCGTGCCCGCTTCTGCGGGACAACCGGCACAGGCTACAAGCAAGAATCCCGACGACCTGCTGCATCTGGACAGCGAACTTCGAGCCGCCGCGCAATTGATCATGCAAGACGTGATCGACGATTTTGCGCCGCACATTGAAACCGAAATCAAACGCCGACTGGCGGCGCGGATGGAGCGGTTGCTCAGCCAGTACGAATAGACCCCACCTCGGCACTGTAGGAGCTGCCGCAGGCTGCGATCTTTTGATTTCGATCTTCAACCCGAAAAAGATGGAGATCAAAAGATCGCAGCCTGCGGCAGCTCCTACAGTGTTCGCGCTGAAATGGATGACGCGCCCTGTCCACCCCTGCTCGCCCTGCGCCGCGTGCCCCGCTATACTCATCGGCTTTTCCTGAATTACTGCCAATAGGGTCCCGCCGCGCATGGACAAGACCTACCAGCCGCACGCCATTGAAGCTTCCTGGTACAACACCTGGGAGTCCGAGAATTACTTCGCCCCGCAAGGCGCGGGCGAGTCCTACACCATCATGATCCCGCCGCCGAACGTCACCGGCAGCCTGCACATGGGTCACGGTTTCAACAACGCGATCATGGACGCCCTGATCCGCTTCCGCCGCATGCAGGGTCGCAACACCCTGTGGCAGCCGGGCACCGACCACGCCGGTATCGCCACGCAAATGCTGGTGGAACGCCAACTCGAAGCTCAGGGCCAGAGCCGTCACGACCTCGGTCGCGAAAAATTCCTCGAGAAAATCTGGGAATGGAAGGATCAGTCCGGCGGCAATATCAGCCGGCAGATCCGCCGCCTCGGCTCGTCCGTGGACTGGAGCCGCGAGCGCTTCACCATGGACGACGGCCTCTCGGAAGCGGTCAAGGAAGCCTTTGTGCGTCTGCACGAAGACGGCCTGATTTATCGCGGCAAGCGCCTGGTCAACTGGGACACCAAGCTGCACACGGCGATTTCCGACCTTGAAGTGGAAAACCACGACGAGAAGGGCTTCCTGTGGAACCTGAAATATCCGCTGGCTGATGGCGTGAAGACCGCTGAAGGCAACGATTACCTGATCGTCGCGACCACGCGCCCGGAAACCATGCTTGGCGACGCCGCCGTGGCGGTTAACCCGAACGATGAACGCTACAAAGCCCTGATCGGCAAATTTGTCGAGCTGCCGCTGGTGGGCCGCCGCATCCCGATCATCGCCGACGATTACTGTGATCCGGAATTCGGCACCGGCTGCGTGAAAATCACCCCGGCCCACGATTTCAACGATTACGAAGTGGGCAAGCGCCACAACCTGCCGCTGCTGAACATCTTCGACAAGAACGCCGCCGTCCTGCCGGCCTGCCAGGTGTTCAACCTCGACGGTACGCTGAACGAAAGCGTCGATGGCAAGATTCCGGCCGAATATGCCGGCCTCGACCGTTTCGAAGCCCGCAAGCAAATTGTTGCGGCATTCGACGCCGCGGGCCTGCTGGTCAGCGTTGACGATCACGCCCTGAAAGTGCCGAAAGGCGACCGTTCCGGCACCATCATCGAGCCGTGGCTGACCGACCAGTGGTACGTGTCCACCAAGCCGTTGGCCGAGCCTGCAATCGCCGCCGTTGAAAACGGCCGCATCCAGTTCGTGCCGAAACAGTACGAAAACATGTACTTCTCGTGGATGCGTGACATCCAGGACTGGTGCATCAGCCGTCAACTGTGGTGGGGCCACCGGATTCCGGCCTGGTATGACGAGTCGGGCAAGGTTTATGTCGGTCGCGACGAAGCCGAAGTGCGCGCCAAGCACAGCCTCGGCCCGGACGTTGCGCTGCAACAGGACAATGACGTGCTCGACACCTGGTTCAGCTCCGGGCTATGGACCTTCTCCACCCTGGGCTGGCCTGAGCAGACCGAGTTCCTGAAGAAATTCCACTCCACTGACGTGCTGGTCACCGGTTTCGACATCATTTTCTTCTGGGTTGCCCGGATGATCATGCTCACCATGCACTTGGTGAAGAACGAAGACGGCACCCCTCAAGTTCCGTTCAAGACCGTTTATGTGCACGGTCTGGTGCGTGATGGCCAGGGCCAGAAGATGTCCAAGTCCAAGGGCAACGTCCTGGACCCGCTGGACATCATCGACGGTATCGAGCTGGAAGATCTGGTGCAGAAACGCACCTCCGGCATGATGCAGCCGAAACTGGCGAAGAAGATCGAGAAGCAGACTCGCGACGAGTTCGCCGACGGCATCGCCAGTTATGGCACCGATGCCCTGCGCTTCACGTTCTGCTCGCTGGCGTCCACGGGTCGTGACATCAAGTTCGACATGGGTCGCGTCGAGGGCTATCGCAACTTCTGCAACAAGATCTGGAACGCCGCGCGTTACGTGCTGGACAAGGGCGAAGATTGCGGCCAGAACGGCGAGGCTTACGAGCTGTCGCTGGCGGATCGCTGGATCATCTCGCAACTGCAACGCACCGAAGCCGAAGTAACCCGTCAACTCGACCAGTTCCGCTTCGACCTGGCAGCACAAGCGCTGTACGAGTTCATCTGGAACCAGTATTGCGACTGGTACCTGGAACTCTCCAAGCCGGTGCTGTGGGACGAGAACGCTGCGGTCGAACGCCAGCGCGGCACCCGCCGTACACTGGTTCGGGTGCTGGAAGTTGCGTTGCGCCTGGCGCATCCGTTCATGCCGTTCATCACCGAAGAAATCTGGCAGCGCATCGCGCCACTGGCCGGTATCGAAGGCAAGACGATCATGCTGCAACCTTGGCCGGTGGCCAATGAAGCGCGCATCGATCCAGCCGCCGAAGACGATATCGAGTGGCTGAAGACGCTGATGCTTGGCACGCGCAACATCCGCGCCGAGATGAACATTGGGCCGGGCAAGCCGCTGAACCTGTTCCTGAAAAACGTCAGCGCCGAAGATCAGCGTCGTCTCAGCGAGAACGAAGCGCTGCTGAAGAAGCTTGCGCGTCTGGAATCGATCACTGTGCTGGCTGCTGGCGAAGAGGCACCGCTGTCCGCTACCGCACTGGTGGGCGAGATGGAAGTGCTGGTGCCGATGGCCGGCCTGATCGACAAGGACGCCGAACTGGCACGTCTGGACAAGGAAATCCTGCGTCTGCAGGGTGAAGTTCAGCGCGTGGGCGGCAAGCTGTCCAACGCCGGCTTCGTCGACAAGGCCCCGGCCGAAGTCATCGAGAAGGAGCGCGCCAAACTGGCTGAAGCCGAACAGGCTTTGGGCAAGCTGGCGGAGCAGCATGCGCGGATTGCCAGTCTGTAACGGAAAATCGCAATAAAAAAGGGAGGCCCGAAATGGCCTCCCTTTTTTTGTCCAATCGCCGCAATCCCCCTGTGGTAGCGGGCTTGCTCGCGAAGGCGATGAGTCAGTCATTATCAATGTTGAATGTTAAATCGCATTCGCGAGCAAGCCCGCTCCCACAGGTATTGAGTTCAAAATGCTTGAATGTGGGACAATGCCCGCCACTTTCAGCCATACCCGAATCGACCACGCCCATGAACGCCCCCCGCACTCCCCGCCCTGCGCGCAAGAAGCCCGAATCCGCGACCCCGGCCAACGCCGCCCAGCCGCGCGAGAAGGCCAGCCTGCACCCGCGCAATCGCCATCAGGGTCGTTACGACTTCCCGGCGCTGATCAAAACCACGCCGGAACTGGCGAAGTTCGTGATCATCAATCCGTATGGCAAGGAAAGTATCGACTTCGCCAGCCCGGACGCCGTGCGCGTGTTCAACCGGGCGCTGCTCAAGTCGTTCTACGGCATTGCCCATTGGGACATTCCGGCGGACTACCTTTGCCCACCAGTACCGGGCCGGGCCGACTACGTGCACTTCCTGGCTGACCTGCTGGCCAGCGTCAACGAGGGCGAGATCCCGCGCGGTGCGCCGGTCAAGGTACTCGACATCGGCATGGGCGCCAACTGCGTCTACCCATTGATCGGCTACAGCGATTACCGCTGGCACTTCCTCGGCTCGGAAATCGATCCGACCGCTGTGGCCGCTGCCAAGGCCATTGTGCAATCGAACGGGTTGAACAAAGCCATTCAGTTGCGTCAGCAAAGCAATCCGAAGCACATTCTGCTGGGTTTGCTGGAACCGGGCGAACGCTTCGACCTGACCATGTGCAACCCGCCGTTCCACGCCTCGATGGACGAGGCAACCAAAGGCAGCGAGCGCAAGTGGCGCGCTCTAGGCCGCGCCGACCCCAAGCGCAAGCTACCGGTGCTGAACTTCGGCGGTCAATCCGCTGAGCTCTGGTGTGAAGGCGGTGAAGCACGCTTCGTCACCCAGCTGATCGCCGAGAGCGCGCACTTCCAGCACAAGGTGTTGTGGTTCAGCACGCTGGTGTCGAAAGCCTCCAATCTGCCGGCCATCGAGATCGCTTTGAAAAAGGCTGGCGTGCTGGAAAGCCAGGTAGTGGAAATGTCTCAGGGACAGAAGAAGAGTCGCTTTGTGGCCTGGACCTTCCAGACCAAATCCGAGCAGCAGGTATGGCGCGAGCGCTGGGCGCGTAAAAGCTGAGTAAAGCTATTTCTGACCTGTGAAAATCCAATGTGGGAGCGAGCCTGCTCGCGAAAGCGGTTGATCAGTCACATCAATGTTGACTGTCAGATCGCTTTCGCGAGCAGGCTCGCTCCCACATGGGTTTAGATGTTTGCAGGTCAATCGCTGAATCACAGACACAAAAAAACCGTGCCCGGATCACTCCGGCGCACGGTTTTTTCTAATGTGTCTTACTTGTTAACAGCGTCAGTCAGGCCTTTGGCCACAACCAGCTTGATAACTTTTTTGGCAGCGATTTCGATGGCTGCGCCAGTCGAAGGATTACGGCCAGTACGGGCAGGACGCTCAGTCACTTTCAGTTTGCCGATACCTGGCAGAGTGATTTCGCCGCCGTTTTCCAGCTGATCAGCAACGATTTGGCCCAGTTGGTCCAAAGCGTTACGCGCGGTGGTTTTTGGCGCGTCGATAGCTTCAGCGATGTCGGCGATCAGTTGGTCTTTAGTAAGAGCCATGTAGTGTTCCTTCCCTATCAAATTCATATGGATTGCAGAGTGCAGTGTCAGCCATCGAGCCGGATCTTCTGGATCTGGCACCCTCGGCCAATAACCACGGGATCGGGGTTATAGATGCCGAAATCAGGGTTTGGTTCGACCTGACAAATGCTGAATGCACGCTTTACGCAGTGACTTCGCGCAAGACCGGGCAAAACTAGCACAGAGACGGGGAAATATCCGCTTCTAGCTGCCCATTTGATCAGCTTTATTGCTCCAAACCGGGAAAAAACTGCATAAGCAGTGCCGCGCGAGCTGGAATTGGACTAAGCGTGCCCTGTAGGAGCTGCCGAAGGCTGCGATCTGTTGATCTGGTTATAACATCGAAAGATCGCACCCTTCCGCAACGCCTGCATTGAGCGCGCCAATCCGTCGGCCTGTCATGCCCAAAGATTGCGGTACACTGGGCGCTTTTTCGGGGAGCACGCCCTCCTCTCTTCAATCAGCCGAGAAGCCCATGCCGATCCGTCATTGCATCGTCCACCTGATCGACAAAAAACCCGACGGCACACCTGCAGTTCTTCATGCCCGCGACTCCGAACTGGCCGAGTCGAGCGCCATCGAAAACATGCTCGCCGACCTCAACGAAAGCTATAACGCCAAACAAGGCAAGGCCTGGGGTTTCTTCCATGCCGAGTCCGGTGCGCATCCGTTCAGCGGCTGGCTGAAGGAGTATTTCGACGGCGGCAAGGATTTCACCGCCTTCAGCCGTGTGGCGGTGGAACACCTGCAGAAGTTGATGGAAGAGTCGAACCTGTCAGTGGGCGGCCACGTGCTGTTCGCCCATTACCAGCAGGGCATGACCGATTACTTGGCGATCGCCCTGCTGCACCACAGCGAAGGCGTTGCAGTGACCGACGAGCTCGACGTCACGCCCTCGCGCCATCTCGATCTGGGCCAACTGCACCTCGCCGCCCGGATCAATGTTTCGGAATGGCAGAACAACAAGCAGTCCAAGCAGTACATTTCGTTCATCAAAGGAAAGAACGGCAAGAAGGTTTCGGAGTACTTCCGCGATTTCATCGGCTGTCAGGAAGGCGTCGACGGCCCGGGCGAAACCCGCACGCTGCTCAAGGCGTTCAGTGACTTCGTCGAAAGCGAAGACCTGCCGGAAGAATCCGCCCGGGAAAAAACCAAGACCCTGGTCGATTACGCCAGCAGTCAGGCAAAGATGGGTGAGCCCATGGGTCTGGAGGAGTTGTCGGAGCTGATCGACGAAGAACGTCCGAAGGCCTTTTACGATCACATCCGCAACAAGGATTACGGCCTGTCCCCGGAGATTCCGGCGGACAAACGCACCCTCAACCAGTTCCGCCGCTTCACCGGTCGCGCCGAAGGCCTGTCGATCAGCTTTGAAGCGCACCTGCTGGGCTCGAAGATCGAATACGACGAGGAAGCTGGCACCTTGATTATCAAAGGCCTTCCTACGCAGCTGACCGATCAGCTGAAGCGGCGCAACTGATGCTGACCGGGGTCTTGAAGAAAATCCTGCTGATTTTGCTGGTAGTGGTGATTTACCAGAATTGGGGCAAAATCGAGCGGTTGTTTAACCCCTCGCAAGTGGTGTCGGAACAGACTCAGGCCAAAGCCAACGTCGTGCTGTACGCCACTGAGTGGTGCGGCTACTGCAAGCTGACCCGGCGCTTTCTTGATCAGAAAGGCATTCCGTATCAGGAATTCGATATCGAAAAGAACACTGACGCGCGCAAGGCCTATGAGGCCCTGGGCGGTGGTGGAATTCCGATCATTGATGTGAATGGCACATTGATTCGCGGCTATGACCCCGATGCCATCCTCGCGGCATTGAAATAATCCGTTTGCCTCACACAACCCCTGTGGCGAGGGGGCTTGCCCCCGTTCGAGCGCGAAGCGGTCGCAAAGCTTGAGGCCGCTTCGCAGCCCAACGGGGGCAAGCCCCCTCGCCACAAGTAAATGTGAATCACCAAGCCACGACCAGATGTGAGTCACCAAGCCTCGACCAGGTGTCAATCAGCAAGCTTCTACCAGGTGTGAATCACCAGGCCTCGACCAAGTGTCAATCAGCAAGCCTCGATACGAAACCCGAACCGCGGGAAGTGCACATGCACCACACCGCCGCGCTCGTCCTCGCGACGCAGAATCAATTCTTCACTCCCCGCAAACAGCAATTCGCCGGCCACCGGGTCAACCCCGTAATCGGTTGCGGCAATCGTAACTTGCTGGCCAGACTCAAAGCCGTTCGGCTCTGCAAAATGCTCATTCGGCAAGGCCGTCGGCGTCGCATTGCGCGCCACTTGCAGCGCCTCCTCGGCGGTCATCTCGCTCGCAGCGCCATGGCCGAAACCCATCACCCGGGCGAACCACGCTGACACCGCAGGATAAGCATCAACCAACGGGGCAGTCACCGGCGTCGCCTTGAGGAACCACAGCGGATGAGCCAGCGCAATGTCGGCAATTGACGCCGCGCCGAACAGGAAGTCACCCTGCTCACGCTGCAGCTGCTGCTCCAGACGCATCATGATCGTCGGCCATTGATGCCGCGCCTGCTCGGCCGACAACCGGGTGGCACTGCCACCGCTGAACAGACCGGCGCGATCGGCCAAAAACGCCTTGATCGCTTCCGGCGGCAAACTGGCGAAACGCACCGCGACTGATTCCGGCTGGAACACCAGGCTGACAGCATGCTGGAACACCACCGAATCGACCCACGCCGCGAACGAGGCGACGATCATTTCCTGGCCTTCGGGGAAGAACGCCGGCAAGGCTTTTTCCTGTTCCAGCCGACGCGCAATCAGTGCGGTGTCGCAGTAAATATCGGCGCCTATCTGCAACACCGGCGTTTTGCGATAGCCGCCGGTCAATGCAGTCAGATCAGGTTTGGGCATCACCGGTGAAATTTTTACCGATCGCCAGGACAAGCCTTTGAAGCCCAGCAGCAGGCGCGCCTTTTCGGCGAACGGGGACGTCGGGTAATGATGAAGGATCAACTCGGACATGCTCGGCTCCGCCGCTGGAATAAGAGTCCGCAGCTTAGCGCGCAAATCGGTAGCAGCCTACAGATCTGCCTGATGGGAACTGATCAGTCAGATTGATAAGACGCCAGCGGCGCTGGCCACCAGACATTCCTTGGCGCTTTTCTTGAGTTTTTTGATGAGGCGTTCCTGGCGCAGCGCTTCACTTTTATCGCAGCAGGCTTCGGTGTAGACCAGCGCCACTGCCGGGCTGGAGAGGAAAAATCGCGCGCCCTTGCCACGTTGATGCGTGGCAAAACGGCGCACGGGATCGTCGCTGATCCCGCAATACAGCGAGCCATTGGCTGCCCGAACGAGGTACACAAACCAGGGTTTGCTGACCGGCGGCGCCTCGGCGGCAAGAACGGAAGAGTGGCTGAGGGTTTTCACGTGACGATTAAGGTTTGATCCGGACAAGTGGCGATCTTATCAGCGAGCGGCCTGAAATGCCCTCAACCCCTTCAATGCCTGGGCGCGAACAGCGTTTCTGACCAACGGCGTCCAGCCCAGCAGCAAACCTTTGAAGCCAAGCGCCTGCCGCGACCAGGCCCACAGATCGAAATGGTCATGGTGCTCGCAGATCTTGCCGTCGCGAAAGACGAACCGCGCCTGTATGTCGTTGACCACGGTGTTGCCGGTCTGGCTGAACAGATAAGTCGCCACCCAATGCGCGCCGCCCGTGCGTTCATCGCTGCGTACATTGTCGAACGTGAGGGAAAAGTCCTTCGCGCGGGTGGTCAGCATGCGCCACATGTCGCCGGCATCACGTCCGCGCAATTCGCCGAAGGCCGGGTCGCTGAACACCACGTCGTCGGTGTAGCAAGCGCTCATGGCCTCGGCATCCAGTCGTTGGAAGGCTTGGTAGAAACGGGTGATCAAGGCGTCGTGGGTTTCGCTCATGGTCAGGCTCTGTGATTGCGAAGGGTTGGGCTCTATTGCCTGCACGATAGTCTGCAAACACACGCAACACTATCGGCATTCGTGGACCGAATACCGAGGGTGCGTGAACCTCAGATCTTTTCGCTTTCTACCTGGACATACAATGAACGCCCTGCGCCAAGACCGGCAACGATCGCGGCGAGGCCGATCACGCCGAAAATCCAGCCGACGGCGGACCATCCACCGGTCCAGTCATGCACAATCCCGACCGCGAATGGCCCCATGGACGCGAGCGTGTAGCCGAAGCCCTGGGCCATGCCCGACAGGTTGGCGGCGACGTGGGAATCGCGCGAGCGCAGCACGATCAACGTCAGCGCCAGGCTGAATGCGCCGCCCTGCCCCAGGCCCAGAATAATTGCCCAGCCCCACAACCCTTCGATCGGTGCATACAGGCAACCGAACAGGCCGGCGAGAACCAGCGCCATGACCACCACGATTGCCAGGCGCTGGTCCTTGCCGCGCGTGGCCAGCCACGGTGCGGCCAGAGAACTCGCCAGTTGCACGATCACTGATCCCGAGAGCACCAGACCGGCCTGAGTCGGCGTCAGTCCGCGGCCGATCAGGATCGACGGCAACCAGCCGAAAACGATGTAGGCCAGCGACGATTGCAGGCCCATGTACAAGGTTACTTGCCAGGCCAGTCGATCGCGCAACAATCCGCGAACGCGATACGCAACTTGATGCGCACCGTGTTTCGGTCCGACCTGGGGCAACCAGAAGATCGCCGCGACCACGGCCGGAATCACCCAGACGCCAAGGCCCAGCGCCCAGCTATGGTCGAAATGCTCGCTTAACGGCACGGTCGCGCCCGCTGCCATGGCGGCGCCCAGACACAGGGCCATGGTGTAAACCCCGGTCATGGTCCCGGCGTGTTTGGCGAAGTCACGTTTGACGATGCCCGGCAGCAATACGCCAATCACGCCAATACTGGCCCCGGCCATTACGCTGCCAGCAAACAGGCCGATCTGACCAAACGAGCTGCGCACGATGATCCCGGCGGCCAGCGTCAGAAGAATCCCCAGTACGACCCGCTCGGCACCGAAACGGCGCGCGAGGATCGGTGCCAGCGGTGCAAACAGACCCAGGCAAAGCACCGGCAGCGTGGTCAGCAAACCGGCCTGAGCGGCGGACAAGCCGAGGGCTTTGGAGATGTCGCTGAGCATCGGTGCCATGCTCGACAGTGCCGGGCGCAGGTTCAGTGCCACCAGGATCAGGCCCAGCAACAGCAGCCACGGGCGGCGCAGTAACGGGGGGCGTTGCTGGACTTCGTCGTCATCGGCTTCGGCATCAATCAGCAGCTCTTCGAGCTCAGCTGTGCGCTTGTTTTGTTGCGTATTACTGGACATGGATTTCTCGGTTTCAAGGTTCATTGATCAACTGCCTCGACAGGGCTTTGGCCCGTTCGGGGTCGCGTTGTTCGACGGCATCAAGCAATTCGATATGCAGGTCGAACACTTCCTGGCGTCGGGGTGTAATGTTCAGGCAGTGGCGCAATTGCGCACCGACAATGCTGGAAAAATAGCCATACAGCTCACTGAGCGCCGGGTTGTGCGCGGCGGCTACCAACCGGCGGTGGAACACCAAATCGCAGGCGATATAAGTGTCGAGGTCGCCGTGGTAATGGCTGCCGCTGACGCCAAGCGCCTCGCGCAGCGCATGCAAATCTTCATCCGTGCGGCGCAACGCAGCGAGGCCGATCGCTTCGACTTCAAGGATGTGCCGCGTCTCGCGCGCCTGTTCGGCAGAGCAGCGCGACAACGCTTTCACGGTGTCGAGCGGGTCAACCACCGCCCGCAGATAACTGCCGTCTCCCTGGCGAATCTCGATCAATCCGGAAAATGCCAACACGCGCATCGCTTCGCGCACGGTGTTGCGACTGATGCCCAGCTCTGCCGACAACTCGGGTTCGGTGGGCAGTCGCTGGCCGACAACCCAGGCACCTTGATTGATTCTCAGGCGAAGCTGATCCAGCGCTTGGTCGACCAGGGAGCGTTTAACGAGTGGAGAAATGTCTGACATGGAATTCGCCCTTTCATCCAATCATAGGATGAATTTTCTGACATGTTAGTCAGCTTCGCGTAGGACGGCAACCGTCTAGGGTGTATGAGCAGGGAAAGGAGCGATATTTTCGACTAGTCAAAATTACCCTTTAAGGGTAATTTCAGGGACAGGGTAAACGACTTCTTATGGAAAAGAACACGCCTCATTACGACTTGGCGGTGATCAAGGCCGATGTCCGGCGACTTGGAAGCAAAGCATTCACCAGTACGGCTAAAAACGACGGCCAGATTCTTGGTTTAAACATCGAGGAAATGCTGACGGTCATTTTCGAACTACAGGGAAGGATGCTGTACAAATCGATGACCACCTACGCTGATCATCGCGTTTGGCAGGATGTTTATCACATCAACTCATTCGGTTTGGAGATTTATATCAAGGTGACATATCGCCCCGGCGGTGGCCCACCGATAATCTCCTTCAAGGAGAAATCCCAATGAAAACCCAGCAATGTTTTAGCTGCGGAGCCCAGGAAGGCATGCGCCATTTCGAGGGTCGCGCCGTGACCATGTCCGTTAAAGGCATGGAGCGCCGCGTAGATGATTTATCTGGCTGGGAATGCCAGATGTGTGGCGAGGTGGAGTTAGACGACAGCTGTTCTGAGCGCCATTCGGACGCGGGTGACGAATTGGTGATGGCGGCACGACAGATGATTGGCGATGAGATGAAGCGAATCCGGCGCAAGCTGCATCTGACGCAAAAAGAAGCGGTACACGTACTGTCTGGTGGCGGGCACAACGCGTTTTCTCGTTACGAGCGTGGCGAAATACTTCCCCCAAAAACATTGGTGTTACTGATGCGCCTGCTCGACCGTTATCCGCATTTGCTTGCTGACGTAAGATCACTGGGTGAAGGTGCGGACTTGAGGGGGTTCGAACATACGGAGCATAAAGAGCACCAAACCCTCACGGCTTCCTGAGCGAGAAAAAGCAAAACCCGGCACGTGGCCGGGTTTGTCTATACGAGTCAGCCTCGCATCAATGCAAAATCTGGCTCAAGAACAACTTGGTCCGATCATTCTGCGGGTTATCGAAGAAGTCATTCGGCGCCGCCTGCTCGACGATTTCGCCTTTGTCCATGAAGATCACGCGATTGGCCACGGTTCGGGCGAAGCCCATTTCGTGAGTCACGCACAGCATGGTCATGCCGTCTTCGGCGAGACCGATCATAGTGTCCAGAACCTCTTTCACCATCTCCGGATCGAGCGCCGAAGTTGGTTCGTCGAACAACATGATTTTCGGTTTCATGCACAGCGCACGGGCAATCGCCACGCGCTGTTGCTGACCACCGGACAACTGCCCCGGAAATTTATGCGCCTGCTCTGGAATGCGCACGCGCTCCAGGTAATGCATGGCGATTTCTTCGGCCTTGCGCTTGGGCATCTTGCGCACCCACATCGGCGCCAGCGTGCAGTTCTGCAGGATGGTCAGGTGCGGGAACAGGTTGAAGTGCTGGAACACCATGCCGACTTCGCGGCGCACCGTTTCGATCTGCTTGAGGTCGTTGGTCAGCTCCACGCCGTCCACCACAATGCGCCCCTGCTGGTGCTCTTCGAGACGATTGAGGCAACGAATGGTGGTCGATTTGCCCGAACCCGACGGGCCGCACAGGACGATTCGCTCGCCCTGTTTGACGTTCAGGTTGATGTCTTT
This sequence comes from Pseudomonas fluorescens, assembly GCF_902497625.1. Classification (GTDB taxonomy): domain Bacteria; phylum Pseudomonadota; class Gammaproteobacteria; order Pseudomonadales; family Pseudomonadaceae; genus Aquipseudomonas; species Aquipseudomonas fluorescens_BQ. The sequence goes on along the minus strand of NZ_CABVGX010000016.1, from coordinate 63,741 downwards.
CAAGACGTGGAACTGGCCGTACCACTTGTTTACGCCCTGCATCTGAATAATGCCTTCAGGGCTCACAGGCTGTTTGATCGCTTCACTCATAAACTACGCTCCTAACGCTTGTGGCCAGTGTCGAGCTTGCGTTCCAAATGCATGGAATAGCGCGACATACCAAAACAGAAAATCCAGAACACCAGGGCCGCGAACACGTAGCCTTCAGTGGCCATGCCCAACCATTTCGGGTCGGCTGCGGCTTGTTTGACGCTGTTGAGCAAGTCGAACAGGCCGATGATGATTACCAGGCTCGTGTCCTTGAACAGCGCAATGAAGGTGTTGACGATGCCGGGGATCACCATTTTCAGGGCTTGCGGCAGGATCACCAGGCCCATGCTGCGCCAGTACCCCAGGCCCATCGCAGCAGCCGCTTCGTACTGACCTTTGGGAATCGCTTGCAGACCACCGCGCACCACTTCGGCGACGTACGCGGACTGGAACAGGATCACGCCGATCAGTGCCCGCAGCAATTTGTCGAAGTTCATGCCTTCGGGCAGGAACAACGGCAGCATCACCGAGGACATGAACAGCACCGTGATCAACGGCACGCCGCGCCAGAACTCGATGAAGGTCACGCAGACCACGCGAATCGCGGGCATGTTCGAACGACGGCCCAGCGCCAGGACAATCCCCAGCGGCAATGCGCCGGCAATGCCCACTGTCGCAATCACCAGGGTCAGCATCAGGCCGCCCCACTGACTGGTCGCCACGGTGCTCAGACCAAACACGCCGCCGTGCAGCAGGCACCACGCGATGATCGGGTAAAGCACGAGGAAGCTCAGGCCGTACACGGCTTTGCGCGGGAAGCGCGAAATGAACAGCGGCGCCACGCCGATCACTGCCAGCCACACGGTCAGGTCCACGCGCCAGCGCATGTCCACCGGGTAGTAGCCATACATGAACTGGCCGAAACGCTGCTGGATGAACACCCAGCAGGCGCCTTCCTTGGTGCAGTCGGCCTGGCTGGTACCGATCCAGTTGGCGTCGATGATCGCCCAGCCGAGGATCGGCGGGACCACCAGATAGATCAGGTAAAACGCAAACAGGGTCAGCAGCGTGTTGAGCCAGCTGGAGAACATGTTCGCGCGTATCCACGCCACGACCCCGATACTGCGATTCGGTGGCGGCATGTCAGGTTTGAAAATATGAGTACTCATGCGCTTTTCCTTACCGCTCGATCAGCGCAATGCGCTTGTTGTACCAGTTCATCAGCAGGGAAATGCTGATACTGATCGCCAGGTACACGCTCATGGTGATGGCAATCACTTCGATCGCCTGGCCGGTCTGGTTGAGCACCGTGCCGGCAAACAGCGAGACCATTTCCGGGTAACCGATACCGGCCGCCAGCGAGGAGTTTTTCGCCAGGTTCAGGTATTGGCTGGTCAGCGGCGGGATGATCACGCGCATGGCTTGCGGGATGATCACCTTGCGCAGGGTCGGACCGTTGCGCAGGCCAAGCGAATGCGCCGCTTCGGTCTGGCCGTGGCTGACCGACTTGATGCCCGAACGCACGATCTCGGCGATGAACGCCGCGGTGTACACGGTCAACGCCAGCGTGAGCGCCAGCAGTTCCGGAATCAGCACCCAGCCACCAACGAAGTTGAAGCCTTTGAGCTCGGGCATTTCCCAGTGCACCGGCGCGCCGAAGATCAAGGCGCACAGCGCTGGAATCACCAGAAAAAGCGCCAGGCCTACCCAGAATTTGTGGAAGGGTACGCCGGTCGCTTCAAAACGTTTATTGGCCCAGCGGCACATCATCACGATGGCAACAATGGCTATAACGACGCTTGCTGCAAACGGCCAGAAACCTTCCGACGCCAGCGCGGCCGGCATGTTCAGGCCCCGGCTGCTGACGAAGAACGTGTCACCGAAGTTGTGGCTGGCGCGCGGCCCCGGCATGGTCAGGAATACCGCGAAATACCAGAACAGGATTTGCAGCAGCGGCGGAATGTTACGGAAAACTTCCACGTACACCGTCGCCAGTTTGGCAATGATCCAGTTCTTCGACAGGCGTGCCACGCCGACAATGAAGCCGAGCAACGTCGCCAGGATCACACCGATAAATGTCACCAGCAGCGTATTGAGCAGACCGATGACAAAAACCCGGGCGTAACTGTCCGATTCGGTGTAATCGATCAGGGTTTGAGCGATGCCGAAACCGGCACTGCGCTCCAGAAAGCTGAAGCCGGAGGTAATGCCCCGGTGTTCAAGGTTGGTCTGCGTGTTGTCGAACAGAAACCAGCCCAGCGAGACCACACCAATGATGGTGACGATCTGAAATACCCACGCACGCACTTTTGGATCGCTGAGGCTGAACCTCTGCTTTGGTGCGCCGATTGAATTTTGCATGAAGTGCCCCGGATGTAATGGAACAGAACATCACCCGGCGGTTGGCCCGCCGGGTGATAGAACCATCAGCGCACTGGTGGTGCGTATTGAATGCCGCCGTTATTCCACAGAGCGTTCAGCCCGCGGTCAATTTCCAGCGGAGTGCTCTTGCCAAGGTTCTTCTCGAACACTTCGCCGTAGTTACCGACTTGCTTGATGATCTGAACGACCCAGTCTTTAGGCAGCTTCAGGTCTTTGCCGTATTCACCGTCAGCGCCGAGCATACGAGCGACGTCCGGGTTCTTGGTGGCTTTGGCTTCGGCTTCGACGTTTTTCGAAGTGATGCCGGCTTCTTCAGCGTTGAGCATGGCGTAGCCAGTCCAGCGCACTACAGCCAGCCACTCGTCGTCGCCATTACGCACGACCGGGCCCAATGGCTCTTTGGAAATGGTTTCCGGCAGAACCACGTAGTCCTTCGGCGCGGCCAGCTTGCTGCGCTGGGCGAACAGCTGGGACTTGTCGGAGGTCAGTACGTCGCAACGACCGGATTCCAGCGACTTGGCGCTTTCGTCGGAGGTGTCGAAGGTGATCGGGGTGTATTTCAGACCGTTACCGCGGAAATAGTCGGAAACGTTCAGCTCGGTGGTGGTACCGGCCTGGATGCAGATGGTTGCACCGTCCAGTTCCTTGGCACTTTTGACGCCCAGCTTGTTGTTCACCAGGAAGCCGATGCCGTCATAGTAGGTAATGAAGCCTGGAAATTTCAGGCCCATGCCCGCATCGCGCGAACTGGTCATGGTGGTGTTGCGCGACAGAATGTCGATTTCGCCGGATTGCAGCGCGGTGAAACGCTCTTTGGCGTTCAGCTGGCTGAATTTCACTTTGTTCGCGTCGCCGAAAACGGCAGCGGCCACTGCGCGGCAGAAGTCAGCATCGATGCCGAGGATCTTGCCAGTAGCGTCCGGTACCGAGAAACCCGGCAAACCATCGCTGACGCCGCACTGTACGAAACCTTTTTTCTGCACTGCATCCAGGGTCGCGCCCGCCTGAGCGAACCCACTGACGCCAAGCACTGCGGCTGCAGTCACGACGGCCAGGGTGGATTTCAACATCTTCATTCAAACCTCCAGTTTTGCTCTTGTTGTGTCGGAGCGTGAGTCCAGTCGCACCCTTATGAGGCGTTGTTGACCCGTGTTGGCTTTTTTTAGGGTCAACCGACGTAAGACCTAGCTATAAGTCGAGTAGCAGAGATCCACTTTCATGGGCTCTCGCTTCTTACCAATCGGCCGAACAGGCTGTAGCCCTTTCACGTTCGCGAAGCCCGTTGCGGCCGTTGGCGAACATCCATCACCGGATTCTTGCTATCCCGCTGCTGACGATGGCCTGATAGTGTTACCGCCAGGCAGAGGAATATTCGTACAAGCGTTTACATAGCAAAGCCCGTACCAGACCGCTCGCCGAGCTCGATACGCGACAGGTCAATAGCTAAACTTGTAGCCTTGCGACATCTTCTTAACTGATCAACCCGATGCGCACTCAGATCACGCACTCATTGAGCGCGCATGCACATATTTGGAGCAGCCATGACCGAGCCCTTGATTCTTCAACCTGTTAAGGCCGCTGATGCCTGTGTTATCTGGCTGCACGGCCTGGGTGCCGATCGTTATGATTTTCTGCCGGTGGCGGAAGCGCTGCAGGAAAGTCTGCTGACCACCCGCTTCGTTCTGCCGCAGGCACCGACCCGGGCCGTGACCATCAATGGTGGTTACGAGATGCCAAGCTGGTACGACATATTGGCCATGAGCCCGGCGCGCGCGATCAGTCGCGAACAGCTCGACGCATCAGCCGACCGCGTACTGGCATTGATTGAAGAGCAGCGCACCAGCGGAATAGACGCCTCGCGGATTTTCCTCGCCGGGTTTTCGCAGGGCGGCGCGGTGGTCTTGCACGCTGCCTTTGTTAAATGGCAGGGACCTCTGGGTGGCGTACTTGCCCTCTCTACTTATGCGCCGACGTTCAGTGATGAGCTGCAGTTGTCCGCCAGTCAACAGCGTATTCCGGCACTTTCCCTGCACGGTCAGTACGATGACGTGGTGCAGAACGTCATGGGGCGGACCGCCTATGAATATCTGAAGCACCATGGTGTCACCGTGACATGGCAGGAATACCCAATGGGTCACGAAGTGTTACCTGAAGAGATCCGCGATATCGGGGTGTGGCTCGGTGAGCATTTGCGTTGACCGCAGGAAAACAGCCCATTGATCCCTCCCACTACGCCGCGCCCGGTTCTTGCATTACACTGGCCGGCACTTAACCTATTGATGAGATGACCGTGCTCAAAGCACTCAAGAAAATGTTCGGTAAAAGCGGGACTGAGCAGCTCGCGCCAGTTTCCACTGCGTCTCACAGCACCAGCCACCGAGCCGACATCAGCCCGTCGGGCCGCGGCCCAGGCGCAGAGGCCGCAATGACCGCGCCGGCTGTCGAAGCAGTTGCAGCCGAACAGCCGCTCGCCGAAGCACCGAAGCACCGAAGCCCGCGTCGAGAACCCAAGCCTAAAGCGCCGGTGATCCCCTGGAAACTCGAAGATTTCGCTGTTGAACCCCAGGAAGGCAAAACGCGTTTCCACGATTTCAAACTCGCACCCGAGCTGATGCACGCCATCCAGGACCTCGGCTTTCCTTATTGCACGCCGATCCAGGCTCAGGTGCTCGGTTTTACCCTCGCTGGCAAAGACGCCATCGGCCGCGCCCAGACCGGCACCGGAAAAACCGCCGCATTTCTGATTTCGATCATCACTCAACTGCTGCAGACGCCGCCACCGAAAGAGCGCTACATGGGTGAGCCGCGCGCGCTGATCATTGCTCCGACCCGTGAATTGGTGGTGCAGATTGCCAAGGACGCCGCCGACCTGACGAAGTACACCGGCCTCAATGTCATGACATTTGTCGGCGGTATGGACTTCGACAAACAGCTCAAGCATCTCGAAGCCCGTCACTGCGACATCCTCGTCGCAACGCCTGGCCGACTGCTCGACTTCAACCAGCGCGGCGACGTGCACCTGGACATGGTCGAAGTGATGGTGCTGGACGAAGCGGACCGCATGCTCGACATGGGCTTCATCCCGCAGGTGCGTCAGATCATTCGCCAGACCCCGCCAAAAAACGAGCGGCAGACCTTGCTGTTCTCCGCGACATTCACCGAAGACGTCATGAACCTCGCCAAGCAGTGGACGACCGACCCGTCGATCGTCGAGATCGAGTCGCAGAATGTCGCCAGCGAGAACGTCGAGCAACACATCTACGCGGTGGCGGGTGCCGACAAATACAAATTGCTCTACAACCTGGTCAATGACAACGGCTGGGAACGGGTGATGGTGTTTGCCAACCGCAAGGATGAAGTGCGGCGCATCGAGGAACGCTTGGTGCGTGATGGCGTCAACGCCGCGCAACTGTCCGGCGATGTGCCGCAACACAAGCGCATCAAGACCCTCGAAGGCTTCCGCGAAGGCAAGATTCGCGTGCTGGTTGCCACCGATGTCGCTGGTCGCGGTATCCACATTGACGGCATCAGCCACGTCATCAACTTCACGTTGCCGGAAGTCCCGGATGACTATGTGCACCGCATTGGTCGTACCGGTCGTGCCGGCGCCGATGGCGTGTCCATCAGTTTTGCCGGTGAAGATGATTCCTATCAGCTACCGTCCATCGAGGCGTTGCTGGGGCGCAAGATCAGTTGCGAAACTCCGCCAACGCATCTGCTGCGTGCGGTAGAGCGCAAGCGCCCGTAACACGCAGCAGCATAAAGAAAGGCGCAGCCGGAAACGGACTGCGCTTTTTTTTTGACCTGCTTATTGCTCGATAAACTTTATTGTCCATAATGGACAAATCAGTTTTCCTGCAACCTGCGGAGTCCACATGCCCAGCCTTCCTAATGTGATCAACCAGCGTCAGGCGCGCGAGCTGTTGGCTCAGGTCGACGTGCCGCACATCCTGCGCACGCTGTTCATGGATCTAGCTGCCGGGGATGCGCTGCAGCCGCCTCAGCAACTGGTCGAGTTTCCACATGGCGCGGGCGACTTCATCAACTTCCTCGGGGTGTTGGCGCAAGACGGCGTATATGGCGTCAAGACGTCGCCGTACATCGTCCGCGAACAAGGCGCGCTGGTGACTGCATGGACGCTGTTGATGTCAATGCAGACCGGCCAGCCGCTGCTGCTCTGCGATGCCGGCGAACTGACCACTGCGCGAACCGCCGCGACCACCGCTGTCGCTGTCGACGCACTCGCACCGTTGAATGCGCAGCGTCTGGCAATCATCGGCAGCGGCAAGGTTGCCCTGGCGCACCTGCACTACGTCAAAGGTTTGCGCGACTGGCAAAGCATCCACCTTTTCTCGCCGAACCTGAGCGAGCTCAGCCCTGAAGCCCTGGCCGAGATCAAAAGCCTCGATCCACGGCTGACCCTCGTCGACAGTCGCGAAGCAGCTGTCCAGGACGCCGACGTGATTATGCTGTGTACCTCGTCCGCCGGCCCGGTGATTGACCCGTCCAGCCTGAGCAAACCGGCGCTGATCACCTCCATCAGCACCAATGCACCGCGCGCCCACGAAGTGCCGCCGCAGAGCCTCAATGACATGCAGGTGTTCTGCGACTATCGCCTGACCACTCCGGGGTCGGCGGGCGAAATGCTGATTGCCGGTGAGCAACATGGCTGGGACAAGAACGCGATTGTCGGTGACCTGCCCGATCTGCTCAGCGAAAAAGTCCAGCGCCCGGGCTACGACCGCCACGTGTTCTTCCGCTCGATAGGCCTGGGCCTGGAAGACATCGCGCTGGCCAATGCCATTTACCGCCTACATCCCTAAACACCACGACCCCCTGTGGGAGCGGGCTTGCCCGCGATGGCGTCGTATCAGCCAACATCATTGCTGAATGCCAGAACGCCATCGCGAGCAAACTCGCTCCCACAGGGATCTCTACATTTTTGGCATTTACGCTCGACAGGAGACGTTCATGAGCCAGGCAGATTTCATCATCATCGGCGGCGGGATTGCCGGCGCTTCCACCGGTTTCTGGCTGTCGCAGCATGCCCGGGTGATTGTGCTCGAACGCGAATCCCATCCGGCCTATCACTCCACCGGACGTTCCGCCGCGCTATTCACCGCGGCTTATGGCACGCCGCAAGTCCGGGCGCTGACCCAGGCCAGTCGCAATTTTTTTGACGCGCCGCCCGCCGGTTTCTGCGAACACCCGCTGCTGACCCCGCGCGGTGAGATGACCGTGGATTTCATCGGCGACCCGGCCGAACTGCACAACCAATACCTGAGCGCGAAGGCCACCGTTACCGAAATGCAGATGCTCAGCGCCGAAGAGGCCTGCGCGCGCCTGCCTATTCTGCGCCGGGAAAAAGTCCACGGCGCCCTCTACGACCCGACTGCCTGCGATATTGATACCGATGCCCTGCATCAAGGTTATCTGCGCGGCATCCGGCGCAACCAGGGCGAAGTGCACACTGACAGCGAGGTCACGCATCTGAGCCGCGACAACGAGGGTGTATGGCACGTCCAAACCCCCAAGCAGACTTTTAGCGCACCGATCATCATCAATGCCGCTGGCGCCTGGGCCGACAAGATCGGCGCCCTGGCCGGTGCCAGATCGTTGGGTCTGCAACCCAAACGCCGCGCCGCGTTCATCTTCGCCGGGCCCGACGGCGTGGACATTCACCAGTGGCCGATGCTGGTCAGCCTCGACGAATCGTTTTACATGAAACCGGACGCCGGCATGTTCCTCGGCTCTCCGGCCAACGCTGACCCCGTCGAACCCCACGACGTACAGCCCGAAGAGCTCGACATCGCGATGGGCATTTACCAGATCGAAGAAGCCACCACGCTGACCATCCGCCGACCGACCCGCACCTGGGCCGGTTTGCGCAGCTTTGTTTGTGACGGTGATTTGCTGTCAGGTTTTGATCAGCAAGTGCCGGGGTTTTTCTGGGTGGCGGCGCAAGGCGGCTATGGCATCCAGACTTCACCCGCCATGGGCGAGGCCAGCGCCGCGCTGGTTCGTGGCGAGGCCTTGCCCGAGCAACTCACGCGCTTTGGACTGGACGCTTCAATGCTCTCCCCCGCGCGCCTTGGTTGAGGCTTGTTCAGGTGACGCGTCGACCCGTTTGCGTCAGACTCCCTGCGCCCTTTTTCACCGGCGCAGAAGCCTCCTGGAGCTCCATTGAATGAATGTACCTGAGCAAACCACACGCCAGGATGATGCTGCGCTGGACAACTATCGGGCGATCGCCAATGCGATCGCCACGTTGTTTTTCCCCCATGCCGAGGTGGTGCTGCATGATCTGCGCACACAGAAAGTTGATTACATCGCCAACAATCTGTCGAAGCGGGCAATCGGTGACGACTCGTCCCTGGAGGACATGGTCAGCGGCGACATCAGCGAACGGAACATCGGCCCGTACGAGAAGCTCAACTGGGATGGTCAGAAAATTCGCAGCCTGAGCAGCGTTCTGCGCGACGGCACGGGGCATCCGCTGGCTGTGCTGTGCATCAATCTGAACATTTCGCTGTTCGAGAATGCCAAAGCCGCTCTGGACCTGTTTCTGTCGCCGAGCAAGTTGATCCCACAGCCGGATTCATTGTTTCGCGATGACTGGCAGGAACGCATCAACACGTTTCTTCACGCCTGGCTGCGTGAGCGGCAATTAAGCCTGAATCTGCTGACCCGCGATCATAAACGTGAACTGGTGCTGGCCCTGCACGCTGAAGGCGCTTTCAAGGGTAAAAGCGCCTCCAACTACGTCGCGAATGTCCTGAACATGGGGCGGGCGACGGTGTACAAGCATTTGAAGGAATTGAAGGAATTGAAGGGCTGAAGATCCCGCCGTCGATTCAGTAGCAGCTGGCGCAGCCTGCGTCCGAGGAAACGGTCCTCGTCATTGCGGCCAGAATTTACCCGGCGCAACGTGGGTGCTGGAGAAGCGAGGGCTGCGCCCTCGGACGCAGGCTTCGCCAGCTGCTACAGGAATCGTGTCACGCGCCAGGGGGTTATTCCAGCGCCGAAGCAGGGCCGAAGAACTCGTAGCGACTCTGCTTCTCTGGCACACCCAAAGCTTTGAGGTGGCGCTTGATCGCTGCCATGAAGCCTTTAGGCCCCAGGAAATAAGCATCCACATCACGATGCTGCGGCAACCACTCGCCCAGTTGCTCCTGGCTCAACAAACCGACCTTGTCCGCCGCCGGGCTGACGCCATCATCCTCGGCGTAGCAATAAAAACGCTTGAGTTGCGGGTGGCGCGCGGCCAATCCGTCGATCCAGTCACGAAACGCATGCACGCTACCGTTACGGGCGCAGTGGATAAAATGCACCGGGCGCTCGGTGGCCAGCGCCGCTTCGAGCATCGCCAGGGTCGGGGTGATGCCGACGCCACCGCTGATCAGCACCAGTGGTTTGTCGCTGGCGGTCAGGGTGAATTCTCCCGATGGCGGGAACAGCTGAATGCTTGAGCCGACGTGCAGCTGATCATGCAAGTGGTTGGACGCTCGGCCGCCGTGCTCGCGTTTTACGCTGATGCGGTACTGGCCCTTGTTCGCCAGTGCCGACAACGAATAATTACGACGAATTTCTTCGCCATCAAGGATCAATTTCATGCCGATGTACTGGCCGGGTTCCGCAGCCAGAATCGAACCTTTGTCCGCTGGTTCGAAGTAGAACGAAGTGATTTCCGAACTCTCCTCCACTTTGGCCGCGACGATGAATTCCCGCGCGCCGCGCCAGCCGCCGGGGGCCTGCGCTTTCTGGTCGTAGATGCTGGTTTCCGCACCGATCAGGATGTCAGCCAATTGACCGTAAGCAGCCCCCCAGGCACTCATGACTTCTGGCGTGGCAATTTCTTCACCCAATACTTCTGAAATGGCGCGCAACAGGCAGCTGCCGACAATCGGATAGTGTTCAGGGAGAATCTGCAGGGCGACGTGTTTGTTGATGATCTTCGCCACCAGGTCGCCCAACTGATCAAGCTGGTCGATGTGCCGTGCGTACATCAATACGCCGTTCGCCAGAGCACGGGGCTGATCACCGCTAACCTGGTGAGCCTGGTTGAAGAGTGGACGAACTTGCGGGTATTCAGAGAGCATCATGCGATAAAAGTGAGTGATCAACGCTTCGCCACCGCTTTCCAGCAACGGCACGGTTGACTTGACGATTGCACGGTCTTGGACGCTAAGCATAAGGTTACTCCTGGCTACTGGGTTTACTAACGGATTGCTCTAGGACTATCAGTTTCCATGCCAGAAAATTATTCGTTAGTAATCATATAGTTAACTCAAATATGGTCATATCGACACAATCTGCCTTATAGTCATCTCGACTACATGGAGTCACTATGACTGCGAAATCCCTGCTCACTGCCTTGCTGCCTTTGGTGTCCGACCTGTCCCGCGAACTCCCAGAGAGCGAACGTTACCGGCGCTTGCTTGAAGCGATGCGCGCCCTGCTTCCCTGCGACGCCGCCGCCCTCCTGCGCCTGGATGGCGAATGGCTGGTGCCGCTGGCCGTCGACGGGTTGAGCACCGATACCCTTGGCCGGCGTTTCAAGGTCAGCGAGCATCCACGTTTCGAGATCCTGCTGAGCAGCCCGGACCCCACCCGGTTCGCCGCCGACAGCGACTTGCCCGATCCGTACGACGGGCTGGTCGATGGGCTTGATGATCACCTGGAAGTTCATGATTGCCTGGGTTGTCCGCTGTTCATCGACGAACGCCCGTGGGGCTTGCTAACCCTCGACGCGCTCGATCCAGAACGCCTCGAACCGATCGAACTGGATGCCTTGCAAGCCTTCGCCAGCCTCGCTGCCGCCACGGTCAATGCCGCCGAAAGCATTCAGCGACTGGCCAATCGCGCCGAACACGAACACCAGCGTGCCGAGGTCTATCGCCAGGCCAGCGGTCAGCAAACGCGCGAAATGATCGGCCAGAGCAAGGCGCACAGGCGGCTGGTTGAAGAAATCAACCTGGTCGGGGGCAGCGATCTCACCGTACTCATCACCGGCGAGACCGGTGTCGGCAAAGAGCTGGTCGCTCAGGCCATCCACGCCGCGTCGTCGCGGGCAGACAGGCCCATCATCAGCCTGAACTGCGCCGCGCTGCCGGATACCTTGGTGGAAAGCGAACTGTTCGGCCATGTGCGCGGCGCCTTCACCGGCGCGACCAGCGACCGTAGGGGCAAATTCGAGCTGGCCAATGGCGGCACGCTGTTTCTCGACGAAGTCGGCGAACTGTCGCTGACCGTGCAGGCCAAATTGCTCCGTGTCCTGCAAAGCGGCCAACTCCAGCGCCTGGGCTCGGACAAAGAGCATCAGGTGGACGTGCGCCTGATCGCTGCGACCAACCGCGATCTCGCAGAAGAAGTGCGCAGCGGCCGTTACCGCGCCGACTTCTACCACCGTTTGAGCGTTTACCCATTGTTGGTGCCGGCGCTGCGAGATCGCAGTCGCGATGTGCTGTTGCTCAGCGGTTATTTTCTGGAGCAGAACCGCTCGCGCATGGGCCTCAACAGTTTGCGCCTGAGTGCCGATGCCCAGGCTGCGCTGCTGGCCTATGACTGGCCAGGCAACGTGCGCGAATTGGAGCACCTGATCGGTCGCAGCGCGCTGAAAGCCTTGGGCCGCTGCAAAGAACGGCCGAAGATTCTCAGCCTTAGCGCGGCCGACCTCGACCTGCCCGGTGTCAACGTCGAAGTCAACCAGGAGCAACCGGCGGCGCCAATGACAGTAGTGACGGGGGATTTGCGCGAGGCCACCGACAATTATCAGCGGCAATTGATCAGCGCCTGTCTTGAACGCCATCAGAACAACTGGGCCAGCGCCGCCCGCGAACTGGGCCTCGACCGCGCCAACCTCGGACGCATGGCCAAGCGCCTTGGCATGAAATAAACCCGATTCCCTGTAGCAGCTGCCAAAGGCTGCGTTCGGCCGCAGAGCAGTCGTCAATGGCTAAACTCAGTGCCTTGGACATTGCTCGTTGCAGGGTCGGGCGAGGACTTCGTCCTCGAACGCAGCCTTCGGCAGCTGCTACAGGGTTGCGCTTATCAAGAGGATCGGTGGGCTAACGCAGCCTTCGGCAGCTGCTACAGGGTTGCGCTCACCTGGTGTCGATGGAATGTTGTTAAAGCCTGCCCTCAACAAGTCGATAACCCGGCATCGATAGTTGTTGGCACTCTTCACGGATGCCCATCACGTTCTACACAGAAGGTTTTTATGTCCTCCACCAAAGCCCGCGCAGATTCACTTTCGCTTCTGCTGTTTACCTTGCGCAGCGGCAAGCTGATGGCGATCAACCTGCTTAAAGTCAGTGAAATCATTCCTTGCCCGCCGCTGACCAAACTGCCGGAGTCGCATCCACACGTCAAAGGCATCGCCACCCTGCGCGGCATGTCGCTGTCGGTGATCGACCTCAGTCGCGCCATCGGCGAGCGCCCCCTGGAAGACCCCAACGGTGGCTGCCTGATCGTCACTGATGTCAGTCGCTCCAAACAGGGCCTGCATGTTCAGGCAGTCAGCAAGATTGTTCACTGCCTGACCACCGACATCCGCCCGCCGCCCTTCGGTTCCGGCGGCGTGCGCTCGTACATTACCGGCGTGACATCGGTCGATGGCACCCTGGTGCAGGTGCTGGATATTGAAAAAGTCATCCACGGCATCGCCCCGGCGCAAATCGAAATGGCCCCGACCGAGCTGAGCATGGAAGACGCCGAGGTACTGGGCAATGCGCGCATTCTAGTGGTCGACGATAGTCAGGTCGCGCTGCAGCAATCGGTGCACACCCTGCGTAATCTCGGCCTGCAATGTCACACTGCCCGCAGTGCAAGGGAGGCCATCGACTGCCTGCTGGATCTGCAAGGTACGGCGCAACAGATCAACCTGATCGTCTCGGACATCGAAATGTCCGAGATGGATGGCTACGCTTTAACCCGAACCCTGCGCGAAACCCCAGACTTCGCGCACCTGTACGTGCTCTTGCACACCTCTCTGGACAGCGCAATGAACAGCGAGAAAGCTCGATTGGCCGGCGCCAACGGAGTGCTGACCAAGTTCTCTTCGCCGGAACTGACCAAGTGCCTTATCGAAGCAGCGAAGGCCGTCGCCGAACAGGGTCACTAAGCGGTGGCCGACGATTTCTGTTTTCTGATGCGACGCAATCTGGCTGAAGTTGCCACAGAGGCACGGTGGCCGTCGTCCATCGTTCTCAGCGACTACCGTCCGGAACTCGCGGAGGCCGTGCATGGCCTGATGGAACTGGGACATATGGACGGCGGTGGTCGCGTGCCGTCACTGGACGTCTGGCAGCAGAGGTTTGAAACCGATCCTGAATACGATCCTTCCCTGTGTTTCATTGCCCTGGATGCTGAAGGTATCGTTGGCGTTTGTCAGTGCTGGACCAGTGCCTACATCAAGAATCTGGTGGTGCATCCTCGCGCGCGAAGTCTGGGCCTTGGCCGCGCATTGTTGCTGCACGCCTTCAGGGTTTTCCAACAACGGCGGGAAGGTTTTGTCGATCTGAAGGTGAAAGAAGACAACCTGCGGGCGCAGCACTTGTATGAAAATGTCGGGATGTATGTGGTCCGCCGGGAAGTTATTCCAACCTGATACACCGTCATCGGCCAACCACGCTCCCACAGGCTTTTGCGTTGTGCCTGACATTAATTCGACGCAAATTGTGTGGGAGCAAAGCCTGCTCGCGAAGAGGCCGACACATTCAAACTAAAACCCTCAGGCATACTCCAACCTTTGGCCAACCCAATACCCAAGGATGCTTGAACCGTGAAAGCCACCACCCTGACCTTCCTCTGCCTCACTGCTCTCGCCACCCAGGCCCATGCCTCCAGCCCCGACGCCTGGGCAGCCTTCGACAAAGCCGTGCTCGCCAGCTGCACCAAGGCCAGTGGCCTGAAAGACGTGAAACCTGTGGGCACCGCGGCACAGTTCGATGATCGGGTCGGCTACGTCGCTGTTCTGCTGCAAGGCCAATACCCGCAAAAACATATGAAAGGCCAGCAAGGTACCGAACTGTGCCTCTACAACAAGAAAAGCAAAACCGCTTACGTCAATGAGTGGGATTCAATCCGCACGCCGGGCAAAACTCGCTGAGTGGCGCGCAACTTGCTTCGAGGCAGTCCTTGGCGGTGACATTCTGTCGCCGTTTCAGACGCTGAGAGTCGACTGAACGCTCAATGAATACGACCTTTTCATGCGTGGGCTGTGGCAAGTGCTGCAATGACCATCACGTGCCCCTGACCCTGGGTGAAGCGCGGATGTGGGCGGCTGACGGCGGTCAGGTGATCGTGCTGGTCGAGGCTTTCCTCGACAACGGGCTTGGCCTGCCGTTGCTGCAGCGCGATCACGCCGGACGCCGGTCAGTGCGGGTGTCCAGCGGCGCATCGAACGCTCATGTTGCCATCACCTTTGCCGCCTTCAACGCCGGTCGCTGCCGGAATCTTGACGAAGAAAACCTTTGCCGGATTTACGAACGCCGGCCATTGGTGTGCCGGATCTATCCTATGGAAATCAATCCGCACATTCCCTTGAACACCGCCGTGAAGGAGTGTCCGCCCGAATCGTGGGAAAAGGGACCGGCACTGATCGTCGGTGGCGAGCTGGTCGATCAGGAACTCGCAGGGCTTATCCAGCGCTCCCGTCAGGCGGATCGCGATGACATCGGCACCAAAGATGCGATCTGCGCGTTACTGGGCATTCGCACGACGGCTCTGAAAGGCGATGGATTTACAGCGTACTTGCCGGACATGACTGCGTTTGCCACGGCTATTGAGCAGAGTGCACAACAACCGCTGGAGAGCACCGGCAGCGAATGGCTGTTTCATGTGTCGGGGGACGATATCGCCGGGCAGTTGCTAGCGGCAGGTGCACGAGTGACGACCGGATCACCGCTGGACTACACGTTCATTTCGCTGCGGGCGGCTTGAACTGATTTATCGGGGATGGCGCCCATGAAGCCCTGGCTTGAGCAAAACCAGCCACAGCTGGGCGCATTCTCAGAGAGGCCATGCGATCAACTGTGAGAGCCGGGCTTGCTCGCGATGCAAGCGGCACACACTGAAAATGTCGAAACTCAGCGCTTGCCCATCGAACGTCGCGTACCCGGCGGCGCGGCGCCCGGGGTTTTGGTATGGCCGTTCCTGGCGCCATTTTTGTACCACGGCTGACTCGCATTTTTTGTAACAGGCAATTCGCCTGGCTTGAACGGAAACTTGAACGCCGGGATCGCCGCCTGGCTTTCGCCGTCTACGTTGTCATCGACGCTGTCTGGCAAGTCTGCCGGGGCGTCGCTCAAAGCGTCGGCAACCGGCGGTTGTATCGGGGAAGTCATGAAAGCTCCGGGTGATGCATGAAGTCGGGCCCGATCACCGAACCGCGAAAGGCGGCAGTATACCTGCCGGGCTGACGCACGCACGCGCACCTTCGGTCGGCGATCAAAGAATTTTCAGCCGAAAAAACCGGCCAAGGCCTATCGGTAAGTGACCGTAACGATGCCGATGCCTGAGCCCGGACTACTCTCGATGGCCCGGGCGTAGAATGGTTCGAATGTGGTCGACAGCGGCATCGCCCCGTGACTGCAGGCATTTTGATAGGTGCTCACATCCACTTCCACACCCGGCACGACCAGCAAGCGTCGAAATTCAGGAGATCGCATCGACCCCGCCCTTTCCACCGCACAGCCAGCTTCGACGATACTTCCTGCAAAGCTGATGGTCCCCGACTCAATCCTGGGTCCAGCGGCCAGAACGAGCGGCATAAGTAACAGGGCACCCAAAGCAACCACACTCAGCTTCATATCGATCATTCCTTGGCATTGCAGGATTGTCTCTTGCGTATCTGCCACCACAAAGAAATCTTTAATGAGCATAGTCCGCCCTAAGACTCAGGCACGTTATCGTCAGCCACCGGGATATAGGCAGAGTTCCTGGGACAGAACAACGGCCAAACTGACAGCGCCGTCAGCCAGCAGTCACTTTCCTGACGGTGTAACAGGCTTATAAGGGAGGTATAAATAACCTGACTTCCGATTTCCTGCCCGGCCTTGACTCGCATGCGCATACAAAAACAAACCGCCCTGATTGCCGGCCTGCTGATAGTGCTGGCTGCGTGGGGCGTCTGGTACCTGGGCAAACCTGCCACCGCCAAACCGACGACCCCGACCGCGATCCCTGTGCGAGTGGTCAGCGTTGCCGAAAAAGACGTGCCTCGTTATGTCACCGGGATCGGCTCTGTGCTGTCTCTGCACAGCGTGGTGGTACGGCCGCAGATCGACGGGATCCTCACCAAAATCCTGGTCAATGAGGGTCAGTTGGTGAAAAAGGGGGATCTTCTAGCGACCATTGATGACCGTTCAATTCGCGCCAGTCTCGATCAGACCCGCGCGCAATTGGGCGAAAGCCAGGCGCAGCTGCAAGTGGCGATGGTCAACCTCAAGCGTTACAAATTGTTGAGCGTTGATGACGGTGTGTCCAAGCAGACGTTTGACCAGCAACAAGCCTTGGTCAGTCAACTCAAGGCCACAGCCCAAGGCAATCAGGCTGCAATCGACGCCGCTCAGGTACAGCTTTCCTACACGCAGATTCGCTCTCCGGTGACCGGACGAGTCGGAATTCGTACGGTGGACGAAGGCAATTTTCTGCGCATGACCGATACCCAGGGTTTGTTCACCGTGACCCAGATTGATCCCATAGCCGTGGAGTTCTCCCTGCCACAGCAAATGCTGCCGACCTTGCAAGGTCTGATCGGCGACCCGCAGCGGGCCCGCGTGAAGGCTTATATCGGTGCCGACACCGATGGCGAGACTGGCAATCTGCTCGGCGAAGGCCATTTGACGCTGATCGACAACCAGATCAACGCCAACACCGGGACCATTCGCGCCAAGGCCGAATTCGATAATGCCGGGCAAACGCTCTGGCCTGGCTTGCTGGTGACGGTACAGATTCAGACAGCGCTGGAGAAGGCTGCCCTGGTGGTGCCTCCCACCGTCGTACAGCGTGGCCTCGATCAGCATTTCGTCTACCGGATCAACGGCGACAAAGTCGAGATAGTCAACGTGCAGATGGTGTATCAGGGCGCCGAACAGAACATCGTCAAAGGCGTCAAACCCGGCGATGTGCTGGTCAGTGACGGTCAGTCGCGGCTCAAACCCGGGTCGACGGTGCAGATTCTCACCGAGCCGCCGCAAGTGGTGCAGGCGGAGCCCAAGCCATGAAAGGCCACCGATCGATATCGGCGTGGTGCATCGATCATCCGGTGGCGACGATCCTGCTGACGTTTGCCCTGGTGTTGCTGGGGGTTATCGCGTTCCCTAAGTTGCCGATCGCGCCGCTGCCGGAGGCGGAGTTCCCGACCATCCAGGTCGCCGCGCAATTGCCCGGCGCAAGCCCGGAAACCATGGCGTCGTCGGTGGCCACGCCGCTGGAAGTGCAATTCAGCGCCATCCCCGGTGTGACGCAAATGACCTCAAGCAGCGCCTTGGGCTCGACCAATCTGACGCTGCAATTCACCCTCGACAAAAGCATCGACACCGCTGCGCAGGAAGTCCAGGCCGCGATCAACACCGCCGCCGGCAAGCTGCCCAAGGACATGCCGAACCTGCCGACCTGGCGCAAGGTCAATCCGGCCGACAGCCCGGTGCTGATCCTCAGCATCAACTCAACCCTGATGCCCGGCCCCGAACTCAGCGATCTGGTGGAAACGCTACTGTCGCGCCAAATCAGTCAGATCGACGGCGTAGGCCAGGTCAACATCACCGGTCAGCAACGTCCGGCCATCCGTGTTCAGGCTTCGGCAGACAAACTGGCTGCCATTGGTTTGACCCTGGCGGACATTCGCCTGGCGCTGCAGAAGACCAGCCTCAACCTGGCCAAAGGTGCGCTGTACGGCGAGTCGAGCATTTCCACCCTCTCCACCAATGACCAATTGTTCCACCCTGAGGAATACAGCGAACTCATCGTTTCCTACAAGGACGGCGCCCCGGTTCACCTGCGCGATGTCGCCAAAGTCGTCAACGGTGCAGAAGATGCCTACGTGCAGGCGTGGGCTGGCGACCGACCCGGCGTCAACCTGGTGATCTTCCGTCAGCCAGGCGCCAACATTGTCGAAACCGTCGACCGAGTGCAGGCCGCATTGCCGACGCTGGAAGCCATGCTGCCGGCGTCGGTACAGGCCAGCACCCTGGTCGACCGCACCCAAACCATCCGCGCTTCGCTGCACGAGGTGGAAATAACCCTGCTGATCGCGATCCTGCTGGTGGTGGCGGTGATGGCCCTGTTCTTGCGCCAGTTGTCAGCAACGTTGATCGTGACGGCCGTGCTCGGCGTGTCGCTGATCGCCAGTTTCGCCCTGATGTACATCATGGGTTTCAGTCTGAACAACCTGACCCTGGTAGCGATCGTGGTGGCCGTGGGCTTTGTGGTCGACGATGCGATCGTGGTGGTGGAAAACATCCACCGGCATCTGGAGGCCGGCGACGACATGCGCGAGGCCGCCATCAAGGGCTCCAGCGAAATCGGCTTCACCGTTGTCTCGATCAGCTTCTCACTGGTGGCGGCGTTTATTCCACTGCTGTTCATGGGCGGCGTGGTCGGGCGCCTGTTCAAGGAATTCGCCTTGACGGCGACTTCGACCATCATGATCTCAGTGGTGGTGTCGCTGACTCTCGCGCCCACCCTCGCGGCCCTGTTCATGAAAGCGCCAGCGCACCATGCTCACGACAAACCCGGTTTCGGCGATCGCTTGCTCAACTGGTACGAACGGGGCTTGCGGCGTGCCCTCGCCCATCAAAAACTGATGATTGGCGTGTTCGGCCTGTCGCTGGCGCTGGCGGTGACCGGTTACATCTTCATCCCCAAGGGTTTCTTCCCGGTGCAGGACACAGGTTTTGTCCTCGGCACCACGGAAGCAGCTGCCGATATTTCCTACGGCGACATGGTAAAAAAACACCTGGCGATGGCAGAAATTGTCGCGGCAGACCCCGCCGTCGATGTGTTTTCCCATTCGGTGGGTGTCTCCGGCAGCAACCAGACTATTGCCAATGGCCGTTTCTGGATTTCTTTGAAAAAACGTGGCGACCGCGATGTCTCCGCCAGTCAATTCATAGACCGGATTCGTCCACAACTGATGAAAGTCCCGGGCATCGTCCTGTACCTGCGCGCAGGTCAGGACATCAACCTCAGCTCCGGGCCGAGCCGCGCACAATATCAATACGTACTCAAGAGTAACGACGGCGCGACCCTCAGCACCTGGACCCAACGCCTCACGGAAAAACTGCGCAGCAACCCGGCGTTCCGCGACATTTCCAACGACCTGCAGCTGGGCGGCAGTATCACGCACATCAGCATCGACCGCAGCGCAGCGGCACGTTTTGGCTTGACCGCCAGCGATGTCGATGAGGCGCTGTACGATGCTTTCGGTCAGCGCCAGATCAATGAATTCCAGACCCAGACCAACCAGTACAACGTGATTCTGGAGCTGGACACCAAGCAACGCGGCAAGGCCGAAAGCCTCAACTATTTCTACCTGCGCTCGCCGTTGAGCGGGGAAATGGTGCCGCTGTCGGCAATGGCGCGCTTCGATGCGCCAACGGTTGGGCCTTTGTCCATCGCCCACGACGGGATGTTCCCGGCCGCCAACCTGTCCTTCAACCTCGCGTCCGGCGTGGCGCTCGGCGACGCGGTGATCATGCTCGATCAGGCCAAGGCCGAGATCGGCATGCCAGCGGCCATGAGCGGCAATTTCCAGGGCGCGGCGCAAGCCTTTCAAAGCTCACTGGCCAGCCAGCCGTGGCTGATTCTCGCGGCGCTGGTGGCGGTGTACATCATTCTCGGCGTGCTCTACGAAAGTTTCGTGCACCCGCTGACGATCATCTCGACCCTGCCCTCGGCGGGACTGGGGGCGGTGATCATGCTGTGGATCTGCGGCCAGGATTTTTCGATCATGGCGCTGATCGGGTTGGTGCTGCTGATCGGGATCGTCAAGAAAAACGGCATCCTGATGATCGACTTCGCGCTGGACGCCCAGCGCAATCGTGGTTTGCCGCCCGAGGAGGCTATTTACGAGGCGTGCATCACGCGGTTCCGACCGATCATCATGACCACCCTCGCCGCCCTGCTTGGCGCCCTGCCGCTGATGCTCGGCTACGGCACCGGCGCCGAATTGCGCCAGCCATTGGGAATCGCTGTCGTGGGCGGGCTGCTGGTAAGTCAGGCGCTGACGCTATTCACCACGCCGGTCATATACTTGTGGCTTGAGCGGCTATTCCATCGGCCTAAACCCGCGCCAGCACCGATGCCGGCACTGGCGACCACAGACTGAGGCGGGGTCATGCGCGTTCTGATTATCGAAGACGAGGAAAAAACCGCAGACTATTTGCACCGCGGCCTCACCGAACAGGGTTACACCGTGGACCTGGCGCGCGACGGCGTCGAAGGTCTGCACATGGCGCTGGAAAACGATTATGCGGTGATCGTCCTCGACGTCATGTTGCCGGGCCTCGATGGCTTTGGCGTGCTGCGTGCGCTGCGTGCCCGCAAACAAACGCCGGTGATCATGCTGACCGCCCGCGAGCGCGTCGAAGATCGCATCAAAGGCTTGCGCGACGGTGCCGACGATTACCTCGGCAAACCGTTTTCCTTCCTTGAGCTGGTCGCACGTCTGCAGGCGCTGACCCGGCGCAGCGGTGGCCATGAACCGGTGCAGGTGAGCGTCGCCGACCTGTGGATCGACTTGATCAGCCGTAAGGCTACCCGCGCGGGTACCCGTCTGGACCTGACCGCCAAAGAGTTTTCACTGCTTAGCGTGCTGGCTCGCCGACAAGGGGAAATTCTCTCGAAAACGTCGATCGCGGAAATGGTCTGGGACATCAATTTCGACAGTGACGCCAATGTCGTCGAAGTGGCGATCAAGCGCTTGCGCGCGAAGCTCGACGGGCCGTTCGAAGAGAAATTACTGCACACGATCCGGGGCATGGGTTATGTGCTGGAGAGCCGCGGTGTTTAGCAATTCGATTGCACTGCGCCTCAGTGGCATGTTCACGCTGGTGGCGCTGGTGGTGTTTCTGTTGATCGGCGGCGCGCTGTATCAACAAGTTGATAAAGGCCTTGGCCTGCTGCCGGAAGCCGAACTGGACGCGCGCTACAGCGTGCTGGAATCCACTGTCGGCCGTTTTGGCACGCCCGAGCACTGGGTGAAGATCAACAACAAACTCAATCTGCTGAGCGAGGAAGACAAGCGCATCCGGTTCTGGATTATCAGCGGCGACCCGCAGTACGAATACGGCAACGCCTCCACGCAGATTCGCGCGTTCGCCGAGGGGCCGCTGGGCATGCGCGACCTCAACCTGCCCGGGCAGCCTTATCCGCTAAAAGTGCTGGTCAGCCAGTTCCCGGCCAAGGATCAGCGTCCGCCGTTGCGTTTCATGATCGGCATCGATACCGGGACGCTTCATCAGACTCAGCATCATCTGCTGATTGCCTTGATCAGTCTGGCGATCATTGGCGTGCTGCTGGCCTCGGCGCTGGGTTATTGGGTGGCGCGGATCGGCCTCAAGCCGCTGATCAAGTTGTCTCAAGAGGCCCAGCGCCTGGCCCCGCCGCTACGCTCCGGGCGTTTGCGCCTCGCCTCACTTCCGCCGGAACTCAATCAGTTCGTCAACTCGTTCAATTCGACCCTGGAGCGGGTCGAGCAGGCCTACTCGCGGCTCGAATCGTTCAATGCCGATGTCGCTCACGAACTGCGTTCGCCGCTGACCAACCTGATCGGTCAGACCCAAGTGGCGCTTACCCGTGGCCGTTCGGCCGAGCACTACTTCGAGGTGCTGCAATCGAACCTCGAAGAGCTCGAACGCCTGCGCTCGATCATCAACGATATGCTGTTTCTTGCCAGTGCCGACCAAGGCAGCAAGGCCACCAAGCTGACCTCCGCGTCTCTCGCCGATGAAGTAGCGACGACGCTGGAGTATCTGGATTTCATTCTTGAGGATGCGCACGTGCAAGTGCAGGTCAGCGGTGATGCGCTGGTGCACATCGAGATCGCACATCTGCGACGTGCGCTGATCAATCTGCTGAACAACGCGGTCCAGCATACCGAACCCGGCCAAGTCATCGAGGTGCGGATCGAGGTGGACGAACATCAGGTGAGCATTGGCGTCGCCAACCCCGGCTCGCCGATTGCCAACGAGCATTTGCCACGGCTGTTCGAACGGTTCTACCGGGTCGATGCTTCGCGCAGCAACAGCGGTAATAACCACGGTCTGGGGCTGGCGATTGTGAAGGCGATCGCGTTGATGCACGGCGGCGATGTGTTTGTGCGAAGTGATCGGGGGATGAACACCTTCGGGATTTATTTGCCTGTTTGAGCGCAACCCATCCGCGGTGGAAAAAGTCTTCTAAGCTTCAATCAGTGAAAGGCCAGCGCGTTTGCTGGCTTTTTTTTGCGTTGAACGTTCATGCAGACAGTGTCCCCATGACCGCACCTCACCCTACCTACGTTTCAGGCAAGACCCGCCGAACTGAGTTGATGGTGATGCTCGGCAGCGCACTGACCGTGATTGCGATCGTATGCATCGTCACTTTTCTGTTGATCCGGGAACATGCCAGCGCTCAGCTGGAGGCCACCCGCAGCGCTACCACGATTGTCCAGCTGATTAACGCCGATGTCCTGCGCACGGTCGAGCTCTATGACCTGACCCTGCAAGGCCTGATCGCAGCCGCCCAGCGCGATGACCTCAAACAGGGCTCCGCGCAGATCCGCCATATGGTGTTGTTCGACCGTTCGACGACGGCCCGTTTCAAAGGCGATATTCTGCTGCTTGATTCGAACGGCCAGGTCCTGGCGGACTCGTCGATTATCGATCCCATGCCGGGCAACTATGCCGAACGTGATTTTTTCCTTGAGCATGCCGCCAGGCAAGATACCGGCCTGTTCATCAGCCGCCCGTTCAAGCTGGAATGCGATTGCGAGTTCAATGGCGAATGGCGAGTTACCTTCAGCCGCCGAATCTCCACGTCCACAGGAGGATTTCTCGGCGTTGCCGTGGCTTCGATGCGCTTGAACTACTTTGACCAGCTGTTCAACAGCCTCGACATCGGCTTCGGCAGCACGCTCAATATCATCAATGCCGACGGTATTCTGCTCGCGCAAAAACCTTATCTGGAGAACGATGCCATCGGTAAGAGTTTCGCCAACCGGCCTAACGTGGAGCGTATTCTGCGCGACAGCAGTGGCAGTTTCGCCAGCGTCTCGAGCATCGACGGCGAGCGGCGTCTATACACCTTTGCCAGGGTGGGTAATCTGCCGCTGACCGTGATCGTCGCACTGTCCGGCGACGAAGTGTTCGCCACCTGGCGGCGCACTGCGTTGGTGATCAGCGGCGCCACGGGCGTGCTCTGCATTGGCCTGCTGTGGCTCAGTGGTCTGCTTTACCGAGAGCTACGCTTGCGCCGCCATGCCGAGAAGGAACTGGCGCAACTGGCGGCCACCGATGCGCTGACCGGTGTGGCGAATCGGCGAATCCTCGACCTGACCCTGCGCCACGAGTGGTTTCGGGCGCAACGCTCCGGCCAGCCTTTGTCACTGCTGATGATTGACGCCGACCACTTCAAGGCCTTCAACGATCAACATGGTCACCAGGCCGGCGACGATGCCTTGCGCGCGGTGGCCAAGGTGATTTGCGACAATGTGCGAAGGCCCGCCGACATGGTCGCCCGCTACGGTGGTGAAGAGTTTTCGGTGGTATTGGCCGAAACCGACAGCGCAGGGGCGCAACAGATTGCCGAACACATCAGGGTGGCGGTGGAGCAACTACCGTTTGCGGCGGGGGTGGCATCGCCGGTGACGGTCAGTATCGGCCTGAGTACCTGGACAACCGCCAATGATGTGAGCCTGGAGCAGTTGCTGTTTGCAGCGGACAAGGCGTTGTATCAGGCCAAGGAGCGTGGGCGGAATCAGGTGGTGGCGGCGACGTGAGTTCTTCAGCGAATCGATTGGCCTCATCGCGAGCAGGCTCGCTCCCACAGGTCAGGATCTGGTGCCCAACTTTTGGGGTGCAGACTAAAAATGTGGGAGCGAGCCTGCGCGCGATAGCGTCCTACCTGCCACTACACAACGTTCCGGCAGACATAAAAAAAGGCCACCCGAGGGCAGCCTTTAAAAACTAGAGAGGTTTTTGTTTACACCGCCGCAACAGGACGCATGTAAGAGATCGGTGCAGTGCTGGCGTCTTCGAAAGTCACGACTTCCCAAGCATCTGTCTGCTCAATCAACTTGCGCAGCAGCTGGTTGTTCAATGCATGTCCGGACTTGAAGCCCTTGAACTCACCAATCAGGCTATTGCCCAGCAGGTAGAGGTCACCAATTGCATCGAGGATCTTGTGCTTCACGAATTCGTCTTCATAGCGAAGACCGTCTTCGTTCAGTACGCCATCCGCGTCGACCACAATAGCGTTTTCAACGCTGCCGCCGAGTGCGAGGTTGTGCTTGCGCAGGTACTCGATGTCACTCATGAAACCAAAGGTACGGGCGCGGCTGACTTCTTTTACGAACGAAGTGCTGGAAAAATCCACGCTTGCACTTTGTGTGCGGTCACGGAAAACCGGGTGATCGAAATCGATCTCGAAACTCACCTTGAAGCCTTCGAAAGGGACGAAAGTGGCGCGCTTGTCGCCGTCTTCCACTGTCACTTCACGCAGGATGCGGATGAATTTCTTGGCGGCGTCCTGTTCTTCCAGGCCAGCCGACTGAATCAGGAATACGAAAGGTCCAGCGCTACCATCCATGATCGGCACTTCGGACGCGGAGAGCTCGACGTAGGCGTTATCGATGCCCAGGCCAGCCATGGCCGAGAGCAAGTGCTCCACCGTATCCACTTTGGTGTCACCACTGACCAGTGTGGTCGACATCGTGGTTTCACCAACGTTTTCCGCGCGGGCAGGAATCTGCACCACAGGGTCGAGGTCGGCACGACAAAACACAATGCCGGTGTCGACAGGCGCTGGCTTGAGGGTCAGGTAGACCTTCTCCCCGGAGTGCAGGCCTACACCTGTGGCACGGATAATATTTTTCAGTGTGCGTTGTTTAATCATGGCTTGGGCCGCTTCAGCGCAAATTGCGAACTGGTATCAACAAAGGCTGGCGATGATAGCAGACCACGCCTTTGCTGAACACCAATCACCTTCATAGCCCTGATACATTCCATCAATCAGCCTGACGACGCAGGAATGCCGGGATGTCCAGGTAGTCCAGGTCATCTTGCGGATTCATCTTCGCGGCAGTCGCAGCACCGGCCTGAGCCTGGTTGCGCATGACGGTCGGACGGTCCAGATCACGGTAGTTGACAGCCGGCGCCTCTTGACGCGAAGGCGCTTGTTGCTGCGGCTGTGAGGCTACGGACGTGTGCATGGTGTTGTCGATGACCTTCACAGGCTTCTCGATTTTCGCGCCCAGACCGGTGGCAACGACAGTGACGTGCAGCTCGTCGCGCATGTCCGGGTCGATTACGGTACCGACCTTGACCATGGCGTGCTCGGAAGCGAAGGCTTCGATGATGCTACCCACGTCCGAGTACTCACCCAGGGACAGGTCAGGACCGGCGGTGATGTTCACCAGGATGCCGCGTGCACCTTGCAGGTTCACGTCTTCCAGCAACGGATTGCGAATGGCCGCTTCGGTGGCCTCGCGTGCACGATTCGGACCGCTGGCGCAGCCAGTGCCCATCATCGCCATGCCCATTTCGCTCATCACGGTGCGAACGTCAGCGAAGTCGACGTTGATCATGCCCGGACGCTTGATGATGTCGGAGATACCGCGAACGGCACCGGCCAGTACATCGTCAGCCTTGGCGAAAGCCGACAGCAGGCTGGCGTCCTTACCAAGGATGGTCAGCAGCTTCTCGTTAGGAATGGTGATCAACGAGTCGACGCTCTCCGACAGCAGACGAATACCTTCGTCGGCGATCTGCATACGCTTGCGACCTTCGAACGGGAACGGACGAGTCACCACCGCAACGGTGAGGATCCCCATTTCCTTGGCCACTTCAGCAATGATCGGCGCAGCACCGGTACCGGTACCACCGCCCATGCCGGTTGTAATGAACACCATATTGGTGCCCTGCAGGACTTCGGCAATGCGCTCACGATCTTCGAGAGCGGCCTGACGACCTACTTCAGGGTTGGCGCCAGCGCCGAGACCTTTGGTCACGCCGGTACCCAGTTGCAGGATGGTCCGCGCGCCGATGCTCTTCAGCGCTTGGGCATCAGTGTTGGCGCAGATGAATTCAACGCCTTCAATGTTGCTCTTGACCATGTGATTGACAGCGTTGCCGCCGCCTCCGCCAACACCGATAACTTTAATGACCGGGCTTGCGGGGATGTTGTCTACGAGTTCGAACATTTTCCCTCTCCTTTACGTTCTCTAGTTTTTTCGCCTACTGCGTTTGTTGCTTGTCGCTTTTACTGCTTGTTCTTGCGGCTTGTAGCTTGCCGCTCGAAACTGCTTCGTCAGAAGTTGCCTTTTACCCAGCTCTTGATGCGATCGAGCAAGGCCGGTTTGGCTTCTTCATTGCTGTAGCTGTCGCGGCTGCCGATGCCCGAGAAAGAAATCCCGTCGGACTGCTTCTGCAGGCCATACATCAACAAGCCAACGCCGGTGGAATAAATCGGGTTGCGCACCACGTCGTCGAGACCCTTGACGCCATGCGGTACGCCGAGGCGCACCGGCATGTGAAAGATCTCTTCAGCCAGTTCCACCGCGCCTTCCATTTTCGAGGTGCCGCCGGTCAGCACAATGCCGGCCGGAATCAGGTCTTCGTAGCCGCTGCGGCGCAGTTCGGCCTGGATCAGCGTGAACAGCTCGTCGTAACGCGGCTCGACCACTTCGGCCAAGGCCTGACGGGACAGCTCGCGAGGCGGACGGTCGCCAACGCTTGGCACCTTGATGGTTTCACCGGCGCCGGCCAGCTTGGCCAGGGCGCAGGCATAGCGAATCTTGATTTCTTCGGCGTACTGGGTCGGGGTGCGCAACGCCATGGCGATGTCGTTGGTCACCTGATCGCCAGCAATCGGGATCACAGCGGTGTGACGGATCGCGCCTTCGGTGAAGATCGCGATATCGGTGGTGCCGCCGCCGATGTCCACCAGGCAGACGCCCAGCTCTTTTTCGTCGTCGGTCAGTACCGAATAAGCCGACGCCAGCTGCTCAAGAATGATGTCGTCGATTTCCAGACCGCAGCGACGCACGCATTTTTCGATGTTCTGTGCAGCGTTGACGGCGCAGGTGACCACGTGAACCTTGGCTTCCAGACGCACGCCGGACATGCCCAGAGGCTCGCGAACACCTTCCTGGTTGTCGATCACATAATCCTGCGGCAACGTGTGCAGCACCCGCTGATCGGCCGGAATCGCAACGGCCTGGGCGGCGTCGAGCACGCGTTCGAGGTCGGCGGAGCTGACTTCCCGATCACGAATCGCGACGATGCCGTGGGAATTGAGGCTGCGGATGTGATTGCCCGCCACGCCAACGAACGCCGAATGAATCCGGCAACCGGCCATCAGCTGCGCTTCTTCGATGGCGCGCTGGATCGACTGCACGGTGGACTCGATGTTCACCACCACGCCCTTTTTCAGGCCACGGGACGGATGGGTACCGATCCCGACGATTTCCAGCGTGCCGTCGTCAGAAACCTCGCCTACCAGCGCCACCACCTTGGAGGTGCCGATATCGAGACCGACGATCATTTTGCCGCTTTGCACGTTTGCCATGGGTCCTGCCTCTTCTTAATTCTTCGCGACAGCGGGTTGGTCTGTCGTGGGCGCTGCAGGTTCCCGCCAGCCAACAGCAAG
This sequence comes from Pseudomonas fluorescens, assembly GCF_902497625.1. Classification (GTDB taxonomy): domain Bacteria; phylum Pseudomonadota; class Gammaproteobacteria; order Pseudomonadales; family Pseudomonadaceae; genus Aquipseudomonas; species Aquipseudomonas fluorescens_BQ. The sequence goes on along the minus strand of NZ_CABVGX010000016.1, from coordinate 35,478 downwards.
GCCGTTGGCGTAGCGCAGATCGATGCGCGCAATGTTCGTAATCTGTTCTTTAAGCGTCTTGTCGTAGATGGCGATGAAACGGCGCATCTTTTCCACCAGCTTGCCGCGTCCCAGCAGCAGTTCGATCCCCGGGCCCGAGCTGCCAGCACCGGTGGTCAAAAACCAGCTGCCTCGCTCACGCAATTCCAGACGCGCAATCGAGAAGCCCAACGGCCTGAGCATCTGGCTCAATACCTGGTATTGCTGCATCACTTGCTGCTGGGCCCGCTGTGGGCCGAACAGTTGTGGCAGGTGTTCGTAGTTCGCCAGCTCACGCGGGGTAAACGCTTGACCCTGGTTGTTCAACAGCGATTCATCGCCCCAACGTGCCACGGGCAGTTGCTCTTCGAGCCGGATCACCACTTGATCCGGCCACACCCGACGCACTTCGGCGTGGGCAATCCATGGCATCTGTTCCAGCTCGGTGCGCATGCCCGCCAGGTCAACAGTGAAAAAGCTCGACGCCACATAAGGGGCGATCCGCTGCTGTACCGCTTGCTGGCTGATGTAACTCAAGTCGCCCTGAACCGCGACCTTGGTGATCGGCCGGTCGGCGTACGGCAACAAACGCTGTGCGCCTTCATAGGTACCGAACCCCAGCGCCACCAGCAGCACCGGCCAGAACAAGGCTTTCAGAAAGCCGAAATTGGCTTTCGGCAGGCGCGCGGACATCGGCTCTTTCGCCACCATTCGGCTGGCACCCCGAGGCACCGGCTTGCGGCCGGGTGCTGGAGGGGGCTGATGTCGCAGCTGAGCGCCTTGCATGTCTTACCCTCGCGCCTCGCCGTTAGCGGCAAAACCGGCGGCCAGAATGGCCAGTACCAGTTGCTGGAAATCCAGACCTGCAGCACGGGCCGCCATCGGCACCAGGCTGTGATCGGTCATGCCCGGTGCGGTGTTGACCTCGAGAAACCAGAACTGCCCGTCGGCGTCCTGCATCACGTCTGCCCTGCCCCAACCGGCGATACCCAGCGCCTCACAGGCTTTCGCCGTGAGGTCCATCAATTCCTGTTCTTTGTCACGGTCGAGCCCACACGGGATCCGGTACTGCGTATCGGAGGCCACGTACTTGGCGTCGTAGTCGTAAAAAGTGTGCGGCGTACCCAGTGCAATCGGAGGCAACACCTGGTCACGCAGGGTGGCGATGGTGAACTCCGGACCTTGAATCCATTGCTCGACCAACACTTGCGAATCGTAGGTACTGGCCGCTTTCCACGCCTCGATCAACTCCGACGTGGAGGTCACTTTGGCCATCCCGATACTTGAGCCTTCATGGGCGGGTTTGACGATCATCGGGAAGCCCAGTTCCGTCGCTGCCAAAATACAATCGGCCTCGCTGCTCAATACCGCATGCCGTGGCGTCGGAATGCCGAGGCTGTGCCAGACCTGTTTGGTGCGCAGCTTGTCCATTGCCAGTGCCGACGCGAGGATGCCGCTGCCGGTATACGGAATGCCCAGGCATTCGAGCAGGCCCTGCATGCTGCCGTCTTCGCCGCCACGACCGTGCAAAATGATGAAGGCGCGATCAATTTTTTCCGCGAGCAAACGCTGCAGCAGGTCATCCCCAACGTCCAGGCCGAACGCATCCACGCCCGCGCCCTGCAGCGCCTGAAGCACCGCATTACCGGACTTCAGCGACACTTCGCGTTCAGCACTTTTGCCGCCGAACAGCACGGCGACGCGGCCGAAGTCCTTCGGCGCAATCGTGGAGAACAGGTTGGCGTAAGCAGCAGTCATTTCAGCTTCCCCACAGTTGGCGCGGCAACAGCGCCGGCAAACAACGGACTTTTCAGCAGTTTTGGCGCAAGCCCACCGATATCGCCGGCGCCCTGGCACAGAAGAATGTCGCCGGCACGCAGCAGCGGCTTGACCAGCGGCGCGAGGTCGACACCGCGCTCGATGTAAATCGGGTCAAGCTGACCGCGCTGACGAATGCTGTTGCACAACTTGCGGCTGTCGGCACCCGGAATCGGCTCTTCTCCGGCCGGATAGACCTCCATCAGCAACAGCACGTTGGCATCGGCCAGTACATTGACGAAATCGTCGTACAGGTCGCGGGTGCGGCTGTAACGGTGCGGCTGGTAAACCATCACCAGACGGCGCTCCGGCCAACCGCCGCGCACGGCCTGGATGACTGCGGCGACCTCGGTCGGGTGATGACCGTAGTCGTCGACCAGCATCACGTTGCCGCCTTCGACCGGCAGTTCGCCGTAGACCTGGAAGCGCCGACCCACACCCTGGAATCCAGACAGGCCCTGCACGATGGCTTCATCGCTGACGCCTTCGTCAGTGGCGATGCAGATGGTCGCGAGCGCGTTCAACACGTTGTGGTTGCCCGGCATGTTGACCGAGACATCCAGCGGTTCGCGATCAGGCCGCAGCACGGTGAAGAAAGTCTGCATGCCTTGCTGGCGCACATTGATAGCGCGCACGTCGCAGTCATCGCCGAAGCCATAAGTGACGGCCGGGCGTTTGACCAGCGGGAGGATTTCGCGAACGACCGGATCGTCCAGGCACACCACCGCCAAACCGTAGAAAGGCAGGTTGTGGAGGAACTCGACGAAGGTTTTCTTCAGCTTGTTGAAGTCACCGTCGTAAGTCGCCATGTGATCGGCGTCGATATTGGTGACCACGGCCACCAACGGTTGCAGGTGCAGGAAACTGGCGTCGCTTTCGTCGGCTTCGGCGATCAGATAACGGCTGGTGCCAAGCTGGGCATTGGTGCCCGCAGCGTTCAGACGGCCACCGATGACGAACGTCGGATCCAGACCACCGGCCGCGAACACCGAAGCGATCAGGCTGGTGGTGGTGGTTTTGCCGTGGGTACCGGCAACGGCGATGCCGTGGCGATAACGCATCAGCTCGGCCAGCATTTCGGCACGCGGTACCACGGGAATACGGCGTTCCAGCGCAGTGGCCACTTCGGGATTGGAGGTGTTGACGGCACTCGACGTGACCAGCACATCGGCAGTGGCCGCGTTCTCGGCGCGGTGACCTATATAGATAGTCGCGCCGAACGATTCAAGACGCTCGGTAACCGGCGACGCTTTCAGGTCGGAACCGGACACTTCATAGCCCAGGTTCAACAACACTTCGGCGATGCCGCACATGCCTACGCCGCCGATACCGACGAAGTGGATGCGACGGATGCGGCGCATTTCCGGTTGTGGCATGGCTTTCTGATTCTCAACCATGGGCCACCTCCAGGCAGGTATCGACCACGTTACTGGTGGCATCGGGTTTGGCCAGGCGGCGAGCCGCGCTCGCCATTTCGGTGAGTCGTTGTGGTTGCATCAGGACCTCTGTCAGGCGTGCGGCAAGATCCGCCGCGCCAGTCGTTCTTTGTGGCATCAGGAAGGCAGCGCCTTCCCGGGCCAAATAATCGGCATTGCGGGTCTGGTGATCGTCGATCGCGTGGGGCAAAGGCACCAGCATCGAGGGCAGACCGGCGGCAGCCAGTTCACTGATGGTCAGCGCGCCTGCGCGGCACACCACCAGGTCGGCCCAGCCATAGGCTTGAGCCATGTCTTTGATGAAAGGCTGCACTTGCGCCTCGACGCCAGCCGCGCGATAGCGCTGCGCAGTCACTTCATCGTGGTTTCTGCCGGCCTGGTGAAACACTTCCGGGCGCAGGTCGACGGCGACCTGCGACAGGGCTTCAGGCAGCAATTTGTTCAACGGTTCTGCGCCGAGGCTTCCGCCCAGGATCAGCAAACGCGCCTTGCGACCGGCCAGGGCTGGTCGCAGTGTTTCGAGGAACAGCTCGGCGCGCACCGGATTGCCGGTGGTTCGACGGCTGTTCGACAGGGTAAAGGTGTCGGGGAACGCTTCACAGACCCGGGCGGCCAACGGCACCAGCAACCGATTGGCGGTACCGGCCACGGCGTTCTGTTCGTGCACGATTACCGGCACACCGGCCAGTTTCGCTGCCACGCCGCCAGGACCGGTCACATAACCGCCAAAGCCGACCACGCACACCGGCCGCAGCTGACGAATGATCGCCCGCGCCTGCCAGACCGATTTGAGCAACATCAGCGGTGCTTTGAGCAGAGACAATTTGCCCTTGCCGCGCAACCCGCTGGCGTTGATGCGGTGCAGCTCGATGCCAGCCGCTGGCACCAGGTCGTTCTCGATGCCGCGTGGTGTACCGAGCCAGTGCACGGTGTAACCGCGGGACTGGAATTCGCGGGCACAGGCCAGTGCCGGGAACACGTGGCCGCCGGTGCCGCCCGCCATGATCAGCACGTTAGCGCCCATGGGTCGGCTCCTCGGCAAAGTCACTCTCTTGGAACTCCATCTCTTCACTGCCCAGATGGGTTCGACTCTCCCATTCGATGCGCAGCAACAGGCCGAGACAGGCACAGCAGATGACCAGGGAGCTACCGCCATAGCTCAGGAAGGGCAAAGTCAGGCCTTTGGTCGGCAGCAGGCCGACGTTCACGCCGATGTTGATCAGGAACTGGCCAATCCACAGGAACGACAAGCCGTAGGCGATGTAGGCCGCGAAAAACTGCTTGGCTTTCTCCGCCCAATAGCCGATGTACATGCCGCGAATACAGACGAAAGTGAACAACGCGACCGTCAACAGCGAACCCAATGCGCCCAGTTCTTCCGCCAGCACCGAGAACACGAAGTCGGTATGCGCTTCCGGCAGGTAGAACTGCTTCTGCACGCTGTTGCCCAAGCCGACGCCCAGCCATTCACCGCGACCGAAAGCGATCAATGCCTGGGACAACTGATAACCGGCACCGAACTGATCGGCCCATGGGTCGGCGAAGTTGGTCAGACGCGCCATCCGGTACGGCTGCATCTGAATCAGCAAGACCACCGCACCTACCGCCAGCACGACCATCAGCAGGAAGCGGAACAACCCGACCCCTCCGAGGAACAGCATCGCCGCAGCGGCGCCCATCATCACCACGGTGGCACCGAAGTCCGGTTCCATCAGCAGCAGGCCAGCCATCGGCAGCAGCACGATGAACGGCTTGAAGAAACCCATCCAGCTCTCACGCACTTCTTTCTGACGCCGCACCAGGTAGCCGGCGAGGTAAATCACCACGAACACCTTGGCGATTTCGGAAGGCTGGACGTTGAAGAAGCTGAAACCGATCCAGCGCATCGAACCGTTCACTTCACGCCCGATGCCCGGGATGATCACCATCACCAGCAAACCGAAGGCACCGATCAGCATCAGCCAGCCGAGGCGCTGCCAGGTGGCGATCGGGATCATCATGGTGACGATGCAGGCACCCAGGCCCAGCACCACGTAGATCAAGTGGCGGATCATGTAATAAAGCGCACTGCCCGACTGCACGGCGGCCACTTCGGTGGAGGCCGACGCGATCATGACCAGGCCAAGACCCAGCAGCGCGAGGCAGCCAGCGAGCATCGGGAAATCGAGGTCGATACCGCGCCCGGTGATCAGCGGCGACGGATACGGTTTGATGATATTGGCCAGGCTCATGCCAAGTCCTCCACGGCGCGGACGAACTGATAACCGCGGTCTTCGTAGTTCTTGAACATGTCGAAACTGGCGCACGCCGGTGACAACAGCACCACGTCGCCCGGTTGCGCCGCGGCGCGGCATTGCTCGACGGCTTCGAGCAGCGAAGCGACGCGGATCAGCGGCACGGCGTCGCCGAGGGCCTGAGCAATCTTGTCGGAGTCGCGTCCCATCAGGATGACGGCGCGGCAGTTCGCTGCGACAGGATGCCGCAGATCATTGAATTCGGCGCCCTTGCCGTCGCCACCGGCGATCAACACGACCTTGCCATCGATATCTGCACCCAGGCCTTCGATGGCTGCCAATGCGGCGCCGACGTTGGTCGCCTTGGAATCGTTGTAGTAACTCACGCCGTCCAGGGCACGAACCCATTGGCAGCGATGTTCAAGCCCGGCAAACGTGCGCAGGCTGGCGAGCATGGCGTCGAATGGCAGGCCGACCGCATGGCCCAGGGCCAGTGCCGCCAGGGCATTGGACTGGTTATGCGCGCCACGGATCTTCAGCTCACGGACCGGCATCAGGCACTGCAGTTCGAACGCCAGGAACTTCTCACCGTTTTCTTCACGGATACCAAACGCCTTGAAATCCGGTTGGCTCAGGCCGAAGGTCCAGCACGGCTGGCCCTCGCCCATCAGTGGACGCGTCAACGCATCCTGACGGTTGACCACGAACTGTCTGGCACCGCGGAAAATCCGGTGCTTGGCCAAGTGATAGGCCGGCAGGCCGCTGTAGCGGTCCATGTGGTCTTCGCTGATGTTGAGCACGGTGGCGACTTCGGCACCCAGGTGATCAGTGGTTTCCAGCTGGAAACTCGACAGTTCCATCACGTACAACTCGACATCGTCGCTGAGCAGATCCAGCGCCGGCACGCCGAGATTGCCGCCGACAGCCACACGCTTGCCGGCCGCGGCAGCCATCTCGCCAACCAGGGTGGTAACGGTACTTTTTGCGTTGGATCCGCTGATCGCGACAATCGGCGCTTTTGCGTTACGCGCAAACAGGTCGATGTCGCCGGACAATTTCACGCCACGGGCGGCGGCAGCCTGCAGGGCCGGGGTCGCCAGCGCCAGCCCGGGGCTCACGTAGAGCTCGTCGGCACGGCACAGAAATTCGACATCCAGCTCGCCACAACGCACTTCCACGTGCGGATAGTCACGCTTGAGCGCGGCCAGTTCCGGTGGATTTTCCCGCGTATCGGCGACAGCAAACGACGTGCCCCGGTTCGCCAGGAAGCGAACCAGGGACATGCCGCTCTTGCCGAGGCCGACAACGATGCGGAAGTGGTCAGAAGCGATCAGAGACACTCGTTCTACCTCAGCTTCAGGGTGGCAAGGCCAACCAGTACGAGAATCACGGTGATGATCCAGAAACGGACGATCACGCGCGGCTCGGGCCAGCCCTTGAGTTCAAAGTGGTGATGAATCGGTGCCATGCGGAATACGCGGCGACCCGTCAGCTTGAAGGAAGCCACCTGGATCACGACCGACAGGGTTTCCATCACGAACACGCCGCCCATGATGAACAGGACGATTTCCTGACGGACGATCACGGCGATGGTGCCGAGCGCTGCGCCAAGGGCCAGTGCGCCGACGTCGCCCATGAAGACTTGCGCCGGGTACGTGTTGAACCAGAGGAAGCCAAGGCCGGCGCCGATCAGCGCGCCACAGAAAACGATCAGCTCGCCCGCGCCCGGCACGTATGGGATCAGCAAGTATTCAGCGAATTTCACGTTGCCGGACAGGTAGCAGAAAATCCCCAGACCGCCGCCCACCATCACGGTCGGCATGATCGCCAAACCGTCGAGGCCGTCCGTCAGGTTGACTGCGTTGCTCGAGCCGACAATCACGAAGTAGGTCAGGACGACAAAACCGACACCCAACGGGATGCTGTAGTCCTTGAGCATCGGCAGGATCAGGGTGGTTTCCACCGCTGAAGGGGCCGTCATATAAAGGAAGATCGCTGCACCCAGACCAAACACCGATTGCCAGAAATACTTCCAGCGGCTCGGAAGGCCACGGGAGTTCTTTTCGATGACCTTGCGATAGTCATCGACCCAGCCGATGGCGCCAAACAGCAAAGTCACCAGCAACACGGTCCAGACGTAACGGTTGCTCAGGTCGGCCCACAGCAAGGTGCTGACGCCGATGGATGACAGGATCAGCGCGCCGCCCATGGTCGGCGTGCCCGATTTGGACAGGTGCGATTGCGGACCATCGTTACGAACGGACTGGCCGATCTGACGGTTCTGCAGGGTGCGGATCATCCACGGGCCATAGCACAGCGACAGCACCAGCGCGGTCAGCACACCGAGAATCCCGCGCAGGGTCAGGTACTGAAAGACCGCGAAGCCTTTGTGGAACTGTTGCAGATACTCCGCTAGCAGCAGCAGCATTAATGTTTCTCCAGACTGGACCCGCACAATGCGGCGACGACGTTTTCCATCGCCGCGCTGCGCGAGCCCTTGATCAAAATGGTGGTGTTAGTGTCTTGCTCGGCTGCCAGGGCGTTTATCAGTTCAGCCTGAGTGGCAAAGTGGCGAGCCTGTTCACCGAAAGCGTTGACGGCGTGGACCATCATTGGCCCGACGGCATACAGCGCGCTAACCTTGCCACGGGCGTATTCGCCGACGTCGCGGTGGCCCTGCTCGGCCCACTCGCCCAACTCGCCGATATCGCCGAGCACCAGGACGGTGCGGCCGGCAAAACCGGCGAGGATATCAACCGCGGCGCACATGGACGTCGGGTTGGCATTGTAAGTGTCATCGATCACGCGCGCGCCATTGCTGGCCAGTTGCGCGACAGTGCGCCCCTTGACCGGCTGCACCGCGCCCAGCCCGGTGGCGATGCCGAACAGCGACACACCCAGTGCATGAGCGGCCGCGGCGGCGGCCATGGCGTTGGCGACGTTATGAGTGCCGAGCAGGTTCAATTGAACGCGCTCCACACCTTCGGGAGTGTGCAGGTTGAACGCCGGGCAACCGCGTGCATCGCGGTCCAGATCACTAGCGTAAAAGTCGGCGCTGACATTGCTCAGGGCAAACGTCAGCACTTGGCGACCGGCTGCGCGGGTCTTCCAGATGTCGAATGCCTTGTCGTCAAGATTGAGCACGGCGACGCCATCGGCCGCCAGCCCTTCAATGATCTCGCCCTTGGCTTCAACGATTTTGTCCGGACCGCCGAATTCGCCGACATGGGCAGTCCCGGCATTGTTGAGCACGGCCACGTGCGGCTTGGTCATGGCCACGGTGTAGGCAATCTCACCGAGGCGCGATGCACCGAGTTCGATCACGGCGGCAGTGTGTTCCGGCGCCAGTTCGAGCAAGGTCAGCGGTACGCCGAGGTCGTTGTTCAGGTTGCCACGAGTGGCCAGCACCGGCCCACGCGTGCGCAGAATGCTTGCGAGCATTTCCTTGACCGTGGTCTTGCCACTGGAACCAGTGATCGCCGCAACGGGGCTGGTGAAGGCCGATCGATTCATGGCACCCAACTGGCCCAGAGCCAGACGGGTATCCTTGACCAATAGTTGTGGCAGCGTGCTGTCGGCGACTTCACGCTCGACCAGCGCCGCAACGGCGCCTTTACTCGCCACGTCGCTCAGATAGTCATGGCCGTCGAAACGTGGACCGGTCAACGCTATGAAGAGCTGGCCAGACTTGATCGCACGACTGTCGATGCTGACGCCATCGAACGTAGCGTCAGTTGCGATGAGGCGAGCATTCAATGCGCCGGTCAGTTCGCTCAGCTGCAAGGGCTTAAGCATTGGCCACCTCCCATGCGGTCAAGGCTTGATCGGCCTCGACCAGATCGGAAAAGGCATGCCGCTGGCCATTGATTTCCTGATAGTCCTCATGACCTTTGCCGGCCAGAACAACGACGTCATCGGCCGAAGCGCTGGCAATCAGCCTGGCAATCGCTGCCCCGCGGCCAGCGACGAAATCGACCTTATCCACAGCGCTGAAGCCGGCGCGGATGTCATCGAAGATAACCGCCGGATCTTCGGTACGCGGGTTGTCGTCGGTCACCAGGACACCGTCGGCCAAACGCTCGACCACTTCAGCCATCAGCGGACGCTTGCCACGATCGCGATCACCGCCGCAACCGAACAAGCACAGCAAACGGCCCTTGGCGTGAGGGCGCAGAGCGGTCAGGACTTTTTCCAGGGCATCCGGGGTGTGGGCGTAATCGACCACCACCAAAGGCTGAGTGCCGCCGCCGAGACGCTGCATGCGACCGGCCGGGCCTTCGAGTTTTGGTAACACCTTGAGTATTTCGTCCAGCGCATAATCCAGACCGAGCAAGGCGCCAATCGCCGCCAGCACGTTGCTCAGGTTGAAACGACCGAGCAAAGTACTGCGTAAATGGTGTTGACCCTGTGGCGTGACCAGCGTGGCGCGCACGCCTTCGTCATCGAACTGCGCGTCGCGGCAATAGAGGTAGGCGCCGCTGTCTTCAAGGCTGTAAGTGATCAGGCGCGACTCACCTTTGTCGGCCGCCAACTGCCGGCCGAACGCGTCGTCGAGGTTGACCACGCGGCATTTCAAATCATTCCAGGCAAACAGCTTGGCCTTGGCATCACCATACGCTTGCATGGTGCCGTGGTAATCGAGGTGATCGCGGGACAGATTGGTCATCACCGCCACATCAAAAGCCAGCGCCGTGACACGCCCCTGATCCAGACCATGGGAGGACACTTCCATCGCCACGGCTTTGGCACCGGCCTTTTTCAAGTCAGCAAGGGTCGCCTGCACGGCGATCGGGTTGGGCGTGGTGTGCAGCCCGCTCTCCAGCGCACCGTAGAAACCGGTACCCAGCGTGCCAACAATACCGCAATGCTGGCCGAGCAAATCCAGCGCTTGCGCAACAAGTTGCGTCACGCTGGTTTTGCCGTTGGTGCCGGTCACGCCGACCAGATTCAGATGGCGACTCGGGTCACCGTAGAAGCGTCCGGCAATATCGGAAAGTTGCGCGGCCAAGCCCTTCACAGGAATCAACGGCACGTCGGTGATCGGCAGCACGGTCGCGCCTTCGACTTCATAAGCCACAGCAGCAGCACCGCGTTGCAAGGCATCGACGATGTGCGCACGCCCGTCGAACTTGCCGCCAGGGACGGCGAGAAACAGGTCACCCGCGCGCACGTTGCGACTGTCCAGCGTCAACTCGCGGATCAACAGATCGCGGCCGGCGTGGGCGAAAATCTTGTTCAGACTCAGAGACATCAGCCGCGCCCTCCATTGGCTTTCAGTGGAACGACCGGCGCTGCGTTCGCCTGCTGAACAGGCGGCAGGTTGTCCGGCGTGATGTTCATCAGGCGCAAGGTCCCGGACATCACTTTGCTAAATACCGGCGCGGAAACCAGACCGCCGTAGTAACCAGCCTTGGTTGGCTCATCGATTACCACCACGATGGCGTAGCGCGGATCGCTCATCGGGCCGAACCCGGCGAACAGCGAACGGTAGGAATTCTCGGCATAGCCTTTGGTGCCGACCGACGTTTTACGCGCGGTACCCGACTTGCCGCCGACGTGATAGGCCGGTACCTGCGCGCGGAACACACCGCGCGGCGCTTCGATCACTTGCTGCAGCATGGTCTGCATCGTCTTGGCCACGGCTTCAGGCAGCACTTCAGTGGATTGCGGAACCTTGTCGGTTTTGATCAACGTCAACGGTGCGAGGCGCCCGTTGTTGGCCAACGCCGAGAACGCATGAACCAGCTGGATCGCGGTCACGGAAATACCGTAGCCGTAAGACAGCGTGGCCGTTTCAGCCTTGCGCCACTCGCGGTAGTTCGGCAGGTTGCCGACACGCTCCCCCGGGAAACCGAGACCAGTGTCCTGGCCGAGACCGACTTTCTGTGCCAGGCGGAAAATGGTTTCACCACCGATATCGAAAGCGACCTTACTCATGCCGACGTTACTGGAATTGATCAGGATGCCGGTCAGATCGAGCACCGGCCCTTCACTTTTCGACACGTCCTTGATGGTGTATTTGCCGATCTGCAAAGTACCCGGGTAAACGTCCACAGTATCGGTAGGTTTCCAGCGGCCGGTTTCGATTGCGGCACTCATGGAGATCGCTTTCATCGTGGAGCCCGGCTCGAACACGTCGATCATCGCGCGGTTACGCATCATCGCCGGCTGCAGGTTCCGGCGGTTGTTCGGGTTGTAGGTCGGCTGGTTGACCATGGCGAGGATCTCGCCGGTCTTGACGTCCATAATGACCAGGCTGCCGGCCTTGGCTCCGTTCTCGATGATCGCGTTTCGCAGTTCGCGGTTCGCCAGGTATTGCAGGCGCAGGTCAATCGACAATGCCAAGGTCTTACCGGCCTTGGCATTTTTGGTGACCTGCACATCTTTAATGAGTCGACCGCGCCGATCCTTGATGACCTGACGCTTGCCAGGCACGCCAGCGAGCCATTCGTCGTAGGCCAACTCGACGCCTTCGCGACCGTGATCGTCGATATCGGTAAAGCCGACCATGTGCGCGGTCACTTCACCTGCCGGGTAAAAACGCCGAAATTCTTCAATGCCGTAAACGCCTGGCACCTTAAGGTCGAGCACCGATTGACCCTGCTCGGGAGTAAGCCCGCGCACCAGGTAAATGAATTCCTTGTTAGCCTGCGCCAGCAGTCGCTCGGACAGGGCTTTAGGATCCTGGCCCAGCGCTGCCGCGAGTGCTGGCCACTTCTCTTTGGCCTGCTGCATTTCCTTGGCGTTGGCCCACAGGGTGGTGACCGGGGTACTCACGGCCAACGGCTCACCGTTACGGTCAGTGATGAGACCACGGTGAGCCGGAATCGGAATGTGACGCACGCTGCGCGCATCGCCCTGGCCTTTGAGGAACGCGCGGTCGACCACTTGCAGATCAATGATCCGCCAGCAGATCGCCGCGACCATGACGCCGAGCAAACCCACCACCAGGCGAAACCGCCATGGGAACAGCGCGCCTTCGAGTTTCATCATGGTGCCACCATCTGCACTTCAGCAGCGCCGGGAATGCGCATCTTCAACTGCTCGGTGGCCAGCACTTCGATGCGGCTGTGCGCAGTCCAGGTGCTCTGTTCGAGGATCAACCGGCCCCACTCCGCCTGCGCTTTGTCGCGCACGCTCAATTCACTGTACAGCGAGTTCAACAGCTGACGATTCCAGTGCGCGCTGTAGGCCACGCCGATCGCCGAAATCAGCACGCCGACGAACAACAGCAGCATGAAAAAGCTTCCGCCTGGAAGTGGTTTGGCGAACAACTTGCTCACCGCAACTTCTCCGCGACGCGCATGACGGCGCTACGGGAACGAGGGTTGGCTTTGAGTTCGGCCTCGGAGGCGGACTGCGCTTTACCGTGAACTTTTATTTTCGGTTCGAAGGCGACGTGACGCACCGGCAGATTGCGCGGCAGGTTGTCGGCTTCACCTTTCACCAGCTTGCGCATGAACAGTTTGACGATGCGGTCTTCGAGCGAGTGGAAGCTGATGACCACCAGACGGCCGCCGATTTCCAGGCAATCCAGCGCGGCTTCGAGCCCGGCCTCCAGATCTCCCAGTTCATTGTTGACATGAATGCGCAGGCCCTGGAACGCACGAGTGGCCGGGTTCTTGCCCTTTTCCCACGCAGGGTTGGCGACTTTCAGCACTTCGGCCAGGTCGCCAGTACGCGCGAACGGCTTGATATCGCGACGTTCGGCCACGGCACGGGCCATGCGCCCGGAGAAACGTTCTTCGCCGTACTCCTTGAATACGCGGGCGATTTCTTCTACCGGTGCGGTGTTCACGAATTCGGCAGCGCTGATGCCCCGGGACGGGTCCATACGCATATCCAGCGGGCCGTCGTTGAGAAAACTGAAGCCACGCTCAGGATCATCGAGCTGCGGCGACGATACGCCGAGATCCAGCAAAATACCGCTGACCTTGCCCGCGAGACCGCGCTCGGCCACTTCCGAACCCAACTCGGCAAAGCTGCGCTGCACAACGACAAAGCGGCCGTCTTCGGCCGCTAGCGTTTGCCCGGTGGCAATCGCTTGAGGATCCTTGTCGAATCCGAGCAACCGACCATCAGGACCCAGTTGACTGAGGATGAGCCGGCTGTGTCCGCCGCGCCCGAACGTGCCGTCCAGATAGCAGCCATCAGAACGTACGGCGAGAGCCTGGACGGCTTCGTCAAGCAGTACGGTGATGTGGTTAAAGCCGCTATCAATAGTCACAGGATCAAATCACGCAGTTCATCAGGCATGGCGCCCGGTTGTTGTATGGCAGCCAGATCAGCGGCAGAAACCGCATCCCAGGCATCTTCGTCCCACAGTTGGAACTTGTTCAATTGGCCGACCAGCATCGCTCGCTTATCCAGCCTGGCGTATTCGCGCAGACGCGGTGGAACCAGAAAACGACCACTGCCATCGAGTTCGAGGTCGACGGCATTACCAATCAATAAACGTTGCAGACGACGGTTCTCTTCACGAAGCGAAGGCAGTGCGCGCAGCTTGGTTTCGATGATTTCCCACTCATCGAGGGGGTAAACACACAAACATGGATCAACGGCATCGATCGTCACGATCAATTGCCCGGAACTCCGCGAAACGAGCTCGTCACGGTACCGGCTCGGCATAGCGAGACGGCCCTTTGCATCGAGACTGATTGCGTTGGCTCCGCGAAACACGTCAGCGTTTCTCCAAATATTAGCGTTTTACGTTCAAAAAACCCACTTCATGCCACTTTCCGCCACTTGCGCACACTATAGGAATGCGGCTACCGCACCGTCAAGGCGCGGATAGAAGGAAAAGCCTTATAGAACTGTGATTTAGAAGCGTTTCAGGAGAGGTGACGACATTCTGAGGAGCAAATCGGAGGGATAACCTGAATTAGCACAGCAAGCTGTACACAGAAGTTAAAGTAGTTTGTGAAGAGTAAGATTTTTTCGGTATTACAAATGCGCTTCTGCTAGTGATTTAGCAGGGAGGGAAATAGCCATTACACACATCGTTGCAAGTGATTGAAGCAGAGAGGAAAAAGGTGGAGAGTCGATCTGTAAGCCGGGTTCTGTCTTGAACAGTCATTCGTCTACGATGGCCATCACTGGACATCTTTAGCAACCTACCCGGTCCCAGCGCGGGCCACGCCTTGGGACCCTATTTGGTCTTGCTCCAAGTGGGGTTTACCTAGCCACGAACTGTTGCCAGTCGTGCGGTGCGCTCTTACCGCACCTTTTCACCCTTACCGGCGCCGAAGCGCTTAGGCGGTTATTTTCTGTGGCACTTTCCGTAGGCTCACGCCCCCCAGGCATTACCTGGCACTTCGCCCTATGGAGCCCGGACTTTCCTCCCCCCCCTAATTTTCATAGAGGGCAGCGACTGTCCGATCGACTCTCCGCCGCGAAGGTTAACGGCAGAGCGCCCGAAGAACAAGCGCTAAACGCCACCCGCCATGGCGGCATGTCGGGATTTCACTCGCCCTTCTGTTTATCCAGCGCAACCTGATAAAGAACATTCTTACGCTCACCGGTAATTTGTGCCGCCAGTGCAGCCGCGCGTTTGAGCGGCATTTCCTCAAGCAAAAGATCAAGAATGCGCATGGCTTCGCTACTGACAGCGTCTTCAGTTTCCGGCTGCGACCAGCCCGCCACCAGCACCACGCACTCGCCGCGCTGCTGATTACTGTCCGATTCGACAAACTCGCGCAATTGCGCCAGTGGCAAGCCTTTCAGCGTTTCAAAGGTTTTGGTCAGCTCACGAGCCAGCAACGCCGGACGCTGCGGACCGAACACCAGCTCCATATCCTGCAAACACTCCAGAATTCGGTGCGGCGCCTCGTAGAAAATCAGCGTGCGCGGCTCCTCCCTGACCAGCTCCAGACGCGCACGGCGCCCTACAGCCTTGGCCGGCAGAAAGCCTTCGAAGATAAATCGATCCGACGGCAGACCAGCGGCAGACAACGCCGCAATCAATGCACAGGCGCCCGGTACCGGGACGACGTTGATGCCCGCAGCGCGCGCCTGTCGGACCAAGTGATAGCCCGGATCGGAAATCAGCGGGGTGCCGGCATCGGATATCAGCGCGACGTCATCGCCGGCAAGCAGACGCGTAATAAAGCGACTACCTTCGTCCCGCTCATTGTGCTCATGACAGGCGGCGAGCGGCGTGGGAATCCCGAAATGTTGCATCAGGCGCTGGGAATGGCGCGTGTCTTCGGCGGCGATCAATGCGACGTCACGCAGGATTTTCAGCGCGCGCGCACTGATGTCGTCCAGGTTGCCGATGGGCGTCGCCACCACATAAAGCGAGCCAGCAGCGGAATTCACAGCACCTGGAGCAGTCAAAGCGCACACCTCATGATCGGTAAAAGCCGACATTGTAGCGCGTCGCGGCTATCGCGATACCTGCAAGCAAGCCTCGTCTTTTCAGCCTTTCATGCGGCGCTGCAACATTTGCACGAGCTAAATTGATCGATTCACGCCACTAACATCGCGCCCCGGCCAGTGCTTGGGTACAATTCCACGCTAATTTGATCGAGTATCGGGAACACTACATGATCGCTTGCCTGCGGCTGTTCACTGCCCTCTGCCTCGCTGCCTTGCTGGCGGCTTGCGCCAGCTCGCCCTCCTCCAGCCTTGGCGAACTCCCACGGACCCCGGATGCCAGCATCGAGCAGTTGCTCGATCAGGCGACCAAGGCCAAGACGCCGGAGCAGGCCGCGCTGTTGCGCCTGAGCGCGGCAGACCTGGCCTTCCGCCAAGGCGACGCTGGCCAGTCGGCGCAAATCCTCCAGCAGGTGCCCGTCGAGCAGCTCAAGCCCGGCCCGCAGGTGTTCGCCAGTACGCTGGCGGCGGAGCTCGCCATGGCGCGCAATCAGCCGAAAGCAGCGCTGACTGCATTGACGCATCCGAGCCTGCAACACCTGTCGCAATTGTCGGTCGAGCAACAGGTTCGCACCGCCACCGTCCGCGCCCGCGCACTCGAAGCAGACGGCCAGACACTGGCTGCCGCGAAGGAGCGCATCTTTATCGCGCCGATGCTGGAAGGCGAAGCTGCTGGCAAGAACCACGAGGCGATCTGGACCCTGATCGCTTCGCTGCCGGCCGATCAACTGCAGCCGACCACCAGCGATGACCTCGGCGGCTGGATGAGCCTGGCGCTGGCGGTGAAAACCGCGGGCACGCTTGAGCAGCAGCAAGCAGCGATTGACGCGTGGCGCGCTCAGAACCCTAAACACCCGGCTGCAGCCCAGTTGCCTCTGCCTCTGACCCAACTCAAAGAACTCGCCAGCCAGCCGCTGACCAAGATTGCGCTGCTGTTGCCGCAAGAAGGTCCGTTGGCTTCGGTCGGTCGCGCTCTACGCGAAGGCTTCATGGCGGCGCACTATCAGGCTCAGCAAGCTGGGCAGAAGCCGCCAGCCATTGAGTTCTACGACAGCTCGCGCCTGACTTCACTGGACGAGTTCTATCGCAAGGCTCAGGCGGACGGCGTGCAAATGGTCGTCGGTCCGCTGGAAAAGCCGCTGGTCAAACAGCTCAGCGCTCGCCCGCAATTGCCGATCACCACCCTGGCGCTCAACTACAGCGAAGGCGAGCAAGGCCCGGCGCAGCTGTTCCAGTTTGGTCTGGCCGCTGAAGACGAAGCCCGCGAAGTGTCCCGCCGCGCTCGCGCCGATGGCTTGCATCGCGCCGCAATCATGGTGCCCAAGGGTGAATGGGGCGATCGCGTGATGAAAGCGTTCAGCCAGGACTGGCAAGCCAACGGTGGCAGCATCGTTGCCACCGAGCGTGTCGATCAGCCGGTGCAACTGGCCCAGCAGATTGCCGACATGTTCCAGCTGCGCCAGAGCGAAGGTCGCGCCAAGAGCCTGCAAAGCACTGTCGGTTCTCAGGTCGCCGCGCAACCGTCGCGTCGCCAGGACATCGAGTTCATTTTCCTCGCTGCAACTCCGCAACAGGCTCAGCAGATCAAACCGACGCTGAATTTCCAATACGCGGGTGACGTGCCGGTTTACGCCACATCCCATGTGTTCAGCGCCAGCGGAGACCAGAATCAGTACAATGACATGAATGGCGTGCGCTTCTGCGAAACGCCGTGGTTGCTTGATTCCACCGATCCGTTGCGCCAGCAGGTCACTGCTCAATGGCCGCAAGCTGCCGGCAGCCTGGGACGCTTGTATGCCATGGGTGTTGATGCCTACCGCCTGGCGCCACGCCTGGGGCAATTGAAAACCCTGCCGGACAGCCGCATCGAAGGGCAATCGGGCAGCCTCGGCATGACCCAGACACAACGAGTGGTTCGCCAGTTGCCATGGGCGCAGTTCGTTAATGGTCAGGTTCAACGCCTGCCGGATACCCCACGCTAATGCCCGACCGGTCACGCCAGCAAAGCGGTAAGAATGCCGAGCGCCATGCGCTCGAGCATCTGCAACAACAGGGTCTGCGCCTGCTGGCGCAGAACTGGTTGTGCAAACGCGGCGAGCTTGATCTGGTCATGCTTGATGGCGATACAGTAGTATTCGTCGAAGTCCGCTACAGAAAAAACACTCAATGGGGTGGCGCGCTCGATAGCGTTGATGCGCGCAAACGGCAAAAACTTATTTTTGCCGCGCAGTATTTTCTTCAGCGCGAATCGCGTTGGGCCAACTCCCCTTGCCGTTTCGACGTGGTTGCCATCGACAGCAGCCTCGATCAGTTGAACTGGCTGCAGAATGCATTCGACAGCTGATCGCCCGCGCTCCGAACCGCGCACTTTCACCCTGCACTTTTGCTCTTTGCTTTGCGGGCTGCACATTCATGTGCCAGGTAGCCGCGCTAATTAAGGTCACACAGATGGACATGCAATCGCGAATTCGCCAGCTTTTTCAGGCCAGTATCGACACCAAGCAACAGGCGATGGAAGTACTTGCACCGCACATCGAGCAAGCCAGCCAGGTCATGGTCAACGCCCTGCTCAATGAGGGCAAGATGCTGTCCTGCGGCAACGGCGGTTCAGCCGGCGATGCCCAGCATTTTTCCTCCGAGCTGCTCAACCGCTTTGAGCGCGAACGCCCGAGCCTGCCGGCGATTGCGCTGACCACCGACAGCTCGACGATCACCTCGATCGCCAACGATTACAGCTATAACGAAATTTTCTCCAAGCAGATCCGCGCACTCGGCCAACCGGGTGATGTGTTGCTGGCGATTTCCACCAGCGGCAACTCGGCGAACATAATTCAAGCGATCCAGGCCGCACATGATCGCGAAATGATTGTCGTAGCAATGACGGGACGCGACGGTGGCGGCATGGCTTCCCTGCTGTTGCCCGAGGACGTAGAGATTCGCGTCCCGGCCAACGTCACTGCACGTATTCAGGAAGTCCACCTGCTGGCGATCCATTGCCTTTGCGATTTGATCGACAGCCAATTGTTCGGGAGTGAAGAATGACCCCTAATCGCCTAGGCCTGATGGCCTTGACCCTATGCCTCGGCATCAGCGGCTGCACCTCGGTGGTTAACGCCAGCCGCGAAGCGCCGATTGATGACGACCGTGGCACGCGCACTTTCGGCAGCAAAATCGATGATTCGCTGATCGAAACCAAAGCCGGCGTGAACATCGCAAAAGCTGATCCAGCCCTGGATAACGATTCGCACATCGTCGTCACCAGCTTCAATGGCGTGGTGCTGCTGGCCGGGCAGACACCCCGTGCAGACCTCAAAGCCAAGGCCGAGCAGGCTGCGGCCTCGGTGCAACGGGTGAAGAAGGTCCATAATGAGCTGCAAGTGTTGCCGCCCTCCGGTTTTCTGGCCCGCCAGAATGACACCTGGTTGACGTCCAAGATCAAGACGCAAATGCTCACTGACCCAAGCATCCCAGGCTCGCGCATCAAGGTCATCACCGAGAATGGCATTGTTTATCTGCTCGGTTTGCTGACCAAACAGGAAGCCGCTCAGGCGACCAATCTGGTGCAAGGCGTTTCCGGGGTGCAGAAAATTGTGAAGTTGTTTGAGTACATCGATTGATAACGATGATGGCATCTATCCACCATCGCCCCTGAACCGTAGGAGCTGTGAGCGAAGCGAAGCTGCGATCTTTTGATCATTGTCGAAAAATGGATCAAAAGATCGCAGCCTCGTTTCACTCGACAGCTCCTACGTTTGAAGGTGGTGAAGTAATAAAAAAGGCGATCCATTCGGATCGCCTTTTTTATTACTTCACCACCTTCAAACTGGGTCGACCGCTGGGACGCGGCGGCTCGCTATCGGGTGGCGGAATATCATCATCCGGCTCAATCTCATCCTCGCCGTCCATAGGCGACTCCAGATCGAAGACCATGCCTTGGCCATTCTCTCGAGCGTAAATGCCCAGGATCGAAGCAATAGGCACGTACAAGGTATGCGGCACACCGCCAAAGCGTCCTTCGAAGCTGACCGCCTCGTTGTCCATGTGCAAATGACGCACGGCGGCTGGCGATACGTTCAGGACAATCTGTCCGTCACTGGCAAAACCTTGCGGCACCTGCACCGACGGGTACTCGGAATTGACCAGCATGTGCGGGGTGCAATCGTTATCCACAATCCACTCGTAGAGCGCGCGGACCAGATAAGGTCGACTGGAGTTCATAGCGGCTCCTTAAGCCTTAGCGCATATCGCGTTCGACACCAGACAGACTCGCCTGGAAAGCCTCACGTGCAAAAGAGCGCTCCATGTAATCAAGCAGCGGCTTGGCAGGCCGCGGCAGTTCAATACCCATGATCGGCAAGCGCCAGAGTATGGGTAATAGGCAGCAATCCACGAGGCTTTGTTCCTCACTGAGGAAAAACGGCTTGTCCGCGAATAACTGCGAAACACCTGTCAGGCTCTCACGCAGCTCTTTTCGAGCGACGACACGGGCAGCCTCCTTGGATCGCGAATCGAGAATCAGATCCACCAGACCACACCAGTCACGCTGGATTCGATGAATCAGCAGACGGCTATTGGCACGCGCTACTGGATAGACCGGCAGCAGTGGCGGGTGCGGGTAACGCTCATCCAGGTATTCCATCACCACGGTCGACTCCCACAAGGCCAGGTCACGATCGACCAGAGTGGGCAGGCTGCCGTAAGGGTTCACCTCAATCAGTTTAGGCGGCTGACGACCAGCCTCCACATAAATGATCTCGGCGCTGACACCCTTCTCTGCAAGTACGATACGCACTCGGTGGGAATAGTGGTCGGCGGGGTCGGAGTAACAGGCCAACCGATTGGTCACGCCCATGGCGGTCCTCCTCGCTTGTAGAAATTATCGGGAGCGGAAAAACGAGCGCGCCCAGAGGACGTCTCCCGTAACGCCTGGCTCACCAGGCTCGTTACACATTCAGAGACGCCCTTGGGCGCGCGCGATTAACAGCAATTGCTTGAATCTTAATCAGTGCACATCTTTCCAGTATTCACGCTTGAGCAAGTATGCAAATACGAAGAAGAACGCCAGGTACAACAAGACGTAGGTACCAATGCGCTGATGCTGCAGCTTAACCGGGTTAGCCGAGTAAGCGAGGAAGGTTACCAGATTCTTGACCTTCTCATCGAACTGCTCTTCGGTCAGCGCTCCACTTTTCGGCACGATGGTCAACTGATCGCACGCTTCATGGGTCAAAGGCGTGCCGGTCAGCGGATCATATTGCTTCTTGCCGTCTTCGACGATCTGCACCTGTTTGCACCCGACCACCTGACGGCCTTGCAACGGCGCAAGGACGTTAGGCATACCGACGTTCGGGAAAACCTTGTTGTTCACGCCCCAGGGACGCGTCGGGTCTTCGTAGAACGCTTTCAGGTAACCGTAGAGCCAATCGGTGCCACGAACACGCGCAACCAGAGTGAGATCGGGCGGCGCCGCACCGAACCAGGTCTTGGCGTCAGCAGGCTGCATGCCGATGTTCATGTGGTCGCCGATCTTGGCACCGGTGAAAATCAGGTTCGACAGCATCAGATCGTGAGGAATACCCAGATCGTCCGCGACGCGTTCATAGCGCTGGAACTTGGCGCTGTGACAGCCCATGCAATAGTTGGCGAACGTACGGGCGCCATCCTGCATGGCGGCCTGATCGGATACGTCGATGTCGACTTTTTCCAGCTCCGGCCCCCCGTGCTCAGCGGCGAAGGACAGTGCTGGCAGAGCAGCAAGAATCAGTACAGCAAATAGCTTTTTCATCAGCCAGTCACCCTTTCCGGAACCGGTTTGGTCTTCTCGAGCCTGGTGTAGAAAGGCATCAGAATGAAGTAGGCGAAGTACAGGAAAGTACAGACCTGCGACAGCAGCGTACGGCCCGGAGTCGGAGCCAGAACACCCAGCACGCCAAGGATCACGAACGAGATGCAGAACACCCACAGCCAGATCTTGCTCATCCAGCCTTTGTAGCGCATCGACTTGACCGGGCTACGGTCGAGCCACGGCAAGACAAACAGGACAGCAATGGCCGCGCCCATGGCGATGACGCCCAGGAGCTTGTCCGGCACCGCCCGCAGAATTGCGTAGAACGGTGTGAAGTACCAGACCGGCGCGATGTGCTCAGGGGTCTTGAAGGCGTTCGCCACTTCGAAGTTCGGCTTCTCGAGGAAGTAACCGCCCATTTCCGGGAAGAAGAACACGATCGAGCAGAAGATGAAGAGGAACACCACCACGCCGACGATATCTTTCACGGTGTAGTACGGATGGAAGGCGATACCGTCCAGCGGTATTCCGTTTTCATCCTTGTGTTTCTTGATGTCGACGCCGTCCGGGTTGTTCGAGCCCACTTCGTGCAGCGCCAGGATGTGCACAACCACCAGACCGAGAATAACGATCGGCAGCGCAACCACATGCAAGGCAAAGAAGCGGTTCAGCGTGATCCCCGAAATCAGGTAGTCACCACGAATCCACTGCGTCAGGTCGTCACCGATGACCGGGATCGCACCGAACAGCGAGATGATCACCTGGGCGCCCCAGTAGGACATCTGGCCCCACGGCAGCAGGTAACCCATGAAGGCTTCAGCCATCAGCGCCAGGTAGATCAGCATGCCGAAGACCCACACCAGCTCGCGAGGTTTCTGGTAGGAACCGTAGAGCAAGCCACGGAACATGTGCAGGTAAACCACGATAAAAAACATCGACGCGCCGACTGCGTGCAGCATACGCAGGATCGATCCATGCTCGACGTCGCGCATGATGTATTCGACCGACGCGAAGGCTTCTTCGGCCGACGGGGTGTAGCTCATGGTCAGCCAGACACCGGTGACGATCTGGTTGACCAGAACGAGCAGCGCGAGCGAACCAAAGAAATAGAAGAAGTTGAAGTTCTTCGGGGCGTAATACTTGCTGAGATGGTCTTCCCACATTTTGGTCGCGGGAAAGCGCGCATCAACCCAATCCATGAACTTGCTCATCACGCTTTCTCCGTATCGACGCCGACGACAATGATGTCATCAGTCTCATAGGAATGCGGGGGAACTGGCAGGTTCAAAGGCGCAGGTTGCGACTTGTAGACGCGACCAGCCAGATCGTAGTGGGAACCGTGGCACGGGCAGAAATAACCGCCTACCCAGTCTTTGCCCAGATCAGCAGGTGCCACTTCAGGACGAAAAGTCGGCGAGCAACCCAGGTGAGTGCAGATACCGATCAGCAGCAGAACTTCTGGCTTGATCGAACGCGTCTCCGGGTCGACATAAGTCGGTTGTGTCGAGTTCTTGGAGGTTGGGTCAGACAACTGGCCCTCGATCTTTTTCAGATTCCCCAGGATTTCCTCGGTACGGCGGACGATGAATACCGGCTGACCACGCCATTCAGCAATCATTTGCTGACCTGGCTCGATTTTGCTGACATTTACCTTCACCGGTGCACCTGCAGCTTTCGCCTTGGCACTGGGAAACCATGACCCCACGAACGGGACCGCAGCCCCCACCGCTCCTGCAGCACCCACCACGGATGTGGCTGCTACCAAGAAGCGACGCCGGCCTGCATTCACGCCGTCATTGCTCATTCAGTCCTCTCCCATCAGCTTTGTGGCCTGTTAAATCAGGCGTCTACTAAATTAAAACTATGTACTTATAAAAATTTTGCCGAATGGTAATGAAAAGCCCCAATTCTGACAAGGTAATTACCGAAGGGCTCCACTGCCAAGCCTTGCAGTATAGGGCCTCTGCGTGTGTGGCAAGTTGTCACAGCGCAATTCTTTGATAAATCGCACCCATAAAAAAACGCCCTGCTTCGCGAGGAAGCAGGGCGTTCTTTTTGAACGAGAAAGCGAATTAACGCTTCGAGTACTGCGGACGCTTACGCGCTTTACGCAGACCGACTTTCTTACGTTCAACTTCACGAGCATCGCGAGTAACGAAGCCAGCTTTGCGCAGAGCGCCACGCAGGGTTTCGTCGTACTGCATCAGTGCGCGAGTGATACCGTGGCGGATTGCGCCAGCTTGACCACTTACACCACCGCCGATCACGGTGACGTAGATGTCGAACTTCTCGACAGTCTCAGTCAATTCCAGCGGCTGACGAACTACCATGCGGGCAGTTTCGCGGCCGAAGAAATTATCCAGCGAACGGTTGTTGATGGAGATGTTACCAGTACCCGGACGCAGGAAAACGCGTGCGGTTGCGGTCTTGCGACGGCCAGTGCCGTAATTTTGAGTCGCCGACATAATGAACTATTCCGTTAAAACTTCAGTTCTTGGGGCTGCTGAGCAGTATGAGGGTGTACAGCGCCCGCATAGACTTTCAGCTTACGATACATGTCGCGACCCAGCGGGTTCTTAGGCAGCATGCCTTTGACCGCGGTCTCGATCACGCGCTCAGGGGCTTTGGCGATCAGCTTTTCAAAGTTGATCGACTTGATGCCGCCCGGGAAACCGGAGTGGGAGTAGTAGATTTTGTCGGTGGTTTTAGCACCGGTTACACGAATCTGCTCGGCATTGATAACGACGATGTAATCGCCGGTGTCAACGTGAGGAGTGTACTCAGCTTTATGCTTGCCACGCAGACGGCTCGCGATTTCGGTGGCCAGACGACCCAGGGTCTGACCTGCAGCGTCGACGACAAACCAGTCGCGCTGTACTGTTTCCGGTTTAGCAGTAAAAGTTTTCATTCTTTATAGCCTCAGGGGCCGCCCTGTAAATTAGACGGCGGATCTTACTGAATAGTGCGTACTTTGACAAGTCAAAGGCAGCCGGATACAGACGCTTTCGGGGGCTCGGGTCGGCGCGTCCGTTCAACGGCAAGATTCTTCGGCGGCGGCGCATCACTTCCACTGCAGAAAGAGGTGCGCAATTATGCAGATTGCGAAAAATATTTCAACCTGCTTTTATGATTGTTTTGCCCAAGGAGCATCCGATGGACTATCGCCAGCTAGGCCGAACCGATCTGAACGTGAGTGCACTGTGCCTCGGGACCATGACTTGGGGTGAGCAAAACAGCGAGGCTGAGGCCTTCGCCCAGATTGAACGGGCCAAAAGCGCCGGGATCAATTTCATCGATACCGCCGAGATGTACCCGGTGCCGCCCAAAGCCGAAACCTACGCCACCACCGAACGCTACATCGGCAATTATTTCAAAAGTCGTGGCGATCGTGCCGACTGGATCCTCGCCAGCAAGATCGCCGGCCCCGGCAATACGATCGATTACATCCGCGACAAAAACCTGCGCCACAACCGTCAGCACATCACCGAAGCTGTCGACGCCAGCCTCAAGCGACTGCAGACCGACTACATCGATCTTTATCAGTTGCACTGGCCGGAGCGCAGTACCAACTTCTTCGGACAGCTGGGTTACAAGCACAAGATCGAAGCCAACCTGACGCCGCTGGAAGACACCCTTGAAGCGCTGGACGAACAGGTCAGGGCCGGCAAGATCCGCCACATTGGCCTGTCCAACGAAACGCCGTGGGGCACCATGCGTTTCCTCGCCCTGGCCGAAGCTCGCGGCTGGCCGCGTGCGGTATCGATCCAGAATCCGTACAACCTGCTCAATCGCAGCTTTGAAGTAGGCCTGGCGGAGATCGCCATCCGCGAACAATGCGGCCTGCTGGCGTATTCGCCGCTGGCATTCGGCTTCCTGTCCGGGAAATACGAAGGCGGCGCGCGCCCCCCGAAAGGACGACTGAGCCTTTACAGCCGTTTCAGCCGATATTTCAATCCGCAGTCGGAAGCGGCGTGCAGCCGATATGTGGCGCTGGCGCGGGAGCATGGTCTGGACCCGGCGCAGATGGCATTGGCGTTCGTCACGCAGCAGCCGTTCGTCACCAGCAACATCATTGGCGCGACGACGCTGGAACAGCTGGACAGCAACATCGCCAGCTTCGATTTGAAACTGTCCGATGCAGTGCTTGAGGGCATAGAGGCGATCCACAAGGACCACCCCAATCCTGCGCCTTGATTGATTCATAAATCCAATCGCGAGCAGGCTCGCTCCCACAGTTGACTGGTGTTGATCACACCTTGTGATCGACACACAACCCAAGTGGGAGCGAGCCTGCTCGCGATGGCGGCCTGACAGTCACCACGCCTTCAAAGCGACCGCGCAATAATTTCCTTCATGATCTCGTTAGTCCCCGCATAAATCCGCTGCACTCGCGCATCTGCCCACGCCCGGGCAATCGGGTATTCCCACATGAAGCCGTAACCGCCATGCAACTGCACGCATTCGTCGAGCACCTTGCATTGCAGATCGGTGCCCCAGTACTTGGCCATCGCCGCCGTCGGCACGTCGAGTTTGCCTTGCAGGTGCAGCTCCAGGCATTTGTCCACGAACACCCGGCCGATCTGAATTTCAGTCGCCATCTCCGCAAGCTTGAAGCGGGTGTTCTGGAAATCCGCAATCGCCTTGCCGAACGCTTTGCGTTCGCGGGTGTAATCCAGCGTCCATTGTAACGCCGCTTCGGCGGATGCAAGCCCACCGATTGCTACCGTCAGACGCTCCTGAGGTAACTCCTGCATCAGGTAGGCAAACCCCATCCCGGCCTGTCCCAGCAGGTTTTCCTTGGGCACGCGAACATCCTGGAAGAACAGCTCGGAGGTGTCCTGCGCTTTCATCCCGACCTTTTCCAGACGTTTACCTTTGGCGAAACCGGGGGTATTCGCCTCCACCAGAAACAGACTGGTGCCCTTTGCGCCCGCCTTCGGATCGGTCTTGGCAACAACGATCACCAGGTCCGCGAGAAAACCATTGGTGATAAACGTTTTCGAACCGTTGATTACGTATTCGTCGCCATCAAGCACCGCCGTGGTCTTGACGCCTTGCAGATCGGACCCGGCACCCGGCTCGGTCATGGCAATTGCAGTGACCATCTCGCCGGACACCAGTTTCGGCAGATACTTGTGCTTCAGCGCCTCACTGCCGTAATGCAGGATGTACGGCGCAACGATGTCCGAATGCAACGAAAACCCAATCCCGGTCAGACCCAGACGGCCGACCTCTTCGATCACCACCGTGCTGTACAGGAAATCCGCGCCCAGACCACCGTATTCTTCAGGCAGGTGCGAGCAGAGCATTCCCGCCTCCCCTGCCTTATTCCACAGGTTACGATCGATGAAGCCTTGTTTTTCCCACTGCCCGTGAAAGGGCACGGCTTCTTTCTCGAGGAACGTTCGCACGCTGTCACGAAAAAGTTCGTGTTCGGAACTGAACAAGGTTCTGGGAATCATGCGGCACCTGTCGTTATTGTTAGAAAGCTGGCCTCCAGAGACTAAGCCTCGCCTGCGATACAGGACACTGGACACATCAGACAAAAAATAAGACG
Source organism: Pseudomonas fluorescens (assembly GCF_902497625.1). GTDB lineage: Bacteria > Pseudomonadota > Gammaproteobacteria > Pseudomonadales > Pseudomonadaceae > Aquipseudomonas > Aquipseudomonas fluorescens_BQ. The sequence continues at coordinate 8,256 of NZ_CABVGX010000016.1, read as the reverse complement.
ATCCAGCCGTCTGGTGACCACTTTCCCCTATAAGAATAAAGTTGAATTATGTCTAACCAAGCCTCCACGCCTTTACGGCGCGTCAGCATCCTGGCGATCGACCGGGTTTTCGCTTCCACTCTCATGCAAGCCAAGGATTTCTTTCACCTGGCCAGCCTGCGCTACGGCAAACAACTGGGCCACGGCCTGACACCGGCGTTCGAAACGCGGCTGGTCAGCCCCGATGGCAAACCGGTCAACAGCTTCAGCGATGTGATCATGCCGGTGGACGGTGCGCTGGAAAATGCCGACATCATCATTCTTCCGGCGTTCTGGGACGATTTTGAAACCCTGAGCAGGCGCTATCCGCAGATTCTGCCGTGGCTGCGCCAGCAACATGCCCGTGGTGCAGTGCTCTGCGCCGAGGCCACCGGGGTGTTCTGGCTGGCCGAGGCCGGCCTGCTCGACGGCAAGGAAGCGACCACCTACTGGCGCTTTTTCAACGCGTTCGCCGAGCGCTTTCCCAAGGTTTATCTCAATCAGGACAAGCACCTGACCGATGCGGACAACCTGTACTGCGCCGGCGGCACCACGTCTGCGTGCGACCTCTACATCTATCTGATCGAGCGTTTCTGCGGCGCCAACGTCGCTCAGGCGGTGGCACGCGACATTCTTTACGAAGTCCAGCGCAACTACGCGCCTGGGCGGATCGGTTTTGGCGGCCAGAAACTGCACCAGGACGTGATCATCCTGCAGATTCAGCACTGGCTCGAAGAACACTTCGCCGACAAGTTCCGCTTCGAAGACGTGGCCCGCGAACACGGCATGAGCATCCGCAATTTCATGCGCCGCTTTCAGACCGCCACCGGCGACAAGCCGCTGCATTACCTGCAACGCCTGCGCATCGAAACCGCCAAGGGTTTGCTGTCCGGCAGTCGCAAGAGCATCAAGACCATCAGTTATGAAGTCGGTTATGACGATGCGAGCTTCTTCGCGCGGCTATTCCGCCAGCACACGGATTTGTCGCCGAACCAATATCGCCAGCAGTTTCAGCGGGCTGCTTGAGCGCGACCCGATCACCCATGTGGGAGCAAGGCGCTCCCACATTGTTTTGCAGGTTGCAGAGACCAATCTGCAACAAAACCGCAGCCACTTTCAACGGCGGCTTCTCAATGGCCGACTACCCGCATTACGCCGTTACAACCTGACGCAAAATCCCGGGCCAGAGGCCCTTCATGCGTCTGAGCCCTGCCATCCTGTACTGCCAAGCCCAAGCTCGGCCAATACAGTTTGGGACATGGACTACAGGTTAAACGGAAGCGGCTGACTTACTCGCCCATACCGATTCGACTCTTATGAACACGCCATTCAACAGCGTGAATAACAATAAAAAGAGGTCATTCGGTATGAGCGAAGCAATCAGCCCTGTTCGTGTAGCTGTCGTGCAATTCGATCCACAGGTCGGCAAGCAAAACCGGGACGCGAATCTGCGTCAGAGCCTGGATCTGGCTCGAGAAGCCGCTTTGGGCGGAGCGAATCTGATCGTCCTGCCGGAGCTGTCCAGCAGCGGATACTTCTTCAAAACCCGGCAGGACGCCTTCGACCATGCCGAAGGTGTTCCCGATGGACCGAGCGTGCGGGCGTGGATGAACTTTGCTCGCGAGCACCAGGTTTATCTGGTGGCCGGCCTGACCGAGCGCGACGGCATGCGGTTGTTCAACACCGGTGTTCTGCTCGGGCCTGACGGCTTCATCGGCAAGTACCGCAAAGCGCATTTGTGGAATCTGGAAAAGTTGTGGTTCACGCCGGGTGATCTGGGTTTCCCGGTGTTCGATACGCCAATCGGTCGCATCGGCTTGCTGATCTGCTGGGACATCTGGTTTCCGGAGGTGCCGCGCATCCTCAGCCAGCAAGGCGCGGACATCATCTGCAGCCTGAACAACTGGGTCTGGACACCACCGCCGCTGTTCGATGAGGCCGGCAAATGCATGGCTTCGTACCTGACCATGACAGCTGCCCACGTCAACAATGTGTTTATTGCGGCCGCGAGCCGGATTGGCGAAGAACGAGGCGCGCGTTACCTGGGCTGTTCCTTGATCGCCGGTACCAACGGCTGGCCGATCGGTGCTGTGGCATCGGCCGATCAGCAGGAAATCCTGTTCGCCGATATAGACCTGACCAGCTCCCGCAGCGCGCCGATCTGGAACAGCCTGAACGATTTGCATCGCGATCGCCGCACCGACCTCTACGATCCGATGCTGGGGTACCTTCAGCACCCTTGCCTGCCGCGCTGACCGGAGGCGATGACTGATGGAATCCTCAACCCAAAAACAGACACAGAACCGCCTGGTCGCGCGATCAACGCTGGATATCGCCATTGTTGTGCTGGTACTCGGCGCGGCGCTGTCGATCATCTGGCTGTCATTCACTCACCGCGAGTCCTGGTCCGCCCACTGGCCGGATTACGTGCACATGGTCTCGAGCCTTCCCGATCCCGGCGCGTGGTTGCGCTGGGTCATCGGTGACATCAGCGAGGTTGCGTTCTACAAACACGAGTTCGCCTCGATCGGATTATTGGCGGGTGCCTACCTCGCGTACTGGGCAAACCGCACGGGCAAAGTCTGGCAAGGTTTCAGCATCTGTTACGGCACCGGCTTATGGCCCTGGTTGATCACCAGTTCATTGCTGGGCCTGCTGCTGAGCAATTTGTTGTGGGGCTGGACCGTGACTGCCGACAGTTGGCAACCGACTTTCGCCGCCTTCGTTTCCTTGCCGGCGGCGATGGTGCTGATGTTCGGCGCAGGCTGGAAGGTCACGATCAATGGCGCAATCATGGGTGCGCTACTGGTCACACCGATGTGCCTGCTGATCGTCAACTACGTGTGCGTGCCGCTCGGTTTGCCGGTGGTCATTGGCAATGTTTCGGGCATGGCCGTCGCCAGCGTCGTGGCCTTTTTGCTCTGCCGTTACTTGCCGAGCCTGGTGAAATCCGAGCAGTCGCGCAAATCGCCGGAGCCGCCGCCCGCAGTCGGCAAAGCACCTGATTACGGCGTTGTCTGGAGCCTGCGTCGGGTGCTGGCAGACTTTTCCGAAGCACCGTTTTACGGCAACGAATGGGCCAGCCTCGGCCTGATCGTTGGGGCCTTGCTGGCGTTCACCCTGAACCCGTTGAGCCCGGCGTACGGTTCAGGCCTGTTGCCGCAGTTGATCGGCGCGCAGGCGCTGACTTCGGCAGTTGGGGTTGTCGTCTGGCGTCGGCAGTGGATCCGGCTCGGCTGGTACCCCACTTACGTGCCACTGGTGTCCGTGGTACCGGCCGCGGTGCTGACGTATGGCGGCACCTGGCCGGTGATTGTCTCGAGCGCAGTGCTGGGCGCACTGATCGCGCCGCCGCTGGCCTGTGCCTTCGCCAAGCGCTTGCCGCCAGACATGCATGGCTTTATCGGCAATGTCCTGTCGATGGCGATGAGCACCGTGCTGATCATTCCAGTTGTCGGCTGGTTGACGAGCAACTGATGAAGGCCGCCAAGGCTGTGCCAGGAACCCGTTCCGGGCACAGCCTTTATTCTTCTACCCACACGAGGTATTCCATGGACCTGCCTAAACTGGCCATCGCAGCACTTGGCGGCACCGTCAGCATGAAAGCCCGCCATATCAGCGAAGGCGTCATTCCGATGGTTAACGGCGAAGCACTTCTGGCGTCTGTGCCTGAGTTGAAAACACTCGCACGGGTCAACGTAGAAACGCTCGGAATGCTGCCCAGCGCGTCTGTGGATTTCGAGTTTTTGTTAAGCGTCCTGTCCTGGGCAAGCTTTCAAATCAAGCAAGGGGCCGCCGGCGTTGTGATCACCCAAGGCACCGATGCCCTGGAAGAAGTCGCAACTTTCTTCGACCATTTATGGCACCACGATCAACCGCTGGTGCTGACCGGCGCCATGCGTTCAGCCGCGCAAGCGGGGGCCGACGGTCCGGCGAATCTGCTGGATGCTTGCCGCGTTGCACTGGCCGCCAGCAGTCGGCAACGGGGTGTGCAAGTGGTCATTCATGGGCAGATTCATCAAGCGAGCGCGGTGCGCAAAACCGATTCCCTGGCGCTCCAGGCGTTTTCCTCTCCGAATGTCGGCCCCGCCGGCCTGCTGGTCGAAGATTCCGTCTGCTACCTGCGACCGCCCTCCCCCCGCAAAGTCCTGCCGCTGCCGCACCAGACCGGTCACAGGATCGCCCTGCTGGAAGCTTCCCTTTCAGCCGACACGCGGATTCTCGAAAACATCTCTGGACTGGGCTACGCAGGGTTGGTGATTGCAGGTTTCGGTGCCGGGCACGTTTCCGAAAGCTGGGCGCGCACGATTGAATTCATCGCCCAACACATTCCAGTGATCGTAGCGACCCGAACGGGCTCAGGCTCCACTGCTCGGGCAACCTATGGTTTTGATGGCAGCGAAATCGATCTGGTGCGCAAAGGCGCGTTGATGGCCGGGTTTGTGTGCCCGCGCAAGACGAGGATTTTGCTATGGCTGCTGGTAGGGTGCGAGCGGCAGGATGAATTGGCGGATTTTCTGAAACAGGATTGAAACGCACTCGCCATGCTCGATCACAATCAGCTATGACAGGAGTTTTTTGGCAAAAAAAAGGCCTGCAATGCAGGCCGTTTTATTTTCCGAATTGTCCTAAGGCTTATGCGCCCGGGACAGAAATTCGTGCGACTGCATTTCCAGCAGACGACTCAGCGTGCGCTGGAATTCGAAGTTCAAACGACCGCCGGTGTACAGGTCTTTGAGTTCGACTTCTGCAGAAATGATCAGCTTCACGTTACGGTCGTAGAATTCGTCGACCATATTGATGAAGCGCCGGGCGATGTCGTCGGTGGTGACGCTCATTTGCTCGACGCCGCTGAGTAGCACCGCGTGGAATATCTTGCCCAGTTCGATGTAATCGTTCTGGCTGCGAGGGCCATCGCACAACTCGCGGAATTCGAACCAGGCGACGTCGTCACAGGTACGCAAGGCGCGGATGGCGCGGTTCTCGATCATCAGTACGTCGTTTTCCACGGCCGCCGTGCATTCCGGGGTCAACGCGCGGAAGCTCTTGCGCAGGCTTTCGTGGGACGCTTCGTCGAGCGGAAAGTGGAACAGCTCCGCTTGCTCAAGGTGCCGCAGTCGATAGTCGACGCCGCTGTCGACGTTGACGATTTCAGTGTGTTGCTTGATCAGTGCAATGGCCGGCAGGAAGCGCGCACGTTGCAGGCCGTCCTTGTACAGACCGTCCGGCACGATGTTCGAGGTGGCGACCAGGGTCACGCCGTTTTTGAACAGCTCTTCCATCAGGGTGCCGAGGATCATGGCGTCGGTGATGTCGGAGACGAAAAACTCATCGAAGCAGATCACTCGCGACTCGTCGGAGAAGCGCTTGGCGATGATGGTCAGCGGGTTTTTCTCGCCGCCCAATGTTTTCATTTCTTCGTGCACGCGCTTCATGAAGCGGTGGAAGTGTGTGCGGGTCTTCTCCTTGAACGGCAGCGCTTCGAAGAACGTGTCGACCAGGTAAGTCTTGCCGCGACCCACGCCGCCCCAGAAATACAGGCCTTTGACCGGTACCTGGTCCTTTTTTCCGAACAGTTTGCCGAGCAGGCCCGGCTTGTGTTGCGAGGCTGCGACCAGATCGTCGTACAGGCGCTGCAAATGGCGCACGGCAGTTTCCTGCGCGGCGTCATGGAAGAAATCCGGGCGTTTCAGATCTGCTTGATATCGTTCTAGGGGCGTCATAATTCGTTAGCAAGGCAACAAAAACGGGCCGTCACTGTAGCGACGGCCCGTGGGAATGGCAATCGGCCCTTGGTCGGACCGCGCCGCTGATTATTCCTGAACCGGCGTCAGAGCGATGCGCAACGTCTCGATGGCAGCGTCCCGAGCGGTGTTGTCGGCAAATGTCGGGCTGTCCGCTACACATTCACTTTCCAGCCAGACACTGAAGCTGCGGTCTTCGCTGCGCACATCCAATGTTTGGCCCGCTTGCAATTGCTTGGTCACTTGACCGGCAGTCTTGCCGTCCGGAAAGTTGCGCGACAGCAGCAGTTGCTCGCCATCGGCCGCCAGCAGACGGAAACGGAAACTGCTGTCTTCTTCACGGAAGCTGACAAAACGCGGGCCTTTAACGGCTTTCTTTTTAGCGGTTGCTGCAACTTGAGTCTGCGCAACGAAAGAACGCAAGCCGACCGCTTCGCGCAGTTCGTTGAGGAACGGCGTCGCCACAGCCCGGGCCTTCTTCGCGCCGATCTGCAGCATGTCTTCCAGGTCCGCCGGGCGTTCGATCAGTTGATGATAACGCTCGCGGGACTCACCCAGCTCACTGTCAAGCAGCTGGAACAGGCGGCTTTTTGCTTCACCCCAACTGAGGCCCTGCAACAGTTCGCTGCGAAACTCGTCGGACTGCGCCGGCGTGGCAAATGCCTGGAACAAGGTGAACAGGTGCGAATTGTCCGGATCTTTCGCTTCGCCCGGCGCGCGGGAGTCGGTGACAATCCGCGAGATCGCGTCTTTCATGTCCTTTGCGCTGCTGAACAACGGGATGGTGTTGTCATAGCTTTTCGACATCTTGCGACCGTCGAGACCGGGCAGCGTGGCGACGCTTTCCTCGATCAGCGCTTCCGGCATGGTGAAAAATTCCTTGCCCTGGCCAAACAGGTGGTTGAAGCGCTGGCCGATGTCGCGGGCCATTTCCACATGCTGAATCTGGTCACGGCCGACGGGCACTTTGTGTGCATTGAACATCAGGATGTCCGCGGCCATCAGCACCGGGTAGCTGTACAGGCCCATGGTGATGCCCGCGTCCGGGTCTTCGCCGGTTTCGACGTTCTTGTCGACCGAGGCCTTGTAGGCGTGGGCGCGGTTAAGCAGGCCTTTGGCGGCAACGCAGGTCAGCAGCCAGGTCAGCTCGGGGATTTCCGGAATGTCGGACTGGCGATAGAAGGTCACGCGGTCGACGTCGAGACCACCGGCCAGCCAGGTCGCGGCGATTTCCAAACGCGAGCGCTGGATGCGCAGAGGGTCGTCACATTTGATCAGGGCGTGGTAGTCCGCCAGGAAGTAGAACGAGTCGGCATTGCTGTCGCGGCTGGCGAGGATTGCCGGGCGAATGGCGCCGGCGTAGTTGCCCAGATGCGGCGTGCCGGTGGTGGTGATGCCGGTGAGGATGCGGGTACGGGTCGTCATGGGTAATCGCTTGTCAGACTGCAATCAATTCGAAAGGCGCGGCAGGATCAAATCTTTGAGATCGGTCAGCTTGCCATGAAAAAAGTGTCCGCATTCTGCCACTTTCAGCAGCTCATGGGGGCGTTCCACCTTGTCCGACCATGCGTAAACCACGGCCGGATCGATGACTTCGTCGGTTTCCGGCTGGATCAGGGTCAGATCGCCGTGCTGCGGCAGTTGATCCTGGTCGCCCAGGCGCATGACCGCCGGCGCGACCATGAACAGGTGCTTGAGCTGCTCGCCTTGAGCTTCAAGACGTCCGCCGAGACTTGCTGCAACAAAACCGCCAAAGGAGAAACCGAACAGGGTCAGCGGCAAGTCGGGATGTTTCGCCCGCAACCATTGCGCCGCGGCCTGCGCGTCGTCGACCTCGCCGGTGCCCATGTCGTGGCTGCCGGCGCTGGCGCCGACACCTCGGTAATTGAAGCGCAAGGTGATTAACCCGGCATCGCGCGCGGTGCGCTGCAGGGTCGAGACCACTTTGTTAAGCATCGTACCGCCCTGCACCGGGTTCGGATGACAGATCAGCGCCAGCCCAGAGGGCTGCTCGACGTCCAGATACAAAGCTTCCAGCTGACCCACCGGGCCATCAATCACTACGGGGGTTTCGCGCATAAGCAAGGAAGGAACTCCGTGACCCCGAATCGGGTCGACTCGTCTAGCAAATTGTCTGTGCTGATGGATTGCGAGTGAATCGCGGTATACAGCGCAGGTTCGAGCCGTTAACGTAAAGCAAAGCCGTTTATAGAGGAAGGACTCGTGGAACACTCGCTCTTAGTTTGGTTGTTGCCGACTCTTGCCCTGGTTGTGGGTGTCGCCATTGGATTCCTGATCGCTCGCCTGGCGCCAAATGCTGCGCCTAACCGCACGCAACGTCAGCTGGACGATATTCAGGAACGTTTCGACAGTTATCAGAACGAAGTGGTCACCCACTTCAACACCACTGCAACGCTGGTCAAGAAAATGACCGCAAGCTATCAGGAAGTGCAGGAGCATCTCGCCGACGGCGCCAATCGCCTCGCGCTGGACG
>NZ_CABVGX010000015.1 GCF_902497625.1 Pseudomonas fluorescens | reverse complement strand
GTAGGGGTTTTGTTTTGCCCGCAGGAAAGTTCGTACAGCATCTTCGGACAGCGTTTGGCTGTCTTGGACGTCCGACAATGCTAAGGTCTGGCCCTAGCTTTTGATATTTTCCAAGGAAGCCTTTATGCCGGACGCAACGTCCCTCAATGCTGGTTTTATGGTGGTTCACGGTAACCGCCTGGACGAGTTGCGCAGCCTGGTGGTCAGCTGGATGCGGCGCTACCCTCTGGCTCCCTTGGAAAACGAAATTGCTCTGGTACAGAGCAACGGTATCGCGCAATGGCTGAAGCTGGCGCTCGCGGAAGATCCTGAGGAAGACGATACGGGCGGATGCGGCATTGCCGCAGCCATTGACGTGCAGCTGCCGGGCAGCTTCATGTGGCAGTTGTACCGCATGGTGCTGGGTCGAAATGAAATCCCGGTCAAATCCTTGCTTGATAAAGCCCCGCTGACCTGGCGCCTCATGCGTCTGCTGCCGCAGTTGATCAATCAACCGCACTTCGAACCCTTGCAACGCTTCCTTACGAATGACACCGATCTGCGTAAACGCTATCAGCTCGCCGAGCGCCTGGCTGACTTGTTCGACCAATATCAGGTCTACCGGGCTGACTGGCTCGAAGACTGGGCAGACGGTCGGCATCAATTACGTAGCGTTCGAGGGGAAGCCAAACCCCTTACCCCGGCGAATTGCTGGCAGGCGGAGTTGTGGCGTGCATTGTTGCTGGATGTCGGTGAACAAGGCATGGCGCAGAGTCGAGCGGGCGTCCATCAACGGTTTATCGAACGGATCAACAGCCTCGACGTTGCGCCCGATGGCCTACCTTCCAGAGTAATCGTTTTCGGCATTTCCTCACTGCCAGCCCAAGCCTTGGAAGCCTTGGCGGGACTGGCACGCTTCAGTCAGGTCTTGCTCTGTGTGCATAACCCGTGTCGCCATCATTGGGCAGACATCGTCGCCGATAAAGACCTGCTAAGGCATCAATACAAACGGCAGGCGCGCAAGAGCGGCATGCCAGTCGTGCTCGACCCGCAAACACTGCATCAGCATGCTCACCCACTCCTCGCCGCGTGGGGTAAGCAAGGGCGGGACTACATCAACCTGCTGGATAGCTATGACGATCCGAACAGCTATCGCGCTGCCTTCCGCGACGGGCGCATCGACCTGTTCAGTGATAGCCAGCCGCAGAGCATGCTCAATGAACTGCAGGACGATATTCTGGAACTGCGCCCATTAAGTGAAACCCGTGAGCATTGGCCTGCAGTCGATGTAAAGAAAGACACATCCATTCGTTTTCACATCGCCCACAGTGCCCAGCGAGAAGTTGAAATACTCCACGACCAGTTGCTCGCACGCTTTAGTGCCGATCCTGATTTGCGACCTCGCGACATCATTGTGATGGTCCCGGATATCGACAGTTACGCACCGCATATTCGCGCCGTATTCGGTCAGATGGAGCGACAGGATCCCCGCTTCATTCCGTTCACCCTTACCGACCAAGGTCAGCGCGGTCGAGATCCGCTGCTGATTGCGGTCGAACATCTGCTCAAACTTCCCGACAGTCGTTTTCCCGTCAGCGAGATCCTCGATTTGCTGGATGTCGCCGCATTGCGCGCGCGCTTTGGAGTCGAGGAGCGCGACCTTCCGACTTTACATCGCTGGATCGAAGGTGCGGGTATCCGCTGGGGCATGAACGCCGAGCAGCGAGCGGGTCTGGGCCTGCCACCGCAACTGGAACAAAACAGCTGGCGTTTCGGGTTGCGCCGGATGTTGCTCGGCTATGCCGTCGGCAGCGCCAGTGCTTGTGAAGGAATTGAGCCCTACGATGAGATTGGTGGTCTTGATGCGGCACTGATCGGGCCTCTCGTCGCGCTACTGGATACGCTGGAAGTTGCTCATCAGGAACTGTCTCATCCGGCAACCCCGAAACAATGGGGCATACGGCTGCAAGCCTTGGTGCAGCTGTTCTTCCAGGCCAGTAACGAACATGACGACTATGTACTGGCTCAGCTTGAAGAGTTGCGAGAGACCTGGCTGGACACCTGCGAGTCCGTCGGTTTGCACGATGAATTGCCGCTGACAGTGGTTCGCGAGGCCTGGCTGGCCGGTCTCGATCAAGGGCGGTTATCCCAACGCTTTCTGGCAGGCTCGGTCAACTTCTGCACCTTGATGCCCATGCGCGCAATCCCGTTCAAACTGGTGTGCCTGCTGGGCATGAACGATGGCGATTACCCGCGTGCGCAGCCACCGCTGGACTTCGACCTGATGGGCAGCGATTACCGTCCCGGTGATCGTTCCCGGCGCGAAGATGACCGTTATTTGCTGCTCGAGGCGTTGCTTTCAGCTCGAGATCAGCTGTACATCAGTTGGATCGGGCGCAGCATTCGGGACAACAGCGAGCGCCCGGCTTCAGTATTGATCGGCCAGTTGCGCGACCATCTTGCCAGCGGCTGGCGACTCTCCGGTACCGACGAAAACCTGCTTGAAGCGTTGACCCAGGAACATCCACTGCAACCCTTCAGCGCCCGCTATTTCCATGAAGGCGATCCGCTCTTCAGCTACGCCACTGAATGGCAGGTGCTCCATCAAGCCGATACAGCAAACAATGCTAGCGAATGGCTTGACGACTATATCCAGGAAGAACCTTTAAGCCTGGGACAGTTGCAGGATTTTCTGCGCAATCCGGTCAGACATTTTTTCAGTCAGCGCCTCAAGGTGTTTTTCGAAGCGACTGAAGTACCTCTCCCCGACGAAGAGCCGTTCGTACTGGACGCACTCCAGCGCTATAACCTCAGCGACAGTTTGCTCGAGGCCGCGATGGGCCAGCTGGATCGGGTCGATCACGCGCTCGAAGCGCAGGCCAGACGTCTGCAAAACAGTGGCTTGCTACCCTTGGCCGGATTTGGTGATTACATTCAGCGGGAGCTGATCGAACCGTTGCCGGACCTGTTGCAACGTTACAACCAGATCCTTGCGTTGTGGCCAACACCGCTCAGCAGTGCACTGCCTGTAAGCCTGGAGTCGCAAGGTCTACGTCTTGAAGGCTGGCTGAGTGGCCTGCATCAACGGGCTGACGGTGGCTTGTTGTCACTGACCACCATTCCCAACAGCATCGGCTCGATCAAATCGCGAAAATGGCATCGCCTCACGCGACCTTGGGTCAATCACTTGGTGGCCTGCGCCAGCGGGATGGCGATGACCACTGCCTTGGTGGCAAGTGACGATACACTGCTGCTGGAACCGATGGACGAAACAACCGCACTGAGCACGCTGGGCGATCTGTTGATGGCCTGGCGCTCAGGCATGCGCCTGCCGTTGCCCATTGCCGTCAAAACTGCGTTCGCCTGGCTCGCTCATACAGATCCAGCAAAAGCCGACGCCGCTGCCCGCAAAGCTTATGAAGGCGACGGTCAAACCAGCGAAGGCGAGCGTCGCGAAAGCCCTGCGCTTCTCCGACAATTCGTCGATTACGACGCACTGATTGCCGATGAAACCTTCCCTGACTGGTGCAACGCTTTGTACAAACCGATGTTTGAGGCTCGATGGCGATCACTGGCCAGCGAGGAGGCGCGGTCATGACTAAAAAAACGCCTCTGGCCCTGGCTTTCCCGTTGCGCGGCAGTCAACTGATCGAAGCCAGCGCCGGGACTGGCAAGACGTTTACCATATCTGCGCTTTACCTTCGTCTCGTACTCGGCCACGGCGGAGCTATCAGCGGGTTCGGCCGTGAATTATTGCCGCCGCAAATCCTCGTCGTGACCTTCACTGACGCGGCGACCAAAGAGTTGCGCGAGCGTATTCGCACGCGCCTTGCAGAGGCCGCGCGGTACTTCCGCGATGAAACGCCCGCACCGGATGCACTCATTGCCGATTTGCGTGAGGAGTACCTTCCCGAGCAATGGTCCGGCTGTGCCAATCGCCTGGACATCGCAGCACAATGGATGGACGAAGCAGCTGTCTCGACCATCCACAGTTGGTGTCAGCGGATGTTGCGCGAACACGCCTTCGACAGTGGCAGCCTGTTCACCCAGTCGCTGGAAACCGATCACAGCGACTTGCTGGGCGAAGTCCTGCGTGATTATTGGCGACTTCATTGCTACCCGATGCAGGGCGATGCGTTGAATTGGGTTCGCACCAACTGGGGCGGGCCGGCAGCATTACTGCCGCGGGTACGTGGTTTGTTCGCCAGCCAGCGCGACAGTATTGAAGGTAAAGGTCCGGTTGATCTGATCACCGAATCTCTGCTGGAACGTAGCACTGCTTTGCTCGAACTCAAGATGCCATGGCGGCAGTGGGCTGACGAACTGCTCGCGATCTGTTACGCAGGCGTCGAAAGCAAAAGTGTCGATGGCCGCAAGATGCAGGCGCGTTATTTCGAACCCTGGTTCGAAAAAATGAAAGCCTGGGCTGAAGATGAATCCATCGAGGTGCTGGACATCGGTACCGGTTTCATTCGGCTGACGCCCGACGGAATGGCCGAAGCCTGGAAAAAAGGCGACGTGCCCAATCACCCCGGACTGGATGCGATGTCCGGGCTCAAGGCCAGCCTTGAAGGCTTGCCAAGCCCTGACGCGGCGGTGCTGGAGCACGCGGCACGCTGGGTAGGCGCGCGCTTCGAAGAAGAAAAGCGTCGCCGCGCAGAAATGGGTTTCGATGACATGCTGTTGCGCCTCGATGCCGCACTGCAGTCCGAAGGCGGCGAGCGCTTGGCTACCTTGATTCGCGACCAGTTTCCAGTGGCGCTGATCGACGAGTTTCAGGACACCGATCCGGTGCAGTATCGGATCTTCGAAACCATCTATCGCATCGAAGACAACAATCCTGAGAGCGGCCTGTTCCTTATCGGTGATCCGAAACAGGCCATCTACGCTTTTCGTGGCGCCGACATTCATACCTACTTGCGCGCCCGTCTGGCGACTACAGGTCGACTGCACACGCTGGGCACCAACTTCCGTTCCAGCCACGGCATGGTCAGCGCGGTGAACCATGTTTTCCAGCGGGCCGAATTGCGCGAGTCCGGCCGGGGCGCCTTTCTGTTTCGGGAAAAGACAGGCGAAAACCCTGTGCCTTTTTTGCCGGTCGGGTCTCAGGGGCGCAAAGAGTTTTTGAGCGTCGACGGTCAGTTGCCCCCCGCTCTGAACATCTGGCATTTGTCCGCTGATCAACCATTGTCCGGTGCCGGTTACCGGCAGCAGATGGCCGCGGCGTGCGCCAGTCAAATCACCGCGTTGCTCAACGGTGGTCAGCAGGGGACTGCAGGGTTCATGCAGGAGGGCAAAGACTTCAAAGGTCTGTTGCCGGCGGATATCGCCATTCTGGTGCGCGATGGTAAAGAGGCTCAGGCCGTCCGCGCAGAGCTGTCCGATCGTGGTGTACGCAGCGTTTATTTGTCGGACAAGGACTCGGTGTTCGCCGCTCAGGAAGCTCACGACTTGCTGGTCTGGCTCAAGGCCTGTGCAGAACCGGATATCGAGCGGACATTAAGGGCCGCTCTTGCGTGCATCACTCTTGATCTGTCGCTGGCGGAACTGGAGCGTCTCAATCAGGACGAATTGGCCTGGGAAGCGCGGGTCATGCAATTCCGGGGGTATCGCGAACTCTGGCGCAAGCAGGGCGTGCTGCCAATGCTGCGACGCTTGCTGCATGACTTCCGCTTACCGCAGACATTGGTCGCCCGCAGCGATGGCGAACGGGTTCTTACCAATTTGTTGCACCTGTCCGAGTTGTTGCAACAGGCAGCCGCCGAGCTTGATGGTGAGCAGGCACTGATCCGCTATTTCTCCGAGCATCTGGCCTTGTCCGGGCAGGCGGGTGAGGAGCAGATCCTGCGCCTGGAAAGTGATGAGCAACTGGTCAAGGTTGTGACTATTCACAAATCCAAAGGGCTCGAATATCCCCTGGTGTTTCTGCCGTTTATTTGTTCGGCCAAGCCAGTGGACGGCAGCCGTTTGCCGCTGCATTACCATGATGAAAACGGCAAGCCGCAGATGACCCTCAAGCCCACGCCGGAGCTCATTGCGCTGGCGGATGATGAGCGGTTGGCCGAGGATCTGCGCTTGCTCTACGTCGCGCTCACTCGCGCGCAGCATGCCTGTTGGCTGGGTGTCACTGATCTGAAACGGGGCAATAACAACAGTTCGGTGCTGCACCTCTCGGCCTTGGGGTATTTGCTCGGCGGTGGCGCGCCGCTGGCCGAGTCGGCAGGTTTGAAGCGCTGGCTTGAAGATTTGCAGCAGGACTGTCCGGCGCTTGTTTACGCCGAGATGCTCGAGCCGACGGCCGAGCAGTACCATCCGCCACCCAACAATGCGCGGTTACTCGCGCCGCTGGTTCCCAGTCGCAAGGCTAGCGAGAACTGGTGGATTGCCTCCTACAGCGCCTTGCGAATCGGCGACAGTCTGAGCGTGGGCAGTGACGAAGCGCCGGAGAGTCCGCAAGCGCAAAAGCTGTTCGATGATGAGCGCCTCGATCCTGAAGCGCCGCGAGAAATTATCAGCGGAGGTGCCGATATTCATCGGTTCCCGCGCGGTCCCGGCCCGGGTACTTTCCTTCATGGTCTATTGGAATGGGCCGGTGACGAAGGTTTCACGGCAACGCCTCAAGCCATAGAAGACGCCATCGCTCGTCGTTGCAATCGCCGTGGTTGGGAAGGCTGGATCTCGACATTGAGCGACTGGCTGCAACACCTGCTGAAATCGCCGCTGCCGGTTGGTGCCGATCAAGCGCCGGTGATTCTCGAGGGATTGAGCCAGTATCGTGTCGAGATGGAGTTCTGGTTCGCCAGCCATAAAGTCGATGTGCTGGAACTCGACGAGCTGGTCTGTCAGCACACTCACAACGGCGTTGCTCGAGTGGCAGCAGAGCCGGTGCTGCTCAATGGCATGTTCAAAGGTTTCATCGACCTGACCTTCGAACATGATGGCCGTTACTACGTCGCAGACTACAAATCCAACTGGCTGGGTGTCGACGACATGGCATATACCGAGCAAGCCATGGAGCAATCGATTCTGGATAATCGTTACGACCTGCAATACGTGCTGTATCTGCTGGCACTGCACCGCCAACTGAAAGCGCGCCTTGCCGATTACGATTACGAACGGCATGTGGGCGGTGCGGTGTACCTGTTCCTGCGCGGTACGCGTGCGCAGAGCCAGGGTGTGTATTTTGCCCGTCCGCCAAAAGAGTTGATCGAGCGTCTGGATCGTCTGTTCCAGGGTAAGCCGGTACTCAAAGCCGAACCTGCGTGGGTTCAGGGAGAACTGCTGTGACTCGCACATTCGCCGATTTGTTGCCGGTGCCATTGGCTGCCGAAAGCCTGGCGAGCCTGGCGCCGCTGAGCCGCGCCGATGATCTGCTCAAGTTGCTCACGCGCTGGGTCGAGCGTGGCTGGCTGCGGGCGCTGGACAAAGCCTTCGTGGCTTTTCTGCACGAGCTGGCGCCGGATGACGATCCATTGGTGTTGCTCGCCGCGGCGTTGACCAGCCACCAGTTGGGCCATGGTCACGTGTGCCTGGACGTGCTCGAAACGCTCAAGGAGCCTGACTTCGCTCTGTCTTTGCCGCCGGAGGGTGACGTGCAGGGGAGCGCGATGCTGCTGCCTTCGCAATTGCTGGAGGCACTCGACGGCACCCACTGGTGCAAAGTGCTGGCGTCAAGCAGCCTGGTTGCATCGGCGGGCGATGCCGGCGAAACCGCGCAGCAGCGCCCCTTGGTGCTTTCCGGAACACGCTTGTACCTGCGCCGCTATTGGACCTATGAGCGGCGGATAGACCTGGCGTTGCGCTTGCGCCTGGCTGAGCACGAAAGCATGCCGGCTGATCTCCCGGAACGCCTCACCGCTCTGTTCGGAGCTGCACGGCATGGCGAGGTGATCGATTGGCAAAAACTCGCCTGTGCCTTGGCGACTCGCAGTGCATTCAGCATTGTCACTGGCGGCCCGGGCACCGGCAAAACCACCACGGTCGTGCGCTTGCTGGCGTTGCTGCAAGCGCCCGCAGTCGAAGCCGGCAAACCGCTGCGCATCCGTCTCGCCGCGCCCACCGGCAAAGCTGCGGCGCGGCTGACCGAGTCCATCAGTCAGCAAGTGCGCACGCTGGACGTCGATGAAGCCGTGCGCAGCAAAATCCCTTCCGATGTCACCACTGTGCACCGTCTGCTCGGCAGTCGCCCCGGTACCCGACATTTTCGCCATCACGCTGGCAACCGCCTGCCGCTGGACGTTCTGGTGGTGGACGAAGCCTCGATGATTGACCTGGAGATGATGGCCAACCTGCTCGACGCCATGCCCGCCCATGCTCGACTGGTGCTGCTCGGTGACAAGGATCAGTTGGCATCGGTCGAGGCCGGTGCCGTGCTGGGTGATCTGTGCCGTGATGCCGAAGCCGGTTGGTACACCCCGCAAACCCGCGAGTGGCTGGAGACAGTCAGTGGTGAAAACCTTACGGGCAGCGATTTGCAGGAGGATCTCGATGGCGCGCATCCACTGGCTCAGCAGGTCGTCATGCTGCGCCATTCACGCCGCTTCGGAGAGGGCAGCGGAATCGGTCAACTGGCTCGACGGGTGAACAACCAGCAGGCGGAGCAAGCGCGCCAGTTGCTGCAGGCAGGGAATCACGCCGATGTGTTTTCCCTGCACCTGAAAGGTGAGCACGACCGAATGCTGGAGCGTTTGCTGCTCGAAGGCCATGGTGAGGGGCCGCAAGGTTATCGCCATTACCTGAGCCTGCTGCGCAGCCAGCGGCCAGCGCTCGACAGTCCACTGGAAGACCCGCGCTGGACCGTTTGGGCGCAGCAAGTGTTGCAGGCATTCGATGCCTTCCAGTTGCTCTGCGCTGTGCGCAAGGGACCGTGGGGCGTCGAAGGCCTGAATCAACGCGTGACCGAGGCGCTGCTCAAGGCCCGATTGATCGACAGTAATCAGCAATGGTACGAAGGTCGGCCGGTGCTGATGACCCGCAACGATTATGGTTTGGGCCTGATGAACGGCGACATCGGCATCGCCCTGAAACTGCCCGAGCGCGAGGGCCCGGAAGCCGGGCGGCAGGTATTGCGCGTTGCATTTCCGCGTAACGACGGCCAGGGCGGCGTGCGCTTTGTATTGCCGAGCCGGCTCAATGATGTTGAAACCGTCTACGCAATGACGGTGCACAAATCCCAGGGCTCGGAGTTCGCTCACACCGCGCTGATTTTGCCCGATGCCCTGAATCCTGTGCTCACCAAGGAGCTGATCTACACCGGCATTACCCGGGCCAAGCACGGGTTCACCTTGATCGAGCCACGCACCGGCGTATTCGAAGAGGCAGTGCGGCGCAAGGTCAAGCGCTTGAGCGGTTTGATGCTGGAATACTAATCGGCAAACAGCATCTGGCGATCCTGTCCCATCAACAAACCTTGATTCTGCTCAGTCACCCTACGGATGTAATCCCACAACAGGGTAATCCGCTTGAGCTTCCTCAGGTCCTCGCGGCAGTACATCCAGAACTGCCGCGTGATATTCACCTCTTCCGGCAACACCGGCAGCAACCTTGGATCCTGAGCCGCCAAAAAGCACGGCAGAATCGCCAGCGACCGCCCCTGCTGCGCCGCCACGAATTGCGCGATCACACTGGTGCTGCGCAGGTTGGCGCTGGCGCCGGGCAGCACGTTTGCCAGATACAGCAGCTCCGAGCTGAAGGCCAGATCATCGACGTAACTGATGAAGGAATGTTTGGCCAGATCTGCCGGGCGGCGAATGGGTGGATGTTTGTCGAGATAGTCCTGGGTCGCATACAGCTGCAATCGGTAGTCACACAGTTTGCAGCAGACGTACGGGCCATGTTCCGGACGCTCCAGGGCAATGACGATGTCTGCCTCGCGTTTGGACAGGCTGATGAAGTGCGGCAGCGGCAGGATGTCCACCGAAATGGCCGGGTAGGTGTCGACGAAATGGCTGAGTTGCGGAGTGATGAAAAAACTGCCGAAACCTTCCGTGCAGCCCATCCGCACATGCCCGGACAACGCGACGCCGGAACCTGATACCTGCTCGCAAGCCATGTGCAGCGTGCTTTCGATCGATTCGGCATAGCCCAGCAATCGCTGGCCCTCGGCAGTCAGGACAAAACCGCTGGTCCGGGATTTTTCGAACAGCAGCGTACCCAGAGCACTTTCCAGCGAACTGATGCGCCGTGACACGGTGGTGTAATCCACCGCGAGTCGTTTGGCCGCAGTGCTGGCCTTGCGGGTGCGGGCGACTTCGAGAAAAAACTTGAGGTCATCCCAGTTAAGGGCGCCCAGGGACGTGATGTTTTTTTGCATGTTGGACCGGCTTTAATGTGCGTTCTTATTAGAAGTTTGCACATCTATACTCCAAAAACAGTCCGACAACCAACTCGCGACGCATGCCTTATCGCAGGGCGATTTTCTCGCCTACGCCACCCTACAGTTCTCTCGATAAAAACAACGTCCAGGAGACCAGACATGAACGTATCGCTCACGCCAAACGAAACCACCGTTCAGCAGGTAAAGCTGTTGATCAACGGTGAATGGGTCGAGTCGCAAACCACCGAGTGGCATGACATCGTCAACCCGGCGACCCAGCAAGTGCTGGCGAAGGTGCCTTTCGCCACTGCGCAGGAAGTGGATGCCGCCATCAGCGCCGCGCATCAAGCCTTCCAGACCTGGAAGCTGACACCGATCGGCGCGCGGATGCGCATCATGCTCAAGCTGCAGGCGTTGATCCGCGAACATTCCAAACGCATTGCCGTGGTGCTCAGCAATGAGCAAGGCAAAACCATTGCCGATGCTGAAGGCGATATTTTCCGTGGTCTGGAAGTGGTCGAGCATGCGTGCTCGATCGGCACCCTGCAGATGGGCGAATTCGCCGAGAATGTGGCGGGCGGCGTCGACACCTACACCTTGCGCCAGCCCATCGGCGTCTGTGCCGGTATCACTCCATTCAACTTCCCGGCAATGATTCCGCTGTGGATGTTTCCGATGGCCATCGCCTGCGGCAACACCTTTGTACTCAAGCCGTCCGAGCAGGACCCGCTGTCGACCATGTTGCTGGTCGAACTGGCGCTTGAGGCCGGCGTTCCTGCTGGCGTGCTTAACGTCGTTCATGGCGGCAAGGACGTGGTGGATGCGCTCTGCACGCATAAGGACATCAAGGCTGTTTCGTTCGTGGGCTCGACCGCCGTCGGCACGCATGTGTACGACTTGGCCGGCAAACATGGCAAGCGCGTGCAGTCGATGATGGGCGCAAAAAACCATGCGGTGGTGCTGCCCGATGCCAATCGCGAACAAGCGTTGAATGCGCTGGTCGGCGCCGGTTTCGGTGCCGCCGGGCAACGCTGCATGGCGACCTCGGTGGTGGTGTTGGTAGGCGCGGCCAAGCAGTGGCTGCCGGACCTGAAGGCGCTGGCGCAGAAACTCAAGGTGAACGCTGGCAGCGAGCCGGGCACCGACGTCGGGCCGGTGATTTCCAAACGCGCCAAGGCACGGATTCTCGACCTGATCGAAAGCGGCATCAAGGAAGGCGCGAAGCTGGAACTCGATGGTCGCAACATCTCGGTTGCAGGCTACGAACAGGGCAATTTTGTCGGTCCGACGCTGTTCTCCGGCGTGACCACCGACATGCAGATCTACACTCAGGAAATTTTCGGCCCGGTATTGGTCGTACTGGAAGTCAACACGCTCGACGAGGCGATCGCACTGGTCAACGCCAATCCTTTTGGCAATGGCACTGGCCTGTTCACCCAGAGCGGTGCGGCGGCTCGTAAGTTTCAGACTGAAATCGATGTCGGTCAGGTGGGCATCAACATCCCGATCCCGGTGCCGGTGCCGTTCTTCAGCTTCACCGGTTCGCGCGGCTCCAAGCTTGGCGATCTCGGCCCGTATGGCAAGCAAGTGGTGCAGTTCTACACGCAGACCAAGACAGTCACCAGTCGCTGGTTCGATGACGACAGCGTCAATGACGGTGTGAACACCACCATCAACTTGCGTTAAGGAGCCGGACATGAAGATCGCTTTTATCGGCTTGGGCAACATGGGCGCGCCGATGGCGCGCAACCTGATCAAGGCCGGCCATTCGCTGAGTCTGGTCGATCTGAACAAGACCGTGCTGGCTGAACTGGAACAACTGGGTGGCAGCATCAGCCCGTCGGCCCGTGAAGCGGCACAAGGCGCGGAACTGGTGATCACCATGCTCCCCGCTGCCGTGCATGTGCGCAGCGTCTGGCTGGGTGAAGACGGCGTGCTGGCGGGGATTGCGCCGGGCGTGCCGGCGGTGGATTGCAGCACCATCGATCCGCAGACGGCACGCGACGTCGCTGCTGCCGCTGCCAAACAGGGCGTGACGGTGGCCGATGCGCCGGTGTCCGGTGGCACCGGTGGTGCGGCGGCCGGGACGTTGACCTTCATGGTCGGCGCGACGCCAGAACTGTTCGCCACCCTGCAACCCGTGCTGGCGCAGATGGGCCGCAACATTGTTCACTGTGGCGAAGTCGGCACCGGGCAAATCGCCAAGATCTGCAACAACCTGCTTTTGGGCATATCCATGGTCGGCGTCAGTGAGGCGATGGCGCTGGGCGATGCGCTCGGGATCGACACCAAGGTGCTGGCGGGCATCATCAACAGCTCTACCGGACGTTGCTGGAGTTCGGAGATGTACAACCCGTGGCCGGGCATTGTCGAAACGGCGCCGGCCTCGCGCGGATACACCGGCGGTTTCGGTGCCGATCTGATGCTCAAGGATCTCGGCCTGGCGACCGAGGCGGCGCGTCAGGCGCATCAACCGGTGGTGCTTGGCGCGGTGGCGCAGCAGCTGTATCAGGCGATGAGTCAGCGCGGAGAGGGGGGGCAGGACTTCTCGGCGATCATCAACGGTTATCGCAAGCCCCAGTAAGGCGTTCAACCGGGATTGCGACGAAGGGGCCTGCCTATGGCGAAGAGACTTGCCCTGGTGATGGAGCTGCCTGTGGCAAGGGGGCTTGCCTGTGGCGAGAGGGCTTGCCTGTGGCAAGGGGGCTTGCCTGTGGCGAGGGGGGGCTTGCCTGTGCCAAGGGGGCTTGACTGTGGCGAGAGGGCTTGCCTGTGGCGAGAGGGCTTGCCTGTGGCGAGGGGGCTTGCCTGTGGCAAGG
This sequence comes from Pseudomonas fluorescens, assembly GCF_902497625.1. GTDB lineage: Bacteria > Pseudomonadota > Gammaproteobacteria > Pseudomonadales > Pseudomonadaceae > Aquipseudomonas > Aquipseudomonas fluorescens_BQ. The sequence continues at coordinate 99,415 of NZ_CABVGX010000015.1, read as the reverse complement.
GGGCTTGCCTGTGCCAAGGGGGCTTGCCTGTGGCGAGGGGGCTTGCCCCCGTTGGAGTGCGCAGCACTCCCCCCATTTTCCTCACTCACCCCCCCCGCAAGCAGGTTTAACGGCCGCTTCGCCGCCTAACGGGGGTAAACCCCCTCGCCACAGGGCCCGTTTTTTTTGCCTCAGGCAAACACGAAATACTTACGCACCGTTTCCACCACTTCCCACGTGCCTTTCATGCCCGGCTCGACCACGAAGATGTCACCCGCGCGCAGGTGAATCGGCGCCATGCCTTCCGGCGTGATCACGCAGTAGCCTTCCTGAAAATGGCAATATTCCCACTTTACGTATTCCACATACCACTTGCCCGGCGTGCAAATCCAGGTACCCATGATCTTGCTGCCGTCTTCGCTGGTATAAGCGTTGAGGTTGACGGTGTGCGGATCGCCTTCGAGTTTTTCCCACTTGCAGGCGTCGAGGACGGGCAGTGGGTGAGTGTCGCGAAGAACGGTAATCGGTGCGGTCATGTGGACTCCGGGGCAGCAGGCTTGAGAACAGAGCTCGCACCCTATAGCGCCGGTACAGCCTTCAGTTGTCTGTGCTCGACATCGAGCTGTCCAGAAACGCGCATTTGCGCGGCGACTGCCTCAACGTTTGCAGCAGTGCTTTGGCGTACCCCGGCAGCGCAGCGAAATCACGGGCGCAGAGCAGAAGCTTGCGTTGCGCCCAAGGTTCGCGCAGTTCGTAGGTCTTGAGGGCGCTGGCGCTGCGCTCAAGCGCCGCAAGTGGCACGATGGACAGTCCAGCCCCACGAGCGACCATCCGCATGACGCCGTCGAAACCGTCGGCGCGAATGCGTATCCGCAGACGCGAACCAACGTGCAGCGCCTGTTCCTCGAGGTATACGGCCAAGGCGCTATGAGCGGCGAGGCCAACGTAATCGTGGGCGAGCGTCTCGCTGAACGTGGGAGGGCGGTCACCTGCGAGGGCATGTTCCGGGGGCATGATCAGTGCCAGCGGATCGTCCCGAAAGGGCAGGGTTTCAAGTGCGTGAGTGTCCACCGCATCAGAGACGATACCGAGGTCGGCCGTGCCTTGGCGCAAGGCGTGAGTGATGCGCTGGCTGGGCATTTCCTGCAGATCGATGTCGAGGTTGGGATGAGTGACCAGGAAGTCCGCCAAAATTTCCGGAAGGTACTCGGTGATTGCAGTGGTGTTGCATAACACGCGCACCTGGCCTTTTGCGCCGACTGCGTATTCAGCGAGCTCCTGCCGCAGGTGTTCGGCATCTTGCAGGAGAACGCGGGCGTGATGGGCCAGGGCCTTCCCGGCGGGAGTTGGTGTGACGCCACGACGGCCACGCAGCAGAAGGGCGACACCGAACGAGGCCTCCATCGCGCGGATTCGCGCACTGGCAGCGGCCAATGAAAGATGACTGCGAACGGCGCCGGCAGTGATGTTGCCGCTTTCCAGAATGTTCAGATAAAGGCGCAGGTCGGTCAGGTCGAAGTGCATCGTTTACAGTTCCGAGAGGTGTAATGTTTACATGGAGTAACATCATCCGCTTGTTCAGCCTCTATCCAAACAAGAGGCAGCCTGAGTATATGGCAGATTTTCACGCAGCCATCCCGGGCTAAGGATAGGCCCATGAATATCCTCTTCGGTTTTTATCACAACCTCGGTTTGACCCTGTCACTGCTGGTTGTTGCAACGTTCCTGCTCGCCGGCACGGTCAAAGGTGTGATCGGCCTAGGCCTGCCGACTGTCGCCATGGGCCTGCTCGGCCTGGCTATGGCGCCGTCGCAGGCTGCTGCTTTATTGATCATTCCCGCGACCGTGACCAACCTCTGGCAGCTGGCATTCGGCGGTCATCTGTCAGTTTTGGTGCGACGCCTGTGGCCGATGCTGCTGGCAATCTCTATCGGCACCGGCGCAGGCACGCTGTGGATCGCTATGGCCGACAGTCACTGGGTCGTGCGCGGATTGGGCGGCGCACTGCTGCTCTATGCGCTGAGCGGATTGTGTCTGCCGACCTTGCGCGTTGGCAGTCAGACAGAAATCTGGCTCGGGCCGATCTGCGGCGCCATCACCGGCATCATCACCTCGGCCACCGGTGTCTTCGTGATCCCGGCTGTCCCGTATTTGCAGGCACTCGGTTTGAGTAAGGACGAACTGGTGCAGGCGCTTGGCTTGTCATTCACGGTATCGACCCTCGCGCTCGCTGCCGGGCTGCTGTGGCACGGCTCGCTAGGTGGCGGCGAATTGAGCGCGTCACTGCTGGCGCTTGTCCCGGCCGTGCTCGGCATGTTGCTCGGCCAATGGCTGCGCCAGCGGATCAGCGCCGTGCTGTTCAGGCGTGTGTTTTTTATGGGTCTCGGGGCTCTTGGCGGTCACTTATTGATGAACGGATAGTGGGAGCCGGACTGCGCTCGGCTTTAACGAGGAGAGCTTACGGCAACAATCACTGGTCGATTCGTGCTTGCAGGTCAAATGAATTTTGTCGACTCAGGGCTTATTCCGCGCGAGGCAGGCCGTTAATCTGCCGCCATCCAAATTTCTGACCTTGCGAGCCTTCTCATGAAAAAAGTCCTGTTGCTCAATGGCGGTAAAAAATTCGCGCATTCCGACGGCCGCTACAACACCACTCTGCACGAGGCCGCACTGAGCGTGCTCGACCGCGGCGGTGTCGATGTGAAAGCCACGTATATCGACGAGGGCTACGACCTCGCCGAAGAAGTCGCCAAGTTCCTCTGGGCTGACGTGATCATCTATCAAATGCCGGGCTGGTGGATGGGCGCACCGTGGACCGTGAAAAAGTACCTTGATGAAGTCTTCACCGAAGGCCACGGCAGCCTCTACGCCAGCGATGGCCGGACCCGTTCCGATGCCTCGCAAAAATACGGCAGCGGCGGCCTGTTACACGGCAAGCAATACATGCTGTCGTTAACCTGGAACGCGCCGCAGCAAGCCTTCGATGACCCGACCGATTTCTTTGAAGCCAAAGGTGTGGACGCGGTGTACTTTCCGTTTCACAAGGCCAATGAATTCCTGGGCATGACTGGCTTGCCGACGTTCCTTTGCGTGGACGTAATGAAACGGCCGAACATAGAGGCTGATGTGGCGCGCTATGAGCAGCACCTGAGGGAGGTGTTTGGCCTTAACGCGTAACCCTCGGCTACTATTCGTCGCAACGGCCGGAAAGATCGCAGCCTGCGGCAGCTCCTACACGTGAACAGGCACAGTGCCAGCCATTGTAGGAGCTGCCGCAGGCTGCGATCTTTGCAATGCCCAGACGCCGATCAGCGAAAGAGAACACACGTGAAAGCCAGATCCGATGAGTTGCAGATTTTCGTCTGCGTAATTGAATGCGGATCGATTTCCGCCGCTGCCGAGCAGGTTGGGCAAACACCGTCGGCGGTCAGTCGCACGTTGTCGCGGCTGGAGGCGAAACTCGACACCACGCTGATCAACCGCACCACGCGACGCATGGACCTGACCGAGGAGGGCAAATACTTTTTCGAACACGCCAAGCTGATTCTCGATCAGATGGAAGAGCTCGAAGAGCGTCTGTCCTCGCGCCAGCAAACACCCTCCGGACGTCTGCGCATCAATGCCGCCGCACCGTTCATGCTGCACGCCATCGTGCCGTACATCGATGAGTTCCGTAGGCTCTATCCGGAGATTCAACTGGAGCTCAACAGCAACGACCTGATTATCGACCTGCTCGAGCAGAGCACCGATATCGCCATCCGCATCGGTGCGCTGGCCGACTCGACGCTGCACGCGCGGTCGCTGGGCTGCAGCCCGCTGCACATCGTTGCCAGCCCGGCGTACCTGGAACAACAGGGTACGCCGGCGCAAGTGGCCGATCTGGCCAACCATACCTTGCTGGGGTTCACCCACAATGAAGGGCTTAATCAATGGCCGCTGCGTCACGTGCACGGCGATCGCTGGCCGATTGAGGCGTCGATCAGCGCATCCAGCGGCGAAACCCTGAGGCATCTGGCGCTCGAAGGTCAGGGCATCGCCAGCCTGTCGCATTTCATGACCATCGAAGACATCCGTGCCGGCCGTTTGAAGGCAGTGCTGGCGGAGTTCAACAGTGGCTATCGGCAGCCGATCAACGCGGTGTACTACCGAAACTCGCAACTGGCCCTGCGCATTCAATGCTTCCTGGACTTCATCCAAGGCAAACTGGCTCGCTACGCGCTCGCTGACTTCGCCGGCTGATTCGTGACTTCTGCACAAGAGTGAATTGGGTCAGCGGGGATTTTTCGGCAGAGCTGGCTGCCGGATACTCATCGCATCACTTATCCACGCAGGGAGTTTCTCCATGAACGTATTCGTTACCGGTGCTGCAGGTTTCATCGGCGGCTCCATCGCCACTGGTCTGGCCCGCGCCGGCCATACAGTTACGGGCCTGGTGCGCAGCGTCGAACAAGCCGATGAACTGAGCGCGCTGGGCATCACTCCGGTGATCGGCACTCTTGACGACGGCGCACTATTGGCCGAACAGGCTCGCGCTGCGGACGCCGTGATCAATGCGGCCAGCAGCGACCATCGCGGCGCGGTTCAAGCGCTGCTGGATGCACTGCGCGGCTCGCATAAAGTGTTTCTGCACACCAGTGGGTCGAGCATCGTCGGCGATGCGTCGGGCGGCAAGTCCAGTGACGTCATTTATCACGAAGACAACCTGCCGGAGCCGACCGTCGACAAGGCTGATCGCGTGGCCATCGACAATCTGATTCTCGCCGCCGCGCAGGATGGCGTGAACTCGGCCGTCATCTGCAATACGTTGATTTACGGCCACAGCCTGGGCGTCAAGCGCGACAGCGTGCAGTTGCCGCGCTTGCTCAAACAGGCGCGCAAAAGCGGGACAGTGCGGCATGTCGGTACGGGTCGGAATATCTGGTCGAACGTGCACATTGAAGACGTGGTTGCCCTGTATCTGTTGGCGCTGAACAAGAACGTTCCTGGCACGTTCTACTTTGTTGAAAGTGGTGAGGCGTCGTTCATCGAGATGACCACCGCGATTGCCAAAGCGTTGAAGCTGGGTGCGCCACAGGACTGGCCGTTGCCAGAAGCCGAGGCCGAGTGGGGCTATGAAATGGCCAATTACGGTCTGGGCTCCAACAGCCGGGTGCGCGGGAAGCACGCGCGTGAATTACTCGGCTGGGCGCCGCAGCGGACGTCGGTGGTTGAATGGATTCGGGACGAGATGGTTTGAGTTCGCTGTAGACCGCGGTGCTGCCTTCGCGAGCAGGCTCACTCCTACAGTAGGTTTCTGTCGGGCACAAAAGTTGTGTTCATTGAAGACCTATTGTAGGAGTGAGTCTGCTCGCGAAGGCATTTTCTGATTCTCAGCAACTGGCCCCGCCAGCCTCAATTCCGTAACATCCGCACCTCATTTCCTTGCCGTGTCCCGCCCCCCATGAAACCACTACGTCTGCGCGCCGATGTCCTGGCCGGACTCACCACCTCTTTCGCCTTGCTTCCAGAATGCATCGCCTTCGCCCTGGTCGCCCACCTCAACCCGCTGATGGGGCTTTATGGCGCGTTCATCATCTGCACCCTGACCGCGCTGTTCGGCGGGCGGCCGGGAATGGTCTCGGGTGCGGCGGGATCAATGGCGGTGGTGATCGTCGCGCTGGTGGTGCAGCACGGCGTGCAATATCTGCTCGCGACGGTCTTGCTCGGCGGCCTGATCATGCTCGCGTTCGGGCTGCTCAAGTTGGGCAAGCTGGTGCGAATGGTGCCGCACCCGGTGATGCTCGGGTTCGTCAATGGTCTGGCGATCATTATTGCGCTGGCGCAGCTTGAGCACTTCAAGAGTGGCGAAAACTGGCTGAGCGGCCCACCGTTGTACCTGATGGCAGGACTCGTTGCCGCGACCATGGCCATCGTCTACCTGCTGCCGCGTCTGACCCGTGCCGTGCCGCCGGCGCTGGTAGCGATTCTCAGCGTAGGATTGGCGGTGTACCTGCTCGGCCTGCCGACCCGCACCCTGGGCGATATGGCGCACATCGCCGGTGGCTTGCCGACCTTCGCCCTGCCTGACATTCCCTGGACCCTGGAAACCCTGCGCATCATCGCGCCTTACGCGATTCTGATGGCCCTGGTGGGTTTGCTGGAAACCCTGCTCACCCTCAACCTCACCGACGAAATCACTGAAACCCGCGGCTTTCCTGATCGGGAGTGTGTGGCGCTGGGCGCGGCGAACATGGTCTCCGGCGTGTTCGGCGGCATGGGCGGTTGCGCGATGATCGGCCAGACCGTGATCAACCTCAGCTCCGGTGGTCGCGGCCGGTTGTCCGGTGCGGTGGCCGGTGTGCTGATCCTGCTGTTCATCCTGTTCCTGTCGCCGCTGATCGAGCGCATTCCGCTGGCCGCGCTGGTTGGCGTGATGTTCGTGGTTTCGCAGCAGACGTTCGCCTGGGCATCGTTGCGCGTGCTGAACAAAGTACCGCTGAACGACGTGCTGGTGATCGTCGCTGTCACGATCATCACCGTGTTCACCGATCTGGCGACCGCTGTGCTCTGCGGCATCATCATCGCGGCCCTCAATTTCGCCTGGCAGCAGGCTCGTGAACTGTATGCCGACGCGCACGTCGAGGCCGATGGCAGCAAGCTCTATCACCTCCACGGCACGCTGTTCTTCGCCTCGACCACACCGTTTCTCGATCAGTTTGACCCGGCCAATGATCCGGCCGTAGTGACGATCGATTGCCGACACTTGAGTTTTGTCGACTACTCGGCCATCGCCGCGCTGATGACTCTGCGCGAGCGCTACGCCAAGGCCGGCAAACACCTGCGCGTGCTGCATTTATCGGAGCGTTGCAAGAAGCTGCTCAAGCGCGCCCGCGTCAACCACGACTGAGGCCACTGTGGGAGCGAGCCTGCTCGCGGTTTCGGTCGTGGCGTAAACCTTTGGCGAGGGGCTTGGCGAAACGTCGCACCGCCCCGTTCGGCTGCGCAGCAGTTGTGAAACCTTTGGTCCCATTTGGCTGAATGGATGCGGGGGGACGCTTCGCGTCCCAACGGGGGCAAGCCCCCTCGCCACAGGAATTCCCTTTGTCACAACAAGGCTCCTCACTCCCACGGTCAACCATGTAAGTTCGCCTGACTGATTTTCATATTCAGCGACCCCGCATGCTTCTCAGCGACAATTTTTACCTCATTGCGAAAATTACTTTCACCTCGTTTGAAAATCACCTCTCGAAATGATTTATGAGTTTCATAAACCATTCGACGTGACCCTTTCGAGGAGTACCGCATGACCGTTTCCTTCGGCTACTGGCTGCTGGTGTATGCCGCCATCGCCATCATTGCGCTGATTGTTCTGATCGCCCGATACCGTCTCAACCCTTTCATCGTCATCACCCTCGTTTCCATCGCTTTGGCCTTGCTGGCCGGCATGCCTGCGTCCGGTGTGGTGGGCGCGTATGAGGCCGGGGTCGGCAAAACACTGGGGCATATCGCGCTGGTCGTGGCGTTGGGGACAATGCTCGGCAAGATGATGGCCGAGTCCGGAGGCGCCGAGCAGCTGGCGCGCACGTTGATCAATCGGTTTGGCGAAAAGAACGCGCACTGGGCAATGGTCTGTATCGCATTTCTGGTGGGGCTTCCGCTGTTTTTCGAGGTCGGTTTTGTGTTGCTGGTGCCGATTGCGTTTACCGTGGCCCGACGTGTTGGCGTGTCAATTCTAATGGTTGGTTTGCCGATGGTCGCCGGCCTGTCGGTGGTGCATGCGCTGGTGCCACCGCACCCGGCGGCGATGTTGGCGGTACAGGCGTATCAGGCTTCGGTGGGGCAGACCTTGCTCTACGCAATTTTGATCGGCATTCCCACGGCAATCATCGCCGGTCCCCTGTACGCCAAATTCATCGTGCCGCGCATTCAGTTGCCGGCGGATAACCCGCTTGAGCGCCAGTTTCTCGACCGTGAACCACGCGATCGCTTGCCGGGCTTTGGCATCACCATGGCGACCATTCTGCTGCCGGTGGTGTTGATGCTGGTGGGCGGTTGGGCCAATCTGGTCTCGACCCCCGGCAGCGGCTTCAATCAGTTTTTGCTGTTCATCGGCAACTCGGTCATCGCCTTGCTGCTGGCGACCTTGTTGAGCTTCTGGACACTGGGCATCGCCCAGGGCTTCAGCCGTGAATCGATCCTCAAATTCACCAACGAATGCCTGGCACCCACCGCGAGTATTACCTTGCTGGTCGGCGCGGGCGGTGGCCTGAACAGAATTCTGGTGGACGCTGGCGTGACGGATCAGATCGTCAGCCTTGCCCACCAATTTCATTTGTCGCCGCTGCTGATGGGCTGGTTGTTCGCCGCGCTGATGCGCATTGCCACCGGCTCCGCGACGGTGGCCATGACCACGGCGTCGGGGATTGTCGCGCCGGTAGCCATTGGCCTGGGTTATCCGCATCCGGAGTTGCTGGTGCTGGCGACGGGCGCGGGGTCGGTTATCTTTTCCCACGTCAATGACGGCGGCTTCTGGTTGATCAAGGAATACTTCAACATGACCGTCGCCCAGACCTTCAAGACCTGGACGGTGCTGGAGACCATTATTTCAGTGGTGGCTTTCGCCCTCACTGTCGGTCTTTCCTACCTGATCTAAGCGGAGAAGCTGCCTTGGACATTCTTTACCAGATCCGCGCCCGTCAGGATTCTTTCAGCGCCGGCGAAGGCCGCATCGCTCGTCTGATGCTCGATGACGTCGGGTTTGCCTCTGCCGCCAGCCTCGACGAACTGGCGCAGCGGGCGGAAGTCAGCACCGCGACGCTCTCGCGATTTGCGCGCACCGTCGGTTGCCGTGACTTGCGCGACCTGCGCCTGCAACTGGCCCAGGCCAGCGGGGTCGGCAGCCGTTTTCTTGACCCGGCGGGCACGCCTGAGCAGTCGGCGTTTTACCGGCAGATCGTTGGCGATATCGAGTCGACGCTGCGCCAGCACCTGTCGGCATTCGACGAGTCGCGTTTTGCCGATGCTGTCAGATTGATTGGCAAGGCGCGGATGATTCACGCGTTCGGCATGGGCGGTTGCTCAACGCTGTGCAGTGACGAATTGCAAGTGCGCCTGGTGCGTCTCGGCTACCCGATTGCGGTGTGCCACGACCCGGTGATGATGCGCGTCACCGCCGCCAGCCTCGGCGCCGAGCACGCGGTCATTGTCTGCTCGCTGACGGGCATCACCCCCGAATTGCTCGAAGCCGTCGAACTCGCCCGCAGCTACGGTGCACGGATTCTGGCGATCACCCGAGCCGACTCGCCGCTGGCGCAACTTGCCGATGTGTTGCTGCCGTTGCAAAGCGCGGAAACCTCGTTCATCTACAAACCAACCGCCGCGCGCTACGGCATGCTGCTGGCCATCGACGTGCTCGCCACCGAGCTGGCGCTGGCCCATCCTGAAGACAACCAGGAGCGTCTGCGGCGGATCAAACTGGCGCTCGACGACTACCGTGGCGGCGACGATCACTTGCCGCTGGGAGACTGACATGAAGTACGACACGCTGATCCGTAACGCGCTGATTATCGACGGCAGCAATTCCCCTGGATATGCCGCGGACGTGGCGATTCTTGCCGGTCGCATCGAGCGCATAGGCGACTTGCACGACGCCTGCGCTAGCGAAGAAATCGACGCCGCGGGCCGGGTGCTGGCGCCAGGTTTCATCGACGTGCACACCCATGACGACACTGTCGTTATCCGTCAGCCGCAGATGTTGCCCAAGCTCAGTCAGGGGGTAACCACGGTGATCGTCGGTAACTGCGGGATCAGTGCTTCGCCGGTAAGTCTGAAGGGTGAGCCGCCCGACCCGATGAACCTGCTGGGCACGGCCGCAGCGTTCGTTTATCCCACTTTCCGCGACTATCGAAATGCCGTGGAAGCGGCGAGCACTACGCTGAACGTCGCTGCGCTGGTCGGCCACACCGCGTTACGCAGCAATCATCTCGATGATCTGCTGCGCACGGCGACGCCGGAGGAGGTCACCGCGATGCGCGAGCAGTTGCGTGAGAGTCTCGAGGCTGGCGCGTTGGGCTTATCGACCGGGCTCGCTTATGCCATCGCCTTTTCGGCATCCACCGATGAAGTCATGCAACTCAGCGAAGAGCTGGCAGCGTTCGGTGCGGTGTACACCACTCATTTACGCAGCGAATTCGAGCCGGTGCTGCAGGCCATGGACGAAGCTTTTCAGATCGGCCGCCACGCGAAATCCCCGGTGATCATTTCCCACCTCAAATGTGCCGGTGCCGGCAATTGGGGGCGCAGTCCGCAACTGCTGGCCTCACTCGAAGAGGCGGCCAGATCTCACCCGGTCGGCTGCGATTGTTATCCGTACGCGGCGAGTTCCTCGACCCTGGACCTCAAGCAGGTAACAGACGCTCATCGCATCACCATCACCTGGTCCACACCCCACCCGGAATGCGGCGGGCGCGACTTGATCGACATTGCTGCCGAGTGGAACGTGCCGTTGCTCGATGCCGCGCGTCGCTTGCAGCCTGCTGGCGCGGTGTACTACGGCATGGATGAAGCGGATGTGAGAAAAATTCTCGCGCATCCGTTATCCATGGTCGGCTCTGACGGCTTGCCGGAAGACCCGTTCCCGCATCCACGCTTGTGGGGAGCGTTCCCGCGAGTGCTCGGGTATTACAGTCGCGATGTTGGCTTGTTTGCACTGCATACCGCCGTGCATAAAATGACCGGGCTGTCCGCTGCGCGATTCGGCTTGCAGGCGCGTGGCGCAGTTCGCGAGGGATATTGGGCTGATCTGGTGATGTTTGATCCTGACACCATTCGTGATGTTGCCGATTTCAACGATCCGCAACGCGCGGCCGAAGGCATCGATGGCGTGTGGGTCAATGGCGTATTAAGTTACTGCGAAGGGCAGGCGACCGGCGCGAGGGAAGGACGTTTTCTGGCGCGCAAGGGAGATTTGAGCGACGGGTTTTGCTAGCCATTCAAGGGTGGGCAGAGCAGGGTTTTGTGGCTGGCTGAAGCTCAACGGCGCTGCACAAATTACTGTAGGAGTGAGCCTGCTCGCGAAATTAACGGCGACGACGCATGCATTCAGATAGCACACGTCGCCCTTGAGCTTTTCGCGAGCAGGCTCGCTCCTACAGGGATTGCGGCGTTCGGCGCCTTGATTGATCGGCATAATGACCGCAACCGTTTGATCAAACCCGGAAGTGACTCACCATCATCTGCAACTGATTACCCAGGCGCGCCAGTTCGACACTCGACGCAGCGGTTTCATCGCTGGCGGCGGCGGTCTGTTCGGACACGTCACGCACGTTGATGATGCTGCGGCTGATCTCTTCGGCCACCGCGCTTTGTTGCTCGGCCGCGGCTGCGATCTGTTGATTCATCGACTGGATGCTGGACACCGTCCGGGTGATGTTCTCCAGTGACACGCCAGCCTTGCGCGTCAGCGCGACACTGCTGTCGGTGAGGGCGCGGCTGTTGTTCATCACCGTCGACACTTGCTGCGTGCCGTTCTGCAGGGCCGCCACCAGACCTTCGATTTCTTCGGTGGATTTCTGCGTGCGTTGCGCCAGGCCACGCACCTCGTCGGCGACCACGGCAAAACCACGCCCGGCTTCACCTGCGCGGGCGGCTTCAATCGCTGCGTTGAGCGCCAGCAGATTGGTCTGCTCGGCGACGGCCTTGATCACGTCCATGACGCTGCCGATCTTGTCGCTTTCCTGTTGCAGCACACCCATCGCTTCCGTCGAGCGCAGCACTTCGCTGGCCAGACGTTCAATCTGCGCGATGGCTTCGTTGACGACTTTGTCACCTTCCCGGGCTTCACCGTCAGCAGCGGCCGCCGCTTGCGAAGCTTCTTCGGCGTTGCGTGCGACTTCCTGAACGGTTGCGGTCATCTCGTGCATCGCAGTCGCCACTTGATCGGTCTCCACCTTCTGGCTGTTGACACCGGCGCTGGTTTGCTCGGTCACCGCCGACAGTTCTTCGGCGGCGCTGGCAATCTGCGTGACGCCATCGCGGATGCCGCTGATCAAATCGCGCAGGGTTACCCCCATGCGGGCGATGCCTTGCTGCAACACGCCAAGTTCATCGCGGCGAGTCACCTTCACGTCCTGGGACAAGTCGCCGCTGGCAATGCGCTCAACCACCGCCAGGGTGTCACGTAACGGGCCGGTGATTTGACGAGTGATGATGACGGCGGCAATCACGCCGACCAGTAAGGCCAGCAACGTGCTGATCAGTTGCAGGGTGCGCGCCTGGGCGCTTTCGGCGTCGCGGCGGTCGAGCTGAATCTGATACAGCTGATCGCTGAGCGAGACGATGGTCGTGCCCTGATCAGTCATTTCCTTGCGCGCCTGCACCACGTCGCTGTTTGCGGCTTTATAAGCCTGCAACGCACTGCGGTAATTGCCCAAGGCGTTGTCCAGCTGACGCAACGCGTCCGGCTGAGTGTCGGCGAACTGTGCGTTGAGTGGCTTCAGGCTGGCGATGGCCAGGTCGAGTTGGCGGATGGCTTTCTGCTCAGTCTCGGCGTTGGCGGTTGCGGTATAACCGCGCACTTCATAACGCGCGAGCAGGAAGGCTTCCCTGGCTGCGGTGATCGCCTGGAATTGTTCTGAGCGCTGGTCGCTAAGCGGCATCTGCAACACGCTACTGCTGATGGTATTGATCTGCGTGTTGGCGGTTTCGGCATTGCTGCTCATGCTGGCGCTGGCACTGTTGCCGGTGCGGTAGGCGCTACGCATTTTGTTCAGGGAGGCCTTGTAGGCCTCGATGGTGCTGCCCTGCGCTTGCAGCAGCTTGATGTTTTCCGAACTCTTGAAGGACGAAAGCAGAGATTGTTGCTGGGCGGAGAACGCATCAAGTGTGGTTTGTACATTCTGTGCGGCGGTTTCATCGCCGTTAGTCAGCATGTATTGCAGGCGCACCACGCGCAGTTTGGTCAGACCGGCATTGAGCTGGGTGATGTCGCTCATCCAGTTGCTGCGATCAATCAACCCGCCCAGGCTCGTCCAGCCGGTCAGGGCGAGGACGCAGGTCAGTGCCAGGACCAGGCCAAATCCCAGACCCAGTTTCAGGTTCACGCTGATGTTACCGAACCAGCTATTCATCACAATTCCTCCAGGAACGTTGTGTTTCTTGATCGTCTGTTGGCTGGAAGATTGTTGTTTTTGGGCGCCAGCAAGGGTGTAAGCAAGGCTTTATCGGCCGCCGATGCGAGAGCTGAAAGGATTTTTGCGCAGGAAATGACTGGTGCGGTGTCGAGCACAAATCGCGGGCAAAAAAAAGCCCGCGGGAGGGCGGGCAAATCGTAGTTTCTTGAAGAGCGAGACTAATGTACCGGTTGGCGAAGGGGAGTGGGGTGAAGAAAAGTTCATCTGTGGCGGCCGTTATCGGTGTAACGGTGATCGGGTTAAAACTCGGTTCTGAAACATGGAACTGCTTTGCTCCTTTACACATTTTTGCCCGAGCATATGGATACCATCAGCCTCGAAATGGAGGAGGCTGAGCAATGCCAAAATCCACATTATCGTCATCATTGAATGGCATGCTTCATCCATTAATTGTCGTCAAAATCATGGCGTCTTTCGAGTGAAATTAACCGTCTAGCGGGAGTGCAGACAAAGTATTGACAGTGTCGTTCTGATCTCACATTATCGGCGGCGTTTTGCTGGCCTTGCGCCATAAAAACGACATCACACTCGCCAATTCAACTCTGACAATATATTTTTGAACCTTCTGGAATTGGTCGAGGTCGCATTGCCGGGCGTGATGGGAAATTGCCATCAGCCTGAAACAACAATTTGTATGACTACTGTTTAGCGGACTTTCTAATCTGGTATCCGCTGGAATCTTCAGGAAGAAATTTCATGTGCGTTGAGCGAATACTGGTTACCGGCGGTGCGGGTTTTATCGGGTCTCACCTTGTCGAGTCTTTGCTGGGCAAAGGGTTGAAGGTCCGTGTTCTGGATAATTTGTCGACCGGTAAGGTCAGCAATTTGCCAGAGGGCAATGCCAATCTGGAGCTGGTGACCGGCGACGTCGCGGACGCAGCGGTCGTCCAGGAAGCCATGCGTGATTGCAGCGCAGTGGTGCACTTGGCGGCAGTAGCCTCGGTCCAGGCGTCGGTCGATGATCCGGTCAGCACGCATCAAGCCAATTTCGTCGGTACGCTCAACGTTTGCGAAAGCATGCAAAAAGCCGGGATCAAGCGCGTGGTCTTCGCCTCCAGCGCGGCCATCTACGGCAACAACGGCGAAGGTTCGGCCATTGATGAAGACACCCCGAAATCGCCGCTGACACCTTATGCCGCCGATAAACTGGCCAGTGAGTATTACCTGGACTTTTATCGCCGCGAGCACGGTCTGGAGCCAGTGATTCTGCGTTTCTTCAACATCTTCGGCCCACGCCAGGACCCTTCCTCGCCGTACTCCGGTGTGATCAGTATCTTTACCGAGCGCGCCATCAAAGGTTTGCCGGTGTCGATCTTCGGCGACGGCGAACAGACCCGCGATTTCGTTTTCGTCAAAGACCTGGTCAGCATTCTTGTGCAGGCGCTGCAAGTCAGCGAACCGAAAGAAGGCGCGGTCAACATCGGCCTTAGCCGCTCCACCAGCCTCAACGATCTGATCACTGAATTGGGCAACGCCACCGGCAGCGCTTTGGCAGTGACTCATCTGGCGCCACGCCAGGGCGACATTCGCCACTCGCGCGCCAACAACGCTCGCTTGCTGGAACGTTTTACCCTTCCGGCACCGACTTCAATCGGCGATGGGTTAGCACAGCTTTTGCGCAGTTTGTAATCCGGCTGTTTCACAGCTTTCAAACCGCCTCGATTCAGTCATTTCAAGAGTGAGTTATGGAAATCGTTTTTCGCAGGACGCGTGTCCGCGCGGCCGTCCAACGGCTGTTTGCCGCACTGGCGCTCATCGTGAGCGGGCCGGCCGTACAAGCTGCAGCATTGCCGCAACCTTCCAGCGTCGGCTTCTGGTACGCCGATCAACCACCCATTCCGGAGCTTTCCCAGTTCGACTGGGCGGTGGTCGAGCCGGGCCATATGGCGGCCGGCGACGTGAAAACTCTGCGCAAGCTGGGGAGTCAGCCGTTCGCCTATCTATCGGTGGGCGAGTTCAGCGGCAGTAAAGCCGAGATTGACAAGGCCGGCCTGGCGAAAGCCGTGAGCCCGGTGCGTAATGATTCCTGGGACAGCCAGGTCATGGACCTGGCCTCGCCGGCCTGGCGGGAGCACTTGTTTGGTGCCGCCAAAGCCTTACAGGCTGAAGGTTACGCGGGCCTGTTCCTCGACACCCTCGACAGTTTCCAGCTGTTGCCGCAAGACTCGCGAGAAGCGCAGCGCCTTGCACTCGCCAGTTTCCTGCGTGAACTGCACCAGCGCGAACCGAAGTTGAAACTGTTTTTCAACCGCGGTTTTGAAGTGCTGCCCGACCTCGATGGCGTTGCTGCCGCCGTGGCGGTCGAGTCCATCCATGCTGGTTGGGATGCTTCGGCCAAGCGTTATCGCCCGGTGTCGGAGTCCGATCGCGAGTGGCTTGAAACTCACCTGAAACCGCTGCGTGCCAAAGGCATTCCGTTGGTGGCAATCGATTACCTGCCGCCGGAGCGTCGTGAAGAAGCACGCAAGCTGGCCAAACGTCTGCGCGACGAGGGGTTCATCCCGTTCATCGGCACCCCTGATCTGAATTCGATGGGCATCAGCAACATCGAAGTGCAGCCGCGCCGCATCGCTATGGTGTTCGACCCGCGCGAAGGTGATCTGGCCACGAACGCCGGTCACAGCTACGTTGGTGGCTTGCTGGAATACCTCGGTTACCGCGTCGACTATCTGCCTGCCGATAGCGCCATGCCGGATTACAGTTTCAGCGGCTTGTACGCGGGTGTGATCACCTGGATGACCAGCGGCCCGCCGCAGGACAGCCCGGCGTTCAACCGCTGGCTCAACGCGCGCCTGGACGAAAAAGTACCGGTGGTATTTCTCGCGGGCCTGCCGGTCGAAGACAAGCTTCTGCTCAAGCGCATGGGCCTCAAGCGCGATGCGCCTCCGGCCACGCAAGTGCTGACTGTCTCTCATCAAGACAAGGCGCTGCTCGGAGCGTTCGAAGCACCGGTGGTCCCACGATCCCGTGACCTGACCGCTGTTGCCGTACTGCCAAACGGGCCCACCTCGGCACTGACGCTGACCAATGAGGGCGGTGAGACCTACAACCCGGTAGTCGTCGGTGAGTGGGGTGGCCTGGCTCTGGCGCCTTACGTCCTGGAAATGAACAACGAGCGCAGTCGCTGGATTCTCGATCCGTTCGCCTTCCTGCAGGCGACGCTGCGTCTGCCGGCTCAGCCGCGCCCGGACACCACCACCGAAAACGGCCGCCGCATTGCCACCGTGCACATCGACGGCGACGGTTTTCCGTCCCGCGCGGAAGTGCGCGGCACGCCCTACGCGGGTCGTCACACGCTGGAAGATTACATCAAGCCCAACCCCTTCCTGACGTCGGTGTCGATCGTCGAAGGCGAAATTTCCCCGCGCGGTGCCTTCCCGCACCTGGCGCGTGAGCTTGAGCCGATTGCCCGCGAATTGTTCGCCAATCCAAAAGTGGAAGTGGCTACCCACACCTTCAGTCATCCGTTTTTCATGCAGCCGGAAAAGGCGCAGAAACGTGAGAACTTCAATCCGGAATACGGGTTGAACATGAAGATTCCCGGTTACGACAAAATCGATTTCCGTCGCGAGATTTTCGGTTCGCGCGACTACATCAACCAGCAGCTCACCACCCCGGAAAAACCGGTGAAGATGGTGTTCTGGCCGGGCGATGCGCTGCCTTCGGCGGCGACCTTGAAACTGGCCTACGACGCTGGCCTGAAAAACGTCAACGGCGCCGAAACCATCATGACCAAGGCAGACCCGTCCCTGACCGGTCTGAACCCGCTGCTGCGTCCTACCGCAGGGGGGTTGCAGTATTACGCGCCGATCATCAACGAGAACCTCTACACCAACTTGTGGAAGGGGCCGTATTACGGCTTTCGCGATTTGATCGAAACCTTCGAGTTGACTGACAGCCCACGCCGCCTGCGCGGCCTGCACCTTTATTACCACTTTTATTCCAGCACCAAGCAGGCCTCCATCAAGGCCATGCATGAGGTCTACGGCTTCATGCGCGAGCAGCATCCGCTGTCGCTGTGGATGACCGATTACATCGATCGTCTGCACGGCCTGTATCAGGCCAGTCTGGCGCGCACCGCCGACGGTGCCTGGCAGATTCGCGGCATGGACGCGTTGCGCACGGTGCGTCTCGATCCGCAAATGGGCTGGCCTGATCTGATGCGTTCGCAAGGCGTTGCCGGCGTGCGCGATTTGCCTCAGGGCCGTTATGTCAGCCTGAGCAGCGACCGTGCTTTGCTGGTTCTGCAACCTGAAAGGGACAGCAGGCCGGCGCTGGAAGAAGCCAATTTGCCGCTGAAGGACTGGCGGTATGTGGACGATCGTCGTGTGAGCTTCTCCTTTGCAGGGGAGTTCGATCTGACCTTCTCGGTGCGTTCGGCAAGTGCTTGCCGGGTGGAAGTGGACGGGCAACGTTTTGCAGGCACGGCATCCGCCGGTCTGTGGGTTTTCAAATTACCAATGAAGCAGGTGAGTAATGGTCAGCTCCTCTGCAACTAAAAGTAACCGCCTGCTCAATCCTTGGGCACTGGCGGTGGTGGCGGTTGCTGTGGGAGGTCTGCTGTGGGCGACCTTCCAGCGTGAAGAAGTATTCCAGCCCGATGGACGTGAGCCTGACGCGGTGTCGGCGAATTACGCCGAGTTGTTGCTGACGGCGCACCCGGATGACGATCACCTGCGTTTGCAGCTGGTCGATCTGCTGATCCGTCTTGGTGACTACACCAAGGCGCGCCAGCACCTGGAGGCCTGGCCCAAGCCGGTACCTGAGGTCCAGGCTTACTATCGTCTGGAACTGGACGCGTTGGTCGCAGCGAAAAGCAACGACCTGATCGCGCAGCAAGCCTTGGTCGAGCGACTCAAAAGCTTCGACCATCGCAAACTGCCGGTGCCGTTGTTGCAGAACCTGGCGAAGCTCGCGCTGACCTTGCAGGCCCCGGCCTTCGCGGCCAACGTCTACGAAGAGATTGCCGGGCGCGATCCAAAGGTGCGCAACGAGTCGCTCAAATCCGCTGCCCAGTGGTACATGGCTGGCGAGCAGCCGGGCCGTGCGGCCGAGATTTATCTGCAGCTCAAAAGGGACAGTCAGCTGGACAGCGAGCGTCGCGGATATGCGCAGCTGGCGTTCAATAGCCTGCTGTCTGCCGGTCGGGGCGATCAGGCGGCGCAGGTGCTGTCCGACGAACTGTCGAAGCTGACCAATGCGCAAACCGACCCCGAGTGGCTCGAGCAGGGCGTTGATGTCGCGGTGGCCAGCAAGCGTTTTGATCTGGCCCAGCGTGTGCTGAAACAATGGCAGACCCTGCAACCGGACAACCCGAAAATCCCCTTGAAGGATTTCCACATGCGCCTGGCCATCGGTGATTTGGCCGGTGCCTGGGAGACGGGCCAGCAGTTGACCGTCGACTACCCGAATGATCCGGATCTGCTCGAACAGATGGCGCACCTCGGTGAATGGCGCGGCGAACCCGCGGCTGCGCTGGGTTACTGGATTCGTCTGCTCAAGCTGGAAGAAAATCCACAGACCCGCGAGCGCGCCTGGCGTCTGGCCAGCCAGCAATTCGACTTTGATCGGTCGATCCCGCTGCTGGCAGAAATCATGAACCAGCGCGCACTGACCGACATCGAGCTCGATGCGCTGAACTACGGCCACGAATCCCGTGGCACACCGGCTGAAGCTGAAACCTGGTTCCGCGCCTATGTGCAGAAATACCCAGCGCATCGCCTGGGCTGGACGCGCCTGCTGCAAAACCTGGAAAACACCGGGCAGTTTGACGCGAAATCCAAGGTTTACGAGCGCTACTCCAAGCGCTTCAAGCTCACCACTGTCGAGCAGGTTGACTGGGCCAACACTTACCTCAAGCTGTTCGATTACGAATCAGCGTGGAGCGTGGTGCAGACTGATGATCAGAGCATTGACGACGTCGACTACTGGCACACTCGCGCGTCCCTGGCGTGGGACCTGGAACGCGACGAAGACTTGCGTGTCTCCCTGGAGAAAGTGCTGGCGCTCAATGGCAAGTTGACCAGCGGCGACGAAAGCCAACTGATTACCCTGTACCGCACCCGCGATCCGCAGCGCGCTCTGAAACTGACGATTGCCAGCTGGCAGCGTACGCGGGATCCGCAACGCCTGGTCGAAGCGCTTCAGCAAGCTCAGGATTTGAACGACTGGCCGCAAGTGGTTGCCTTGCTTGAGGATGCGCAACAGTTCCCGGCCGCTTACGAGCAAGCCCAGGTGCTGGCGATTCGCGGTGCCCTGGCGGTGCAGCAAGGTCAGCCTGAAGAAGCCGAGCGCTTGTACTTGCTCGGCCTGGAGCGCTTTCCCGCTGACAACCTGTTCCGCGAACGCTTGATGTGGCTGTACGTCGATCAAGGCAACACCGCCAAACTCAAGCCGCTGTTGAGCCAATGGCGCTCGCAGGCTCGTGAGGACCGCGTGTTGTGGTTGCCGTTCGCCAGTGCGAGCCAGATGCTCGGCCGCGACGCCGAAGCATTGGCCTGGTATCGCCTGTACCTCAAAAGCAGTCCTAACGACTGGCTGGTTCGCGCGGCTTATGCCGATGCACTCGACAGCGCCGGTTATCAGGACGCCGCTCAGCGTCTGCGCCTGAAATTGCTGCGCAGCCCTGAAGGCGAAAACATCGAACCGTCGTCCCAGCGCTATGCAATCTGGTTGCGTCTGGTGGCGAGCAGCTATTCGCCACGCAAAGCGCAGCAGCAAGTGCTGAAAAACTGGAAAGACGGTTCGCCGGCGATGCTGCAATTGTGGTTCGAACGTTTGCTGGCGCGTCTCGACGCGACCAACCAGGAATCGCAGAAAGATGCATGGCTGGAATGGGCGCGTAGCCAGGGCTTGAAAGTCGAGCGCTACGAGCAGATTCAGCAGGCCTTGCGCAGCCGCAACAAAGATCAGGTTGAAGCCTTGTTGGCTAGCAGCGATCTGAACCCGGCGCAGCGTGCGCAGGCCCTCAATCGTCTGGGTCGTCTTGGCGAAGCGCTTGACACCAGCCTGTCGGCACTCGGCGACGATCAGCCAGTGGCCGTGCGCGAACAACTGCGTCGCCAGGCCGTCGAGCTTCAGGAACGCACGCCGCAGGGCGCGCAGCTGTCCTGGCATCAGCAGGATTTCGGCGGTCTGGAGTTCAACGCGCCACGTCTGCAGATCGCTCACAACCTGGGTGACAACTGGTACGCCGATTTGCAGCTTGAGCAGGGCGATTACAAAGGCGACGACATTGTCTCTTCCGAGATTGGCGAGGAGCGCAACGCCGCTCTGACCCTGCAACGTCCGGTCGAGAACGGCAGCTACACGCTGTTCGCCGACACCAGTCAGCGCAGCGACGATGACCGCAATGGCCTGGGGATTTCCCGGAGCTGGCAGGTCAGCCCGAGCAACGAACTGGAGCTCGGTGTCGACTGGCATCGCAAGAGTGACGACAGCGGCCTGATGCGCGCTTTCGGGCAGCAGGATCGCGTCTGGCTCGGCGGTCGTCACGGCCTCACCGCGCGTGATCAGATCAGCTGGGAAGTGGCGCAGCGGTCGTTCTCTACCCGTGCCGGCGATGACCTCGGTAACGGCCAGGCGCTGAAGATGGAATACAACCACACGCTGGAGTTTGCAGGCCCGAACTGGACCCTGCGCGGCGGGCTGGATTATCAGCACAACGACGTCAAGGACCGCTCGCTGGATTACTTGTCCAGCACCCAGGGTGGTCCGGTGCGACGTGTTGAAGATAACGACAACCCCGAGACGGTGCTGGCCAGCGATCTGCTGCAAAGCACCTACAGCCAGCTCTATGTCGGCAGCTCGTGGCGTCGCGGTCTACCAGGCGCCCTGGTGCGCACCAAACCGCAATACACCTGGCTGGTGGATGTAACGGCTGGCTGGCAATGGCTGGATCAAACTTTTAACTACGGCATCAACACCGGGATCGGCGTGCAAGTGCTGGGTGATGACGAACTGGCCCTGACCTTCGGTTACCAATCCGCGCCTCAGGGCGGGGATGGTCAGGCCGGCGGGACCCTGGGTGTGAGCTACGGCGTGCGGTTTGGACGCTGATCATGGAATGTCTACGGAGAAAAACTATGCAAGCAATTCGTAATCTGGGCCTGGCCCTCACAGTCCTGTTCGTCGCCGGCTGCGCCAGCTTCACTGATGAAGCCAGCCCGAACCTGTCGCGCAGTGCGCAGTGGGGCATCGTGCCGGTGGTCAACTACTCGCAAACGCCGCAAGCCGGTGAACGCGCCGAGCAGATCCTGCTCAGCGTGCTCAGCAGCCGCGGTCTGCAACCACGGGTTTACCCGGCGAGCACCGAAGGCGAGCAAGCGCTGATGGACGACAACGAGCGTCTGGCCGGCGCCCTCGACTGGGCACGCCAGCAGAAACTCGATTACGTCGTCGCTGGCAGCGTCGAAGAGTGGCAGTACAAGAATGGCCTGGATGGCGAACCGGCAGTGGGCATCAGCCTGCGTGTGCTGGAAGCCAGCACTGGTCGCGTGCTCTGGAGCAAAAGCGGCGCGCGCGCCGGCTGGTCCCGTGAAAGCCTGGCGGGCACCGCTCAAACGGTACTCGACAAACTTGTTGGCGCCCTTCGGTTCGAGTGATTGCAATGAATTCTCCGCACATGGATTACACCCTGGCGCCTCGCGCCAGCGGGCCGGTGTCTTGGCTGGAAACGTTTCTGGTCACCGGCGGGGCTATCGGCCTGGGCTTGTGGCTGACGCCTGAAGACCCGTTGCAAATGCACGGCGGCTTCCCTTGGCCGATTCTGGCGCCGCTGCTGTTGGGCGTGCGTTACGGCTTTGTGCGCGGCCTGCTCAGCGCCGGCCTGTTGGTGCTGGCACTGTTCGTCTTGCGCTTGAATGGGCAGGAAGGTTATGCAGAGCTTGAGCCTTCGTACATTGTCGGCTTGCTGGTCTGCGGCATGCTGGTGGGTGAGGTTCGCGATCTGTGGGAACGGCGCCTGGAGCGTCTGCAGATGGCCAACGACTATCGCCAGTATCGTCTCGACGAGTTCACTCGGGCGCACCAGATCCTGCGCGTTTCCCACGACTTGCTGGAACAGCGCGTCGCCGGTAGCGACCAGAGCCTGCGCAGTTCGCTGCTGGGCTTGCGCGAAAAACTGCGCGTGATGCCGGTCGAGGGCGATGCGCTTGCTGCGCTGGCCGATCCGATCGTGGCCGTGCTCGGGCAGTACGGTGCATTACGTGTGGCCGGTCTGTATCGGGTTGACGAGCGTGGCGAAAACGTTATGCCGCAAGCGTTGGCGACCATCGGCATCATGGGCCCGTTGGGCACTGAAGACGGTCTGGTCAAGCTGTGTCTGGAACGCGGCGAGCTGGTCAGCGTGCGCCAGGAATTGATCGATGCAGGCACTTCGGCGCAGTTCTCTTCGCTGCAGGCGTGCATCCCGTTGATCGACGCAGAAGGCCGTTTGCTCGCTATTCTGGCCGTTCGACAGATGCCGTTCTTCGCCTTCCAGGATCGTACTTTGAGCCTGCTCGCGTTGCTGGGTGGGCACATCGCCGACCTGTTGCGCAGAGACGAGACAGTGCTGCAACTGCCGGACGCCGATGCTCAGCAGTTCACCCTGCAACTCAAGCGTTCGCTGGTGGATGTCGAGCAACACAAACTGGCAGCCGGCCTGTTCGCGTTTGAAATGACCCGTCCCAACGATGAACTGACGCGCTTGCTGGAACGCAGCCAGCGTGGTCTCGATCTGCACTTGCCGGTGCGCAACAGCCGCGATCATCAACTGCTGCTGGTGCTGCTGCCATTGACCAGCCCGCAAGGTACCGAAGGTTATCTGGCGCGGATCAACGTGTTGCTGCATGAGCACTTTGGTATCGACAGTAATCTGGACAGCCTTGGCGTGCGGGTGATGCCTTTCAATCTGGAGCCTGGCTGTGAACGCGACGGGCTGCGTAATTTCCTGTTCAACGAGTGTGGCCTGAATGATCAGCAAGTGGCTGTTTAGCGGAGCCTTGTTGTTAGAGGCAGGCAGCTGGGCCAGTCTGTGGCTGCCGGCGCCCGAGTTACAACAATTGCTGGTGTTCACCCTCAGCCACGGTCTGGCGTGCGCGTTGTTGTGCGCCGCCGTGTGGCTGTTGCTGCCGGCACGTTATCGCGCGCCGTTGCCGTGGAGCCCGCTGTTCATTTTCAGCCTGGCGTTCTTTGTGCCGGTGATCGGTACGATTGGCGTGGTACTGTCGATTTTTCCGGCGCTGTACCTGCCGCGCAAACGCGACAAGCAAGCCTGGCAAGCGGTGGGCATTCCGAGCCTGCCGTTTCGCGCGCAACTGCAATCGCATTCGCCGATTTTCGCCGACGGCGGTTTGCAGGACGTACTGCGTCACGCGCCGGATCCGGATCAGCGCCTCGCCGCTTTGCTCGCCACGCGACGCATGCCGGGCAAGGAAGCAGTGCCGATCCTCAAGCTGGCGCTGGGCGACCCGAGCGATGACGTGCGTCTGCTGGCGTACTCGATGCTCGACAAGCAGGAAAGCGACATCAACCTGCGCATCCAGATTGCACTCGGGCAATTGACCAGTGCCAACGCTAAGGCCGCCGGTGCGCTGCATGGCACGCTGGCGCGCTGGTATTGGGAGCTGGCCTACCTTGGCCTGGCGCAGGGCAGCGTGCTGGATCACGTGCTTGACCAAGCCAGCGACCATGCCAAGCAAGGCTTGCAGGCCGGCGAGGGCGGCGAGCTGTTTTTGCTGGCCGGACGCATTGCTTTGGAGCGTGGTGACATCGAGCGTGCCGAGGTGCTGCTGGGCCAGGCCCAGGACAACGGCATGGGCGCAGCACAAATCCTGCCGTTCCGCGCCGAACTGGCGTTCGAAGCCGGCCGCTATCACGAAATTCCGGGTCTGCTCGCCAGCCTTCCCGAGAAAACCCGCCAGCGTCCACCGTTCGCTGAGCTGGTGAGGAGCTGGACATGAATCACAAGGAAGAGGCACCGGTAGCGGACATCTGTCTGCTCCTCGAAGGTACCTGGCCGTATGTGCGCGGCGGCGTGTCGAGCTGGATCCATCAGATGATACTGGGCCTGCCGGAACTGACGTTTTCGGTGGCCTTCATTGGCGGCCAGCGTTCGGCTTACGGCGAACGCCGTTACGACGTGCCGGCCAACGTCGTGCACATCGAAGAGATGTTCATCGAAAGCGCGGTGCACCCGACGCACACGATCGGCACGCCGCGCGAAGCTGACAAGCAACAGCTGGCGGATCTCTATCGCTTCCTGCATCACCCGGAATTGCCGGAGCCGGAACTTGGTGAGCGTCTGCTCGACCGCATCGCGCAGGGTGACATGACCCTCGACGACGTGTTGCGCAGCCGCGCCAGTTGGGAAGCCTTGAGCGAAGGTTATGCGCAGCATTGCGCCGACCCGTCCTTCGTCAACTATTTCTGGACCCTGCGCACCATGCAGTCGCCGCTGCTGATGCTCGCCGAAGCGTCGCGCAAAATGCCGCGGGCGCGTGTGTTGCACTCGATTTCCACCGGCTACGCCGGGCTGTTGGGCTGCATCCTCAAGAAGCGCTGGAACTGCACCTACCTGCTCAGCGAGCACGGCATTTACACCAAGGAACGCAAGATCGATCTGGCCCAGGCCAGCTGGATTGCCGAGAGTTCCGGGCAAGCCTTGAACCGTAGCCTCGATGCCGGTTCGGGTTACATCCGCACCTTGTGGGTACGCTTCTTCGAGCGCATCGGCCAGTTGACCTACAACAGCGCCGACAACATTATTTCGCTGTATGACGGCAACCGTCAGCGGCAGATCAAGGACGGCGCCGAGCCGAGCCGCACTCAAGTGATCCCCAACGGGATCGACTTGCCGCAGTGGACCTCCGCGCTGCAAGCCCGCGAGCCTGGCATCGCACCGGTGGTCGGTCTGATCGGGCGTGTGGTGCCGATCAAGGACGTGAAGACTTTCCTGCGAGCCATGCGTGGCGTGATCAGTGCGATGCCGCAAGCCGAAGGCTGGATCGTCGGTCCGGAAGAGGAAGACCCGGAATACGTCAGCGAATGCCGCAGCCTGATGGCCAGTCTGGGCCTGGAGGGCAAGGTGCATTTTCTCGGCTTCCAGCGCATCCAGGAAATCCTGCCAAAACTCGGCTTGATGGTGCTGACCTCGATCAGTGAAGCGCAGCCGCTGGTGATCCTCGAAGCGTGGGCGGCCGGTACGCCGGTGGTCAGCAGTGACGTCGGCTCGTGCCGCGAGCTGATCGAAGGCGGCAGTGCTGAAGACCGTGACCTCGGCGTCGCCGGTAAAGTGGTGGCGATTGCCGATCCACAAGCCACCAGCGCGGCGATCCTCGAGCTGTTGCGCAGCCCGCAACGCTGGCAGGCGGCTCAGGCCAGCGGCTTGTTGCGCGTCACCCGTTACTACACCGAAGCCTTGATGCTGCAGCGTTATCGCGACTTGTATAAAGCAGCCATGGAGAACAGTTAAATGGCCGGTATTGGCTTCGAGCTGCGCAAAATACTTTCGCGCGACTCCTACACCTCGACCCTGCACGCTTACGTGTATGCCGGTCTGATCAGCTCCGGGCCGTGGGTATTGTCGATCATCAGCGTGATGCTGGTGGGGATCATCAGCCTGGGCTTGCTGTTGCCGAACGCATTGGTCGGACAGTTTCTGGTCACGGTCACGTACCTGATGGCGACATCGCTGATCCTCACGGGCGGCCTGCAGTTGTTCTTCACCCGCTTCGTTTCCGACCGTCTGTTCGAGCACAAGTACGAGCAGATTCTGCCGAACTTGCTGGGCATTCTGCTGCTGGTCACGATCGCCGCCGGCGTGCTGGGCATCATCGTGCTGGCTCTGCTGTTCGACCAGCCGCTGATCTACCGCCTGCTGGTGCTGGCGAACTTTGTGGTGCTGTGCAACCTGTGGCTGGTGATCATCTTCCTGTCGGGGATGAAAGCCTACAACCGCATTCTGCTGGTGATGCTGGTGGGCTACACGCTGATGGTGGCGAGCGCCTACGTGCTGAGCTTCCTGCAGATGCCGGGCTTGCTGCTGGCGTTGTTGATCGGGCACAGCACGCTGCTGTTCCTGTTCCTCTACGACATCCTGCGCGAGTACCGCGCCGAGAAACTGATCGCCTTCGATTTCCTCGATCGCCGCCAGGTTTTCCTGAGCCTGTTGGCCACCGGTTTCTTCTACAACTTCGGTATCTGGATCGACAAGTTCCTGTTCTGGTTCAACCCCGGCACCTCCAACGCCGTGGTCGGTCCGTTACGCGCATCGATTCTGTATGACTTGCCGATTTTCCTCGCGTACCTGGCGATCATCCCCGGCATGGCGGTGTTCCTGGTGCGCATCGAAACCGATTTTGCCGAATGGTACGACCGTCTGTTCCGCGCTATCCGCGACGGTGAAACCCTGCAGCACATCGGTTCGTTGAAAACCGAGATGACCCTGTCGATCCGTCAGGGGCTGCTGGAAATCTGCAAGGTTCAAGGTCTCACGGTGGTGCTGTTGTTCCTGTTCGCCCCACGTCTGCTGGACTGGCTGGGCATCTCCAGTTACTACCTGCCGCTGTTCTACATCGACCTGATCGGCGTGAGCATTCAGGTGGTGTTCATGGCCTTGCTCAACGTGTTCTTCTACCTCGACAAACGCACCGTGGTGCTGGAGCTGTGTGTGCTGTTTGCGGTGTTGAACGGCGTACTGACCCTGCTCAGCATGTACCTGGGCCCAAGCTTCTTCGGTTATGGGTTTACGCTGTCGTTGCTGGTGTGTGTGCTGTTGGGGTTGCAGCGGTTGTCGAAGGCGTTGGAAGATCTTGAGTACGATACGTTCATGATGTCGCGATAACGTTCCAGGCTGTATGAAAAGGCACTTGCGCCCCAGGCAAGTGCCTTTATTTTGTCCCGATGATTCCGACTGGCGTACTTGAGAGCCGGCGACTCACTGCTACGCTTGAACGCTCGGAGCTGCCGACAAAAGACGACCTGTTCCGGCCCCTCCTTACCCGTCTCGATCAGGAGTCATCGTAATGAGCACTGCACTGGAATCCGTTCTGTATACCGCAAAAACCCACACTGTCGGCGGCCGCACCGGCACCGGCAAATCCAGCGACGGCGAGCTGGATGTGAAATTCAGTTCGCCGGGTTCGGGCAAGCCGGGGACTAATCCCGAGCAACTGTTCGCGCTGGGTTACTCCGCCTGTTTCATCGGCGCGATTCAAGTCGCGGCTGGCAAAATGAAGATCAAGTTGCCGGAGGATACATCGGTGGACGCCGAGGTTGATCTGGGCAAAACCGGCGACGGCAATTTTCAGCTGGCGGTGAGATTGAACGTCAATTTTCCCGGGCTGGAGGAGAGTGTCAAGCGAGAGCTGGCAGAGGCCGCGCATCAGATCTGCCCGTACTCGCGCATGACGCGCGATGGGGTGGATGTTGAGCTGAACGTCGTCTGAACCCCGAACCTTTATAGGAGCAAGCTGGCGCGGGATTCGGAGTGGCATTCCCCCTCAACGTTGATGATATACCGGCTTCGCGCGCAAGCTTCGCTCCTGCAAAAAAACGCCCTGCATGACTTCGCCTGACCAACCCCCGGATGCAACAAAACCCGCACTGGGCGGGTTTTGTGTTTGGGCAATCAATCGCGCGGGAGGGGTGCTACTTGGCCTTAGCGTTCTTGATGTCGCTGATGATTTGCTGAGCGATGGCCTCGACCTGCTCTTTAGTCATCGCCGACATCACACCTTCCCACGCCGATGAGGACGTGTCGTATGTCCGGGTGCCAATCAAGCTTCCAGATTTCAGATCTGTAAAATCAGCGCTCGAATTGACCCAGGCATTGCCGACCATAACGCCCGCGCCATAACGTGCGCCAGGAGTCAGGTAGCGGAAATTGGTCACGTTGATGATGATCCCGACCCCCTCCTTGTTGTTGGCGCTCACAGTTGGAGTCTGGGTAAGGGCATAGCCCGCGCGGACGGCTTCAGCCTGAAGGGCTTCACTCCATTCACGCTGCAAGAGAGGCCAGTCTTCGTTTTGCTGAACCTTGCTGTTTCCCTGGAAACTGACCATCAGATTTTGCTTCGCCGATTGCTGAATGGCCAGAGTCTCAGTGCCACCGCTTTTTACGGACGCGGCGCAACCGGTCAAAAGCGACAGGGCGAGAAAGCAGGAGAGGGGGAGCAAAAATTGAGGAGTTTTCATTGAATTTCCGTATTCGGGAGCGAGGGTGAGGACGTTGGGGTGCACTGCTGGAAAGCGGGCATGGATCGAGTGGTGGCAAAATGATTTCTATTAGCCATGGTGCTGAACATTCAGTGGGACGTCAATCGAAAGGGGAATCACCAGATCCCAGATGCAACAAAACCCGCGCTTGGCGGGTTTTGTTTTGCTTCGTGTTTGGTGGGCCGGGGCCGTTTGAACTGGTCGGTGATGTGCCAGTAATTATTGGGCTTGACGTGCCTCTATGACTCAAGGCATACACAGGGGCATACATGCTGCTGGTTGCTGTGCCGTGCAAGGCAAGAAAAATGTCTCGTGAGGAGTGTTCTTACTGCCATAACCTCAAATCACATTCCTGCTGGGTAATTGCACTGACTTGACCAACTATTTGCATCGGACTGGACCTACACGTTCCGCAACCATGACGGGCAGAAAACGGCCGAGGCTGTGTAAAAATGTTTTAGAACACGTTTGACAGTCGGGGCTGGAGCAATAATCGCATTCCTACGCAAATTCCTAGTCTGTTGATTACACAAGTACCACGAGAACCTGCTTCTAACCCTTGATTTCATGCGCTGACTTCGCCCCATAACTTCGCAGTAGGAAGAGATGATCGGGCCGGCGGACCCCGTACTTGACTGCCATCCGATCCAAGTAATCCAAATAGGACTCCTCCGATACTTGGTCTGCATCGGTAGGTTCTTCAGGTGGACTCATTAACTCAAACTCCTCGTTATCGCGCATCCATACGTTGTAGCAGTAATCGAGTTCAGCCCAGTCGTAAAAGCTATCCGACTCACAGAGGCCCTTGGGCTGGTTCGGGTCGGCACCTGCGCTAAGAAGTATCCCCAGCAGCTCCGAATCCATGCACAACATCGCTGCTGTCAGCGCAGAAGAACCTTCGTCGCCGAGGATGTTGGGATCTGCCCCAAGCTGTAGTAACAAGCGCAGAATCTCACCACAAAGTTGGCTTTGATCCTCAGCTAGCCAAAACACCATCTCTTGCAACAGTGTGTCACCGTTACTATTTAAACCATTAAGATTTGCACCCGCAGCTACTAAGGCGTTGATTTGGTGAAAATCGCCTCTGATAGCGGCCTCATAGACTGCTTGGCTTGCGCCGGGAAATTTACCCATCTTTGGTATCTCTGGCCTAAAGGAAGAACGCGTGCGCATAACGCTTGTAAGGGGGAACGGCTGATTGGTTCTCGTCCCGGTACGAACTGCATTCAAAAAGTGCCCGAGCTTAATCGATAGGCGCGGATGACGCTGGAGTGAGCGCGTTCTTCGCAGATATTGACTAGCTCCCGTAAGAAATCAGAGATTTACCATAAACGCCGTTATTCGCAGTCTCATTCGCTGACCTTGGCTCGGCTTACGGTCAATTTCGGCCCTTGACCACAGGTAGAAAACGGCCACAAGCGGTCTTACGATTGCATTACATGGGTTGCTGGCCTGACGCCTGTGCACGATGCCCTGCAACCATGCATCACTCCCTGTTCAGCACATCTATGATACCCATGCGCCAATTGCCATCGGCAAAGGAGTGAATAAACTCAAACTCGCAGTGAAACACGCAACTGGCTATCAATGGGGGCTGGTCCGTCGCCTCTACGCGAAAGGGCAAAGACGCATCACTCCGCCAGCTTGAGCAAATCAAACACCACCCGCGCAAATTTGTGGGCCTTACTCGGGTCAGATAGGAGCTGGATCATCTGGTTCTGGTGGGCATCGCCGCTGTCCATGATCGCGTCATCGACCGCGTTGGCAAAGTTACCCAGCAGCGCTTGCTCAGCCGTATTGTTGGCCAGTTGCTGCATGACCAAGTGGTTTTCACTGACCTTGTCGCGGATGGTGTAGGCGTAATTCACCATATCTTTGTTGGTTAGTTCATCGGTGATAAACAGCTCGTTGAGCCGTTCGATTATCTGCGAGAGCAGCTCTTCTTTTTTGTCTTTGGCAGTGGCGGAGCCAAGCCCCTCGCCGGGCACCAATTTGTAGTCGGGCGCGTCTTCTTTTAGCTTGAGGTCTTGCTGGCGTATTTTCGACACTCGGTAATGGCTGAGCACGATGCTGTCCAGGTCAATATCATCCTCATCCACCGCACTTTCGCGCAGCATTGGGCTGAGGTTGCGCGCGTATAGGCTGAGCTTTTCCAGCTGTTTATCGTCGTAATCGACGATCTGCGACATGAACTCATAGAAGCGCACGAAAGTTCCCAGGTCTTTTTTGAAGATATCCAAAGCGTCCTTAGCTTGCTTGCATTCCTTCAGGTCGTTTTCTGCGTTGGCGATTAATACTGCATCGTTGGTTTTTTTAATCCGCGCAAAAATCTCTTTCGAGTGCGCATAAGCCTCAACCGCCAGCTTGTAGCTTTTCGTCCAGCGCTCGACGGCCGGTTTACAAATATTGGCAATCGCCGCATTGCTTTTGTTTTTGACGAAGAAGGCCGCGCAGAACTGCTCAACCTCGCTCGACTTATAAATGCCCGATGCGTTGAGCTTCTCGAACAGGTCGAAGATCAAGTCGGGATTGGAAACATCTGCCAGTTCAGCCGTTTGGAAATACGGCTGAAACGAATCGAGAATTTCCTGCGGCTCGTTGAAGAAATCCAGGATGAAGGTGCCGACTTCCGCCTTGCCCGGATAGGTGCGATTCAAGCGCGACAAGGTTTGCACGCACTCGACACCGCCAAGCTTTTTGTCCACATACATGGCGCACAGCTTTGGTTGGTCGAAGCCGGTCTGAAACTTGTTGGCGACGATCATCACTTGATAATCATCGCTATCAAAGGCTTTGCGCATGTCGCGGCCTTTGAGGTTGGGGTTCATGTTGCTCTCAGTGTATTTGTTGCCCAGCAGCGCCACTGAGTTGGGGTCTTTCTCGACGAATTCCACCTCACCGGAGAACGCCACCATGGCATGGAGCTTCTGGTAGCCCTGCTCGACGATGTATTTGTCGAAACACAGCTTGTAGCGCACCGCTTCTTTGCGCGAGCTGGTGACCACCATGGCTTTGGCTTGCCCACCCAGCAGGCCCATGACGTTGCTGCGAAAGTGCTCAACGATCACCTGCACCTTCTGCGCGATGTTGTACTCGTGCAGGCGCACCCACTGGTTGAGCTTGACCTTGGCCTTTTTGCTTTCGACCTCCTGATCGGCCTTATCGATTTTTTGCGCCAGGTTGTAGGCCACTTTGTAGTTGGTGTAGTTCTTCAGCACATCGAGAATAAAGCCCTCTTCGATGGCCTGACGCATGCTGTATACATGGTAGGCCTCGGGCTTATTGGTTTTCGACGGTTGTTCGGCGGGCTTGGGTAAACGGCCAAACAACTCCAACGTTTTGGTTTTTGGCGTGGCGGTGAAGGCAAAGTAGCTGAGGTTTTTCGAGGCTTTGCGTGAGGCCACGGCGGCATCGAGAATGTCCTCAGAGCTGAGTTCATCCTCACCATCGGCCCTGGCCTCGATCATCAGTACTTCTTTCAGCTGCCGTGCGGTCGAGCCGGTTTGCGAGGAGTGGGCTTCGTCGGCAATGATCGC
Source organism: Pseudomonas fluorescens (assembly GCF_902497625.1). Taxonomy (GTDB): domain Bacteria; phylum Pseudomonadota; class Gammaproteobacteria; order Pseudomonadales; family Pseudomonadaceae; genus Aquipseudomonas; species Aquipseudomonas fluorescens_BQ. The sequence goes on along the minus strand of NZ_CABVGX010000015.1, from coordinate 67,533 downwards.
GTAGCTGCGGGTTTTCAGACTGACGCTGTTTTCGATGGCACGGAGCACGTACGGAAAGGTCTGGATCGTGACGATAATAATCGGCTGGGAGTTTTCCAAGGCGCTGGCGAGCTTCTCCGACTTGGAACCGTCTCCCTCCTTGTTATTGATCCGCCCTACAGCGCCATCGACGTGTTCAAACTGATTGATGGTGTCTTGCAGCTGGTCGTCCAGCACGGTGCGGTCGGTCACCACGATTACCGAGTTGAACTGCTTGCTGCCCTGCGCATTGTAGATCGACGACAGCTGGTGGGCGACCCAGGCAATCGAGTTGGACTTACCCGACCCTGCGCTGTGCTGGATCAGGTACTTATGCCCTGGGCCTTCGGTGCGCGCCGCGTTAACCAGTTTATTCACCACATCCCACTGGTGATAACGCGGGAAGATCAGGCTTTCTTTTTTGTACTTACGGCCTTCCCAGTCTTCTTTCTCTTCGATTTGCAGGTGCACAAAGTGGCCGAGAATCGCCAGCAAGTTGCTCGGCAGCAACACCTCGTTCCACAGGTAATCGGTGGCGTACTGATTGAGGTCGGCCGGCACATCGTTACCGGCACCGCCCGCCGTGGTGCCTTTGTTAAACGGCAAGAAGTAAGTAGCCGCGCCCTCCAGCCGCGTGGCCATATAGACCTCGTACTGGCTGACGGCAAAATGCACCAGCGCGCCGCGTTTAAAAGTCAGCAGCGGCTCGGGCTTTTTGGTGGTGGGGTCGATGGCAAAACGGGTGGTCTTGTACTGCTTAATGGCGTTCTGTACGGCCTGTTTAAATTCGGACTTCAGCTCAAGCGTGGCCACCGGCAAGCCGTTAACAAACAACACCAAGTCAATCCGCCAGGCTTTTGCCTTGCCGCCGGTCAGCTCCAAGTGGTCTTGGCTAGCCCAAGGTGAGTACACCAGTTCCGGCACCACCCGGCAGCGGTTCTTGGCGTAGCGCGCCAAGGTATCCGGGTTCAGATCATGCTCGGGCTTAAACTGACACAGGCTAAAGCGCGTACCGCGATGGCGCAGCTCATGGCGCAACACGCCCAGGGTGCCGAAGGTACGCATGTCTTTACTGGCGGCATTCGGGTCGGTTTTATTCAGCTGGCTGGCGACCCGCTCCAGAAAGTGCTGCTCGGGGTTGCTAGGGTACAGCGCGCAGAACCTTTGCCACTGCTCATGCTGCGTTTCTTTAACAAAACCTAACAAGTCTTCGGGGTACAGGGCCAGTTCACGGTTGTAGTGTTCTGCCTTGCCCAGCAGCCAGCCGTTGGCCAGCAAGTGTTTAAGCATGTCGTTTTGAAACGTCAGCTCGTTGGCTTTACCGCCAGCCAATACACTCATGCGGCTACTTCCTTGTGGGTTGGACTGGCTGGCGGCGCGACCCAGTCTCTGACATCGATTTTGCCGGTGACGGCGGCGGAGATTAGGGCGATACGGCGCTCTTGAAGTAATTTAACGATGATGCTCGCCCTAGTTTCTAGCTCATCATATCGTTCTAGCTTTCTAGTCAAATACGCAACAATCTGAACCTGCTCAGAAACTGGAGGAAAAGCCCCGCCAACTTTCAACAAATTTTGAATTGAGAGACGGGGCAAGCCAGCGCCTTTCACAAAGCTTTTTACCTGTTCTACAACGACTTCACTCTGTAGTAAAAAATTAAAGTAGTCCGGCATAACTACTTCTTTATTCGGCCGAATTATAATCAGCGAAGATGCAACTACGAACTCGACCCCCTCTGGGGTTATAGCCGTTTGACCTATGGTTCCGTCCTTGCTGAATAAGATATCTCCTGCAAATGGCATGCAGCCAGTTTTTATCATGTACTCGAAGCTAGCTGGAGTTGTCAGCAAGGCATCGTCGAAATTTATAACGCCATTCTTTATATCTGTAGTAGAAACAAAATGGCGTTCACCGCCTTCAGTCACCGGTGAAATATGGGCCCCATCAGTTACCTCTTCACACATGTGCTTGATCAAGCACACGGTCCAATCCTCCGGCACTTCCCCCAGCCACTCAACACCCGAGTCGCGCAGCTTGGCATTGGGCCCGCCGTTTAATGAAGAGAGGCCTTTGGTGACGGCATGACTAATCTCGGCCTGACGTTTTTCTTTTAGCAGTTGGATAAGCTGTTGTTGCGTTTCGATCAGGGTGTCAATTTTGGCGGTTTCGTGGTCGAGGAAGTCGGCGATTTTCCCCGCTTCCACTTCAGGTAGTGATATAAATCGAATAGAACCCAATCTTTCCGAGTTTAAAATTTTAATAACATTGCCAGTTGAATATTCCTCAAGAACCTCCCTGGCCGCCTGGATAAGATAGTAGTTATACCTAAATGACTCGTTAAAGCATGCAGCTGTAATTTGCTGATTCGTTGTTGTTTCACAGGCTGTGTAGCCAACTTTTCCAATAGTGCCAATACAGCAAATTAAAGTTGAATTTGCTGGCACAGGGCGCATAAGTCGCCAGCCGGACAAGCTGATAAATTTGCTTGCTATCACTGAATCGCTACTATCATTCAAGTCCTCGGGTCGAACCCATGGCAACCCCGTTATTTCATCCGCATAATTATCTCGATCATCTGTAGGCGGCGTTAAACCTGTTTTCAGAGAACATACTCTCTTCAGCGAAGTATTATTCCAATGAGATGGAGTATTTCCAAACCATGCTCCTTCTGAATCCTTGTACTCAGGATACGGCTTATATCGCCCCGCCATTACGAATGCACCTCTTGCAGCAAGGCCATAATCTCGGCGGATACCGCATCCAGATCGGCATCAATCTCAAGCAAATCCCGTGGCGGTTGGTACTGGTAGAAATGCCGGTTAAAGGGGATTTCATAACCGACGATGCCGATTTGCTGGTCCTTCGCATCCTTCTTGCTGGCATCTATCCAGGCATCAGGCACGTGGGGCTGCACTTCTTTAAGGAAGTAGGCTTCGTTGCTGGCGTTAACCGTTTGGCTCGGGTCGAGGGCGACGTTCTCGTTGTCGCGCAGCTCGCTGTCGGTCTGGTATTCCTGCACCTCGCCATTAACCGCAAACAAGCCATACAGCGGGTTGGCTGGGGTTTTGTGGATTTTTTTGATGACCTTGGCGGCGGCTGGGTTCTTCCAGCTCATGGTATCGGTCAGTTGCTTTTTGTCTTTGGCATCCAGGGCGATGCCTTGTTGCTTACCGGCAGCCTTGAGTGCGTCGTCAAAGCTATTGAAATCGTCATGCTGCTCAGTACCGATGCTGGTCTGTAGCTGCTGGGCTTTTAATAACAAACTCTTTTGATCGAGCCAGGTGCGACGGGCGAGCAGGTCTTTCAGGTGTTTCTCTTTCAGGTCGGCGAAGTGCAGTTTGCAGTAACGGCGGATCGCGTCTTCATGGGCGTTCAACTCGCCATAGCGCTTGCAGCTGTCGCCGTCGTTCCAGCACTCGCCTTCCACCGCGCTGAACTCTTGGTAGACCCAACGCATGGCACTGTTGAGTGCGCCGGGGGCGAAACGCAGCTCGGCCACGCGCGCGTCACTGAACTGCCAAGACAGCCGCAACGGCCGCTCGATGCTGATACGCCGGTAACCGAACTCATGGCTGCTGAAGATTTTGCTAGCGAAGGTCTTGGCCACTTCGGCTTTCGGGTTGGCGGCTGGGCGACCACGACTGCTTTTTTGTGCGGCTTGTTTGTCCAGCGCGTAGGCATCGATAGCGGCAAAGCTGCCGAAGGCGCGGATGATGGTGGCGATATCCTCCTCAGCCATTTCATTGCGCTTGGAGCCGAGGGATTTGCGCATTTTGCCGCACAGGTTGACGCCATTAATAAGCTGTACCTTGCCTTTACGTTCAGCGGCTTTTTTGTTCGACAGCACCCACACATAGGTGGAGATGCCAGTGTTGTAGAACATATCGGTGGGCAGCGCGACTATGGCTTCGAGCAAATCGGCTTCGAGAATATAGCGGCGGATTTCCGACTCGCCAGAGCCCGCGCCGCCGGTAAACAACGGCGAGCCATTGAGGATGATGCCAATCCGCCCGCCACCCAGGGAGCCGTCGCGCAGCTTGCTAATCAGGTGCAGCAGGAACAACAAGGAACCATCGCTAACCCGTGGCAAGCCCGCGCCAAAACGGCCGTTGAAGCCTTTTTCAGCGTGTTCGGTGCTGATCTCTTGCTCGATCTTCTTCCAGTCCACGCCAAACGGCGGGTTGGAGAGCATGTAGTCAAACTCGGTGGCGTACAGCTGGTCGTTGGACAGGGTGTTGCCGAGCTTGATGTTGCTGACGTCCTGACCCTTGATCAACATGTCGGCTTTGCAGATGGCGTAACTCTCGGGGTTGAGCTCTTGGCCATAGGCGCGCATCACGGCCTGCGGGTTGAGCTCGTGCACGTACTCCATGCCGGAGGAGAGAAAACCGCCAGTGCCGGCAGTGGGGTCGTAAATGGTGCGGATGATGCCGGGCTTGGTCAGGGCATCATCGTCTTCCATAAACACCAGGGAAGTGGTGAGCCGCACAATATCGCGCGGGGTGAAGTGCTCGCCGGCGGTTTCATTCGAGCCTTCAGCAAAGCGACGAATCAACTCTTCAAACACCAGGCCCATGTCGTGGTTGGACACCGCTGCCGGGCTTAAGTCGGTCAGGCGTACCCGCTGCACAAACTTGTAGAGCAGGTTGGCATCGTTGAGCTGGCCGAGGAATTCAGTGAACTTAAAGTGCTCAAAAATCTCCCGCGCATCCTTGGAGAAACTCTGCAAGTAGGACTCCAGGTTGGCCTTGATGCCAGCCTCGCCGAGCTTGGACATGTCCATTTTCGAGGTATTGAAAAACGACAAGCCCTCTGCTTGGCCGGGCAGTTTGGTGGCGCGCAGCAGCAGTTTCTCTTGGGCCTCCTCAGACACGCCAAGCTGCTGGATTTTGTCGTACTCAGCCAACACCGCCGCCTTGCTGGCCTCTAACACGCACTCCAAGCGCCGCAACAGGGTAAACGGCAGAATGATCCTCCCGTACTGGCTCTGCTTAAAATCGCCACGCAGAAGATCAGCCAAAGACCAGATGTAGGCGGCCAGGTTGTTGGAGGTTTGCGACATGAGTGGAAATCCCTTTGGTGCTGGGTGCTGATATTGGCACCCGCACGCTGATGAAAAAATTTGGATGCATTATGCGGCAATGGTGAAGGGCTTCCATGGCTGAATACATGATTTCTTACACCCAATTATCCAACGCCACGCTGAACCGACTGAGCGGAGTTTCGGCTGCAAGTCGTTACATCCTTGTCAATGCAGTAAAAAACAGCTCTAACAACAGATAGTGCGAAATTGCGCTCCACTTGACCACCCGTTTGCATTCGACCTGACCAGTCACTTGCATTCGTTCTGACCAGCGATTGCATCGGATTTGACCAACACGCGTTGTAACCTTGATCGGCAGAGAACGGCCAAGAGCTGACGCTTCAAGGTATATGAAGCACATAGGCCGCCAAAAAAGGGGCCTCTCAAATATTCGCGAGTAAAAATCCATGACTACACCTGCAACCCTGTATCCAATCGAAAAACACAAACACCTCTATGCCAAGTGGTGCGCCGCCGCCGCGTATGGCCGCGGCCTGGCCGGCGGGGGTAATTCCTTGGCTTTCGAGCTGATAGAGGCAAGCGGCCTAGGCCAGGTAACCGGGCCAGAGCAAATTGGCCCGAACGTCGATAAATGGCAGATGAGTTTTATGAATAAGATCGAAGCCGAGGCTGCACGCGTGGGTGTGACCGATTTCTCCTTCGGCCGTGCCCAGAAGCTAGTCAACATTTACTTGAAAACGGTGCTCGTCTGCGGTGGCCACCACCAACACCCGAGCGTTGCCTTGCTCCATCCGCCGCTGGACTCTGAACTGTTCAAAGGGTTGCGCAGTTTTCTATCGAAGAACCGCGCCGCGATGGGTAAGGCGCGCTCAGCATTCATCGCCGCGCAAAAGCGTAATCCGCGATGGACTAAGTTCTCTGAGGCTGATTACGTGGCGCACATAGATGTCATCAAGTTGCTGATGGTCGGCAAGCCGCTCTACCAGGTCGAGGAGCATTGGATGCTCTGAGCAGGTAAGGGGCTGTAGTGAGTTATAGCCAACTTGGAACGGCAGCTGTGGGTCGATTTTGCCTGTCGCCACCGGTAGCAATGGGCAGCTCTCCGCCGATCATGTTGACTAAACGTGCTGGTAAATTCCGATGGAATCGGTGGTCAGATCCATTGCAAACGCCTGGTCAAGTGCGATGCAAACGAGTGGTCAGTACCGATGCAATCAGGTGGTCAAGTGGAGTGCAATTTCGCATCTGCAACGGAACGTGACGCGTAACGTACCGACGGCGGTTGGAATCCTCATTGAGCATCTGAACCGAAACGATTGCCGCGCCCTGGCCTCCCGTTCCCTGATGGAAAAAACCACGTTTGCAAATGTTAACAACTTGGGGGCATAGGGCCAGGTCCTTTCGGCCAACAAAACCGGGGCTTTAGGCCGAAATTTTGACGCGTTTGTGGGTGGCTAATATTAGCCATTTGTTACCTGTCATTTTAATTAGCTGGTCGGATGGCAACACAATCCTCTGTTCGCCACCTTAACAATCCTTAACAACCTAGCAGCATACGGCAAGGCCATTCTTGACCCGAAAATACGGGCTTTTTTCCGAAATTTCAAAGCGTTTGTAACCGGTTAACCTTAACAATTTGTTCACTTTGCGTTTTTGCCACGTTAACCAATGTTAACAGCCTAGCAGCATACGATTAGGCCATTCTTGACCCGCAAATACGGGCCTTTTTCCGAAAATCCGACGCCTTTGTAGCTGGTTAACGTTAACGATCTGTTCGTTGTTCGTTGTTCGTTGTTCGTTGTTCGTTGGCATGCAGCAATGCCTCTTGGGCGCATGGCCCGATAGCCGCCAGCGGCGTGAACTGTAGGTGTCCGGGGACAGTGGGGGTAAATCGCCAACCGCTCAACCCTGGCACCCGTAGAAAAACCAAAGTGCGTTTAGATCTCCGGCTCCAGCTTTACCGGGCATGGCGCTCGGTTGCAGTGCTGGTGCCGGTTTGGGCGCGTTAGATAACTCATGGTGTCCGCCAAGCTGCAACAATTTACCCGCTTCAGCGCCCTTTTGATTTTTGCTGGGGGAACTGGGGTAACCGAGGGGACAGCCAGTAATGGCGCGGGCTGTAGCGGTTCCCTTCGCTTTTTTGGCCGGGGGAACTGGGGGAATTGATACTGACCCGGTTCCCTTGGTTCCCTATGCGTTTTGAGGCGGGGGAACTACTGGAAGCAACGTGGCCCTAGGCGGTTCCCTTGGTTCCCTCAGTTCCCCCTCGAAAAAGCAAAATGCGTTTAGGTTTCCGGTTCCAACTTCGAAGGGTCTATCCAGTACAGACGTGGCTTTGTCTTGTCCGGTAGGCATTTTTTGTGCTGGTTTTTTCCGAGCTCCCGCTTGGTGATAGCCCCGACTGAATCAAGCGCCTGTACCACGCGGCCCATGTCGTAACCCTTGGCGGCTTCCTCCAGTCCCGGACGGTTGAACAGGTACAGGCGCCCACTCGGTGAGGCCTCCCAATAGCCCGCTCGATCCCGTGCTTCACCGTGTGGATCGTCGGCACTTGAAAAGCGGGTGTCACCGTGACGGGCAATGAAGTCGGCAATGCTCTTGAGGATCTGGCGATCTTCGCTTGGGCCCGTACCACGGCCAGCGCGCCACACGTCGAACAGCTCCAACATGGCGATCTGTACGGTGCCGGGTGGAATGCTCAGAACGCCGAACTTGATAGCCAGCTCCCCCGCCAAGGCGACCAGGGCAAAGCGTTCAGCGGCCCGGCCTTCTTGCCCGTTGGCGCTGGGGAACTTGGCGCCCATGGAAGCCAGCCATCCAGGCAACTTGTCCGCGTCACCAGACGCCAAGAGCTGGCGGATGAACTCAGGCCCGGCATGGCCGTAGTCCGTCACGCTGGCGCGCTGGATGGCGTCGGAAAACTCCCGGCCACCGGCCAATCCGTGCAGGTTGTCCCAGGCGCCATAAGTGCGGCGAGCGGCGATATCCAACAGGCGAATTTCCTGACCGGCCCGGCTGCGCTTACCCCCTTCGGCCATCAGTGCGGACAGCCCCAGCTCGCCCGACGAAAACAGCATCACGCGCCAGCGTTTGGCAGCCTTCGCGGCGCCGTTGCGGCTTGCTCTGGCCTTGCCGGTGCCGTTGGCCATGGCATAGATCACTGCACCAATCTCACGCGGGTCTGCCTCACCAATTTCGTCCAGCGCCAGCAGCGTGTCATTGCGTTGGCTGGCGATTCCTTCCAGGCCGTTGCCGGTAGCGCGCCAAGTGCGTTTGAAGTCTTCCCCGTGCCCCCATACCGAGGCACCAGCCAGAATGGCGGAACTCTTGCCGGTGCTGGAATCGCCCACGATGTGAAACCCGCCACCTTGGCGCTGAACATGAAACAACAGCGCGCCGGCCAGTGAGGCGCAGACGCTCAGTAGCAACAGCGGATTGCCCTCGCATCGCGAACCAATGCTCGACTGCCATCCTGCCAGTGTTCCGGCGTGCCGGTAGTCGTCACCATTGGCGGCCTCGCTCTGAAATATGGCGTCACCGGTGCCGATGTTCTGCCGGGGCATAATGAACAGCTCGGGTGTATGCCAACCGGTAGCCGTGGCAGCAATAACCCGGCGCGTGGGGTGCTGGCTCGCGATGTACTGGGGCACCTGCGCCCGGCGCTTGTAATCGACCTCTAGCCCCATGTTCAGCAACGCACTAAGTATCGAGTCAGGCTTGCCCGCCAACAGCTCGTTAGGCATTGCCCAGGTCAGCCAGCGGCTATCAGAGTTGCGAAAGCGCAGTAGTTGGCCATAGTCGCCATCTTGGCCTTCGTTGCGGGTCACTGCGTCTACATGTAGTGGGCCGCACAACCATTCATCAAATGGCAAGGATTCACCCGTTTCCTTGCTCTCCCTGTGCCCGTGGAACCAGACGCCGGGGCGCAGTTTGCGGCCTTTCTCATTCGTGACCCAGTGTTTGTACACGCACCAGCAAGGGCGTTCAGGTGCGATTTTCGGAGTTTCACACGCCAGAAACTTGGCCGAAACCTTTGCCGCTTGGCATGCGGTAGTTGTCGCCGTATTGGCCCCGTCAGTTGCCCCAGCCGTGCCGCCTAGATCACTTGTCAGACTAATTACATTACTCGTTGGCACGGTCTGCTTCCCAGCGATACAGGTCGTTGAAGTCGGTCAGGGTGTCGGGCGCACTGTTCGGCCAGTCGGGAAACGCTACTAGTCCACCCACGGCAATGGCGGCGGCATTGGCGGCGGTGCGGCCGGGATTGCCCTCGGTCTGACGGTCGTCGTCGCCCGTGATGATGATTTCGGTAGTGTGATATTCGGCCCTAAGCGCCAGCGCCACCGGTTTTAAGTTACCGGCATTCATTGCACAGGCGACGGTGTGGCCGCTTTCGTGAAGCGTTGCACCCGTGGCCCAGCCCTCGCAGATACAAAGTGGGTTGCCTAGCGTGATATGGCCCATCGGTGAATAGGCGCCCTTTACCCGGCCACCAGCCAAGAAGCGCTTGCTGCCGTCCGAGGCGATCCGTTGCAGGTTGACTAGCACGCCATCGGAGTACAGCGGCACCAGTAATTCGTCATTGCGCTGGCGCAGGCTGTGGGAGCGAACACCCTTAGCGATTAAATAGGCGTGGTCAGGGTCGGCGCGTTGTCCGTCACGCCACCAGCGTTGAGCAAGGGTTGCCGCGTTTAGTTGGCGTTGGCGTTGCTCGGCCTCGCGTTGATGGCGGGCCTGCTCGATGCGCTGGCGCACATGTTCGGCTTCACGATAATTGACGGGTGTTCGACTGCTCCAGGCGCTGGAACCATTCGTTTTCCAACTGCCGAATGCTCCCGAAGCGATGCCGTCCAGATACAGCACATACCAGCCGTTGAATGTTCCGGGTTTGTCGTAAGGGACGTGAAACCTATGAATAGTTCCATCTGGCACGGGTAGGAAGTCGAGTTGCCCAAACACTGACTGGAGCGCGTCACTGAAAAGGATAGTCGAGTCTGTCATATCGTCCCCTTGGCAGCGCCAGCAAAGGCCCGACACATCCGGCCATTTTTCACGGCGTGCCAGTAGGTCAGATCGTCCTGCGAATCAACGAGGCAGGCCGTCACCAAAGCATCAGTGCTACGCATAACTACGCGCCCGCACTCAGCATCGGCTTCGGTCAAGAATGGTCCTAGCAATGCTTTGGGCTCTTTCGGATGGGTCACATAAAACAGGTCGGTGGCTTTCTTCGGGCAAGCCTTCGGCGTTACCGCTTTTTCGCAGGATGTTTCGATCATGGTGATTATTCCGTTACGAGACTTTCGGTGCTACTCGCTCCAATGCCGTTAGGCAAACTGGAGCTCGTGACGAAAAAGAGTTGCTGAGGCATTCATTCATCGGCCTTCGAAGGATCAAGTCGTGCAATTAGCGCCTTAAAGTTTTCAATGATTTCCGATAGCCAGCCTGCCCGTCCGGGGTACTGCTCTAGGTCGTAAAAATCGCGAAGCTCTGAGCAGGCATCAATCAGCAGGGCCAAGCTATCGCCGTCGATGGCTGGCGCGGAGGGAGCTAAGAAGTCGTCGTAAGCTCCCGGCGTAGTGGTGGTGCTGGCACACGCATATGGCTTGCCATTTAAAGGCTTCACGCTACCCATAACGGCAACTCCTGATGGTGTTTGATGAGTTGCAATCGGGTGCAGTCATGGCAAGGTCTGGGCGGTGTTCATGGAGAGACACCCACCAGTTCGAGGGGCAGCTTCAATTGCTCCCTCAAGTGGGCAACGTGCCGGTGCATGCGTGGCTTTTGGTAGCGCCAATGAGCCAGCCGCCTACCGCTCCGACTCGCCTCTTTCCTTGCAGCCTCAAGAGTCTGATAAGCATGCCCGTATCGGGCTTCGCGGAATGCCATTATCAGACTCGACTTCAGCTCTACGACGCGATCAGTGTTGCGAGACAGAGCGAGCAGAAAAAATGCCTGATCCTCGTTCAGCAGGGCGTACTTCAGATGCTTAATGCCGCGAGACTCTGGCGTTTTCACTGCCTCCGTTTGAAACGGAAGAAGTCCGAACTCTTTGAATTTTCCAAGATGGCGCTCGATCAGCGCGATGGAGTTCTTGTGTTTGTTGCCCAACTTCTCGACCAGCAAGCGGCTGTCTACGCGGGGTTCATCCTCGATGAGAGTCAGCATGACTGCGTTCATGTGGCAATCCTCCGCTGGTGCTTGCTCTGTTGCTCATCATCGATGGGAATGACGGGAGCGTTCGCGGCGTCGCGTGCTTCGATCTTGGATTGCAGCCATGACTGAACTTCGGCAACAACATAGAAAGCGGCGGCTTGGCGAGCGTCGCCATCTTTGAGTGGGCGCGGAAAGCTTGGATCTTTTTTGCGCAGCTTATCCAAGCCCGAGCGGGACAAATCGAGCCAGTCGCACAGTGCCGTCTGGCGAATCATGGCTTTGTTTTGCGTTTCTTTGCGCATGGGTGTGTCCATATGTATACGAGGAAGACACCCGTTATTCTCCGCATACTTACGAAAGACGCACCCTTTTTAATTGGACCTTCGACATTCTGATTTGCCGACCTTCGTCAGCAGAGCACCTATTCGTTTGTCATGCAGGTACATGCCAGCAGCATTGAATGCCGCACGGGTAAATTCCAGTCGTCCGGGCGAATTTTTTTGTCGGCATCCCTCCCACATCGTCAAACAGGTTAGCGCTAGCGCAATCTGATAAGGCTTTTTCTTCGGGCCTCTTGGACACTTTTTCGCGGTCGCTGCGTCCAAGGCTTCCTGGACTGATCGCCTCATCGTTCTCGGACCGTGAACCTCCCAACTGCCTTCTTCGCTCGCTACCCAGTCAATTTCCTCCCAAGGAATGCGATTTTGAGCGATTTGGACGTCGATGAAAGTCTCTCTAGCGCATTTGCTCAGTGCATCGACGAGGGAAGGGGGATCCAGAGTAAGCATGGCCCTTAGCGAGCGAAGAGTGTCCTTGTGTGTAGCGGCTCGCTGGTGGGCTATTTTTTCTTCGTTTTTTGCTGTTGCTACTGAGCGGAGAAGGTTCCAAAGGTCGTCCTCACTGATCGCGTGCTCGGTGAACTTGTGGGCTGCCCTAATGAGCTTCGCGTTATCCTCAGCAGATACGGTTGTTTCAGACCCGAGCCGCGACCAATGCACCCCCCTCTTCGGCCAGTTCACACCAGCCATACAAATGCCTGCATCATGCGCGCTTGAACTCCACCACATTGCCTGTAGATAGTCTGTCTAAGTGATCGGCATACCACTGCATCATGGTCGTGCGTTGAGCCAGGTATTGAGCTTTGTTGTACACCCCGGCAATCCCGTCTTTGACGTGCGATAGCTGGGCCTCGATATGGTTCTCGTCAAAGCCGTGTTCGTTGAGGATCGTGCTGGCGATATGGCGGAATCCGTGGCCGGTCTGCCGACCTTCGTAGCCAAGGCGACGTAAAGCCATTAGGAAAACGGTATTGGAGCGCGGTTTCGTGGTGTCGCTACGGCCAGGAAATAGCAGCAGGTAAGCGCCGGTGAGGTTGTGCAGAGCGTGCAGTAGTTCGATGGCTTGGCGCGGCAGGGGAACCACATGTTCACGACGACGCTTCATTCGTTCGGCGGGAACTGTCCACAGGCCGCCCTCTAGATCGAACTCAGCCCACCGGGCTTCTCGCAGCTCAGACGGACGACAGGCGAGCATCGACAGCAGGTGTAGACCGATACGGACGTCTGCCGCGCTCGGGTACGCTCTGATAGCTCGCAAAAGAGGCGGCAGTTCGTCGATGGAAACATGGGCATAGTTTTCGGCTGGCTTGGTCAGCAGGAACTTGTGCAATCCTTCCAGCGGATTGTGAGTGGCACGACCAGTGACGCGTGCCAGGTCGTAAATTTCCCGGCACATGCCACGTACTCGGCTGGTCTGCTCGACAATCCCGGTTTGCTCCATACCGCGCAGGAACTCCATCCACTCCATTGGCAGAACACCCTGATAAGGCCGCTTGCCGAAGACCGGAAACACATGCAGTTGCAGGGCGCCGATGGTTCGGGTTGCAGTGCCTGCACTCCAGCCTTTGCGCTTGTTGGCGTACCACTCGCGCGCCAGATGCTCGAAAGTATTGTTGGCTGCCTCACGTTCTGCTGCCTTTTGGGCGCGCTGGGTGGCGAGCATGCTGCCATCTTTCATTGTGCCGTCGCGTAACTCTGCTGCCTTCTGGCGCGCCTGCTCGCCGGTCAACTGGTGGCTACCCTTACCGTAGCCTCCCAAGCCTAGCCATGACCATTTGCCATCGGCTTTTTTGTAACGCAGCTCCCAGGATTTCTGGCCGGTGGGCTTCACTCGCAGATAGAGCCCGGCGCCATCTAGCTCTCGGTAGGTGCTGGCCTCTGGCTCAAGGCTGGCTAGGGTGGTGTCTGCCATCGGACGGCGCTTAATCTCCGAACGCTTCATGCGTGTATGCCTCAGTTTCAAATTTAAGGCGAGCATACAAGCAGGCATACACGGGGCGCAATGCTGTGTGGGTTCATTTGTGGATGTCCAGACACAAGAAAGCCCGCACGGGGCGGGCTTCTTGGGGTGTTTCCGATCATGTGAGAACATGTGGAAACTGGTATTTGGTGGAGCCGGGGGGATTTGAACCCCCGTCCGCCAGTACTCCGCTGTCGGTACTACATGCGTAGCCGTTTCTATTAAGTTAACCCTCAGCGACCCGAAGGGCAGGGTGCTTTGGGCGAGTTGTGTAAGTTTTAGCCGCTTCGTCCACAACGTACTGCACGGCGATTCTGTTCTATATGACAATCATTTCGGGTTTACAGACATCCCCTAATGATTGCTGGACCCGAAGGTACCAGAAGCTCAGGGTCTAAGGCTGCTTACGCAGCGATGGACATTTCCTGGCCGTAGTTTTCGTCATTGGCAACTATAAGTAGTTGCAACAGTGGATTTACGAGTTCTGTTACCAACTCGGCATGCACCTAAAGTTTCGCGACCGGCGTCGAATCCTAAACGGCCCCGAACTCATTGCTCGTGAATCTGATGAGCAACAAGCGTGTGTAGTCTACGTCAATCTGACCCGGAAGGCCAACCCGAAGGTTGGCCCGGGCTGGTATCAGTTGTTTCGGGCTGGGTCGCGTACTTCGATTTTGGCAACGATGCCGCCGGTGGTTTCGACGCACTCTTTGTCATTGCCAGCAGCCTGGGATGCTTTGGCTTTCGCCAAGCCTGCCTTCAGATTGTCTGCGGAGTTTTCTCCGACACTCGGAGCGGTGGCAATGAAATCAGTAATTTTCTGAATGTTGGTCGCACACAGATCCTTATCAGCAGCAAAGGCAGGGGACGACAGCATCGCAGCGGAAATCAACAGACCAGCAAAAACGGTACGTTTCATGGGTATCTCCTTGAACTGATGGTCTCGGTCCTGCCAGACGATCCAGGCTGTGCCGAGGTCGTTATAAGCCACGTTCGTGGGGCCTGTTCAAGTGACTACAGCGATTCGAAGGAATTCGCTTTTTTTTCAAAAAGGCATGAAAAACCGTTGAAATCAATCGAAATGCACTAAAAAGGGGCGCAATTGCCCCGGTTTTATAGTGTAAATGCCTCAGTCGCCAATGAGCTCGGTGAGCTGCCCCACAAGAAACATTAGCTGTTGGGTTTCAATCCCGCCAATGCGAAGCCTTTGCTCTACTGGCCACCTTTGGAGCGATTTTGAACGAGCTGCAGAGCTCGGGTGGTATGTGCGACGCATTGCTTGTCGTCACCTCTTTCGTGCGCGGCTTTCGCTTGGGCGAGGGCATCTTCGACCTGACCGTTCACACCGCTGGTGTCGGTTGCCAGCACAGCTTTTTCGCTGTTGATTTTGTTCATGTTCATCTTGCACAGATCTGCGTCGCCGTCGGCAAAAACGGGAGAGGCAAGCATCGCTGCGCAAATAAAGAGGCCAGCTGGAGCGGAGGACTTCATGGGGTAACTCCTTGCGCGAAACAACTCGAGAAGGCCGGCCTTTGGGATCTGCCAGCGACATCACTCTTGAGCCTCGTCGCCGAGGCCTATACAGAAGACTGCACCAATGCGCCGGGGTTCTGTTTGTACCGGATCAACGGGGGCGAGCCTGGGTCACGCGGTCCACCAGGTAGACCAGTCCGTGGTAGTCGATTCCACCATGTTGCGTGAGGCCGATTTCACAGGTGCGGCTGGTGGAAATCCCCTCGCTGCATTGCTGCACCGCATCCTTCAATGTCCTCAATGAATGAGCATTCAATTCAGGTGTGGTGAAGCCTTTGTCGCCGGCGAATCCGCAGCAGTGAATGCCTTCGGGTATGACTACATTCTTGCTGCATTTGCGCGCCAGCTCGATCAGCGCCTGGCTTTCACCAAGATGTTGCGTGCTGCAGGTTACATGTACGGCAATAGGTGCTTCCTGCGGCGTGAAGTCCAGTCGATCCATCAGGTGCATACGGATGAAGCGCACCGGGTCGTACAGGTCGAGTCGAACCTCGCCGAGGTCCTCGATCAATCGCAACGTGCAGGGGCTGGTGTCGCAGTAAACCGGATCGAGCCCGCCACGGCTGGCGTGCAGCAGCGCGCCGATCAGCTCCTGGCGTTTGTGCTCGGCTTGCTCGGCGTAGCCTTTTGAGGCGAAAGGCTGGCCGCAGCAGAGGCTGTCCAGATTGTCTGGAAAGACCACTTGGTACCCGGCTTTTTCCAGCAGTCCGCGGGTTTTGTCGTACAGCGACATTTGCTCTTTATCGCCAGCCGCCGGCCCCATTACCCGCGACACGCATGCGGCCAGATACACCACCCGTGGGCGCTCGTCCGGGGCGCTGGGGCTGAAGCGAATAGCGCTCTCAGGCTGGGGCATGGCGCTGGTCCATTGCGGGACGCGCCCTTTCGACAGCTTCGCCAGCGTGGCGGAAAGTTTCGCCAGTCGCGGCGCTCCCAGCAGCATTCGCGCGCCATTGGCCGCATGCAAAGTGAAGCGCGCACCTTGCATGGCGGTGGCGAAATTTCCTTCAAGCCAGTTGGCGGTTTTCGTATGCGTTGCTTTCCGGCTGCGTAGCTTTTTCACCAGCTCGCCGGTATTGATGCCTACAGGGCAACGTTGCGCGCAAAGACCGGTGGCGGCGCAGGTGTCGATGCCTTGGTATTCATAAGCCGCTTCCAGTTCAGTGGTATCGACGCCGGCCCGCTTCTTCGCCTGAATGTCGCGCCAGATGACGATGCGCTGGCGTGGGCTCAGGGTCAGTCCTTTGGACGGGCAGACCGGCTCGCAGAAGCCGCACTCGATGCACTTATCCACAATCTCGTCGGCAGCCGGCAGTGGTTTCAGGTGTTTGAGATGGATCTGCGGATCGTCGCTGAGCACCACGTCCGGATTGAGTATCCCGTTCGGGTCGAGCAGGCGTTTGAGCTGCCACATCAATTGGTAAGCATCGCTGCCCCATTCCAGTTCGACAAAGGGCGCCATGTTGCGGCCCGTGCCGTGTTCGGCTTTCAGCGAGCCGCCAAACTCCACTGCAACCAGTTGCGCGACGTCGTCCATGAACGCTTGATAGCGGGCGATTTCCTGCGGATTGTTGAAGCCTTGGGTGAAGACAAAATGCAGATTGCCCTCCAGTGCGTGCCCGAACAGGATCGCTTCGTCGTAGTGGTGCCTGTCGAACAGCTCGATCAGGCGGTTCACACCGATGGCCAGCTGTTCGACCGGGAAGGTCACGTCTTCGATGATCACCGTGGTGCCGGTTTTGCGCACGGCGCCGACAGCGGGAAAGGTGTCTTTGCGGATCGCCCAGAGTCGGGCGTTTTCCAGCGGGTCTTCAGTGAAGTCGACCTGTTTTTCCACCGGGAACGATGCCAGCGACGTCATGATCTGCGCCAGTTGTTCACGCAGTAGCGTGGACGTTGCGGCGCGGGACTCGATCAGCAGCGCACAGGCGTTATTCGACAATTGCTGTACGAAAGCGGGCATGCCGGGTTTGTCCTGAACCGAGCGCAAACTGCGCCGGTCGAGCAATTCCACGGCGGACACCGGTTGGCTTTTCAAGACCGTGACTGCGTTGCAGCAGGTTTCCACATCCGGGAAAACGATCAGTGCTGACGCCTTGTTCGGGTGATCGATCACCGTGTCGTAAGTCACGGCGCTGATGAAGCCCAGCGTGCCCTCGGACCCCACCAGCAAGTGGCTGAGGATATCCACAGGCTCGTCGAAATCCACCAGCGCATTGAGTGACAGGCCGGTGGTATTTTTCAGACGGTATTTATGGCGGATTCTCGCAGCCAGTTCGGCATTGGCGCGGGTTTCGCGGCCCAGCGTAGCCAGGCGCTCAAGCAGTGCAGCGTGGCTCTGGCGAAACGCTGCGACGCTGTTGGCGTCTTCAGTATCGAGTCGGCTGCCATCAGCCAGCACCAGACGAATGCCAGCCAGTGTGTGATAAGTATTTTGCGCGGTGCCGCAGCACATGCCACTGGCGTTGTTAGCGACAATGCCGCCAATCTTGCAGGCGTTGATCGAGGCCGGATCCGGGCCGATCTTGCGCCCGAACGGTGCCAGCCAGGCATTGGCCTGCGCGCCGATCACCCCGGGTTGAAGGCGGATTTGTGTGCCTTGCCCGCGTATCTCACGACCGTTCCAGTTATCCCCCAGGACGATCAGCACCGAATCACTGATCGCCTGGCCGGACAGGCTGGTGCCGGCGGCGCGGAAAGTCACCGCGACCTGATCGCGCTGCGCCAGTTGAAGCAATGCCACCACTTCATCTTCGGATTCGACGCGGATCACCAGTTGCGGAATCAGCCGGTAGAAACTGGCGTCGGTGCCGAAGGCCAATGTCGACAGTGGATCGTCGAAACGTCGATCTTGGGGGATGAGTTTCTGTGCATCTCGCAGGAAAGCCGCGGGTAGAGTCATTGGTCCTCCAGGATCAAAACCACCAGGTCTTTCGGACCGTGGGCGCCGTAGGCCAGGACCTGCTCGATGTCGGCGGTCTTCGACGGGCCGGAGACCAGCAGCGCGTTGGTCGGCATGCCTTGCGCCCAGTTGAATTCCTGCTGCACCTGGTAAAAGTTGTCGCGGATCTCACTGGCCTTGAGCAAGGCGAAATGCACCGGTGGTACCAGACTCATCAAACGCGGTTCTTCCCGGGTCGGCCAGAGAATCAGACTGCCGGTCGCAGCGATTGCTCCCAGGGTAGTCGTCAGACTGGCCGGTGTGTCATTGAACAGCTCGGTTTTCCAGTCTTCGACCGGTCGGTCGTAGGACGTCAGCACCGGCAGGCCGGGATTATTCGCCCAGTGCTGAGTGACACGTAGACCATGAGGAGTCGTCGGTGCAATCAACAGGCTCGGCAGCTGACGATCGTGCAGCAGCTGCGCGAGCAGTGCCGGCCAACCTTCGTTGCAGGTCAGATGGATTTCCGTGTGCACGGCCTCCATCAGTTTGCGCAATTGTGGGATACGCTGATCCTGCGGGTAGGTGTACGGCACCGTAACCAGTTCGACGTCGAATTCGTCAGGCACCGGCGTGGTGCCTGCCAGACTGTTGCGCAATTTGGCGAGGATGTTTTGTTTGGCGCTCATCAACGATCTCCCTGGTTGGCCAGATGCTCGCGGGCCATGTCATGCAGCGTGCGAGCCGCAGGTTTCGGGGCACTGTGATTTTGCGTCCACGGGCCGACGTTGCCTGGCGTAACGGCGCGCAATCGCGTGGCGAAAAATCCGAACAGGCGATACAGGGTGGGCGAGCTGTTGAGCCTGGCCCAGGCGTTCCAGATAAAGCGTTCTTTGCGCGAGTACTTGCTGCCTTGGCCACGCATGACGTGCTTGGGATCGTTCGGGGCTTTGACGTTTTCTTCGCGCAGACGACGCAGCAGCGCCGGGATCGGAATCTTGACCGGGCAGACTTCACCGCAAGCCCCGCACAGGGACGAAGCGCTCGGGTGATCGGGGACTTTCGCCAGGCCGACCATGTGCGGGGTGATGATTTTTCCGATAGGCCCGGGGTACACCTCCCCATAGGCGTGGCCGCCGATTCGGGTGTAGACCGGGCAATGATTCATGCAGGCGCCGCAGCGGATGCAGTTCAGGGTCTGGCGCAATTCGCTGTCGGCGAAGGCCTGGCTGCGCCCGTTGTCCAGCAGCACCAGGTGCACTTCCTGTGGGCCGTCGAGTTCATGTTCCTTGCGCGGCCCGGAAATCATGTTGA
This sequence comes from Pseudomonas fluorescens, assembly GCF_902497625.1. Taxonomy (GTDB): domain Bacteria; phylum Pseudomonadota; class Gammaproteobacteria; order Pseudomonadales; family Pseudomonadaceae; genus Aquipseudomonas; species Aquipseudomonas fluorescens_BQ. The sequence goes on along the minus strand of NZ_CABVGX010000015.1, from coordinate 48,292 downwards.
CGTAGGTGGTGATCGGCTGACCTAGCGCCGAACGGGTCAGCAACGACAAAAGTGGCACCACGTCACGCAGGTTTTCCACGACTTTTTCGATGCCGGTGACGGCGATGTGCACCGGCGGTACCGTGGTGGTCATCCGCCCGTTGCCCTCGTTTTCCACCAGCAGTAGCGTGCCGGTTTCGGCCACGGCAAAGTTGACACCGGAGACGCCGATGTCTGCTTCAAAGAATTTCTGTCGCAAGACTTTGCGACCGATCTGAATGAGTTGGTCAACGTCCTTGGTGTACTCCACGCCAAGTTTGTCGTGGAACAAGGACGCGACCTGACCGGCATTCTTGTGGATCGCCGGCATAATAATGTGTGAAGGCTTCTCGTGGTCGAGCTGGACGATGTACTCCCCCATGTCCGACTCCAGGCATTCAATGCCTTGAGCCTCGAGGACATGGTTCATCTCCATCTCTTCGCTGACCATCGATTTGCCCTTGATCACTTGCCGCCCCTCGTGAGCGCGGATGATCGAGAGGACGATGCCATTGGCTTCGTCCACCGTTTCCGCCCAGTGCACTGTCACACCGTTGCGGGTCAGGTTCTGTTCAAGCTGTTCGAGCAGGTCGGGCAGCTTGGATAACGCACGGGCGCGGACTGCATTGCCCAGCGCTCGCAGATGTTCTCTTTCGTGGGCATCGCTGAAGGACGCTGCCCGTTTGGTCATCAGTGAATCCATCGCCGTGCGAAAGTTGTTTCGCAACTGCTTGTCGTCCAGAGCCTTGTGAGCCCGAGCGCGAAAATCTTCTTCCACGGCAACCGTAGGAATAATCGCGGAAGCGTTCATTGAACACCTCCGGTTCTTTGCCAAAGGAAACTGGCCAGGTGTTGGCCGCGCAACGCTTCCTTCTGTTTCTCCAATGAGCCGTTGATGTTCATCAGGCAACCGCAGTCGGCACTCAGTACCTTGTGCGCGCCGGATTCCTTCAACGACCGCGTCTTGTCAGCCACCATCGCGCCGGAAATGTCTGGCATACGGACGCTGAATGTCCCACCGAAGCCACAGCATTCACTTTCATGGCTGTGCTCGACCCGTTCCACCTTGCTCAGCTGCGCCAGCAATTCCCGGCCGTGCAGGTGAGTGTTCATCTCCCGACGTGCCGAGCACGAGGTGTGCAGCGCCACTTTCACCGGCTCGCCGCTGTCCTTGAGCTGAACCTTGCAGACGAACAACAGAAACTCGGCCAGCTCATAAGTCCGGGCTGCCAGCGCCTGAACCTGTTTCAGTGTTTCCGGCTCGTTCTTGAACAAGTCGGCGTAATGTTCGCGCAGCATGCCGGCGCACGATCCCGACGGCACTACCACCGGAAAACCACCGGCAAACAGCGCCAGTTGCGAGCGCGCTACGGTCCGGGCCTGATCGGTGTAACCCGAGGTGTACGCCGGTTGCCCGCAGCAACTCTGCCCTTGCGGATACTCGACACGAATGCCTTCGCGTTCCAACAGACGAATCGCATCCATCCCGGCTTCCGGGTAGAACAAATCCACTACGCAGGTCCCGAACAGATAGACCCGCGACGGTTTTTCGCTTGGGTATTGTCGAGGCTCGGGCAGTGGCGGGGCGACACGGGTGGCGTTCGGCACGGCGTTATAAAAAAGCTCGCTCATCAGGCGTCTCCGGGTGGGCCCGGTTATCCGTCTGCTGAGGCTGCTGAATATAGAGAGCGTTGCTTTCAGCAGCCTTACAGACCGGGTGGTGAATAGCTGACGCCGGAGTCGTGGTCCGGCGTCGGTGTTTACGTGTGCCCGTAGTCCGTTAGTGCACCAGCATGCCGGTGAGCCAGTAGGCCTGGACGTAGGTAATCACGCCGACAATCGTTGCAAAGAACAGACTGTGCTTGAGGGTGAAACGGAACAGATCCGATTCTTTGCCCACCAGACCGGTCGCGGCGCAAGCCACGGCGATCGACTGCGGCGAGATCATCTTGCCGGTCACGCCGCCGCTGGTGTTTGCCGCTACCAGCAGGGTGTCACTGACACCGATCTGGTGCGCGGTAGTGGCCTGCAGCGAACTGAACAGGGCGTTGGATGAGGTATCCGAGCCGGTCAGGAACACGCCCAGCCAGCCGAGGAATGGCGAAAAGAACGGGAACGCCGCGCCTGTACCTGCCAGCACCAGAGCCATGGTCGACGACATGCCGGAGTAGTTGGTGACGAAGGCGAATGCCAGCACCATACCGATGGACAGAATCGGCCAGCGCAGTTCGTACAGCGTCTCTTTGAAAGTGGTAAGACCAGTTTTGACATTGATCTTCAGCACCAGCATCGAGATCAGCGCGGAAAAGAAAATCGCGGTGCCGGTCGCCGAGATCGGGTCGAGTTTGAACACCGCAGGAATCGCCGTAGGCGCGGTCACGATTGGCGCGACCTTGATCACCATCTGGTCCAGATGCGGGATGGCGAAGTTGAACACCCAGCTGTACATCGAGCCGCCGGCGGCAAACATGGCCTTGAACGGTTTCAGGGTCCAGATCGTCACCAGGACGGTGAGAATCAGGAACGGCGACCACGCCTTGAGAATTTCCCCAAAGCTGTAAGGCGATGCGACGGTGCTGCGCGGCAGACCGAAACCTCCGGCGCTGGCGCTCACCACGGAAGCCGAAACGGCGCCGGCGATGTGCTGGCCGGCAGCGCGTTTTGGCTGCCAGACTTTCAGGAACAGCGTCAAGGAAATCAGGCTGGCGAGGGCCGAGGTGATGTCCGGCAGTTCCGGGCCAATGTAGTTCGAAGTGAAGTACTGAGTGATGGCGAAACTCAAACCTGCCACCAGCGCCGCCGGCCAGGTTTCCTTGACGCCGCGCATGCCGTCCATCATGAACACCAGCCAGAACGGCACGAACAGTGACAGCAAGGGCAGTTGGCGGCCGGTCATGGCGCCAATCTTGAACGCGTCAATGCCGGTCACCTGGCCGGCGACGATGATCGGAATGCCCAGTGCGCCAAACGCCACGGGTGCGGTGTTGGCGATCAGGCACAGGCCTGCGGCGTACAACGGGTTGAAGCCCAGCCCGACAAGAAGCGCAGCGGTAATTGCGACCGGTGCACCGAAACCGGCGGCACCTTCCAGAAACGCGCCGAAGCAGAAACCGATCAGCAGCACTTGCAGGCGTTGGTCATCGGTAATTGACAGTACCGAGCTGCGGATCACTTCGAACTGACCGCTCTTGACCGTCAGTTTGTAGAGGAACACTGCAGCGACGATGATCCACGCAATCGGCCACAGGCCATACGCGAAGCCATACCCGGCAGCAGCAAACGCCATGTCAGCCGGCATCTGGAAGGCGAAGATTGCAACCACGATCGACAAAGCCAGGGTGATGCTGCCAGCGACGTGGCCTTTGAGGCGAAATACCGCCAAAGCCAGGAAGAAAAACACGATGGGGATGACGGCCGCGAGTGCGGACAAGCCAAGGCTGCCGAGCGGACTGTAGAGCTGTTGCCAGGTTTGCATATGGGGTGGCCCCTAATTGTTGTTGGTCAGGCACTGATCAGCGTTCTTGGATAATTGGTAATACCAATTTACAATCGCTGTCGGCTAGGGTAAAAGCCTTCTATGCGGTGTGTCAATTTGCCGCCCTAAAACTTTTGTCGTATAGGCGCGGCGGATGTCATGGATTTGCGAGGTGGGGAAGCCATCCGTTAGATGCCGGGCATGTGCAGGTAGGCCAGAATAGAGAGCCCGGCGAGCCGTCGGGATCGTGGAGAATGAGTTATGGCTTTTGATCAGATTCGTCAGCGCCGTTTGTCTGACGATATTGTCGAGCAGCTTGAGGGGATGATCCTTGAGGGCACGCTGAAGGCCGGTGAACGCTTGCCGGCCGAGCGGGCGCTGGCCGAGCAGTTCGGCGTGTCGCGTCCTTCGTTGCGCGAGGCGATTCAGAAGCTGGCCGCCAAAGGGCTGCTGGTTAGTCGGCAGGGTGGCGGCAATTACGTCGTTGAGTCACTGGGCACGACGTTCAGTGATCCTTTGCTGCATCTGCTCGAAAGCAATCCAGAGGCGCAACGTGATCTGCTGGAATTTCGCCATACGCTGGAAGCCTCTTGCGCCTATTACGCAGCGTTGCGCGCGACCGATGTTGACCGTGAGCGGCTGACGGCGGCATTCAATGAGTTGCAAGACTGCTACTCGCGTCACGATGACGTCAGTCGCGCGGAAGAGGGTGCGGCTGACGCGAAATTTCACCTGGCGATCGCCGAGGCCAGTCATAACGCGGTGTTGCTGCACACGATTCGCGGGTTGTTTGACCTGCTCAAGCGCAACGTGGTGACCAACATCGGTGGCATGTACAAACAGCGCACGGAAACCCGCGACATGCTGATCACTCAGCATCGGGAGTTGTACATGGCAATTATCGAGGGGCGGGCGGAGCAGGCGCGGGAAGTTTCCAGTCGACACATTCTGTATGTGCAGGAAGTGCTGGAGGAAGTGCGTCAGGAAGTACAGCGCATGGCTCGGGCAGAGCGGCGCAAGGGGACGTGATAGCGCGAAAACAATTCACTGTGGCGAGGTGGCTTGTCATTGTGGCGAGGGGGCTTGCCCCCGTTGGACAGCGGAGCCGTCCCGGCATCGACGGCTGCCACCTGCCCGAACGGGGCGATGCGACAAGCAACCTCGGCACAATGATCGATGACTGGGCGGAAGATTAATCTTCCTTGCCCTTGTTGCGCACCGCACGCTGCAGCTCTCGGCCGGCGTCGCGCTCGCGCTCGGTATCGCGCTTGTCGTATTCCTTCTTGCCCTTGCCCAGAGCGATCTCGCACTTGACCATGTGCTTGCTCCAGTACCAGGACAGGCATACGCAGGCGTAACCTTTTTGCTGCACCGCAGAGGCGAGCTTTTCCAGTTCGCGCCGGTTGAGCAGCAATTTGCGGGTGCGGGTCGGATCGGCGATGACGTGCGTGCTCGCCGTCATCAGCGGCGTGATGTGGCTGCCGAGCAGCCAGGCTTCGCCATCCTTGAGCAGTACATAACTGTCAACCAGCTGTAGCTTGCTAGCCCGCAGACTTTTTACTTCCCAGCCGGCCAGGACCAGACCAGCCTCGAACCGATGTTCGATGAAGTAATCGTGTCGCGCCTTTTTATTTTGCGCGATGGTCCCTGTTGGGTGTTTCTTCTGTTTAGCCATAGGGGCGGCATTATAGGGAGTTGCGCGCGAGTCGGCTACGGTATCGCTACGTGCTTGAGCAGGTTGATTGAATCCCGGACAATGCGCCCTCTTTTTTGAACGCTTGGGCGTGATAACGATGTCGACAGACAAGGTTTCTGTCCACGGCAGTTGGGCTAGCCGATGGGTCTTCATACTCGCCGCGACCGGTTCGGCCGTGGGCCTGGGTAGCATCTGGAAATTTCCGTACATGGTCGGCGTCTATGGCGGCGGCGCCTTTGTGCTGATGTTCCTGGCGTGCATTGCGCTGATCGGCGTACCGGTCATGCTGGCGGAAACGCTGATCGGCCGCCGTGCCCGGCAGAGTCCGGCCAATGCGCTGAAGGTGCTGGCGCTGGAAGCAGGGCGTTCGACGAAATGGTCCTGGGGGGCCTTCGCCGGGATGATCACGGCGTTGCTGATCCTGTCCTTCTACAGCGTTGTCGGCGGCTGGTCGCTGGATTACATCATCGACATGGGCCGTGGCGATTTCCAGGGCGTCACGCCTGACCAGGTCGGTGCGTATTTCGGCAATGTGATTGCCGATCCATGGCGCCTGACACTTTGGCACACGATTTTCATGCTGCTCTCTGCGCTGGTCATTGCCCGAGGCGTGGTCGCGGGTCTTGAGCGCAGTCTGCGCATCATGATGCCGTTGCTGTTTGTAATGATTCTGGTGTTGCTGGGTTACAGCATGACCACCGGGCATTTCATGGAGGGCGTGCACTTCATGTTCGACTTCCATCCGGAAAAGGTCCTGGACGGTTTGCTCCCCGCCATGGGCCATGCATTCTTTTCACTAAGCGTCGGTGTGGGTTCGATCATGATCTACGGCGCTTACATGCCCAGGCATTCGTCGATTTCAGGTACCGTGGTCGGCGTCGCGCTGTTGGATACCTTCGTTTCGCTCGTGGCCGGGCTGGCATTGTTTCCGATTGTCTTCGCCGCGGGCCTGAACCCGAGTGAAGGGCCGGGCCTGATGTTCGTCAGCCTGCCCTTTGCGTTCGGTAACGTCGCGTTCGGCCAAATAATGGGCGTGGTGTTCTTTGTTCTGGTGGCAATTGCTGCGTGGAGTTCCGCTATTTCCTTGCTCGAACCCATGGTGGCGTACCTGGTGGAGCGCTCGAAACTCAGCCGCGCCTGGGTGACGTTCTGGCTCGCATTTACCTGCTGGTTTGTTGGTCTGGGCACAGTCTTTTCCTTCAATATCTGGAAGCAAGCGAAGTTTTTCGTGAACGAAGGCGGGGTGTTTCATCTCTATCAATGGGGAGCGACCGGAGGTCTGGACTTCTTCGGTGTGATCGATTTCTTCACCTCGCGAATCATGTTGCCACTTGGTGGCTTATGTTTCGTGGTGTTTGCAGGCTGGGTGATGGGCCGAGAGGCGGTACGCGACGAACTGTCGATCCGCAGCCCGGTGTTGTTTGCCTTCAGCCTGTTCCTGATGCGCTATGTGGCGCCCATCGGCATTCTCGTAGTGTTTGCCGCCCAGCTGTGGAAGTGACGCTGACATGACGACACACATTCAACGTTCGGCCCTGCTGCCGTATCCGGCGCAAGCCTTGTATGACCTGGTCAACGATGTGGCGCGGTATCCGGAATTTCTCCCGTGGTGCTCCTCGGCCGAAGTCCTGGAAAGCTCTGACGAGCATATGCGCGCCAGTGTTGGCGTCGCCAAGGGTGGCCTCAGTCAGCATTTCGTCACGCGCAATACGCTGGTGCCCGGGCAATCGATTGAAATGAATCTTGAAGAAGGCCCCTTTACTCAGTTGCATGGCATCTGGGTGTTCAAGGCGCTCACCGACAAGGCCTGCAAAATCAGCCTCGATTTGTCCTTCGATTACGCGGGGCCGATCGTTCGAGCCACGCTGGGACCCTTGTTCAATCAGGCGGCCAACACGCTGGTCGATGCGTTCTGCCAGCGGGCGAAGCAGATGCATGGCTGAGCCGACCGTGGAAATTGAGGTGGTTTACGCTGCTGTTGATCGGCAGGCACTCCTGACTGTTGCGGTGCCTGTTGGCACCACGGTGCGTGCGGCGGTGGCCGTGTCCGGAATAGGCGGCGCGTTCCCGGAGCTGGAGTTGAGCGATTGTCCGGTCGGTATTTTTGGCAAGGTCATTACCGATGCCGATTCTCGCCTCGTGCAGTCGGGAGATCGGATCGAGATCTATCGTCCGCTCCTGGCTGACCCCAAAGAGATGCGACGGCTTCGCGCCGCCAAGGCTGCCGAGGCCAAAGCGCGTAATCAGTAACCCGAGCAAACTCCAGACAATAAAAAACCCGGACATGCCGGGTTTTTTATTGCGTCGCAAATTATTGCGGCGAGGTATCCAGCGGTTCTGGAGTCGGGACCGGAACGGTTTCTACGCCGTCGACGTCCTTCTGGATCTGATCCAGCAACGAACCTGGCTTGGCCGGAGTTTCCGGTTTCGGCTGCTCGACGTTCTGCGCAGGATCATTGACGGTAGTGTCAGTGTCCTTGCCGAGAATGGCATCGTCGCGACTCACGCCTGGCATGAAATCACCAGAGAGGCTGACAAGTTGGTCATTTGGGTTGAAGATAACGCTAATGCGTTCCTGTTGGCGTTCACCGCCACCCGGTTGCAGGCTGTACAGATAATCCCAGCGATCGGCATGGAACGTGTCGGTCAGCAGAGGGTTACCCATGATAAACCGTACTTGCCGACGGGTCATTCCCGGGCGTAACTGGTCTATCATGTCCTGCGTGACGACATTGCCCTGCTGGATGTCGATTTTGTAAACCCCGGGGAATGAACAACCGGCGAGTGCGAGCAGTCCCACAAAGGTGAAACTGGTTAGCAAGAGCTTGGTGTTTTGCATCGGTGGGCGACTTCCACTATCTTGGCTGGGACAACGTAAACGCCGATCATACCCGCATTAAGAGAAGCTGCGAAGCAGCATCGCGAGAAAGCTGACCATGGTTGAAAATAGCGAACTACGCAAAGCCGGCCTCAAAGTGACCCTTCCAAGGGTCAAGATTCTGCAAATGCTCGATTCCGCCGAGCAACGCCACATGAGTGCCGAGGATGTTTACAAGGCGCTCATGGAGGCTGGTGAGGACGTCGGTCTGGCCACGGTTTACCGTGTTCTGACCCAGTTCGAGGCAGCTGGCCTTGTGGTGCGGCACAACTTCGACGGAGGCCACGCGGTCTTCGAGCTGGATGACGGCAAGCATCACGACCACATGGTCAACGTCGAAACCAGTGAAGTGATCGAATTCTTCGACGAAGAAATCGAGCGTCTGCAGAAGGCCATCGTCGACAAGTATGGCTTCGAGATGGTTGATCACAATCTTGTGTTGTACGTACGCAAGAAAAAGTAAGCATGTCGCGCGAGCATGATGTTCGCGAAACGAGCGAAGGCGACCCCAGGGTCGCCTTCGTGCTGTCTGCCATCCTTAAATTTTCGCGGTGACGACCATTTTCTTCGCGTGCGCCAAGGATTCCTTGGTCAGGTCAATCCCGCCGAGCATTCGCGCCACTTCTTCCACGCGATCATTTTTACTCAGCTTGGAGACGGCGGTGCGGGTAGCATCTTCGCCTCGTACCTTGTGTACAAATAGATGCTGATGCCCTTGGGCGGCCACTTGCGGCAGGTGAGTCACTGTCAGCACCTGGCCCCGTTCGCCCAGGCGACGTAGCAACTGGCCAACGATCTCGGCCGTCGGGCCGCCGATGCCTACGTCCACTTCATCAAATACCAGCGTTGGAACGCGCGATGTTTGTGCGGTGATTACCTGGATCGCCAGGCTGATCCGCGACAGCTCACCGCCCGACGCCACCTTGGCCAAAGCCTTTAGCGGCTGACCCGGGTTGGCACTGACCAGCAATTCAACTTGTTCGAGCCCGTTCGGTAGCAACTCGTCGCTGCTGTTAGGGCGCAATTCAATAGTGAAGCGGCCGCCCGGCATGCCGAGGCGCTGGATTTCCTGTTCGACCGCACTGGCCAGGCTGCTGGAGGCCTGATGGCGCAGATCGCTCAACTCCCGGGCTTTCTCCTGATAATGACGGGCATACGACGCCAGTTCATCGCTGAGGCGTTCGATCGACTCATCGTTTGCATTCAGGGTTTCAATTTCATCCAGCAGGCGCTGCTGCATTTCGGCAACCTCGGTCGGCTGGATGCGGTGCTTGCGCGCCATGGTGTAGATCGAGTCAAGACGCTCCTCCAGGTATTGCAGGCGCGCCGGGTCGGCGTCGAAATTGTCGAGAAAGCGATTCAGCTCGCCGACGGCTTCTTCCACCTGAATCTGCGCACTGGTCAGCAAGCTGCTGGCTTCGCCGAGCGCGCCCACCGAGGTGGTTACGCTAGACAAACGGTTGAGGCTGGCGGTCAGCGCATTCAGGACATTGCCGGAATCGCTTTCACTGCATTGCTCAACCACCTGGCGGCAGATACCGAGCAGGGTTTCGGCATTGGTCAGGTTCTTGTGTTCCTGTTCCAGCTGCTCAAGCTCGTTTTCACCGAGACCCAGGTTCTCCAGCTCTTCGAGTTGGTAGCTGAGCAACTGATGGCGAGCACGTTGTTCATCGCCGGAGTTGGAAAGGCGCTCCAGTTCCTGGCGGGTCTGGCGCCAGCGTTGAGCGGCGAGTTGTACCTGGCGGGCGAGGTCTGTAGCGCCGGCGTACTCATCGAGCAGGCGGCGGTGCGTGTCGGTCTTGAGCAGCGATTGATGCTCATGTTGACTGTGGATATCAATGACCAGTTCGCCCAGGGCTTTGAGGTCGCCAAGGGGGCAGGGTGTGCCATTGATGTAGCCTCGCGAGCGCCCTTCGGCGGTGATGACCCTGCGCAGGATGCACGGGCCGTCGCTCTCGAGGTCACGCTCGGCGAGCCAGGCGCTGGCTTCCGGAATGTCGACCAGATCGAAGGTGGCGAGGATGTCTGCCTTGTCCGCGCCAGGGCGGACCACGCCGCTGTCGGCACGGTCGCCGAGCGTCAAGCCCAGTGCGTCGAGCATTATCGACTTGCCGGCGCCGGTTTCACCCGTGATCACGCTCATTCCGCGATCAAGTTCGAGATCGAGATGTTCGACGATGGCGTAGTTGTGTACGGACAGGTGCACCAGCATAAAGGCCGCTCCCAGGCTTGAGGTCTGGTTATTTATACAGTGTTTTGTTTTGAGCTGACAATGCCCATTGTCGGCATGATCTGTCCGGGCCGACGAAATGTCGGCGGTCGTGACGAGTAATGCAGCTGTTTTTTGTAGGGTTAATCGCCACCGACCCTTGAAGCAGGATTTTGCGGCCCCATATATCGGCACAGAAGCGCGGGTTGAGCTCGCGGACGTTATTGAAAGGAGAAATCTATGGCTGACGAACAGACAGTGGATACGCAAAACCTAGATGCCGATCAGACTGCCCAGGATTCGGGCAACGACCTGGCGGCTCGTGTACAAGTGCTCGAAGAGCAACTGGCTGGCGCCCAGGATCAAGCCTTGCGTGTAGCGGCTGATCTGCAAAACGTCCGTCGTCGTGCCGAGCAGGATGTAGAAAAAGCGCACAAATTCGCCCTGGAAAAATTTGCCGGCGATTTGCTGCCGATCATCGACAGCCTCGAGCGCGGCCTGGAGCTGTCCAGCCCGGATGACGAAAGCATCCGGCCAATGCGCGAAGGCATCGAGCTGACCCTGAAAATGTTCCAGGACACCCTGAAGCGCTATCAGCTGGAAGCGATCGATCCGCATGGCGAACCGTTCAACGCTGTTCAGCACCAGGCCATGGCCATGCAGGAAAGCGCCGACGTCGAGCCGAACAGCGTACTCAAGGTGTTCCAGAAGGGCTATCAGCTCAATGGTCGCCTGCTGCGCCCGGCCATGGTCGTGGTCAGCAAGGCTCCGGCACCGGTTTCGCCTTCTATTGATGAGCAGGCTTGAAATCGGTCGCAAGGCCCCCATTTATAAGTCAAGCGTTTAAGTGCTACCGCAGTTAGCCACCACTGCTGCGGCAACCAAATCCAAAGTTTCGGGAGAGTTAACATGGGCAAAATTATCGGTATCGACCTGGGGACTACCAACTCCTGCGTCTCCGTGCTGGAAAACGGCAAGGCCAAAGTTATTGAAAACGCTGAAGGCGCGCGCACCACGCCGTCGATCATTGCTTACGCCAATGATGGCGAGATCCTGGTCGGCCAGTCCGCCAAGCGTCAGGCAGTGACCAATCCGCACAACACTCTGTACGCGGTGAAGCGTCTGATCGGTCGTCGTTTCGAAGAAGAAGTCGTTCAGAAAGACATCCAGATGGTCCCTTACAAGATCGTCAAGGCTGACAACAATGATGCCTGGGTAGAAGTGAACGGCCAGAAGATGTCGCCGCCACAAATCTCGGCTGAAATTCTGAAGAAAATGAAGAAGACCGCCGAAGACTACCTCGGCGAGCCAGTGACCGAAGCAGTCATCACCGTTCCGGCCTACTTCAACGATAGCCAGCGTCAGGCGACCAAAGACGCCGGCCGTATTGCCGGTCTGGACGTTAAACGCATCATCAACGAACCCACTGCAGCCGCACTGGCTTACGGTATGGACAAGGCCAAGGGCGATCACACCGTGATCGTTTATGACCTGGGCGGCGGTACTTTCGACGTTTCCGTCATTGAAATCGCAGAAGTTGATGGCGAGCACCAGTTCGAAGTATTGGCCACCAACGGCGATACGTTCCTGGGCGGTGAAGACTTTGACATTCGTCTGATCGACTACCTCGTTGACGAATTCAAGAAAGAAAGCGGCATGAACCTCAAAGGTGACCCGCTGGCCATGCAGCGCCTGAAAGAAGCCGCTGAAAAAGCCAAGATCGAACTGTCTTCGAGCAATTCGACCGACGTCAACCTGCCGTACATCACTGCAGACGCTACCGGTCCCAAGCACTTGAACGTGAAGATCTCCCGCGCCAAGCTGGAATCGCTGGTAGAAGACCTGGTTCAACGCACCATCGAGCCATGCCGCATTGCCCTGAAAGACTCCGGTATCGACATCGGCGCGATCAACGACGTGATCCTGGTCGGCGGTCAGACCCGTATGCCACTGGTTCAGAAGCTGGTCACCGAGTTCTTCGGTAAAGAAGCTCGTAAAGACGTGAACCCGGACGAAGCCGTTGCAATGGGTGCTGCTATCCAGGGCGCAGTATTGGCTGGTGACGTGAAGGACGTTCTGCTGCTCGACGTCAGCCCGCTGACTTTGGGTATCGAAACCATGGGCGGCGTGATGACTGCGCTGATCGAGAAAAACACCACGATTCCTACCAAGAAATCGCAAGTGTTCTCGACTGCCGACGATAACCAGGGCGCGGTGACCATTCACGTCCTGCAGGGTGAGCGCAAGCAAGCCGCGCAGAACAAGTCTCTGGGCAAGTTCGATCTGGCCGAGATTCCACCAGCTCCACGTGGCGTGCCACAAATCGAAGTGACCTTCGACATCGACGCTAACGGCATCCTGCACGTTGGCGCGAAAGACAAGGCCACCGGCAAGACTCAGTCGATCGTGATCAAGGCCAACTCCGGTCTGTCCGAGGAAGAGATTCAGCAGATGATCCGCGATGCTGAAACCAATGCTGACGAAGACCGCAAGTTCGAAGAGCTGGCCGCTGCCCGTAACCAGGGCGATGCACTGGTTCACTCGACGCGCAAAATGATCGCTGATGCTGGCGACAAGGTGAGCGCTGAAGAGAAGACTGCGATCGAAGCGGCAGTGGTTGCGCTGGAAGTTGCTGTCAAAGGCGACGACAAGGCTGCCATCGAAGCCAAGGTTGAAGAGCTGTCGAAAGTCTCCGCTCCAGTGGCGCAAAAAATGTACGCCGAACAGGCCCAGCCTGCTGAAGGCGCTGCGCCGCAGGACGAGAAGGCTGAGAAGGCTGACGACGTCGTCGACGCCGAGTTCGAAGAAGTTAAAGACCAGAAGTAAGTTGTTGGTCGCCCGGTTGACTGCCTTCAGGCGGTGACTGGTAGGATGTCGCCGCGCGGGAGCCTGCTCCCGCGTTGGCGTGTCTGGAGTACGCGAATTTTTACAACATGCGACGAACCTTCGTGTGTTGCTGGTATGGCCGGGAATGCTCCTGCTTCCCGCGCCCTAAGTACCGTATCGAAACAAGACCAGGATCGTTGAATTGACGTGAGTTGGGTCCGGGCCTGTATTGGGGCTCAACGAGTTTGGCGAGGCTCAGGAGGGGTTTGCCGGACGTCCTTAAGAGTGCAAAAGACTTATGGCAAAGCGTGACTATTACGAAGTATTGGGTGTTGAGCGTGGCTCAAGCGAAGCAGATCTGAAGAAGGCCTACCGTCGCCTGGCAATGAAGCACCACCCGGACCGTAATCCCGATGATAAAGCGTCGGAAGAACTGTTCAAGGAGGCCAACGAGGCCTACGAAGTGCTGTCCGATTCGAGCAAGCGCGCAGCGTACGACCAGTATGGTCACGCTGGCGTCGACCCGAGCATGGGCGGTGGCGGTCCAGGTTTCGGCGGTCAGAACTTCTCCGACATCTTTGGTGATGTCTTCAGTGACTTCTTTGGTGGCGGTCGCGGCGGTGCTCGTGGCGGCGCTCAGCGCGGCAGTGATCTGCGCTACACCCTGGAGCTGAATCTGGAAGAAGCGGTTCGCGGCACCACCGTGAATATCCGCGTCCCGACACTGGTCAACTGCAAGCCGTGTGACGGCTCGGGCGCGAAGAAAGGCTCTGCGCCGGTTACCTGCCCGACCTGTGGCGGTATCGGTCAGGTTCGTATGCAGCAGGGTTTCTTTTCGGTGCAGCAGACCTGCCCGCGTTGCCATGGCCAGGGCAAGATCATTTCTGATCCGTGCGATTCCTGCCACGGCGAAGGCCGGGTCGAAGAGTACAAGACCCTTTCCGTGAAAGTGCCGCCCGGTGTTGATACCGGTGATCGCATTCGTCTGTCCGGCGAAGGCGAGGCGGGTGCGCAGGGTGGTCCGACGGGCGATCTGTACGTGGTGATCAACGTGCGCGAGCATGCGATCTTCCAGCGCGACGGCAAGCATTTGTTCTGTGAAGTACCGATCAGCTTTGTCGATGCTGCGCTGGGTGGCGAACTGGAGATTCCAACGCTCGATGGTCGGGTCAAGCTGAAGATTCCTGAGGGGACGCAGACCGGCAAGCAGTTCCGTGTTCGCGGCAAGGGCGTTGCCCCGGTTCGTGGTGGCGGCGCGGGCGACCTGATGTGTCGGGTAGCGGTCGAAACCCCGGTCAACCTGGGTCGTCGTCAGCGTGAATTGCTCGAAGAGTTCCGCAGTTCTCTGGCGGATGACAACAGCCACTCGCCAAAAACCACCGGTTGGTTCGAAGGCGTGAAGCGCTTCTTCGGCGATTTGTAAGGAGTCGGCATGCGACGTATAGCTGTGATGGGCGCTGCCGGGCGCATGGGCAAGATTCTGGTCGAGGCGGTGCAGCAGCGCGCACCGCTGACCGGGCTGACGGCTGCCATTGTCCGTCCTGGCAGCACGCTGATCGGTGTCGACGCCGGTGAGCTGGCTTCGCTGGGTCGCATCGGCGTGCCGCTTTCAGGGCACGTGGAAGCGGTGGCTGAAGAGTTCGATGTGTTGATCGATTTCACGCTGCCGGAAGTCATGCTTAAAAACCTCGCGTTCTGCCGCAAGGCTGGCAAGGCGATGGTCATCGGCACTACCGGGCTGGACGCTGCCCAGAAGCAATTGCTGGCTGAGGCGGGCAAGGTCATTCCGATTGTTTTCGCGGCCAACTTCAGTGTCGGCGTCAACCTGTCGCTGAAACTGCTCGAGATGACCGCTCGCGTGTTGGGTGATGATGCGGACATCGAGATCATCGAAGCCCATCACCGGCACAAGATCGACGCGCCATCAGGGACAGCGCTGCGCATGGGTGAAGTGATCGCCGCTGCGCTGGATCGTGATCTGCAGAAAGTGGCGGTTTACGGTCGCGAAGGTCATACCGGCGCGCGTGAAAGGGAAACCATTGGATTTGCTACCGTGCGCGGCGGCGATGTGGTCGGCGACCATACAGTGCTGTTTGCCTGTGAAGGTGAGCGCCTGGAAATCACTCACAAGGCATCGAGCCGGATGACGTTTGCCAAGGGCGCGGTCCGTGCAGCCCTGTGGCTGGATGGGCGTGAGCCAGGCCTTTACGACATGCAGGACGTGCTCGACCTGCGTTGAGATGCGCCTGAAACCGGGTTCAAACCCAGGCGTTGAGCCCGGTTTTCCTCCGCCTGGCGACGGCTGTCGCATCCTCGGGTCTTTAAGGCTCATTGGCGGTAGACCAAAATTGCCTTTTTCTGTAAGCTACAGCTTTAGTGTGTTCACTAAAAGCGCGCAGAATAATTCAGTGAATGAGCGGGGTGACGTGTCCATACGTCACTCCGCTTTTTTACACCTGCGATCGCCCTTTCAGGTTTTATTTACGGGAGGTCTTCTTGACTAAGCCAGCCATACTCGCCCTTGCTGACGGCAGCATTTTCCGCGGCGAAGCAATTGGAGCCGACGGTCAAACCGTTGGTGAGGTGGTGTTCAATACCGCCATGACCGGCTATCAGGAAATTCTTACCGATCCTTCCTACGCCCAACAGATCGTTACCTTGACGTACCCGCACATTGGCAACACTGGCACCACGCCGGAAGATGCCGAGTCCGACCGCGTCTGGTCTGCAGGCCTGGTGATCCGCGACCTGCCACTGGTTGCAAGCAACTGGCGCAACACGATGTCCCTGTCCGATTACCTGAAAGCCAACAATGTGGTGGCAATCGCCGGTATCGACACCCGTCGCTTGACCCGCATCCTGCGTGAAAAGGGCGCGCAGAACGGCTGCATCATGGCCGGTGACAACATTTCCGAAGAAGCCGCCATCGCCGCCGCCCAGGGTTTCCCTGGCCTCAAAGGCATGGACCTGGCGAAAGTCGTCAGCACCAAAGAGCAGTATGAGTGGCGTTCGACTGTCTGGGATTTGAAAACCGACAGCCACGCGACCATCGACGCCTCCGACCTGCCGTACCACGTAGTGGCCTTCGACTACGGCGTGAAGCTGAACATTCTGCGTATGCTGGTCGAGCGCGGCTGCCGCGTGACCGTGGTGCCGGCCCAGACCCCTGCCGCGGATGTACTGGCGATGAAGCCGGACGGCGTGTTCCTGTCCAACGGTCCAGGCGACCCGGAGCCTTGCGATTACGCGATCCAGGCGATCAAGGACGTGCTGGAAACCGAGATTCCGGTGTTCGGCATCTGCCTCGGCCACCAATTGCTGGCCCTGGCCTCTGGCGCGAAGACCGTAAAAATGGGCCACGGCCACCACGGTGCCAACCACCCGGTCCAGGATCTGGACAGCGGCGTGGTCATGATCACCAGCCAGAACCATGGTTTTGCGGTAGACGAAGCGACCTTGCCAGCCAACGTGCGAGCGATCCACAAATCGCTGTTCGACGGCACCCTGCAAGGCATCGAACGTACCGACAAAAGCGCCTTCAGCTTCCAGGGTCACCCGGAAGCCAGCCCTGGCCCGAACGACGTAGCGCCCTTGTTCGATCGCTTCATCAACGAGATGGCCAAGCGACGCTGATCGCAGGCCCGGATGCAGCAACGCTTGAGGGCGGTCCCGATACCGGCGGCCCCCTCAAGGCTTCAGAGATTGAACAAGACGGCTTGCCGACTGACCTGCGGATTTGAGTGACAAACCCATGCCAAAACGTACAGACATTAAAAGCATCCTGATTCTCGGCGCTGGCCCGATCGTGATCGGCCAGGCCTGTGAGTTCGACTACTCCGGCGCCCAGGCCTGCAAAGCCCTGCGCGAGGAGGGTTACCGCGTCATCCTGGTGAACTCCAATCCGGCGACCATCATGACCGACCCGGACATGGCCGACGCTACCTACATCGAGCCGATCAAGTGGCAGACCGTTGCCAAGATCATCGAGAAAGAGCGTCCAGACGCTTTGCTGCCAACCATGGGTGGCCAGACCGCCCTGAACTGCGCCCTGGACCTGGAGCGCGAAGGCGTCCTGGAGAAATTCGGCGTAGAGATGATTGGCGCCAACGCCGACACTATCGACAAGGCCGAAGACCGTTCGCGCTTTGACAAGGCGATGAAGTCCATCGGCCTGGACTGCCCGCGTTCGGGTATCGCCCACAGCATGGAAGAAGCCAACGCCGTGCTCGAGAAGCTGGGCTTCCCGTGCATCATCCGTCCGTCCTTCACCATGGGCGGCACCGGTGGCGGTATTGCTTACAACCGCGAAGAGTTCGAAGAAATCTGCGCCCGTGGTCTCGACTTGTCGCCGACCAAAGAGCTGCTGATCGACGAATCCCTGATCGGCTGGAAAGAATACGAGATGGAGGTTGTCCGCGATAAGAAGGACAACTGCATCATCGTTTGCTCCATTGAAAACTTTGACCCGATGGGCGTGCACACCGGTGACTCGATCACTGTTGCGCCAGCACAGACCCTGACGGACAAGGAATACCAGATCATGCGTAACGCCTCGTTGGCGGTACTGCGTGAGATCGGCGTGGAAACCGGCGGCTCCAACGTTCAGTTTGGCATCTGCCCGGATACTGGCCGTATGGTCGTGATCGAGATGAACCCGCGTGTATCCCGCTCTTCGGCACTGGCCTCGAAAGCCACTGGTTTCCCGATTGCGCGTATCGCCGCCAAGCTGGCGATCGGCTATACCCTGGACGAGTTGCAGAACGAAATCACCGGTGGCGCTACTCCGGCTTCTTTCGAGCCGTCGATCGACTATGTCGTGACCAAGCTGCCACGCTTTGCCTTCGAGAAATTCCCGAAAGCCGATGCGCGCCTGACCACTCAAATGAAGTCGGTTGGTGAGGTGATGGCGATCGGCCGGACCTTCCAGGAATCCCTGCAGAAAGCCTTGCGCGGTCTGGAAGTGGGCGTTTGCGGCCTGGACGAGAAGCTCGACCTGAGCAACCCGGAAAGCATGAGCATCCTCAAGCGCGAGCTGACCGTACCGGGTGCCGAACGTATCTGGTACGTGGCTGACGCGTTCCGCGCCGGCCTGTCAGTCGAAGACATCTTCGGCATGAACATGATCGACCCGTGGTTCCTGGTGCAGATCGAAGATCTGATCAAGGAAGAAGAGAAGGTCAAGACCCTGGGTCTGGCCAGCATCGACCGCGACATGATGTTCAAGCTCAAGCGCAAAGGCTTCTCCGACATGCGTCTGGCCAAGCTGCTGGGCGTGACCGAGAAAAATCTGCGTCGCCACCGTCACAAGCTTGAAGTGTTCCCGGTCTACAAGCGCGTCGACACCTGCGCGGCCGAGTTTGCCACCGACACCGCTTACCTCTACTCGACGTACGAAGAAGAGTGCGAAGCCGCGCCGTCTGGCCGCGACAAGATCATCATCCTCGGTGGCGGTCCAAACCGTATTGGCCAGGGCATCGAGTTTGACTACTGCTGCGTCCACGCGGCACTGGCCCTGCGCGATGACGGTTACGAGACCATCATGGTCAACTGCAACCCGGAAACCGTTTCCACCGACTACGACACCTCCGATCGCCTGTACTTCGAACCAGTGACCCTGGAAGACGTGCTGGAAATCTGCCGCGTCGAGAAGCCAAAAGGCGTGATCGTCCAGTACGGTGGCCAGACCCCACTGAAACTGGCGCGCGCCCTGGAAGAAGCCGGCGTGCCGATCATCGGCACCAGCCCTGATGCCATTGACCGCGCCGAAGACCGTGAGCGCTTCCAGCAGATGGTCGAGCGCCTGAACCTGCGTCAGCCGCCTAACGCCACCGTGCGCAGCGAAGACGAAGCGATTCGTGCTGCCAGCAAGATCGGTTACCCGCTGGTGGTGCGTCCGTCCTACGTACTGGGCGGCCGGGCGATGGAAATCGTCTACGAAGAGGAAGAACTCAAGCGTTACCTGCGCGATGCGGTGAAAGTGTCCAACGACAGCCCGGTGCTGCTCGACCACTTCCTCAATTGCGCCATCGAAATGGACGTGGATGCAGTCTGCGACGGCACCGATGTGGTGATCGGCGCAATCATGCAGCACATCGAGCAAGCGGGTGTTCACTCCGGTGACTCCGCGTGCTCCCTGCCGCCGTATTCGCTGCCTGCGCACATCCAGGACGAAATGCGCGAACAGGTCAAGAAAATGGCCCTGGAGCTGGGCGTTGTCGGCCTGATGAACGTTCAGTTGGCGCTGCAAGGCGAAGACATCTACGTCATCGAAGTCAATCCGCGCGCGTCCCGGACCGTACCGTTCGTGTCCAAATGCATCGGTGTTTCCCTGGCGATGATCGCAGCTCGCGTGATGGCCGGTAAAACCCTGAAAGAAATCGGCTTCACCAAAGAAATCATTCCGAACTTCTACAGCGTGAAAGAGGCGGTGTTCCCGTTCGCCAAATTCCCTGGCGTTGACCCGATCCTCGGCCCGGAGATGAAGTCCACCGGTGAAGTGATGGGTGTCGGCGACACCTTCGGTGAAGCGTTCGCCAAGGCGCAAATGGGTGCCAGCGAAGTACTGCCGACCGGCGGTACCGCCTTCATCAGCGTGCGCGACGATGACAAGCCACTGGTTGCAGGCGTGGCCCGTGATCTGATCAACTTGGGTTTCGAAGTGGTTGCCACTGCCGGTACTGCCAAGCTGATCGAAGCCGCAGGCCTGAAAGTGCGTCGTGTGAACAAGGTGACCGAGGGTCGTCCGCACGTGGTCGACATGATCAAGAATGACGAAGTCACGCTGATCATCAACACCACCGAAGGTCGCCAGTCGATCGCCGATTCGTACTCCATTCGTCGTAATGCGCTGCAGCACAAGATCTACTGCACCACTACCATCGCTGCTGGCGAAGCCATCTGCGAAGCGCTGAAGTTTGGTCCAGAGAAGACTGTTCGCCGCTTGCAGGATCTACACGCAGGATTAAAGGCATGATCAAGTACCCGATGACTGTCCAGGGCGCGAAAGCCCTGGAAGAAGAACACGCTCACCTGACCAAGGTCGTCCGTCCGAAGCTCAGCCAGGACATCGGCACGGCCCGCGAATTGGGTGACCTGAAGGAAAACGCTGAATACCATGCTGCCCGCGAGCAGCAAGGTATGGTCGAAGCGCGTATTCGTGACATTGAAGGCCGGATCCAGAATCAGGTCATCATCGACGTCACGAGCATTCCGCACACTGGCAAAGTGATTTTCGGTACCACCGTGGAAATCGCCAACGTCGAGACGGACGAGCGCGTTACCTACCACATCGTGGGTGAGGACGAAGCTGACTTCAAACTCGGCAAGATTTCCGTCGGCTCGCCACTGGCTCGCGCCTTGATCGCCAAGGAGGAGGGTGATGTGGTGGCGGTGAAGACGCCGGGTGGCGTTATCGAGTACGAGATTGTCGAGGTGCGCCATATCTGAAAGCTCGCGCCCGCTTCGTGCGGGTGCCATGCTTTGGCGGCTGATCAGATGATTTGATTGGGCCGCTGGTGGCCGCTGTAACAGATCTGCCGGTGCTGGATCAGGGTGATCTGGCGCCGATGCCGATCAATGGCATTGGAGTGGCAGGGTGCGCGAAGCACACCCGTGACCCGTGTCATCACTTGAAACGATGAACGTTCGACAGCTGCTTGTTGACGCTGAAGTTCTTTCGGTGAATCAATGCCATCTTGCCGATGACCTGAACCAGGTCCGCTTTGCCGACCTTGCACAGTTCTGCAATAGTCGCCAGGCGCGATTCGCGATCGAGGATGTTGAGCTTGATTTTAATCAGCTCGTGATCCGCCAATGCGCGTTCGAGTTCGGCTAACACACCTTCAGTCAAACCGTTGTCTGCCACGATCAAAACCGGTTTCAGATGGTGGCCAATGGATTTGTACTGTTTCTTCTGCTCTTGAGTGAGCGGCATAATCTGACCCCTGCGTCTGATCTTGTAAAAAGCGGCGGCCAGTTTACCCGAGCGAGTCCGGGACCGCCCAGTTAATCACGACCCGTTTTATTTTCGAGGTGGCCTGTGGCCCGTTCCAAGACAAGCCTTAAGTGGCTGCAAAGACATGTCAATGATCCCTATGTGAAGCAGGCGCAGAAGGATGGTTACCGCTCGCGTGCGAGTTACAAGCTTCTGGAGGTCCAGGAAAAATACAAGCTGATCCGTCCCGGTATGAGCGTTGTCGATCTGGGTGCCGCCCCCGGCGGCTGGTCGCAGGTCACCAGTCGGCTGATCGGTGGTCATGGCCGTCTGATCGCCTCGGACATCCTGGAAATGGACAGTATTCCGGACGTGACTTTCATACAGGGTGACTTCACTCAGGACGAAGTGCTCGCCCGGATCCTTGAAGCCGTGGGTAATTCGCAGGTGGACCTTGTGATTTCCGATATGGCCCCCAATATGAGTGGTACGCCCGAAGTGGACATGCCTA
This sequence comes from Pseudomonas fluorescens, assembly GCF_902497625.1. Classification (GTDB taxonomy): domain Bacteria; phylum Pseudomonadota; class Gammaproteobacteria; order Pseudomonadales; family Pseudomonadaceae; genus Aquipseudomonas; species Aquipseudomonas fluorescens_BQ. The sequence goes on along the minus strand of NZ_CABVGX010000015.1, from coordinate 26,746 downwards.
AAGCCATGTTTCTCTGTGAACTTGCTCTTGATCTGGCGGCTCGGATACTCAAGCCGGGTGGTAATTTCGTGATCAAGGTGTTTCAGGGCGAAGGGTTTGATGCTTACGTGAAGGACGCTCGTCAGAAATTCGACAAGGTCCAGATGATCAAGCCGGACTCCTCCCGTGGCAGTTCCCGCGAGCAATACATGCTGGCTTGGGGCTATCGCGGTCGTAGTGAGTAAATCGCGGTTTTTTGGCGGGTCGATAGGTTTTTCGTATTTCGTCCTGTGGGAAATAGCGAATATTGTGTAGGAAGTGTTTCACAAAGGGTTACAGACGGCGCCTGCCAGAGTCGTTGGTAATGTAGTAAGTTAGGCCGGTGAATATCATGCGAAGCACGCGCCATCAGCGGAGCTTGCTTCAGAGGGTAGTTAATTGAACGATATGGCAAAGAATCTGATCCTGTGGTTGATCATCGCGGCTGTCCTGGTGACGGTGATGAACAACTTCTCCAGCCCTAACGAGCCGCAGACCCTCAACTATTCCGACTTCATCCAGCAGGTCAAGGATGGCAAGGTCGAGCGCGTAGCCGTAGATGGCTATGTGATTACCGGCAAGCGCAGCGATGGCGACAGCTTCAAGACCATCCGTCCGGCGATCCAGGATAATGGTCTGATCGGCGATCTCGTTGACAATAACGTGGTTGTTGAAGGCAAGCAGCCTGAGCAGCAAAGTATCTGGACTCAGCTCCTGGTCGCGAGCTTCCCGATCCTGGTGATCATCGCCGTATTCATGTTCTTCATGCGGCAGATGCAGGGTGGTGCCGGTGGCAAGGGCGGCCCGATGAGCTTCGGCAAGAGCAAGGCGCGCCTGCTTTCCGAAGATCAAGTGAAAACCACGTTGGCTGACGTTGCCGGTTGCGACGAAGCCAAGGAAGAAGTCGGCGAACTGGTCGAGTTTCTCCGTGATCCGGGCAAGTTCCAGCGCCTGGGCGGCCGTATTCCTCGCGGTGTGCTGATGGTCGGTCCTCCGGGTACCGGTAAAACCTTGCTGGCCAAGGCGATTGCCGGCGAAGCCAAGGTGCCGTTCTTCACCATCTCGGGTTCCGATTTTGTCGAGATGTTCGTGGGTGTGGGTGCCAGCCGTGTTCGCGATATGTTCGAGCAGGCCAAGAAACACGCGCCTTGCATCATCTTCATCGACGAGATCGATGCTGTTGGTCGCCATCGTGGTGCTGGCATGGGCGGTGGTCACGACGAACGTGAGCAGACCCTCAACCAGTTGCTGGTAGAGATGGATGGTTTCGAGATGAATGACGGCATCATCGTCATTGCCGCTACCAACCGTCCGGACGTGCTCGACCCTGCATTGCTGCGTCCGGGCCGTTTCGACCGTCAGGTTGTGGTAGGTCTGCCGGACATTCGTGGTCGTGAGCAGATCCTTAAAGTCCACATGCGCAAAGTGCCGATGGGCGACGACGTTGCTCCGGCAGTCATTGCTCGTGGTACTCCGGGCTTCTCCGGTGCCGATCTGGCAAACCTGGTCAACGAAGCGTCGCTGTTCGCCGCTCGTACCGGTAAGCGTGTCGTCGAGATGAAAGAATTCGAACTGGCGAAAGACAAGATCATGATGGGCGCCGAGCGCAAATCCATGGTCATGTCTGAAAAAGAGAAGCAGAACACTGCTTATCATGAGGCCGGCCACGCCATCGTAGGTCGTGTCGTACCTGAGCATGATCCGGTCTATAAAGTGTCGATCATTCCGCGCGGTCGTGCGCTGGGTGTGACCATGTTCCTGCCGGAGGAGGATCGCTACAGCCTGTCCAAGCGGGCACTGATCAGTCAGATTTGCTCGCTGTACGGCGGCCGTATTGCCGAAGAGATGACGCTGGGCTTCGATGGTGTTACCACCGGTGCCTCCAATGACATCATGCGTGCCAGTCAGATTGCACGGAACATGGTGACCAAATGGGGTCTCTCGGAAAAACTCGGTCCGTTGATGTACGCCGAAGACGAGGGTGAAGTATTTCTCGGTCGCGGCGGCGGTGGTCAGAGTGCAAGCTTCTCTGGTGAGACAGCCAAACTGATCGACTCCGAAGTGCGCAGCATCATTGACCAGTGCTACGGCACGGCCAAACAGATCCTCACGGATAACCGTGACAAGCTGGATGCCATGGCAGATGCGCTGATGAAGTACGAAACGATCGATGCTGAGCAGATCGACGACATCATGGCGGGTCGTACGCCACGCGAGCCTCGCGACTGGTCTGGCGGCACCGGTACTTCCGGGACGCCTCCTGCGGTACAGGGCGAGCGTCCGGAAACTCCGATCGGCGGACCTGCTGCTGACGTTTAAGGTTTGAAATGACTTCCGTTCAGTCCTCAACCCGGTTGCCTTGCGGCAACCGGGTTCTTGATTTGGCCCAGACGCATGTCATGGGCATTCTCAATGTCACTCCCGATTCCTTTTCCGATGGCGGCCAATACAGTCAGCTGGATGCGGCCATGCGCCACGCCGAAGCGATGGTCATGGCAGGCGCCACGCTGATTGATGTCGGTGGAGAATCGACCCGGCCTGGTGCCAGGGCAGTATCTCCTCTCGAGGAGCTGGAGCGTGTTGCACCGATTGTCGAGCGCATCAATCGCGAGCTGGATGTGATTATCTCGGTCGACACCTCCACACCTGCCGTAATGCGCGAAACCGCGCGGCTCGGTGCAGGGTTGATCAATGACGTGCGCGCGCTACGGCGCGATGGCGCTCTGGATGCGGCGGCGGCCACTGGTTTGCCGGTCTGTTTGATGCATATGCTTGGCGAGCCGGGCGATATGCAGGACAATCCGCATTATCACGATGTGACCAGGGAAGTTGGCGAGTTTCTCGCCGAGCGCATGGCGCAATGTGATTTGGCAGGGATTCCCGCAGAACGGATCATCCTCGATCCGGGTTTCGGCTTCGCCAAAAACCTGCAGCACAATCTAAGTTTGTTCAAGCACATGGAAGCCTTGCATGTTCTCGGGCGACCCCTGCTGGTTGGGGTTTCGCGCAAGAGTATGATAGGGCAGGCCCTCAATCGCCCGGTCGGAGAGCGATTGCATGGCGGTCTGGCACTCGCGGCACTGGCTTCGTTCAAAGGTGCGCGTATATTGCGCGTGCATGATGTCGCCGAAACTGTCGATGTAGTGCGGATGATCGCCGCAGTGGGATCAGCCGAATAAGAATGATGGAGCAGTTATGAGCAAAAAATACTTTGGCACCGACGGCATTCGCGGTCGCGTCGGCGAATATCCGATTACTCCTGATTTCATGCTCAAGCTTGGCTGGGCGGCAGGCATGGCGTTCCGCAAAATGGGCGCCTGCAAGGTCCTGGTCGGCAAAGACACGCGTATTTCCGGTTACATGTTTGAGTCGGCGCTGGAAGCTGGCCTGACGTCCGCGGGTGCAGACGTCATGCTGCTCGGGCCAATGCCTACCCCCGCCATCGCCTACCTGACGCGTACCTTTCACGCGGAAGCCGGGATCGTGATCAGTGCTTCGCACAACCCTCACGATGACAACGGCATCAAATTCTTCTCCGGCAAGGGCACCAAACTGCCTGACGAAGTCGAGCACATGATCGAAGAATTGCTTGATACCCCGATGACTGTGGTTGAGTCGAGCAAGATCGGCAAGGTATCGCGAATCAACGACGCGTCGGGCCGCTATATCGAATTCTGCAAAAGCAGCGTGCCCACCGGTACCAGCTTCGCCGGTCTGAAGGTCGTGCTCGACTGTGCTCACGGTGCAACCTACAAAGTGGCCCCGAGTGTGTTTCGCGAGCTGGGTGCGGACGTCGTTGTGCTCTCCGCGCAGCCCAACGGGCTGAACATCAACGACAACTGTGGTTCGACCCACATGGGCCAACTGCAGGCGGCCGTCCTGGCCGAGCACGCGGACCTGGGTATCGCCTTCGATGGTGACGGCGATCGCGTCCTGATGGTCGATCACACGGGTGCCATCGTCGACGGTGACGAGTTGCTGTTCATCATCGCTCGCGACCTGCATGAACGGAACAAGTTGCAGGGCGGTGTCGTCGGTACCTTGATGAGTAATCTGGGGCTGGAGTTGGCCCTGGCGGATCTGTCGATTCCGTTCGTGCGCGCCAACGTCGGCGACCGTTATGTCATCGCCGATCTGCTGGAGCGTAACTGGGTGGTCGGTGGCGAGAACTCTGGCCATATCGTCTGCTTCAATCACACCACCACCGGCGATGCAATCATTGCGGCGCTGCAGGTGCTGATGGCATTGAAAACGCGCTCCGAAGGCCTGGCTCAAAGCCGTCAGGCACTGCGCAAGTGTCCTCAGGTGTTGATCAACGTGCGCTTCGGCGGCGGCGTGAATCCGCTGGAGCATCCTGCCGTCAAAGAGGCCAGCGATCGTGTGACCCAGGCGATGGCGGGTCGTGGGCGGGTGCTGTTGCGCAAGTCCGGGACCGAGCCGTTGGTGCGCGTGATGGTCGAAGGCGAGGATGAAACGCAGGTTCGTGGTTACGCCGAAGAGCTGGCAAAACTGGTTACTGAAGTTTCTGCCTGAATTCGGCTTGCCAGCCATGATTGTGTTGGGTAACATCTGCGCCCACTTTGACCGACGAGGTACAGCATGCGTCGCCCTATGGTAGCTGGTAACTGGAAGATGCACGGTACCCGCGCCAGCGTCGCTGAGCTGATCAACGGCCTAAGTCATCTGGCCTTGCCGAGCGGTGTTGATGTCGCGGTATTCCCGCCTTGCCTGTACATCAATCAAGTGATTGATGGCCTGGAAGGCAAGTCGATTTCGGTCGGCGCGCAGAATGCTGCGGTGGAATCGAAGCAAGGTGCGTTGACCGGTGAAGTTGCACCGAGTCAGTTGGTGGATGCAGGGTGTTCCCTGGTTCTTGTCGGGCATTCCGAACGCCGCCAGATTATGGGCGAGCAGGACGGAATGCTGATTCGCAAGTTCGCAGCGGCACAGGCATGTGGCTTGATTCCGGTGTTGTGCATAGGGGAGACCCTGGAGCAGCGTGAAGCAGGCAAGACTCTTGAGGTTGTCGGGCGTCAGCTGGGCAGCATCATCGAAGAGTTGGGTGTCGGTGTCTTTGCCAATGCAGTCATAGCTTACGAGCCGGTCTGGGCCATTGGTACCGGGCTGACTGCTTCGCCGCAACAGGCGCAGGATGTGCACGCAGCCATCCGCGCGCAGTTGGCGGCAGAGAATTCTGAGGTCGCACAAGGTGTGCGGCTTCTATACGGCGGCAGCGTGAAGGCGGCCAATGCGGTCGAACTGTTCGGCATGCCGGATATCGATGGGGGGCTCATTGGTGGAGCTTCCCTGAATGCAGATGAGTTCGGTGCGATTTGTCGCGCCGCGGGAAACTGAAAAAATGCTGGAAACAGTCGTAGTCGTTTTTCATCTGCTGGGTGCATTGGGCGTAGTTGCTCTGGTATTGCTGCAGCAGGGTAAAGGTGCGGATGCTGGTGCGTCTTTCGGTGCAGGTGCTTCAAATACTGTGTTCGGAAGCCAAGGTTCCTCTACCTTTCTTAGTAAGTTTACTGCTATACTTGCCGCCGGTTTCTTCATAACCAGCTTGGGGTTAGGTTACTTTGCTAAAGAGAAGGCTCAACAGCTGACTCAAGTAGGTTTGCCAAACCCGGCAGTGTTGGAAGTTCCAAAGCAACAGCCGGCTTCTGATGATGTCCCGGTGCTTCAAGAGCAAAAGTCGGCTACTCCAGCGACTGACGTGCCTCCAGCTCAAGAGCAGAAGTAAGAAGGTTCCAAACGCAGTATTGCCGAGGTGGTGGAATTGGTAGACACGCAACCTTGAGGTGGTTGTGCCCATAGGGTGTAGGGGTTCGAGTCCCCTTCTCGGTACCAATTATCAGGAAAGCCCGCTGTTGCGGGCTTTCTTGTAGGTGGAAGGTTACATTGATTCTTTAAGGGATCGGTCGTATACTTCCGCCCCAGCTTTGTCGCGGGGTGGAGCAGTCTGGTAGCTCGTCGGGCTCATAACCCGAAGGTCGTCGGTTCAAATCCGGCCCCCGCAACCAGTTTAAAGAGCCCCTTTTAAGGGGCTTTTTGTTAGCTGGACACTTTCAACGCCGCTGTTCGACGGCGTTTCAAGGATGGGCGTTTCGCCCATTTTTTTATTTTGCATAGCATGCACATACATGCACGAGGGGGTTCAGGTGTCGAGCAAGCTAGAAGAGTTGCAGGCCTTGCTGGCCCCGGTGGTCGTGGCCCTGGGCTATGAATGCTGGGGTATTGAGTTTTCGGCTCAAGGTCGCCACTCAATGTTGCGCGTTTATATCGATAAAGAGGGCGGTGTGCTGGTGGACGATTGCGCCATTGTCAGCCGTCAGATCAGCGGTGTGCTGGATGTTGAAGATCCGATCGCCGTTGAATACACCCTCGAAGTTTCCTCGCCTGGCATGGAACGCCCACTGTTCACTATTGAGCAGTTTGCAAAATTTGCCGGTGAACAAGTGAAGATCAAGCTGCGCTCGCCTTTTGAAGGTCGACGCAACTTTCAGGGCCTTCTGCGCGGTGTAGAAGAGCAGGACGTCGTGGTGCAGGTTGAAGACCATGAATTCCTGTTGCCGATCGATATGATCGACAAGGCCAACATTATTCCCAGTTTTGACTGAGACGTGCCAGAAACTGCGGATCCCGCGGATCCAATGGCTTGCGAAAGGCGAGGCGTACGATGAGCAAAGAAGTGCTGCTGGTTGTTGAATCGGTATCCAATGAAAAGGGCGTACCGGCCAACGTAATTTTTGAAGCGCTGGAGCTGGCTCTGGCCACTGCTACCAAAAAGCGTTTCGAGGACGAAGTCGATCTGCGTGTGGAAATCAATCGCCACACCGGTGCTTACGAGACATTCCGTCGCTGGACTGTCGTCGAAGAAGCAGATCTCGACGATCCGGCCATCGAAACCTGGCCGAGCAAGGTTGCCGAGACGCATCCCGGTGCTCAGGTAGGTGACGTAGTCGAAGAAAAGATCGAGTCCATCGAGTTCGGCCGTATCGCTGCACAAACTGCCAAGCAGGTGATTGTGCAGAAAGTACGCGAAGCCGAGCGCGCTCAAGTCGTCGACGCTTACCGCGAGCGCCTGGGGGAGATCATCTCCGGCACCGTGAAAAAAGTAACCCGCGACAACGTGATCGTCGACCTGGGCAACAACGCAGAAGCGTTGCTGGCTCGTGAAGACATCATTTCTCGCGAAACTTTCCGGGTCGGTGTGCGCTTGCGTGCGCTGCTCAAGGAAATCCGCACCGAGAACCGTGGCCCGCAGCTGATCCTGTCGCGTACCGCGCCGGAAATGCTGATCGAGTTGTTCCGCATCGAAGTGCCGGAAATTGCTGAAGGCCTGATCGAAGTGATGGCTGCGTCCCGTGACCCGGGTTCGCGCGCCAAGATCGCGGTCCGCTCGAAGGACAAACGCATCGACCCGCAAGGCGCCTGCATCGGCATGCGCGGCTCGCGTGTACAGGCTGTGTCCGGCGAGTTGGGCGGTGAGCGTGTTGACATCGTGTTGTGGGACGATAACCCGGCCCAGTTCGTGATCAACGCAATGTCGCCGGCTGAAGTGGCGGCAATTATCGTTGACGAAGATGCCCATGCAATGGACATCGCCGTTGGCGCAGACAATCTGGCTCAGGCCATCGGTCGTGGTGGCCAGAACGTGCGTCTGGCCAGCCAGTTGACGGGCTGGACCCTGAACGTGATGACCGAATCGGACATCCAGGCTAAGCAGCAAGCAGAAACCGGCGACATCCTGCGCAACTTCATCGACGAGCTGGAAGTCGACGAAGACCTCGCACAGGTGCTGGTAGATGAAGGCTTCACCAGCCTGGAAGAGATTGCCTACGTACCGGTGGAAGAAATGCTCAACATCGACGGCTTTGACGAAGAAACCGTCAACGAGCTTCGCGCTCGTGCCAAGGATCGTTTGTTGACCAAAGCCATCGCTACTGAGGAAAAGCTGGCAGACGCCCATCCGGCCGAAGACCTGCTCTCGCTTGAGGGTATGGACAAGGATTTGGCGATGGAACTGGCGGTGCGCGGCGTAATTACCCGCGAAGACCTGGCCGAGCAGTCTATTGACGATCTGCTCGACATCGACGGCATTGACGATGATCGTGCCGGCAAGTTGATCATGGCCGCCCGAGCCCACTGGTTCGAGTAATTAGGCGCGGCCTGAGGAGAGAAGTGCATGACGCAAGTCACGGTGAAACAACTGGCCGATGAGGTCAAAACACCGGTAGAGCGCCTGTTGCAGCAGATGCGTGAGGCAGGTCTGCCGCACACCGCCGCCGAAGAAAATGTGACTGACAGTGAGAAGCAATCTTTGCTGACTCACTTGAAAAGCAGCCACAAGGCGAAAGTGGAAGAACCACGCAAGATCACGCTGCAGCGTAAAACCACCAGCACCCTGCGTGTTGCTGGCAGCAAAAGCATCAGCGTTGAAGTCCGCAAGAAGAAAGTTTTCGTACAGCGCAGCCCGGAAGAAATTGAAGCCGAACGCAAACGCGAACTGGATGAACGTCGTGCAGTAGAAAATGCTGCCCGCCAGAAGGCTGAAGAAGAAGCCAAGCGTCGCGCCGAAGAAGAAGCGCGTCGCCAGCCTGCTACTGCGCAAACCGCGACTAACGACGCTGTTGCTGCACCGGCTGCAGTTGCCGAACCAGTACGCGAAAGCGCACCGGTGACCGCTGCGCCAGCGCCTTCTGCAGATGTTCGTAACAAGCAGAACGAACAGCGCCGTCCGGACAAACCACGTGCAGACGATAACAATCGTCGCAGCGGTGGTGGTGACGGCGAGCGTAAAAACGCTCCGCATCGTGCTTCGGTCAAAGAGAAAGCGCCTGCGCCACGCGTTGCCCCACGTACTACCGACGAAGAAAGCGATGGCTTCCGTCGTGGTGGTCGCGGCAAGGCCAAGCTGAAGAAGCGCAATGCCCACGGTTTCCAGAGCCCAACCGGCCCTGTCGTGCGTGATGTGCAGATCGGCGAGACCATCACTGTTGGCGATCTCGCCAATCAGATGTCGGTCAAGGCGGCTGAAATCATCAAGTTCATGTTCAAACTGGGTACTCCAGCGACCATCAACCAGGTGCTTGATCAGGAAACTGCTCAGCTGGTAGCCGAAGAACTGGGCCACAAAGTGACCCTGGTCAGCGACACCGCTCTGGAAGATTCCCTGGCCGAGTCCCTGAAGTTTGAAGGTGAGACGTTCTCCCGTGCTCCGGTTGTGACCGTAATGGGCCACGTCGACCATGGTAAGACTTCGCTGCTCGACTACATTCGTCGTGCCAAGGTAGCTGCTGGCGAAGCCGGCGGTATCACCCAGCACATCGGTGCATACCACGTTGAAACCGAACGCGGCATGGTCACATTCCTTGATACCCCGGGTCACGCCGCGTTTACCGCAATGCGTGCTCGTGGTGCCAAGGCGACCGATATCGTGATCCTGGTAGTTGCAGCGGATGACGGCGTAATGCCGCAGACCATTGAAGCTGTCCAGCACGCCAAGGCTGCCGGTGTTCCACTGGTTGTTGCAGTGAACAAAATCGACAAGCCGGGCGCTGATCTCGATCGCATCCGTAGCGAACTGTCGGTTCACGGCGTGACTTCGGAAGAGTGGGGCGGCGACACTCCGTTCGTATCGGTTTCGGCGAAAGTCGGTACTGGCGTGGACGAGTTGCTCGAAGCTGTCCTGCTGCAGGCTGAAGTGCTTGAACTGAAAGCGACTCCTTCGGCTCCTGGCCGTGGCGTCGTGGTTGAATCGCGTCTCGACAAAGGTCGTGGCCCGGTTGCAACCGTTCTGGTTCAAGACGGTACCCTGCGCCAAGGCGACATGGTACTGGTCGGTTCGAACTATGGCCGTGTACGTGCCATGCTCGACGAGAACGGCAAGCCGATCAAGGAAGCCGGTCCTTCCATCCCTGTCGAGATTCTCGGCCTGGACGGTACTCCGGACGCTGGCGACGAGATGAGCGTGCTGTCGGACGAGAAGAAAGCCCGTGAAGTGGCTCTGTTCCGTCAAGGCAAGTTCCGCGAAGTCAAACTGGCTCGCGCTCACGCCGGCAAGCTGGAAAACATCTTCGAAAACATGGGTCAGGCAGAGAAGAAGACGCTCAACATCGTCCTCAAATCTGACGTCCGTGGTTCCCTCGAAGCGTTGAACGGCGCCTTGAACGGCCTGGGTAACGACGAAGTGCAAGTGCGTGTAGTGGGCGGCGGCGTCGGTGGTATCACCGAGTCCGACGCTAACCTGGCACTGGCTTCCAACGCTGTACTGTTCGGCTTCAACGTGCGTGCCGATGCTGGCGCACGGAAGATCGTCGAGCAGGAAGGCCTGGACATGCGTTACTACAACGTCATCTACGACATCATCGAAGACGTCAAGAAAGCCCTCACCGGCATGCTTGGCAGCGACGTTCGGGAGAATATCCTGGGTATCGCTGAAGTGCGTGACGTATTCCGCTCGCCGAAATTCGGCGCGATTGCCGGTTGCATGGTTATCGAAGGTGTTGTTCACCGTAACCGTCCAATCCGTGTACTGCGTGAAGACATCGTTATCTTCGAAGGCGAGCTGGAATCCCTGCGCCGCTTCAAGGATGACGCTGCAGAAGTACGTGCCGGCATGGAATGCGGTATCGGCGTCAAGAGCTACAACGACGTCAAACCTGGCGACAAGATCGAAGTCTACGAGAAGGTTCAGGTTGCTCGCAGCCTCTAACTCGCGCACTTCAAGGGCCACTCGGGGCCGCTGCATGAAAATGTGCGGCGCCCTGTCAGGACTCTAAACGCAACGCCCGGTCTGGCTTTTGTCAGGCCGGGCGTTTGCCGCTTTCAGACCCTTCGGCTTTCACCGTCGGGCAGTAACAGGTAACAAGACATGGCAAAAGAATACAGCCGTACCCAACGTATCGGCGATCAGATGCAGCGTGAGCTGGCACAGCTGATCCGTCGTGAAGTCAAAGACCCGCGCGTCGGCCTGGTCACCATTACCGCTGTTGAAGTCAGCCGTGACGTCGGTCACGCCAAGATTTTCATCACCGTGATGGGGCAGGACAGTGCCGAGGACATCGCGCAAAGCATCAAGGTGCTCAACTCCGCCGCCGGTTTCCTGCGCATGCAGTTGGCTCGCGAAATGAAGTTGCGCAGCGTTCCTCAGTTGCACTTCCACTACGACGAAAGCGTCGTGCGTGGCGCGCACCTGTCGGCCCTGATCGAGCGCGCGGTCGCTGAAGACGGTCAGCGCCCGGTAGCGGCTGAAGCCGAAGACACCAAGGAGTAATCGGTGGCTCAGGTCAAACGTATCCGTCGTAACGTCAGTGGCATCATTCTGCTCGACAAGCCGCTGGGGTTTACCTCCAACGCCGCGCTGCAGAAGGTTCGCTGGCTGCTGAATGCCGAGAAGGCCGGGCACACCGGCAGTCTCGATCCGCTGGCCACCGGTGTGTTGCCGCTGTGCTTCGGCGAGGCCACCAAGTTCTCGCAATACCTGCTCGACTCCGACAAGGGTTACGAAACCCTGGCGCAACTGGGCAAGACCACCACTACGGCAGATGCCGAAGGCGAGGTTTTGCAGGAGCGTCCGGTGACCGTTGGTCGCGCCGATGTCGAAGCGGTGCTGCCCGGTTTTCGCGGGCAAATCAGTCAGATACCGCCGATGTACTCGGCACTCAAGCGTGATGGCCAGCCTCTGTACAAGCTGGCCCGTGCAGGCGAAGTAGTGGAGCGCGAACCGCGTTCTGTTACTATTGCGCGCTTGGAATTGCTGGCTTTTGAAGGTGATACTGCGCGGCTGGCGGTGGATTGCAGCAAAGGCACCTATATCCGCACCCTGGTGGAGGATATCGGTGAGCAACTCGGTTGTGGTGCTTACGTGGCTGAACTGCGACGTACCCAGGCCGGGCCTTTCACCCTGGCGCAAACGGTCACGCTTGAAGAGCTGGAAGCGGTACATGCCGACGGCGGCAACGAAGCGGTTGATCGCTTCCTGATGCCATCGGACAGCGGCCTGCTGGATTGGCCACTGCTGCAGTTCTCGGAGCACAGTTCGTTCTACTGGCTCAACGGCCAGCCGGTACGCGCCCCGGATGCACCAAAGTTCGGCATGGTACGGGTACAGGATCACAATGGTCGCTTCATCGGTATTGGTGAAGTGAGCGAAGACGGGCGCATCGCGCCGCGTCGACTGATTCGGTCGGAATGACCGAAACCAGTCTGTGTCAAAGCAGGCTGGCGAGGGTGGCTGTCAACAGGCACGGTCACTTCTCATTTATAGATACAGGGATTTGTCCCTGGCCTGTTGAAACTGTTTTTCTGAAACAGTTTCCTGATAAAAGGATTGCCTCATGGCTCTCGACGTTCAAGAAAAAGCTCAAATCGTTGCTGACTATCAGCAAGCTGTTGGTGACACTGGTTCGCCAGAAGTGCAAGTTGCACTGCTGACCCACAACATCAACAAACTGCAAGGTCACTTCAAGGCCAACGGTAAAGATCACCACTCCCGTCGTGGTCTGATCCGCATGGTTAACCAGCGTCGCAAGCTGCTGGACTACCTGAAAGGCAAAGACGTGAGCCGTTACAGCGCTCTGATCGGTCGCCTGGGTCTGCGTCGCTAATAAGCGATTGCGCTATGAGGTTGGTTGTTTGCTGTGTATCAGCGGGTTTCCCGCTGGTGCATGGCAGGCTCCCAGCCTCAAGTTTTATCTGGATACACGTTTTACCCTGGACAGGCGTTGGGCCGACTCCCGGCATTGCCCAAGAATTTCGCAAGAAGACAAGTTCCCCAAGAGCCACAAAGAAGGTAGGACACCGTGAACCCGGTTATCAAAAAATTCCAGTTCGGTCAGTCGACCGTTACCCTCGAGACAGGCCGTATCGCCCGTCAAGCCTCCGGCGCAGTGCTGGTTACCGTTGATGATGACGTTACCGTGTTGGTGACCGTTGTTGGCGCCAAAACCGCTGACCCGAGCAAAGGCTTCTTCCCTCTGTCCGTTCACTACCAGGAAAAGACTTACGCTGCCGGTAAGATCCCTGGCGGTTTCTTCAAGCGCGAAGGCCGTCCTTCCGAGAAAGAAACCCTGACTTCCCGACTGATCGACCGTCCGATCCGTCCGCTTTTCCCGGAAGGCTTCATGAACGAAGTGCAGGTCGTCTGCACCGTCGTTTCCACCAGCAAGAAAACCGATCCGGACATCGCTGCGATGATCGGTACCTCGGCTGCCCTGGCTATCTCCGGCATTCCTTTTGATGGTCCGATCGGCGCTGCCCGCGTTGCGTTCCACGAAAGCACCGGTTACCTGCTGAACCCGACTTACGAACAACAGAAAGCATCGAGCCTGGACATGGTCGTTGCCGGTACGTCGGAAGCCGTGCTGATGGTTGAATCGGAAGCCAAAGAGCTGACCGAAGACCAGATGCTGGGCGCTGTATTGTTTGCTCACGACGAGTTCCAGGTGGTGATCAACGCCGTTAAAGAACTGGCTGCCGAAGCTGCCAAGCCGACCTGGACCTGGGCTCCACAGCCAGAAGCCACCGCACTGCTGGGCGCTATCCGTGCCGAGTTCGGCGACGCGATCTCCCAGGCTTACGCCATCACCGTCAAGGCCGACCGTTACGCTCGCCTGGGCGAGTTGAAGGATCAGGTTGTTGCCAAGCTCTCCGGCGAAGAAGGCCAGCCTTCCGCTAGCGAAGTCAAAGCAGCGTTCGGCGAAATCGAATACCGCACCGTTCGCGAAAACATCGTCAACGGCAAGCCACGTATCGATGGTCGTGACACCAAGACCGTTCGTCCGTTGAACATCGAAGTTGGCGTTTTGCCAAAGACCCACGGTTCGGCCCTGTTCACCCGTGGCGAGACCCAGGCCCTGGTAGTCGCGACTCTGGGCACCGCCCGTGACGCACAACTGCTGGACACCCTGGAAGGCGAGAAGAAAGACCCGTTCATGCTGCACTACAACTTCCCTCCGTTCTCGGTCGGTGAGTGTGGTCGCATGGGTGGCGCTGGTCGTCGCGAAATCGGTCACGGCCGTCTGGCCCGTCGTTCGATCGCGGCGATGTTGCCTGCTGCCGACGTGTTCCCGTACACCATTCGTGTTGTGTCGGAAATCACCGAGTCCAACGGTTCGAGCTCCATGGCTTCGGTCTGCGGCGCTTCCCTGGCCCTGATGGACGCTGGTGTTCCGATGAAGGCACCAGTTGCCGGTATCGCCATGGGTCTGGTTAAAGAAGGCGAGAAATTCGCCATCCTGACCGACATCCTCGGTGACGAAGACCACCTCGGCGACATGGACTTCAAAGTAGCCGGTACCGCCAAAGGTGTTACCGCGCTGCAGATGGACATCAAGATCAAAGGCATCACCGAAGAAATCATGGAAATCGCTCTGGGCCAAGCCCTGGAAGCGCGCCTGAATATCCTCGGTCAGATGAACCAGATCATTGGTCAGTCCCGCACCGAACTGTCGGAAAACGCTCCGACCATGATCGCGATGAAAATCGACACCGATAAAATCCGTGATGTCATCGGTAAAGGCGGTGCGACCATTCGTGCGATCTGTGAAGAGACCAAGGCTTCGATCGACATCGAAGACGATGGCTCGATCAAGATCTTCGGCGAAACCAAGGAAGCGGCTGAGGCAGCACGTCAGCGCGTTCTGGGCATCACCGCAGAAGCCGAAATCGGCAAGATCTACGTCGGCAAGGTTGAGCGCATCGTCGACTTCGGCGCATTCGTCAACATCCTGCCTGGCAAGGACGGCCTGGTTCACATCTCGATGCTGAGCGACGCTCGCGTTGAAAAAGTGACCGACATCCTCAAAGAAGGCCAGGAAGTGGAAGTACTGGTACTGGACGTGGACAACCGCGGCCGTATCAAGCTGTCCATCAAGGACGTGGCAGCGGCCAAGGCTTCGGGCGTTTAATTACGCACTTCGCCTGACCGCTTCAGCGTTGTAGAAATGCCCCGTAGTGAAAGCTGCGGGGCATTTTTTTGTGTCCGGAAAAGATTCGCTTTAAAGGTAAGTGAAGTTGCCTGCCCCCTGAGTCAGTGCTAGGTTTAGCCCACTGCCCGTGTAGCTCAGCCGGTAGAGCAGCGCACTCGTAACGCGAAGGTCGCAGGTTCGATTCCTGTCTCGGGCACCAGGCGACACGTTGTTTTCAGATGATCCCCGAATGGTTCTGAAGGCCGGAAAAACCGGATTACACCCGGTTATTTGCGTCAGAGAGATCCTTGATGATCCAGATCCATCTTCCATTCCCCAGATCAGCGAGAACGCCATGACCGTTAAAGAATTGACCCAGGAAGCTCGTCACGAAGAAGCGTTGAAAAAGTACTTGCTTGAGTCGCCTCAGCTGGCTGAAGAAATCAAGGACCTGCCCGCTGACGATCAGAAAGATCAGATCCAGTGGGCGTTCGAGGACGAAGCCGAATCCCAGAGCTTGCAGCCGTGGGAGCTGACGCTCAAGTACACCTCGACGCCCGAAGAGTTCGAAGCAGCGCGTCTGGTGCTGCACAAAGAGGCGGCCGAGGTGTTGGGCGTCGAGTGGGAAGAATACTGCGAGATGAATAATCTCGTCGTTTAAGGGCCGCCTCAAGCCGCAAGCCGCAAGCTACAAGTCAAAGCAGCACCGCTTGTAGCTTGTAGCTTGTAGCTTGTAGCTTGTAGCTTGTAGCTTATAGCTTATAGCTTATAGCTTATAGCTGCTCAGACACTAAGACGCATCGACAGGTCTACGGCCTTCACATCCTTGGTCATCGCGCCAATCGAAATGTAGTCCACTCCGGTTTCCGCGATCGGCAACAGCGTGCTTTCGTTGATCCCGCCACTGGCTTCCAGCTTTGCCTTGCCGCCGTTCAAGCGAACCGCTTCGCGCATATCGTCGAGGCTGAGTTCATCGAGCATGATGATGTCGGCACCCGCCGCCAGCGCCTCTTTCAGCTCTGCCAGACTTTCCACTTCGATTTCCACCGGTTTGCCCGGGGCGATCCTGTGTGCGGCATTCACGGCTTCAGCAATGCCACCACAGGCGGCAATGTGGTTTTCCTTAATCAGGAAGGCGTCGTACAGGCCGATGCGATGGTTATGACACCCGCCGCAGGTGACTGCATATTTTTGCGCCAGACGCAGCCCCGGGAGGGTCTTGCGGGTGTCGAGCAGCTTGACCTGAGTTCCAGCGACGAAATCCACCAAGTATTGAGCTCGCGTGGCCACGCCCGATAACAACTGGAGAAAATTCAACGCACAGCGTTCGCCGGTCAATAACGAGCGAGCCGGTCCTTCAAGGTGAAACAAAGCCTGCTCAGGCTTCACGCGTTCGCCGTCGCGCACTTGCCAGTGCACGGCGACGCGCGGGTCCAGCTGCCGAAAAACCGCGTCAACCCACGACGTGCCAGCAATTACGGCGGCATCGCGAGTGATGATGGTGGCTTTGGCCAGGCGTTCCGTCGGGATCAGCTGCGCGGTGATATCGCCGCTGCCAATGTCTTCGAGTAACGCGCGGCGCACGTTGGCCTCGATTTCTGCAGTCAAATCGGCGAGACGTAGGTTCGGCATAACGGACTCCACAAACAAAGTGGCCCGATTATAGGGGCATGGCGCGCAGCAACCCAAGGCATGCGGTCCCCTCAAATGGCTCTGAATGGTGCATTTGGTCGATTTTCCGGGAAGGCAGGCGCCAGCTTGCACCCGCCAGCCAACGTCTGAGCCAAAACGGGTCCAGGGCGCACTGGCAAACGTAACGTCTTTTGCCGATAATTTGCCTCACATTTGACGTCATGACTTTGACAGGCTGTATGCTCGGTCAAAGAAGACCACTCCCGCACCATCAGTTCAGAGGCCTGGATGCATAACGACGGCAATGTAGTGCCCCTGCGCAAGGCTGTAACCGCGAAGTCGGATGAGTCCCCGCTTGCCCGTCTGCCGGCGATTGTGCTGCAGGTTCGTGACTTGGTGGCACAGCAACTCAGGCAGGGGCTCCAGCAACTCTTCGAAAATGCCGACGACACCCTGTTCGAAATGGCCGACCGGGCACGCAACGATGTCGACCAGAATATTTTTTTCGAGGCCATGCGGGATTTGCGCCTCAAACGCAAAAGCATCGAACGGTTTTTTTTCGAGCAGCTCTTTGAGGCGTTCCTTCGCCTGACGCAGGACAAGCTCAGCAAAACGCCTGCTGCGCTGGCCGTTGAAGTGGGCGGGCGTTCCAGTGATGACCTTGAGCGAACGGTGGCGGTGGAGGCGATGGTCGTCAAAGTAATGAACCGCGACGGTTATGCGCTTGACCAGTTGACTGCCCGCTTGAGCATGCTGTCAGGCCAGAAACTCATTGCTGAGCGTAACCCGATTGGGCCGGCGATGATCTGTGAGTATTTTGTGCAGGCCGCCCAGACGCTTGGCGTTGAGATCAAGGTCAAGCTGGTCATCCTTAAGCTCTTCGAGCGGTATGTGCTCAGCGACGCTGATCTGCTGTACTCGCAGGTGAATCAATTACTGATGAATCACGGCATCCTGCCCGGCCTCCAGCCGGCTCCGGCGAGTCGTGTCAGTGATCTCTGCGCAGTCAGTGTCCGTAGCGGGTCAGTGAACGCCAACCAGGCGGCCAGCATGCCGCTCGACAGCAGCGTTCAGGCAGCGTTTACCGCCCTGCAGGCACTGTTGTCTCACGTGCGCGGCAGTGTGGCGCCCACTCTGGAAGCCAGTGCCCCCGCGCATCCCATTTCAACCCGTGACCTGCTGCGCATGCTCTCGCATTTGCAGCAGTACGTGCCTGAGCCTGCGGCACAGGATGATTTCGACCTGCGCAATCAGCTCGAACAGCTGCTGACTCGGGTCAGCGTCAAGACCGGCACATCGCGTGTGGTTGCCGGGGCGGACGAGGACGTCATCAATCTGATCGCGATGTTGTTCGACTGCATTCTCGATGACCGCAACCTGCCAGACTCGCTCAAGGCGCAGATCGCGCGCTTGCAGATCCCGATGCTGAAGGTCGCCGTCCTCGATAAAAGCTTTTTCAGTCGCAGCAGCCACCCGGCGCGGCGCTTGCTGAATGAGATCGCGGAAGCCGCGAAGGGCTGGGGTGAATGCGATGATCATGCGCGCGACAGCCTGTACATGCGCGTCGATCAGGTCGTGCAGCGCTTGTTGAACGACTTCGTCGATGACCCGGCGATTTTCGCCGGGCTGCTGGCAGATTTTCTTGCTTTCACCAGCGACGAAAGCCGTCGCAGCGAGCTCCTGGAGCAGCGAACCCGTGACGCCGAAGAAGGTCGCGCGAAAACCGAACTGGCCCGTCAGCGCATTCGCCTGGCAGTGAATCAGGCCCTGCTGGGCAAGGTGTTGCCGCAACGGGTTGTGACGTTTGTGCAGGAGGCTTGGGGGCAGGTGTTGTTGCTGACGTGCCTCAAGCATGGCGATCACTCGACCGAGTGGCACGCTGATGTCCAGACCATGCAGCAATTGATCTGGAGTGTGCAGCGCCACGATGAGCCCGATGCGAAGTTGCGGTTACTGGCGCTGGTTCCTGGCCTGCTGAAATCGCTGCGTGATGGCTTGAACGCCTCGGCGTTCGACCCGTTTGCGACCGGTGAGTTTTTCAGCGACCTGGAGACCTTACATCTGCAGCTGTTCGAACGCGCGGACCAACCGTTGACTCTTGTGCGAGCGGCCGATGCGGCAATGGTTGAAGTGCGTGAGGAAGTCGTCCTGCAGAGCGCTGAAGCTGGCGAGGCGTTGCCCAGGCTGCCGGGCGATGATGCCAGCCTGTTGCAGGTCGATCAGCTGACATTGGGTTGTTGGGTTGAGATCGAGGAAGACGAGGAATATAAGCTGCGTTGCAAACTCACCGCGATCATCGAAGCCACGGGCAAGCACATTTTCGTCAACCGCACCGGTCTGAAAGTTCTCGAGCGCAGCCGTATCGAGCTGGCGCACGACTTTCAGCGAGGCGCGGTGCGAATACTGGCTGATACGTTACTGTTCGATCGCGCGCTGGAGTCGGTCATCGGCAACCTGCGCCGTCTTGATCGCGGCTAGTGATCGCCCGTCGAGCACTATAGCGGCATACTGAGCGCCCCCATTGTCGTCGCTGAAGGAACCTGTATGCAGTTGGACCCCGCGAGCGGTTGGTGTCAGGGCGTGCAATCCTGCCCCTCACCCAACTTCAATGCGCGCCCCTCTGGCGAGATTTCGCTGTTGGTCATTCACAACATCAGCCTGCCACCGGCGCAATTTGCAACCGGCAAGGTGCAGCAATTTTTCCAGAACCGGCTGGATGTCACAGAGCATCCCTACTTTGAGGGAATTGCTGACCTGCGGGTGTCTGCGCATTTTCTGATAGAGCGTGACGGCACCGTCACCCAGTTTGTCTCTTGTCTTGAGCGCGCCTGGCATGCCGGCGTTTCGTGCTTTGAGGGGCGGGAAACCTGTAACGATTTTTCCATAGGCATCGAACTCGAAGGCACCGATGATCTGCCGTTCACCGATGCGCAATATGCTGCGCTGACGGCGTTGACCGTGCAGGTGCAAAGGATCTTTCCGGCGATCACCGCCCAGCGCATTTGCGGGCACAGCGACATCGCGCCCGGGCGCAAGACTGATCCGGGGCCGGCGTTCGACTGGGTTCGCTATCGCACTGCTCTGGCACAGGCTGTAAAGGAAAAAGAGGAAGGACAATGAGTTTTCTGGTGTTGCTGCTGGCGGTCTGGGTCGAGAAATTCTCGGCCCTGCGCCATCGGATTCAACGTGATGGTGGTTGGGTGCGCGAGCTGCATAAGCTTGAGTCCAGCCCGCGCATGGCGCCGCGTCCCTGGCTGATCCTGACCATTGTGGTATTGCTGCCGGTGGCGCTGCTGGGGCTGGTGCTGGTAGTGCTGGAGCCGGTGGCGTATGGGCTTCTGGCATTGCCGGTGCATTTGCTGGTGGTGATTTACAGTCTCGGTCGCGGCGATCTGCTGGCCGGCCTCGGACCGTTTCGCGATGCCTGGCGCCGTGAAGACCTGCAAGCTGCCGCGCACGTGGCCGAGCGCGACCTGAAGATCGATGCCGACAGTGGTGAGCAATTACTGGAGGCTGTTCAGGGGCATCTGCTGTGGGAGGGTTATCAAAGCTTTTTTGCCGTGATTTTCTGGTACTTCGTACTGGGGCCGGTCGCGGCGTTGAGCTATCGACTGCTGGCGCTCGCCGAAGAACATGGGCAAAACCCGGCGGTAGTGGAACGTGCGGGGCAGTTACGGCATGCGTTCGACTGGGTGCCGGTGCGTCTGTTGGCCGCCAGTTTCGCACTGGTGGGCAACTTTGTGGCGGTTAGCCGGGTGATGCTGCACGAAGTGCTGAACTGGAACATCAGCGCCGCTCAATTGATCGGGAAGGTCGGTCTGGCGGCTGGGGAAATTCCCGCTCCAATGGTAGGTCCGCATGGCATCAGCAGCCTCGACAACCTTTGGGAATTGCTATTGCGCGCGGCAGTGCTCTGGTACGCCGGCTTCGCACTGTGGACAGTTCTGCCCTGATCGCCGACACCAGCAAGCAGCTCCGCCCCTTGTAGCCGCTGCCGAAGGCTGCGTCCTCTGCTGAGGCCCCAGCCCGACGCAGCGAACGCCGTCTTCGGCAGCTGCTGCAAGTCCCGCTCCCCCCGTTAACCTTAAGTTACAAACCCCCCTGCCGATTTAAGCTATACAGAGCTGACGCAAACTAGTGGCTATCTGCCGCTGGTCTGCGCCTGCCATATAAAAACAAGAAAAATCAGAAAGGGAGACTTCCAGTGAAGAGCTTGCTCTATCCCGCCGTTGCGCTGATGAATCGCCTGAGCTTCGGCATGAAGTTCAGCCTTATCAGCTTGCTTTTCCTCATCCCGATGCTGGTTACCAACTTCTATCTGGTGCGCGATTCGTATCGCGAACTCCAGGGCACCCAGGTCGAACTGCAGAGCCTTGACCTGCTGGGCAGCAGCCTGACCCTGCGGCGTGATCTGGAGACCCTCAACAATCTGGTGCAGATCAACGTCTACCTTGGCCAGGCCGGCAAGGCCAGTAACGTCGAGGCGCAAATCGGCAGCCTCGAGCAAAGTGTGCTGGCGCGGCTTGAAGGGTTGACGGCCATGACCACCGATCCGGAGCAGGTCACTGTTTTCGATGCCAAGCGCGATGAGATGATCAGCGCGTTCAAGGCTCAGCAAACTGAAAACTCCCTGCAAAGCAAGAGCGCGCTGATCGGCAAGCTGCTGGGCAACGCGCAGATATTCGGACAGATCATTGCCAGTCAGGCCGGTTTGAGCCGCGATAACCAAAGCGACATGCGCCAGCTCAGCGAACTGATCACCCACATCACGCCGGCGATTACCCAAACCTTGGGCGATGGTCGCGCAATGGGCTCCTATTCCCTGGGCCAAGGCTTTCTCAACTCGTCTTCGAGTACCCGTTTCGATGAATTGATGGCGCAAATCGAGAAGCTGCAGGCCGAGTACGGTCTGAAGTTGCAGGATGCGCTGGGCTCAAGCAACGCGGCGCGCGAGAATTTAAGTGCCACGGCGCAAGGCAGCCAGGCGTCGCTGAAACTGGCCAGTGACCTGTTCGAAGAACAAGTGGTGATGGCCGATACGCTGGATGCACCGTGGCAATCCTTTTACGATCAGGTCACCGGCCTGATGGATCAGACCTATCAGCTTAACGAAGCCACTCTGAAATTTCTCGGCACCCAATTGCAGCAACGGCTGGAGCAGAACCGTACGCATATGATCCTGCAGGCCGTCGCCTTGTCGGCAGTGTTCGTGCTGATTTTCTATCTTTACGGCGGCTTCTACGCGTCGACCCGCACCACCCTCAAGCGTCTTGGCGCAGTGATGGACAAGGTCGCGGCGGGCGACATGACGGTGACGTTCAGCGCTAACAGCCGTGACGAACTCGGCGAGTTGGGCGAGGTGTTCAATGGCACCGTGAAGAAAATTCACGACCTGATCGAGCGGGTGGGGCAGACCGTAGAGGAGGTCGAGCGTCAGGCCGGGCAGGTCGAGAGCGTCTCCTCGCAAAGTAATCAGGCAGTGGCGGGGCAGCGCTCGCAGATCGAGCAGGTCGCTACGGCGATGAATCAGATGTCGGCCACTTCGCTGGAGGTGGCGCGCAGTGCTGCTGCGGCCGTCAGCAGCGCGCACAGTGTCAACGACGAGACCCTCAGCGGTCGCACGCTGGTGGAATCGCAGCAGGGCAGTATTGCCGCGCTGGCCAGTGAAATCGATCAGTCGGTGCTGGTGATCAATCAACTGGCCAGCGACAGCCAGTCGATCAGTCGCGTGCTGGAAGTGATCAAGAGCATCGCCGAACAGACCAACCTGTTGGCCCTGAATGCGGCAATCGAGGCGGCGCGCGCAGGTGAGCAAGGTCGAGGTTTTGCGGTCGTGGCGGACGAGGTGCGCACGCTGGCCAAACGCACGCAGCAATCGACCGAAGAGATCGAGCAGATGATTGCCAAGCTGCACAGCGGTGTCGGCGCGGCAGTTAAAGCGATGGGCAGCAGTCATCAAATGGCCAACGGCACCGTCGGGCAATCGGAAAAGGTCCAGCAGGCGCTGGACAACATTCTGGGTGCTGTCGGCATGATCGTCGATCAGAACCAGCAGATTGCCGCTGCGGTGGAACAGCAGACCGCCGTGGCGCATGACATTGACCAGAACATCGTCGAGATTAACCGCGCCGGCGAGCGCACGGCTGAAGGCGCGCACCAGACCGAAGATGCCAGCCGGGCGTTGTCGGTGCAGGTGGTGGAGTTGAAACAGCTGATCAGTGCGTTTCGGGTGTGATGCTGGTACCCGTTTCCTTGTGGGAGCGAGCCTGCTCGCGATAGCGGTATAACAGTCGACACAGAAGCTGATTGTTATAGCCTCATCACGAGCAGGCTCGCTCCCACAGGATTTGTGTGAGGGCAGCAAGTTACCAGTTGAACACCTCACAGGCATTGGCGGTACTCGCCGCCGCCAACTGCTCGGGGCTCACCGCCATGATCCCCGCCAGCGCGGTGCATATCGCCGGCAGATGCGCCGGGCTGTTGCGTTGGCCGGGGAACATCACCGGCGCCATGTCCGGCGAGTCGGTTTCCAGTACCACTGAATCCAGCGGCAATTCCCCCAGCACGCGGTGCATGCGCAGGGCCTGCGGCCAGGTTGCGGCGCCGCCGAGGCCGAGTTTGAAACCCAGCTTGATGTATTCGCGGGCTTCCTCCTTGCTGCCGGCGAACGCGTGGATGATGCCTGCGCGTTTCAACTTGAAACGCTTGAGCGTCGCAACTACGGCCGCATGGCTGCGCCGCACATGAATCAACGGCGGCAAATTGAAGTCCGCCGCCAGTTGCAGCTGCGCTTCGAATAACGTTTGCTGGCGCTCGCGATCAAGCGATTCGATGAAGTAATCCAACCCGATTTCGCCCACCGCACACAGCTGTCGGTGGCCGGCAAGCCGTGTAAGCCAATCGGCGAGTTCGGACAAATGTTCAGGCCGGTGATCATCCAGAAACACCGGATGCAGACCAAACGCCGCATGCAGGTCCGGATCGCTTTGGACCAGTTCCCAGACCCGCTGCCAGTTGCCCTGATGAACGCCCAACACGACGATCTTGCGTACACCGACGGCGCGACTGTCGGCGAGCAGCACCGAGCGATCGGCATCGAAGTCCGGAAAATCCAGATGCGTGTGGGTGTCGATCAGCTCCACGGTCTACTCCTGACGGATACGCTGCTTGAACGTTCGCGCAATGGCGTGCACGCCGGGCTGATAGTCGGACTGCTCGATGGCGGCCAAGGCCAGGTCCAGGGCTTTGTCTGCGATCAACTGATGCTGCTGGGCCATGGCATTGACCGGCAGCGGCAGAAAATCCAGCAACTGCGTATCGCCGAACGTGCCGAGGCGCAGCGGGCGGTTCTTCAGCGGAAAATCGTGCAAGGCATCGAACACACCCTGAAGCAGCACGTAGGAGGTCGTCACCAACGCATCCGGCAAATGACCCAGGCGTTGCAACAACTCTTCCATCAATTGTTTGCCGCACTCTCGACTGAAGGATTCAGCGTGCTCGATGAGGATTTCGCCGGTGAAGTCGGCCAGCGCCGCTCTGAAGCCTGCGGCGCGTTCCTGACTGATGCTCAGTTCCGGCCGCGCACCGATCAGGACGATCTGCCTGGGCAGCGGCTCGAGCAGACTGCGCGTGAGTTGCAGACTGGCTTCACGGTCGTCGCTGATCACCGAGCAGAAATGTTCAGGCTTCATGACCCGGTCGATGGCAATGATCGGCGTGCCCTTGGCTTGCAACTGACGATAACTGTCATCGTCAGCCGGCAGGCAACTGGCGACGATCAACGCGTCGCAGCGACGAGCGCGAAACAGTTGCAGCAATTGCCGTTCGCTGTCTGGTGCATCATCGGAGCTGGCGATCAGCAGCTGGTAGCCACGCGCCCGGGCGCCCTGTTCCAGCAGTTTGGCAATTCGCGCGTAACTCGGGTTTTCCAGGTCCGGCAGGATAAAGCCCAACGTGCGAGTGTGCCGACTGCGCAACCCGGCGGCTTGCGGGTTGGGCGTGAAGCCATGCTGTTCGACCACCGCGCGCACGCGCGCCACAGTGGCGCTGCTGATCCGCTGCTGCTGGGCCTTGCCGTTGATGACATAACTGGCGGTGGTCACGGACACGCCGGCCAACTGTGCGATATCACTGAGTTTCAACTCGGGTTTCCTTGTTTTGTCGAGCTTGCCCGATATTTTCGCCAATCCTAACCGATTCACGCACACGACCACCGTCGCAACGCTTCCGACAAGTTGGACTTCAAGGATGGGACATAATCGAGTAACGTGCCAATCATTCTAGATTAAACGTTTCAGCTATCGCGTTTTCGAGGTAATAAGGGCATTTGGCCGGTTCTGCCGTGAAACCGCCAAAAGTGAAGCCCAAGCGCCTAAGCTGAAACAGTCAAAACAATACCTGGCGTCATCAGGCGCCAAAAAGGAGACCGCATGCTCGAGCTCACCATAGAGCAGATATCCATGGGTCAGTCGGCCGTGGACAAGCCCGCCGCGCTGCAATTACTGGCTGCACATCTGGTCGCCGACGGCCTGGTTGCCGAGGGTTACCTGGCCGGGTTGCAAGCGCGCGAGGTGCAGGGCTCGACCTTTCTCGGGCAAGGTATTGCCATCCCACACGGTACCCCTGAAACCCGCGATCAGGTGTTTTCCACCGGCGTACGCCTGATGCAGTTTCCCGAGGGCGTGGATTGGGGCGATGGTCAGATCGTCTACCTGGCGATTGGCATCGCGGCCAAGTCCGACGAGCACTTAAGACTTTTGCAACTGCTCACCCGCGCCCTTGGCGAGACTGACCTGGGTCAGGCTTTGCGCCGTGCCGGTTCTGCCGAAGCACTGCTGAAACTGCTGCAAGGCGCGCCGCAGGAACTGGCGCTGGATGCGCAGATGATCGGCCTCGGCGTTTCCGCTGACGACTTCGAAGAACTGGTCTGGCGCGGCGCCCGTTTGTTGCGCCAGGCCGATTGCGTGAGCAATGGCTTTGCGGCCGTGCTGCAACAAGTCGAAGCGCTGCCGCTGGGCGACGGCTTGTGGTGGCTGCACAGCGAGCAGACGGTAAAACGTCCTGGACTGGCCTTCGTTACGCCAGATAAACCGATGCGCTACCTGGGCCAACCGCTGAGCGGTCTGTTCTGCCTGGCCAGCCTGGGTGAAGCGCATCAGTCATTGCTCGAACGTTTGTGCGCGTTGCTGATCGAAGGTCGCGGCCACGAATTGGGTCGAGCGACCAGCAGCCGAAAAGTCCTTGAAGTGCTCGGCGGCGAATTGCCCGTCGATTGGCCGAGTGCGCGAATCGCCTTGGCCAATGCCCATGGTTTGCACGCGCGGCCGGCGAAGATCCTCGCGCAACTGGCGAAAAGTTTTGATGGCGAAATCCGCGTGCGGATTGTCGACGGTCAGGACAGCGCGGTGTCGGTGAAGAGTCTGAGCAAACTGCTCAGCCTTGGCGCCCGTCGCGGTCAGGTGCTGGAGTTCGTTGCCGAACCGAACGTTGCCGCCGATGCGTTGCCGGCCTTGCTGGCTGCCATCGAAGAAGGCCTTGGCGAAGAAATCGAGCCATTGCCCGCTGTCAGTCAACAGCCTGAAGTGCTCGCGGATATCGCTGAAGTACTGCTCGCACCGGCCCCCGGCAGCCTGGTTCAAGCGATCCCCGCGGCCCCCGGCATCGCCATCGGCCCGGCGCATATTCAAGTGCAGCAAGTGATCGAATATCCGCTGCGCGGTGAATCGGCGGCCATTGAGCGCGAGCGTCTGCGGCAGGCGCTGGCGGACGTACGACGCGACATCGAAGGGCTGATCGAACGCAGCACCGCCAAAGCGATTCGCGAGATTTTCATCACGCATCAGGAGATGCTCGACGACCCGGAATTGACCGATGAAGTCGATACCCGCCTCAAGCAGGGCGAAAGCGCGGAAGCGGCGTGGATGGCGGTGATCGAAGCTGCAGCAAAACAACAGGAAGCGCTGCAGGACGCATTGCTGGCTGAACGCGCTGCCGACCTGCGTGACGTTGGTCGCCGGGTGCTGGCGCGACTGTGCGGTGTTGAAACGCCGAGTGAGCCTGAGCAACCGTACATTCTGGTGATGGATGAAGTCGGTCCGTCCGACGTCGCGCGGCTTGATCCGGCACGTGTCGCCGGCATTCTCACAGCTCGCGGCGGCGCCACGGCGCACAGCGCCATCGTCGCC